>JAEUQC010000119.1 GCA_016789905.1 Bryobacterales bacterium | reverse complement strand
GCATGGAAGGGCACGGGCGATGGTGCACGCCGAGGGCGTGAGCGAAGGCGCGTGGCGATGGTGCGCAGAGGAGGGCACGGGCGATGGTGCACGCCGAGGGCGTGAGCGAATGCGCGCGGCGAGAGGCACGGGCAGTTGTGGACGGCGAAGGCATTGAGCCGTTGCGCGTGGCGAGGGCGCGCAGAGAAGGGCACGGGCGATGGTGCGCGGCGATTATGCGCGGCGAGGGTGTACGGCGAAGGGCGCGAGCGAAAACGCGCACTGAGCGAGCGGGCAAGGGGCACGAGCGATGGCGTTTGGTACGGTAACGACGAGGGAATGGATGGCTGTTTGAGAGAGCCCACCGATGGGGCGCATCTGAAACGCAGCGTGTGATTAATCGGGTGCAGCAATAGGCGGTGTGGGTAGAATGGTCCGGATCGCTTGGTGAAGCAACGTCCGCTGGGGCCGTTTGACCCCATCTGTCCGTATTGGGCAGACCGGAACGTGCCGGAGTGCCTCGTTTCGGTGCGCACGGTCTTCGAGGAGGCTCGGTTGGGCGCAACGAAGGGTCGAGGGCGGAGCCACCGATGGATGCGGCTTTTTTGGGTAGCGGCACCTGTTTGCAGTGCGGGGAGTAGGAACGTTTGACACAATGGGCGGAGATTCCTTATGCAGACTGACGTCGATTGGCGGGCTACGGCGGGCCTGTTGCGCGCAGGATTCCACGCGTCCATCGCCGGCCATGCGGGAGCGGTGATGGCAGGCATGGGACATGGTCCGGCACGGCTCGTGGCGCTGGCGGCTTGGGGCTATTTGGTCTACCTACAGGTCCGGGTGAGCCTGGACGCCGAACTGTTTACCCTGCTCGCGGATGGCGTCGCGCCGGCGGAGATGGATGGGTTTCTGGCGCGGGCGGGATTGATTGGAACGCCTCGGGAACGGAGCCCGCAGGACCGGTGCCGCGGCGCCCTACTTCTTTGGCGGCAGTTGATGATCGTGTTAGCCATTGAGCTCGTCGCGGTGGTGATCGCCTTGCGATGATTGCCTGGCTCCTCTCATTTGGGTTGCGGCTGTTGACGGGCGCGCATGGGCGCTGGAGCGGGTGCGCGCCGGTGGATTCGCAGCGCATCTACTGCGTCAACCACACCAGCCATTTGGACTTCCTGCTGCTGTGGACGGCGCTGCCGGCGCGACTGCGACGGGTGACGCGGCCGGTGGCGGCGGCCGACTACTGGAACGCGGGGCCGGTGCGGCGGTACCTGATTCAGGAAGTCTTTCGCGGCGTGTTGGTCGACCGCAGCGGATTGGCGCCGCAGCCGCTGGAGCCGGTGTTTACGTCGCTGGCGCAGGGCGACTCGCTTATCTTCTTTCCCGAAGGCACGCGCGGCCCGGGCGAAGGGCTATTGCCGTTAAAGAGCGGCATTTTTCATGTCGCACAGGATTGGCCGGAGGTTGAGTTGGTGCCAGTTTGGATCGATAATTCTTACCGAGTGATGCCGAAGGGCATGTTTTTTCCGGTTCCGCTGCTTTGTTCGATGACTTTTGGCGCGCCGCTGCGCCTATTGGAGGGGGAGGAGAAAGAGACCTTTCTGCTTCGCCTGCGAAACGCCATGCTGGAGTTGCAACCACCACAATGAACATGCCACACGAGGCTGTGCTCATCTTTGCCGGGCTGGGCGTAGCGCTTCTAGTTGCGTCGGCGGTGGGCTATGCGCTGCACCGGCGCTCCGGAGGGACGGCGGTGGACAACCTGAACGCGCGAATTCGGGCGTGGTGGGTGATGATCGCAATCTCCGGGGGCGTGTTGTTAGCCGGGAATGGCGCCATTGTCGCTCTGTTCGGCCTGTTATCGTTCCTGGCGTTCCGGGAGTTTGTGACACAAACGCCGGTGCGGCGAGCCGATCACATGGCGTTGTTTGTGAGTTTCTTTTTGGCGCTGCCGGTGCAGTACTTACTTATTGGCGTGCAGTGGTATGGGCTGTTCGCGATTTTCATTCCGGTGTATGCGTTTTTGACGATACCTATCCTGTCGGCGGTCTTCGCGGATGCGCAGAAGTTCCTGCAGCGGACGGCGGAGACGCAATGGGGCCTGATGATTTGTGTCTATTGCCTGTCGCATGTGCCGGCGCTGCTCACGTTACAGATACCGGGGTATCAGGGGCGGGGGGCACTGCTGGTTGTGTTTCTGATGTTAGTGGTGCAGGCCTCGGATGTGTTGCAGTATATCTGGGGGAAGTTACTGGGCAAGCACAAGATTGCGCCGCTGGTTTCGCCATCGAAGACAGTGGAGGGATTTGTGGGCGGGGTATTGAGCGCGACGCTGCTGGGGGCGGCGCTGTGGCAGATCACGCCGTTTTCCCCGATTGGCGCGGGCGCGATGGCGTTGTTGATCACGCTGGTTGGATTCCTGGGCGGGCTGGTGATGTCGGCCATTAAGCGGGACCGGGGAATCAAGGACTGGGGGCAGTTATTGGAAGGGCACGGAGGGATGTTGGACCGGCTGGATTCGGTGTGCTTTTCGGCGCCGATTTTCTTCCACGTCACACGGTATTTTTTCGCGCTGTAGAATGGTCGTCCTATGACGAACCTTCTGCTGAGGTGGGCGATGAGCGCGGCGGCGCTGTTTGTGGTGGCGTATTTTGTGCCTGGCGTTTCGGTTAGCGGAATCACGGCGGCGTTTATCGCGGCGGCGGCGATTGGGTTTATTAACGCGACGCTGGGGGCCATCATCAAGTTCTTCGCGTGGCCGTTGCGCGTGTTGACGCTAGGGCTGATGTCATTGGTGATCAATGCGCTGATGCTGATGCTGGCGGCGGCGATTGTGCCGGGATTCCGGGTGGACGGATTTGTGGCGGCGGTGCTGGGATCGCTGTTGTTGAGCGTGGTGACGAGCGTTGGCGGCTGGCTGCTGAGCGAGGGCGAGGCGAAGAAATGACGCGGTAGTATGAGAGCAGCGATGGCGATTCGGGTGTCTTTGGCGATTCTGCTGTTTGTCGGGCTCGGCTATGGCCAGGATAGTTGGCGGTCGGCGTTGTATCCGGAGGATTGGACTCCCGGTTTCCGAGACGAGCAGGGCCGTTTTTTGCATGACTTCAGCTACGCGGGCTACTGGCGCGGCGAGGAGCCGATTCCGGAGCGGCCGGGCAATGGCGCGGAGTTGGTGATTGACGCGGTTGCCGATTTTGGCGCTGACCCCACCGGGGAGCGGGACACGACGGCGGAGTTGCAGTCGGCTCTGGACGCGGCTGGCGCGGCCGGGGGTGGCATTGTCGTGCTGGCTGCGGGCCGGTATCGCATCGCGCCCCTTGGGGCCGATGCGTTTGCATTGTGGATCAAGAATAGCCATGTGATTTTGCGCGGGGCGGGTGCTGGGGTGACGTTTCTCTACAACGACACGCCGGCCATGCGGGGAAAAGAGATTATTCGGGTGGCGCCGCAGAACGGGGCTTCGTGGACGACGCTGATCTCAGGTTCAACGGTAACTCTTCGCGAGGACTACGCGGACCCGACGGTGCGTTTGAAACTGCAGAGCACGGCAACGCTGCAGCCGGGCGAGTGGATTGTGGTGCGGTCGAACGCCACGGAAGCGTTTATTGAAGAGCACCAGATGACGGGATGGTGGTCAGCCAGTCAGCCGGGCGCGATCTTCTACCGGCAGATTGTCGCGGTGGACCACGGCGAGCAGGAGATCATCATTGACGCGCCAACCCGCTATCCGCTTCGGCTGCGAGATAACGCGCGGATCTACAAGACGAGGGCCCACATTGAGGGCGTAGGGCTGGAGGATTTTTCGATCGGCAATAGCGA
>JAEUQC010000176.1 GCA_016789905.1 Bryobacterales bacterium | reverse complement strand
GTGTCGCTGGTTCCGGAGGAGAAACTGGCCGGACCATTTCTGTTGGCCGATCCGCAACTGACGCTGACAAACATGGCGGTGAACGCGTCGGGGGTACCGGAACCGGCGACGTATGCGTTGACGGGGCTGGCGCTGGCCGGGATGGCGATGGCTCGCCGGCGGAAATAGAAGCGCAGGGAGGGCGGGAGTACCTGCGCGGACGCCGACTGCTCGGCCGGATTGCTCGGCCTGTAACTCGCCGTGTTCCTCGGGGTTGCGGAGAAGCACGGAAAGGGAGCAGGCGGAAGCGGCGCCGCCGAGCCTGGGGCGCGGGTAGAACTGGGGCGTAACTCGTTGTGGGGGTGGGGATGCCGCGCGTCTTGGGACATGTTAAAACATGTCCCGGCGGGAGGTGTTTTGCATGTGGGGTTCCCAGCCCGCGGTTTGCGGCGGGGGTTACAGATGGGAACAGGGGCGTGACCCGATGTGGGGTGGGGATGCCGCGCGTCTTGGGACATGTTAAAACATGTCCCGTCGGGGGGTGTTTTGCATGTGGGGGTTCCCGGCCCGCGGATTGCGGCGGGGGTTGCAAATGGGAACAGGGGCGTAACCCGATGTGGGGTGGGGATGCCGTGCGCCTTGGGACATGTTAAAACATGTCCCGTCGGGAGGTGTTTTGCATGTGGGGTTCCCAGCCCGCGGTTTGCGCGGGGGTTACAGATGGGAACAGGGGCGTGACCCGATGTGGGGGTGGGGATGTGCATATGGGGTTTCCCGGCCCGCGGTTTGTGGCTGGGGGTACCGTCCAGTGATATCCCCGCAGTCGGGCTGCGTGTCGAGGGCTCGCTGATTCTGGCGCGGGGTTACAGGCCAACTCTGCCGTCAAAACAGAGCTGGCCTCCGCGCTACCGAAAAAGTAATCCGCACGACGTTCCCGGCAACGGTCTGCCGGGTGCGCGGGGATTTCGGGTTCGCCAGACCCGGAAGCAGGTATATTCAGTTGTCACAGATCGAGTGGCCGGAAGTCCTTCGCAGGTACGGCCTGAAACAAAACGCAGAACAACATCGGACGATAGCACTCCGCTACCGCGGCAGTAGCCGTAGCCGAAGAATGCCTCGAGGTACAGCGCAGGCCGCGCCATACGGTGATGCGGTGCGCCACCGGCGGTGGCGCGGTGGTTGGGTGCCCGCCGCGTCAGGCGGCGATTGGGTTCGAACTCGCAAATTGGTCAAACGCCGGCGGACCGGGCGGGAGCCAGGGGAGGCGAAGGCAGAACGTCTCGGCACCGTGGATGTTGTAGAAGAGCTCGCGGTCGTTGTGGCCGTAGAGGGCGCCGTCAACAAACATCTTCAAACCCGGTCTGACGAGGGGCGGAATGACGAGCTGCTCCTCCGGGGTCACGTGGAAAAGCCGGAATAAGCGCGTGGTCTGGAGTTCCCGCAGAATCCGGACGGACCGATAGATGGCCATTTCGGCGGCGGCGCGGTAGCGAATGAGTTGGGCCATTTCGGCCTCGGTTTCGGGGACGACCAGCGGGTCGTCACAGCATTTGGCGTAGATGGCGGCCAGGAGGTCCCGGACTTTGTCCAGACGGGCGGCGGCGTCGATGAACTGCTGGAATGCCTCGCACTCCATGAAGCCTTCGGGCTTGAGTTCGGCGCGCATTTTGGCTTCGAACTCGCAAAACCGAGCGCGGGCAGCCTCATCGAGGACGAGTACGCCGAGCGAGAGGCCGTGACGGAGGTTATTGCGCGACGACTTCGCCTTTCCTTCGACGGTTTTGGGGCCGGTGGAGTGCCGGGAGTTGGCCTGGTTGGCAAGGACTTGGGCTGGGGAGGACATGACTAACGAGCCTCCTGTTCGGACATGAGACGAACGGCTTCGACGGGGAGATTCCCCTTCTGAATGAGTTCGAGGGTGAGGTCGGCCATTTTGTTGGCGAGTTTGGGCATGGGGACGCGGGTGGCGTCGGCAAGAGGGGTGGCGGCGGCAGTCCGCTGCCGGGAAGGGGAGAGACGGGAGGCGTGGCTGACGCGGGCGGCCTGGAGGGCGGCGAGTTCGCGACGGGCACGGTTCCAATTGCGCGAGGCACGGGTGTAGGCGGCGTGCAGACGGAGTTCGGCGGCGGTTGCCGGCTGGTTGGCGCGGACGCGTTCGAGTTCCCAGGAGGCGTGGGTGAGTTCGAGGGCGAAAAACTTTTCGAGTTCGGTGAGCGGTTGGGTGGCGTTGGCGGCTTCGATGTTGAGTTCGATGAAGCGAGCCGGGGGGAGTTTGGCCATGGAGCGGACCTCGTATCCGTAATGGCCGGAGAGCTTCTCCGGGTGTGGGGGGAGGGAGGGCGAGGCGCTCACTCTACTTCCATTATACGGTTTTGTCCAGTTTTTCCGGTGGTTTGGGGTGGGGGTGGCGGCTGGTATGTGATTTGGTTTGTTGGGGTTGGGGATTATTTTCGAGTGTTGTGACTGGTGGAAATGTCAGTGGTATTCCGGCGGCAACTCGCCGCTCCGAGGCGCCGCCCCCGGACGCCTCTGGCGGAGGAGATTGCGCACTGAATCGACTCCCACCGCTGGATAGGCGCGTGGAGAATGGGTAGTTGCAAGAGACAAGTGGTTGGCAAGAGGGACCAATTTATCCGGCACATATGGCTTGAAACTACGTTTTGACTTTGCCTGAAAACGCTGTTAGATTGAGCATAGTTAACACTCATAAACGGCCTCCTGTTCCTGGTTCACTTCGAGGAATCGCCGTCAAATGGTGGAAAATGGGCGTCCAATTGGAGCGGTTGCATTGACCGGCAGAATGATGGCGAGGTGCCGAGGGGTTCAGCACACACCGAATCGGCTCCGTGCCACCGCAGCCCGCCGGTATTGGGAACTCGTCTCTTGCGACGTTGTGACTCGTAGCGCCGGAATCTGTCAGGAACGGGTGGAGACCGTCGAACCTCCGGGAATTGAGGGGCAGGACCGAGGCCGGGAGGGCGACAGCGAATGGGGGATCGTAGCAGCTGTTGGGAGCGGCTGTGGAAACGCGTGGCCGGTATTGTGGCGTAGTGTGGTGTGCGACGCGTACCGGCAATTGGAAACGGCGGAACCAGGAAGAGGCAGCTATGATTCCAAAGCTTGCGCATAGTGACGGCCAGAGCGGCGGGCAGAGGCTGGAGGACCACCTGCTCGGCGTCTCGGTGTTGTGTGAGCGGAACGCGTCCAAAGTGGGATTGGGCGGCGCGGGCGAATTGCTTGGGCTGCTGCACGACCTTGGAAAATACTCAGATCAGTTTCAAGACTACTTGCGAAGGATGTCGATTGAGACCGATGCCCGTTTGCGAGACGCGGAACGGGGAACGGTAGACCATGCCACTGCGGGGGCCCAGGTGATTTGGGACGCCTGGAAGAAGCGCGGGAAGCTAGCAGGGATCTATGCCGAGATGCTTGCCGTGTGCGTGGCCTCGCATCATAGCGGGATTATCGACTGTCTGGCGCCAAATGGGAAAGATAAGTTGACAGCGCGGATGCAAAAGGAGGAAGCCAAGACCCACAAGGTTGAAGCGTGGGAACAAGCCGATGCGCGTGTGCGGGAGCGAGCGATAGCGCTATTGGAAGATGACGGCCTAGTGGTCCGATTTGGCAAGAAGGCGGAGGAGATTGCCTTGAAAGAAGAGGAAAAGAGTCTTCGCCCCTTCCATGTAGGGCTATTGCTCCGGTTCCTGTTTAGCGGGTTGATTGACGCGGACCGTACGGATACGGCGGATTCCGCCGATGGTGATTCCGGGGCCACGCGGCAACGAGGGCGATACGTGGGGTGGCGGGTTCTGATCGATCGAACGGAAGCGGAACTGGAGCGAATAGGGGCGTCGACACCAATTGGAGAAGTCCGGAGGCAGGTGGCCGGGTATTGTCTGACGGCGGCGAACCGTCCACGAGGCGTCTATACACTTACAGTACCGACAGGCGGAGGAAAGACGTTGTCTAGCCTTCGATTCGCGTTGCACCATGCCGATCGTTGGAAAATGGATCGGGTAATTTATGTAAGCCCATACATATCGATTATTGACCAGAATGCGGAAGTTGTGAGGCGGGTGTTGGAAGCGGAAGGTGAAGCATTTGGGAGTGTGGTACTAGAGCACCATGGCAACCTGGATCCCGTGGAGCAGACGAGCCGCAGCAAACTGCTAACGGAGAATTGGGACGCTCCAGTGGTCTTCACGACATCGGTGCAGTTTTTGGAATCGCTCTTCGGGAAGGGAACACGGGGAGTACGGCGGATGCACCAACTGGCGAATGCGGTGATCATCTTTGACGAGGCGCAGGCGCTACCGATCCGTTGTGTCCACCTCTTCAACAACGCGGTGAACTTCCTGGCGGAACACTGCGGCGCGACGGTGGTCCTATGTACCGCGACGCAGCCACTGCTGCATCTGGTAGACCCGAGAAAGGGCCGGATACGGCTGGCGCCGGAGGCGGAGATCGTGCCGGATGTCGAGCAGTTGTTCGACACGCTACGACGCACGGAAATTGTGGACAAGCGAAAAGCGGGCGGTTGGGAGTACGGGGAGGTAGCCGAACTAGCGGCCACGACTGTTGCCGAGGCGGGGAGTTGTCTGATTGTGGTGAATACGAAGAAGGAGGCGCTGGCGGTATATGGGGAGTGTCGCGCGCGGATGGATGGGATAGACGTGTACCACCTTAGCACGGGGATGTGCGCGGCGCATCGAATGCGAGTCCTGAAGGAGATCCGGGACGGACTAGAGGCAAAGAGGCGGGTTGTGTGTGTAAGCACGCAGTTGATTGAAGCCGGGGTGGACATTAGTTTTGGCGGGGCGATACGGGCGCTGGCTGGTTTGGATTCGGTGGCGCAAACGGCGGGCCGGTGTAATCGGCATGCGGAAGTTGCGAGCGGAAGGGTTTTTGTTTTGAAGATGGCGGTGGAGTTACCGAAGCAACTTAGCGAAATGCGGCGGGGCCGTGAAGCATGCGAGCGTGTGCTGGACGAGGCGAAGAGGGAGGCGAGCGACAGCGAGAAAAAGCTTTGCGATCCGAAACGGATGGCTGATTTTTTTCACTATTACTTTACCGACCGCAGAAATGAAATGGACTATCCGATCGGGGCCTCGAAGGCCGAACGGGACGATACCCTTCTGAATATGCTAGCTGAAAACCGATTGGCGTGGCCTGATGGCGGAGTTCCGAAGAACTACTTTCGGCAGGCATTCCAATCGGCCGCGACGGCGTTTGAGGTGATCGATTCCCAGACGCAGAGCGTGCTGGTTCCGTACGGGGAAGACGGGCGGGAGGTTATTGCCGAACTATGCGCATCGTTTGAGCCGCGGCGTAACTTTGCCTTGTTGCGAAAGGCACAGCGGTTTAGTATCAATGTGTTTCCACATCAAATAGCAGCGCTAAAAAACGCAAACGCCGTGTATGAGGCAGGAGATGGGACAGGAATCTTGTATCTGAACGAAAAATACTATAGTTTAGAAACGGGCCTGAACGCCGCCGGGACTGAACAGATGGAGTTTACCATTGCATAAGACACCGCTGAATACGATCGAGTTCAAAGTTACCGGACGGTACGCGATGTTCAGCGACCCGCTTACTCGCGTGGGTGGCGAGAAGTGTTCGTATCATGTGCCAACGTACGAAGGGCTAAAGGGGATCGCCAAGTCGATCTACTGGAAGCCGACGCTGATCTGGATCATAGACTCTGTGCGTGTGATGAAACGTATCCGGACACAAACGAAGGGGACAAAGCCGTTGAATTACGGAGGCGGGAACACACTGGCGATCTATACGTTTTTGACAGGGGACCCCGAACCAGGGACAGGGACCCCGGGAGTGGAATACCAAGTGCGAGCGCACTTTGAGTGGAACCCGCACCGGCCAGAACTGGCGCACGACCGGAACAATGGGAAACACTTTCAGATGGCATTGCGCAGTTTGGAGCGCGGCGGACGGCAGGATATATTTTTAGGGACGAGGGATTGCCAAGGATATGTTGAGCCTTGTGAGTATGGGAGTGGGGCTGGCGACTATGATGGCAAGGGGGAACTCGGGTTCGGGCTGATGTTTCATGGATTTGGGTATCCGGATGAAACCGGGGCGAAGGTATTGACCGCGAATTTCTGGCTGCCGCGGATGATTGACGGTGTAATCGAGTTTCCGCGTCCTGAGGCCTGCCCCGTCCGGAAGGAGATCCGAACGATGGAGCCGAAGCGATTTGAAGCGAAGCGTAATTTGCGGGTTATAGACAATGAGGGGGAAGCGTTGGAGGGTCTGGCGTGAGTTGGATTCAGCGATTGTATGAAACCTACGAGAATTGCGCGGCGGCTCCACAGTTCGCAAAAGATCCGCCGATGCCGGTTGGGCACACGAAGCAACAGGCACATATTGAGATCGTGCTAGACGGCGAGGGAAATTTTTTGCGGGCGAGTGTGGTGGGGAAGGAAGAGACGCTGGTTCCGGCGACAGAAGAATCGGCGGGGCGAACCCGTAAGGCGGTTCCGCATCCATTGTGTGACAAGATCCAATACTGCGCGAAGGACTACCCGGAGTATGGAGGACTGAAAGATTCCGGATACCTGGACTATTACAAGCAGTTGAAGGAGTGGGTTTCTGGGGATCCTCATTCGAAAACGGTGCCTGTTCTGGCGTATGTCAGCAAAGGAACGGTTGTCCGGGATCTTGTAGCGGCGCAGGTGTTGCATGTAGGTTCTGATGGGCGATTGCTGACCGCATGGCCGGACGGAACGGCGGCGCCAGAGATATTCCGGGTGTTGGCGCCCGACGCGGGAACAAAACAGCGTGACCAAGGCAGCGCATTCGTTAGATGGCGGGTGCAAACGGCAGGGGACGCAACGAGCGGAGTGTGGGATGACGCGGGGCTTCGTGATTCGTGGACTCGGCACATTGACGGCCGCGGCGCGAAAACGGGGCTTTGCTTAGTGACTGGAGAAGTATCGCGGGTCGCCGTGAATCACCCCAAGCGGCTGCGGCATTCTGGTGATGGTGCAAAGCTGCTTTCCTCGAACGACGAGGCGGGGTACACGTTCCGGGGACGGTTTGAGAATTCGGAACAAGCATACGCGGTAGGCAGCATCGTATCGCAGAAGGCTCACAATGCATTGCGATGGCTGATAGCGCGTCAAGGTTCCAAGTCGGGCGATCAAGTGTACGTGGCGTGGGCGGCGGGAGGGGGGCCCGTGCCGGACCCGCTAAAGAACTCAGCGGATCTATTCGCGCTGGTGATGCCTGAGGAGGAGACGCAAGATCCGCGGGTTTATGCGGGTGATGCCGGACAGCATTTTTCGCTGCGATTGAAGGCGGCAATAGCCGGATACGGTGCGGAATTGGCAGCTACGGAGCGTGTAGCGATCCTGGGACTGAACTCGGCGACGCCTGGCCGAATGGCGATTACGTATTACCGGGAATTGTTGGGACACGAGTTTCTGGACCGGATCGCGAATTGGCACAACACGACGGCATGGCACCAGGATTATGGGAAAGATCGAAAATTTACAGGGGCGCCATCGCCGCGAGATATCGCGGAGGTGTCGTTTGGGAGACGAGTTGATGAATCGTTGCGGGTGGCGACGGTGGAAAGACTGCTCCCGTGTATTATCGATGGCCGTTCGCTACCGCGCGACCTAGTATTGATGGCGTATCGACGAGTGTGTAACCGGCAGGGGGCCGAAGAATGGGAATGGAAGAAGGCGCTGGGAGTTGCCTGCGCGTTGCATCGGAGTCTGGAGAGAGGGGAAAACTATCAAATGTCGCTTGAAGTTGAGCGGAGGAGCCGGGATTATCTATACGGCCGGCTGCTGGCCATTGCGGAGAATATAGAAGAGCGAGCGCTGCACGTGGCCGGGGAGAAGCGAGATACGAGTGCGGCGAAACTGATGCAACGATACTCGGTGCGGCCGTGTTCGACGTGGCGAACGATTGCGCTTGCGCTGAAACCGTCCGAGAGCCGGTTGCGGGCGAGGAGGCCGTCTGTATTGCTGGAGCGGCAGAAATTACTGGACCAAGTAATGGAGATGTTCCGGCCGGAGGAGTTTGTGGACGACAGCGCGCTCAGTGGCGAGTTTCTGCTCGGGTATCACTGTCAACGCGCGGCATTGTGGGGGCGCGGGAAAGAGGAGTCAGGAGAAGGCGATGAGGGGGCAGGAAAGAAGAATGGAGCCGATGAATGAGCGTACTAGCGAACAAGATTGATTTTGCGGTGGTGATTGGAGTCAAGCACGCCAATCCGAATGGAGATCCGCTAAACGGGAACCGGCCAAGAACCGATTACAACGGATTCGGTGAAATCACGGACGTATGCTTAAAGCGGAAACTGCGGGACCGTTTGCAGGACGCGGGCCACGGAATTTTCGTTCAATCCGACGACCGAAAGAACGACGACGCGAAAAGCTTGCGGGAGCGGGCGGAGAAGGCGCTTGGGAACAAGTTTGGATCTGCGGAGACGGTGCGGCTAGCGTGCGCGAATTGGCTGGACGTCCGCGCGTTCGGGCAGTTATTCGCCCTGCCGAAGAAGGCGAAGGGGAAGGGAGGCGACGAGGACGGGGACACGGGAGTGTCCATTCCGATTCGGGGGCCAGTGACGCTGCAATCGGCATTTAGCGTCGAGCCTGTGGAAGTTACTTCGACGCAAATCACCAAAAGCGTGAATAGCGATGGGGATGGGAGCAAGCGCGGGGCGGACACGATGGGTATGAAGCATCGAGTGGACCGCGGAGTATATGTTTTTTATGGCAGCATGAATCCGCAGTTGGCGGAGCGGACTGGGTTCAGCAACGAGGACGCGGAGGCGATCAAAGCTTCGCTGCCGAAATTATTTGAGAACGATGCATCGTCGGCGCGGCCCGAGGGGAGCATGGAGGTGCTAAAGGTGGTGTGGTGGAAGCACGCGAGCAAGGCCGGGCAGTACTCGTCGGCCAAGGTACACCGATCGCTGGCCGTGGCGGCGGACGGTGGGATCGCCGTGACGCCGCTGGAACAGCTTGAGGCGGAGATCATGGACGGATTCTAGGCGACCCGGATGTTCACCGAAGAAGACCTATTGCCTTTATCGGGACTGCAACACCTGGCGTTTTGCGAGCGTCAATGGGCGCTGATCCATCTGGAGCAGATTTGGATGGAGAATCGACTGACGGCGGATGGGCGCGTGATGCATGAGCGCGTCCATCAAACCGAGTCGGAAGGGCGTCCTGGAATGCGTGTGGTAAGGGGACTGCGGCTGCATTCGTTCCGGCTGGGACTTAGCGGGCAAGCCGATGTAGTGGAATACCACCGGACGGAAGAAACTGGGATAGCCCTGCCGGGCCGGCAGGGCCTGTGGTCGGCGTTTCCGGTAGAGTACAAGCGGGGAAAGCCGAAAGCGGACGCCTGTGACGAAGTACAGCTATGTGCGCAGGGACTCTGCCTGGAGGAGATGTACGGGAGTGCCGTAAGCGGGGGCGCGTTGTACTACGGGGAGCCTCGGCGGAGAACTGAGGTAGCGTTTTCGAAGGAGTTACGCGCGCAGACGGAACTGCTGGCGGGTCGAATGCATGCGCTATACGCGTCAAGATCGACGCCGCGGGCGGACTGGCAAAAGAAGTGCGAGTCGTGTTCGCTTCGAGACGTGTGTCTGCCGAAACTGGGATCCAAATCGCCGCGTGTGTCGGAGTATATGGCGGCAGCGATGCGAGAAATTGGGGGCTGAATTGAAGCAACTGCTGAACACGCTGTACGTCACCACACAGGGAGCGTATCTTTCGCGTGATGGCGACACGGTGTTGGTGCGGTCGGACGATGAAGTTTTGTTGCGAGTGCCGATACATACGTTGGCGAGCGTAGTTTGTTTTGGCCGGATCTCGGCGAGTCCTCCGCTAATGGCGTTGTGTTCCGAGCACGGTGTAAGCCTAGTATTTCTGAATGAGAATGGGCGCTTTTTGGCTCGAGTGCAAGGGCCGGTGAACGGGAACGTTCTGTTACGCCGGGAGCAGTACCGCTGGAGCGACGACGCGGCACGAGCGGCGGAGTTGGCGCGGGCGGTGGTGACCGGGAAAATAGCGAATTGCCGAACGGTGCTGCTGCGGGCAGCGCGAGAGCGGCCGGGCAGCGAGAGTGCGCCGGAGATTTCGCGCGCGGTGTTACGGCTTGGCCGGATCGTGGAGGACGTGCAGAAGGCTGACGGATTGGAAACGGTTCGCGGGCATGAGGGAGACGCGGCGCGTGTGTACTTTGAGGTGTTCGATCATCTGATCACGGAGTCGAAAGATGGGTTTTACTTTCGGGGACGGTCGCGAAGGCCACCTCTGGATAACGTGAATGCGCTGCTGTCTTTTCTATATACACTGCTAACGCACGATGTGGCGGCGGCACTGGAAGGAGTGGGGTTGGATCCGGCGGCGGGTTACTTACACCGTGACCGCCCTGGAAGGCCGAGCCTCGCGCTGGATCTGGTGGAGGAACTGAGACCGGTGATTGCGGACCGGCTAGCCGTTTCCCTGATTAACCGGAAGCAGGTTCGCGCCGACGGGTTCCGGACGACAGAATCGGGAGCGGTGGAGATGGATGAGGCGACGAGGAAAGAAGTGCTGGTTGCGTACCAGAAGCGAAAACAGGAAGAGATCGTCCATCCGTATTTGCGGGAGCGTGTGGCATTTGGGATAGTGCCACACGCGCAGGCGATGTTGTTGGCGCGGCACCTACGAGGCGACCTGGACGGCTACCCGAGTTTTTTATGGAGGTAGGGCGATGATGTTAGTGGTGGTGGCCTATGATGTGAAAACGGAGACAGAGGCAGGGCGGAGACGGTTGCGGAGGGTAGCGAAGGTCTGTGAGGATGTGGGACAGCGAGTGCAAAACTCGGTTTTCGAATGCTTGGTGGACGCGGCGCAGTGGACAGCGGTGCGGGCGCGACTGGCGAAAGAAGCGAACCTGAATGAGGATAGTTTACGTTTCTACTTTCTGGGGGACAATTGGAGGCAGAGGGTGGAGCACATAGGTTCGAAGGAATCCTACGACCCGCAAGGTCCACTGATCGTATAGGGGGATTTAGCGCGCGGACGTGAAGTGACCGGGAAATTGCCGGGAGTATCGCGCTGGCTGCAAAGTGTTGAGTGGGTGGGACTTGGCGTGGGGTATACTTTCGGAAGGTCCGACTAACGACTCTAATGCACGGGGTACGCGAAAGCGGCACGATTTGAGTAGTGTTTGTAGAGAGTTAGAAACGGGCGGTCGCCCCCCGCGCGGGGGGCGTGGATTGAAACGAGAGGCGATGGAGCTTACCGGAGATATGGATATCGT
>JAEUQC010000173.1 GCA_016789905.1 Bryobacterales bacterium | reverse complement strand
CTGATTTCCGTTCTCATACCCGGCGACAAGCGCTCGAATCTCCGACTGACTTCGATGGTGGCGTCTTATGTCTCGCTTCATTCCTATAGCGAACCAGATTCCCGGCAATTAGGAAACCAGGGGGATCGCCGAACGCTTACGCCAAAACGCCCACCCCTGTACAGCCGACCTACGGGTTCATGAATTGGTACCTCAATACCGATCGAAAGCTTTGGCCCAGCGCGCCTGCCTCCGCGTGGAGCCACGTCGGAAACGGGACAAACCTCATCTACTGCGATCCGGAGCATGATCTTGTCGTCGTGCTGCGATGGATTGACAACGACGCCATCGACGGCTTCCTGCAGCGACTCTTCGCGGCAATGCACTAAAACGTTCGCGTGCCGAAGACCTTCGTCTGAATCTGGAAAACCGAGCCCGGCGTTGTGACATACAGCGTGCCACCGCTCCACCCGCAGTTGGTTGCCCGCTCCGGAGTCTTGATGATCCCCAGTGGCTCGCCCGCGGCGCTGTGTACATGAACTCCATCAGCGGAGGCCATCCACACGTTCCCGGCTTCGTCCGTCTTCAACCCGTCCACCGCTAGCCCCGCGAATTCTTTGCCCGGCGCAAGGGCGCCGTCGGCTGAAATGCGATGCACGCGAACAATCGCGGTCTTATAGTCGGCGACGTAGAGTTGCTGTTGATTTGGGGACAGCGCCACACCATTCGGCCCCGCCGTTTCCGCGACTACACGGACCTGCCCGCTACGGGTGATCTGATAGACACGTCCCTTTGGAAGGTCAGAAAAATAGATGCTGCCATCAATCGCGTAAACGATGTCGTTCGGCCCTTGCAGGCCGGCCTCGGCGAGTACCGTTATCCTGCCGTTCTTCTCGGTTCGAGTCACCCTGCCGCCGCCTTCGGCGGTGAGCAACCGGCCCTGATGGTCGAACGTAAGGCCATTCGCCTTGTTGCTATTTTCGCGAAAAACGCTGAGCACGCCACGCTCCCACTTGTGAATCTTCTGGGCGCGAATGTCGGAGAAAAGAAGGTAACCGCGCCGGCTGAAAACCGGTCCTTCCGCCAACCCAAAGCCGGTGGCGATCTGTTTCAGCTCCGCGTTGGCCGCAAACGGGATCGCCATTACGAGCCCTCCCCTTTGGCGTACCAACTTCTGGCCGGTGCTTGGTAGGCGATGTTGAGCGTGGGGGTCTCCAATCGCTTTCCCTTTTGAAAACCGGATTCCATGAGTGCGGCAAGCGCGCCTGTTACCAACAGCGTTCGGCGGACATCAATGGCGGGTTTTCCGGTAGCGATCATATGCGTGATCCCATGAACGAGCATGGAAAAGTTGTTCGAATTCTCAATCGGGATATAGCAAAGCGTCGCCTGCGGAGCCGCGCCTTTGGGCTTCACCGCGACAATATATTCCGATACGCCGCCAAGCGCCAAGGTCGCCGCCCGGAAGCCATCGCGGTATTCGATCAGCCCCAGCACCGCCGTCATCTCTTCCGGCCGCTTTCCCGGTGGCTTCAACTGCCGGGCCAGCGCGGCGTCCAACAGGTCACGACTCCAAAGCCCCTGCTGCGCCGCCTTCCAAACTTCCTCGCCCTTCAACATGCGTACCGCCCGCACACCTTTTTCCCCGCCCTTGCGGCGCTCCACAAATGCCTGCAGCGTCTCCAGTATGTGAAAGATTCCTCCGTCGGCCACCCAGCCACCGCCGATGCTTAGGGCCGTTTCCAACTCGGCGTTCAGTGGCGGGTCGTACTCCGGCCTTCGAAACGTAACAGGCACACTGGAGCCCGCCATCAACGGAAACCGCAATTCCTTTGACCACGCATACATCTTCTGCGCCTTCTGCCAGTCATAGCTCAAATGCTTGTCGGTGAACACCGGACAGCTCGTCCCGCTTTGCCGAAAGACGTTCACCACCTGCTCCAGGTATTCGTAGCGCGGATAGAGCTGTTGCTGCTTCTCGTTGTGCGGATAGTCGCCGTGCTCGCAGACAACAACTACGCCGTCCACGGCAAGCCTGCCGGTACCGAGAGTCAGCGCATCGGCAATGGATTGTTTCACCGGGAAACCGTACGCCGACGCAAGGCGTTGCCCGATGTCGCCAGGATGTACCTGGTCCATCCACAAGGAAGCCACCTCAAACGGTGCCTCATAATGTTGCTCGTGGATCCAATAGCCCTCCAGAAATCGGGTGATGAAATTGTCCGAGTGGGAGCGGACATGGTACGTCGAAGACAGGCACGCAATGCGCTTCTTCTGGCTCTGAGCGGCAAGCGGCGCCGCCGCAGAGGCGGTGAAAAATTCCCGGCGGTTCATCGCTGTTTCGAGACCTCCTCAGTTTGGCGCAACACGCGGAGCAGATTGCGCCCCATGATTTTGCGGATGTCAGCATCGGAATAGCCAAGTTCCATCAGTCCTTTGACGAGCACCGGATACTTGGATACATCCGCCATGCCCGCCGGTGCCATCCCGGAAATCCCATCAAAGTCGGAACCCAGGCCAACATGATCCGCACCGACCGTTTTTGCAACGTGGTCAATGTGGCGCAACAGAACGCTGACATCAACTTTCGGCATCTTCTCGAAGTACTTCCGCTGGATCGCACGTACCCTCTCCCAGTCGAGAGGGCGATTGTCGGTCACCCGCTTGATCTCTTCATCCCGCGCCGCGCGGTTGTGAAAGTACACATCGTAGGCAGCCTTCTCCAGATACCCGGCGTGAAAATTAATACAGATCACTCCGCCGCGTTTGGCGATTGTCTGTATCACGCTATCGGGCATATTGCGCACAATCGGGGCGATCGCCTTGGACGACGAATGGGACGCGATGACCGGTGCGCGGGAATGTTCCACGGCGTCCAGCACCGCCTTGTCCGAGATGTGCGAAACGTCGATGATCATGCCAATCCGGTTCATCTCGCGGACAAGCTCACGGCCGAATGGCGATAAGCCCGTGTGAATCTGCATACCCGTCATCGAGTCGGCGAAATTGTTTGATGCAAAGTGAGCCAACGTCATATAGCGGACCCCGAGGCGATGAAAGGCCCGAAGGACACCCAGGCTGTCCGCGATCAGGTGGCCGCCCTCCAGGCTCGCCATTGCGGCCAGCTTTCTGGATTTGTGAATACGCTCGACATCGGCAGCCGTGTAGGCGAACTCCATGTCCTTCGCGTTCGCAGCTACCTCGGTGTGCAACGCTTCCAGCGTCTCCAGAGCGCGCGGCAGCCATCTTTCGGGAGGAAAATCCTGCGGCTGCGCATACAGCCCGAACATCACGGCGCCCAATTTTCCTTCCCGCATCCGCGGTATATCCAGTTCGTAGTAGGAATGGCGGTCGGATAATCGATAGCCTTCATCAACGAAGTAGCGCGGCGTGTCGATATGGGCATCGAAGATCAGGATGTCCCGCATGATTCGCGTGAAGCGGTCTTGCGCGGCTAGGGCCGTGACCGTAAGAAAGGATAGCAGCGCGAAACGCATCATGGGGGGAAGTATACTACCGGTCCCCCTGGGCACAAAGCAGCTTGTCTTGGCCGCGCCTGTTCATATATGATTCTTTGATCATCCCGCATCCATCTGTGGGCTTGGGGGGAGTCTCCAACGAGTTCACGTTAACGGAATTGTTTCAGAACTAGGTCGTTGCTTAGGGTTGCGGCATGGGAGTTTCGAATACTGAGGTGAATCGATGAATAAGCGTTGGGCCGTTGTCGTGGCAATTCTGGCGTTGCTCTGCTCGCCCGTCCGAATGTTGGCGCAAAGTGGCGCCGGCACAATCCAAGGTACCGTACAGGATGCAACCGCTGCGGCCATTCCCGGCGCCGTGGTTCAGGCTCTCAACAACGCCACAGGCGTCTCAGTCGAAACGACGTCCAACAGCGGTGGCTTCTTCGCGCTTAAAGGTCTGCTCGCCGGCACCTATCGGTTGACCGTCTCCGCGCCGGGCATGAAGAAATCCGAAAGCACGATTACTCTCCAAAACGGCCAAGTGCTTGTGTTCAATCCGCAACTGACGGTCGGCGAAGTTTCCGAAAAGGTCACCGTCACCGGAGAAACGATTCAATTGGCCACCTATGACAGCGGTACGGTGAACACCCAACTCGACGCTGCCCGCATCGCGCAGCTTCCTCAGAACGGAAGAAACGTTCTTGGCCTAGCGCAGAACACCGTGCCCGGGCTGGAAGGCGGCGGCACCCGCGCCAATGGTCTCATGGGCGAAGCGATGGAGTATTCGCAGGACGGTGCGCCGATGACCAATCGCAATTTCGGCAGCCCTTCGAACACGGCCCAGGCAATCCTGCCGGACCCTGACTCGGTGCAGGAAGTGCGTTTCGAAACGCTCAACTCCAGCGCCCAGTTCTCCACACCGGCCACCGTGATCCTCACAACGAAATCCGGAACCAACCAGATCCACGGATCGTTGTTTGAAACAGCCCGGAACAACTACTTCGGAATTGCGAAAGCGCGCCAGGATCCCTCCAACCTTGTGGCGCCGAAACTCATCCGAAATGAGTTTGGTGGCTCCGTCGGCGGCCCGATCACGATTCCCAAATTGTACGAAGGCCGCAACCGGACGTTCTTCTTCTTCGCCTATGAGCGATTCTCCCTGCGGCGCGCCAGCCAGCAACTCATGTACGTGCCGACCGTTCCCATGAGGTCCGGCGACTTCAGCGGACTTATCAACGGCCAGAACATTCTGCAACAGCTCTACGATCCCAGCACCACACAGGGCGCCGCCATGCAGTATTCGCGCCTCCCCTTTTCCAACAATCAGATTCCTCTCTCCCGAATCAGTCCGCTTGCAAAGACTCTCTACGCGGCCACGCCGTTGCCGACATCGGCCGACAATCCGATGATCAACTTCAACCTGAACGGGCAGAACCCTACAACGCAAACCGTCCCCAATTACACTGTCCGGCTCGACCACGTCTTTAACGAAAAGAACCGCGTCTATTTCCGGTTCACAGATATTCGCCAGCAGCAGCAGGCGCTCCGTAACTACCCTTCCGCTTCGCCGGCGAACATCGAGACACCCGAGTTGAAGGAAGGTTCCACTGGCTATCAAGCCATTCCGGTGCAAACCATCAGTGGCGCGCTCGGCTACTCAAAGACGTTTTCCCCTACACTCTTCTCCGAAACGATTCTAAGCATGCAGTGGCAGCGGATGTACGTGCAGGGTCCGGACCGCTCCATGGGCAATTTTGAAAAGCAGTTTGGACTCCCGAACAATCTGGGCAACGTCGGCTTCCCCGCCATTGGCGCGAATCTTTTCATGCCGTATGGCGGCTCCCAATGGTTCTATGGCATGAGCCAGCGGGTCTCCACACTGGACGAAAACCTGAACAAAATCTGGGGCAAACACCAGTTCGCATTTGGACTGCGCGTGCGCCACGAACGCTTTGCTTATCTTTCAGACCGCTCCGTCGACGAGGTTACCTACACCAACCAGGCCACTGGCATCTACGACCCGACGACCGGCGTGAACTTCGGCGTGCGGCCGAACACCGGCAATCAGAACGCCGATTTCTTCCTTGGCGCCGCCGCCAGCTACAGCCAGCGCCGAAACGCGCCGTTCAACATCTGCTCGCTGATGGAATACGATTCCTATCTGCAAGACAACTGGCGTGTTTCCTCCCGCCTCACGTTGAACTTTGGCGTCCGCTGGGAAGCCCGTCCAGCACCACGCGCGGCCAACGACTACATGGTTGCGTTCGACATCAAGAACAAGGCGGTGGCCACTCCGCGCCCCTTGGATTACTACGTAAGCAACGGGCTAACCACCAATGCGCTTCTCACCAACCTCCGGAACATCGGTGTGAAGTTCGAGACGTTGCAGGAGGGCGGCATGCCCTCGCGCGGCATTGCCGGCAGCAACGCGAACATCCTGCCTCGCGTCGGCTTTGCCTACACGCCTTCGTTCGGCCGCAACGGCATGGTCATCCGTGGCGGTTACGGCGAATACATCTATCCGGTCCCGGTCCGCAACTCCATTCGCTACCTCACCGCGAGTTATCCGTTCACCGCCGGCTATTCCTATAGCTACACTTCCGCCGCGCAATCACCCGACGGTCTGCCGAACTCTCTGCTCCGTAACCCGATCCGAGTCATTACCGGCGTCAATTCCGCGAACGTCGTGGACACCGAATCAACCACCGCCCTCCTGCCCGGCATCGGTCCCGGTACCGTCGCCAGCGCGGATTACCCGCCCGCCAAAGTGCGGGAGGCGAACTTCACCATTGAACAACCGTTCAAGGATGGTTCCGTGTTCCGCGCCTCCTATGTCTTCACGCACGGCGAAAACCTGGACCAAAATTATCAGATTAACGATGCTCCCTCGGCTTACACATGGCAGGCTAGAACCGGAACAACCGTTCCGACTGGCCCGCTGGCGAGCGTCGCCACCCGTCCCTACGACAACAGGACCTGAGGTGGCATTACCCAGTCCACAAAGTATGGTTTCTCCAACGATAGCGCCATGCAGTTTAACTACCAGCGCCCCTACCGCCGTGGGTTTGGTTACCAGATCTTCTACGTATACTCCAGAGCGTTCCGTGTTGGCGGCAACACCTTCCGCGACAACGTACTTTATCCGGCTGAAATCTACGCCCCCGGCGCCATCCCGAAGGGCATGGATGTCGGAACGCAGTTTAAGCCCAGCCGTGAGTTCAACCGCTGGCAGAACTATCGCGCCGATACCGCCATTCCGCTCCACCGCGTTTCGTTCAACGGTCTCGCCGATGTGCCGCTCGGCAAGGGGCGTCGATTCATGAAAAACAGCAACCGCTTCCTCGACGCACTCGTCGGCGGCTACCAGGTGGCCTTCGTAGGCACCGTTGTTTCTCAATCATTCCAGGTTGCCAATTCCAACTACGGCGCCACGAGTCCGATACAACTCTACAAGGACAAGGTTCCAGTTACTGACTGCCGGTCCGGCGTTTGCCGCCAAGGCAATCTTTGGTTCAACGGCTATCTGCCTCCTACTGTTATCAACGCGGCCACACGCGGCGTTAATGGAGTGCCCTCGGACTATACGCCGTACCTCGCACCCATCAACAATACACCCGGCGTCACCAACTTCGGCAATAACAATGTGGTGATGACTTTGGCAAATGGTCAGCAAGTGACCACACCGTTCTCACCCGGGCCCGCCGGTGTGCAGCCCTATAACGCCATGGTGTTGCAGGGCCCCAAGAACTTTCAATCCGATGTCTCGCTCTACAAGGAATTTGCCATCAAGGAGCGTTACAAACTGCGGTTCAATGTTGACGCGTTCAATGCGTTCAACATTCAGGGTCTGGTGAACCCGAATGCTTCCGACGGCATTCAGTTGCGCCAGACATCATACTGGACGCCACGCCAGGTGCAGTTCACTGGGCGTTTCACGTTCTAACACTCATTCGTTGTTCAATAGAGGGCCGGCCGGTGCGAGTCACTGGACCGGCCCTTTCCACTTTTACGGCATAGCCCCCAGTTCCATCAGAAGCCGCTGCGCCGCCTGCCGTATCTCCGCCTCACCCCCCGCCCCCGCCCGTCGCAGATACGGGATTGCTGCTTCTCGCTCTCCTGTGGTCGCCAACACCGAGCCCAAACCAAGCTGTGCCTGCGCGGAATCAGGCCGCAGTTCCACCCATTTCCTAAGGTGCGGCAGCGCGGCGCGCGTCTGCCCGCGCGCCACCAGCATGCTTCCCAGCAACTCGTGCGCGTCCGCCATCTCCGGGTCGGTGTCTAGGACGGATTCCAACTGCCGTTGCGCCTCATCCATTCGGCCAGCGCGGCCCAAGGCGACGGCGTAGTTGTACCGCAGCGCCGCATCCTTCGGCTGAGAACGCAGGGCGATTGCAAAGTGCCGCCTTGCACTAGCATGATCGCCGCCGCCGGCCAGTACGTTCGCCAGATTGCCGTGCGCATCCGCATTGTCGGGTTGGATCCGGATCGCTTCCCGGAACGACGCCTCGGCCCTCCGCCGCTCGCCGCCCGCCATCAGCACGATCCCCAGATTGTTGTGCGCTTCGGCTAAATCGCCGTCAAGTGTGATTGCTTTCTCTAGCGCCGCCGCGGCTTCCGTTTCCCGCCCCAGTTCATACCTCGCCAGCCCCAACTCCACCCACACGGAAGCCTTCTCCGGAGCATTCTGCGTCGCCCGTTCCAGCAACGCCGCCGCCTCTTCCGCTCTGCCAGCCCGCCGTAACGCCGCGCCCAGGTTCTCCAGCGCCGCCACCATACTCGGGTCGCGGCGAACCGCCTCCCGGTAGGCCATCACCGCCTCATCGCCCCTTCCGATGGCACGAAACGCCTCCCCCAGTTGAAAATGAAATTCCGGGCGGGCGAACGGGAAGCGTCGAATCGCGCCCACGAGCCGCGGAATCCCCTTCACCAGATTGCTCTTGTCAATTACCTGCGCCAGAGCCGTATACAGCTCCCGTGTTGGCGAGGGTGGTAAGTCCGAGGGATAGTACAGCACCACCTCACCGCGATAGGCGCGCTCCCCGGTCTCATGCCGCTCCGCCCGGCTGGCCGTAAGGTCGCCCGCCGGCTTGTGCCGCTGAATCAGATGGTCGGTCGCCAGAGAATGCACCACATCCTCGGTACGCCGTTTGGGCATGTGACAATCCGCGCAACCGGCGGCTCGCGTGTGCTTTCCCGCCGCCACGGCCCGCGCCAGCGTCTCGCTGTGACACTTGGCGCATGCGGCGCCGTAACGCCTTTGCGCGCTCTCGCCGCGCGGCACGTCGTGCGGGTCATGACACGTGCCACACTCCAGCTTCCCTTTGCTCTCTACGTAGCACCGTGAGCGCCGAATCCTATAGACGGCGTTCACTATCTCGAATTTGTCTTCCCTGCCCGTCCCCGGTGCATGATCGAAGAACAGCCATTGATTGCTCAGCGGCTGGCCCGGCTGATAGTCAAACGGTCCGCGGTCATATCGTTGCAGCGAATTCGGCAGTGGAAAACTGGTCGTCTCCAAGTGGCACTGCAGACATATCTCTTCTCGCCGCTCCACACTCAAACGGGCCGGGTTCACAATCCCCGCGCGAATCGCGTCTGTGGTCGCCTTTCCCGAACTAGCCAAGGCGACATGGGCGCCACCGGGGCCGTGACATCGTTGACAGTCGATGCCGCCCGGAAGCGGGTCCAGATAGACGGGCTCGGAGAATGGCTGTTCGTGGCCCGGCGGAATTTTCGGATACCCGTTGTGGCAATACATGCAGTCATAGGACACTTTGCGCCGAAACCCTTCATGGTCCGGGCGGTCGTAGCCAGGGTTCATTGCCCAGTAGCCGCCCTTGTCCGCATACCAGCCCAGCGGCAGTTCAATCAGCGTGTTGCGAGGAGTCCTGTGTAGAAATGTCCGCGCATGATTCCCGGAGCCGAGGACGAAATCCACCTGCTTTTCCATCACGTTGATCTCACGTTTGTCCGGGCCCAGTTGGTACCGACGTTGGAAGAACTTGCCGCCCCTGCGCAACATTGTGAAGTAGCTATCCGACGGCGCGTGGTAGTACGGCGCCGTCCAGTTGGCGAGCGCGATGGCAGTAGTGGGGGTGGAAAAAGACCGGCCCATACCCGTAAGCCGATATTTCTCCCAGTGACCACGGTGGCACGGTGCGCAGCTCTCCGCCGGGGCATATGCATTCGTGTTCCCGGCGACCGCCATCCGAGGTTGGGCGGCGGAGTAAATGGCGGCGAAAAAAACAATCACCGGCACCAGCGTACGGAGCGCTCTCCGCACCGTTGCACCAACTGCGGCATCGACAGCGGATTTCGATTCTGTGTCCCGCATCGTCTCGCCTCCCGAAGGAAGATGATCATACCATGCCCGGATTTCGTGTCAGTGGTCTGCTTGCCTAGTTCGGCCTGGCCGCGTCAATGAGCACGCCATCCTGCTCCGCAGCCAGAGTCCGTCCGGGCAGCAAGACTCAGGCTGGACTTTCGCGCTCGCCTTTGAGCCGTTGATACAGCCACGCCCGCGCTAGGCGAATCCTTCTGTCCACGGTCGGCTTCGAAACCCCAAATAGCTCCGCCGTCTCCTCCGCCGTACACCCGAGCAGGTACCTTGTTTCTAACATCTCCACAGCCTCCGCATCCTTCCTTGCCAATTCCGTGAGCAGGCGGTCCAGGTCCAGCACTTCAGGCCCCGCCGCGTCCACCCACGCCATTTCCTCATGCAACGGTACCGGCTCCTGCCGTCCGCCCCGTTTGTCTCGATTCGCCTTTCTCGAATGATCGATAAGGGCCAGCCGCATCAATCGGGCACAGGCTCCATAAAACACGCGCCGATTCTCAAACGACGGAGCCTTTTGGTTCATGAGTTTGACAAAGAGCTCATTCACCAAAGCCGTCGACTGCAGCGTGTGCCCCTGCCGCTCTCTCCGCAGAAAAACCCGCGCCAGATCCCGCAACTGCGGGTATACCAGAGGTGCTAACCGGTCCAACGCTTTTCGATCTCCACCGGCCCAGTCCGCCAAGACCTGCGTGATGTCTGCGTCCATCCTCACGATTTTACCCACACCCGCCCTGATTCGGTTCTTCCGCCTTCCTCGCTATCCTATTTGGCATCTGCCTCCACGTATGGCTACCGATCCTCGATGGCTCCGAATTCAAGATCTCTTCGACGCGCTTGCCGCCTCCTCCCCATGGGAATGGAAATCTCGACTGGCGAAAATGGAGCCAGATCCCGAACTCCGGGCCGAGGTCCTCTCTCTTTTGGACGCATCCGGCGCCGAACAGCAGGCCAGCCTTCGTTCTCTTGCACCCGCTCCGATTCTCCCTGACGCCATCGGCCCCTATCGGATCCTCGGGCTCGCCGGCGCGGGTGGATGCGGCCGCGTTTATCAGGCGACGCGCGAAGTCGCCGGTATCCGGCAGACCGTCGCTATCAAGACGATGCTGGACCACCTGATTGCCCCTTCGGACCTGGCGCGGTTCGAAAGGGAGCAGCGACACCTTCTTTCTCTTCAACATCCGTCCATCGCTCGATTCATCGAATCCGCCTGGGACGAAAACCAGCGTCCCTATCTCGTCATGGAGTGGATCGAGGGTGACGCAATCGATGAATTCATCCGCAAACGCGATCTCCCGTTCCATGCCCGCGTCAGGCTAGTTATCGAGCTTCTCGACGCTCTGCAAGACGCCCACCGGAACCTAATAGTCCACCTTGACCTCAAACCTTCCAACATCAAAGTGACTCCGGAAGGCCGCGTTCGCATCCTAGATTTCGGCACGGCGAAGCTCATGTCGGACGGCTCTTCGACTGCAACGCTCCAACTGACCCCTCGCTATGCCAGTCCCGAACAACTGCGCGCCGAACCCGTCACAACCTCCTGTGACATCTATAGCTCCGCGGTTCTGCTCCATGAAATAGTCACGGGCCGTCTTCCGTTTCGCCACAGCGCTTCTCTCGCCTCGCTAGGCGAGCGGGCCTCCGGCGCCGCTCTGCTCGACATTGCCACCGGGCATGACGATCTAGACGCAATTCTCCACAAAGCGCTTCAACACACACCCCTTGCACGCTACGCAACGGCAGTTGCATTCGCCGCCGATCTCGACGCCTTTCTCAACCGTCGCCCGGTCTCCGCACGCCGCCCTACCGTCAGTTATGTGGTGGTCCGATTAGTCGCCCGTCACCGCGCCGCCTTCGCATTATCGTCGCTGGCATTCATTGCCCTGGTGACGCTCGGCGTGTATGCCATCGGGCAGCAACAGCTCCGCGAAAAGGAAGCCTCCCGTGCACGGGACATTGGCCGCTTCCTGGTGAGCATGATCCGCACATCCACCATTAACGCCGCGGGTCGTAATAACGTCACCGTCGCGGAAATGGTGGAACGTGGCAATCAGCGTATCCAGGCCGGTTCGTTCCTCCCCGATTCCACTGCCGCCATGCTCCAATCCAGTTTCGCCAGCTTCTTTCAGGAGTTGGGCCGCGAAGACCTCGCTGAATCCATTGCTCGCGATGCCATTGCCCGCGCCGACCGAGGTATCGCAACGGCCCCTCGCGTCGCAGCCCGGGCTGGACTGGCGGCGCTCCTAATGCGAATCGGCCGCTGCGCGGACTCCCTGCAAATTCTGCAACACGCCGATACCATCGTTCGTAACTCCTCCGAGGCCCCACCCGTGGGCAAGTACTTGGACTTTCGCTTCCAACAAGCGGAATCGATGAACCGCTGCGAAAATCGGCCCGCGAATGCCATTGCCAAAATGGAGGAGATCATCCGCGAAGCCGACTCTCTTCCAGCCGATGCGTTCGATATCGCGGCCCCAGTCTATTGCGCCGGACTCCGCATCAGTCTCACGCTATACCTGGCCCAGGCTGGCCGTCATCAGGACGCCCTCCGCGCCGCCAGCGAAGGCATTCGGATAGCCGCAAATCATCCTGACGGCCGCTACGTCCGAATTGCCCTCCTTCGTACGCGCTCGAATGTCCACTCCATCATGGGCGCCTCCGCTGCCGGCGTCGCCGATATTCAGGAAGCAGCGCGCCTCGCGCCAGGAGCAGTCAACCCTTTCGAGGAACTCCGCCTGCAAACCCTGCTGGCCGGTCGAACCTACGACAACGGTAATCCGGAAGCAGCCCTTCGCATCGCCAAAGCAGCCATTACAATGGCCGGCCCGCGCCGTGCCGAAATCGGCCCGTCGTACTGGATGCTACTCGCGGAGGCGGCGGAGGTACACGCGAAAGCAATGGCTTGTCCGGAATCAGCTGCGTTCTATCGTGAAGCCGACAGTGCGTCGCCTGGGCCTTTTCCCAACACATGGCTTGGCAACCGCCGCTACTACGAAGCCGAATGTGCCCTCCCCAAAAACCCTGTGCGGGCCGCCGAACTGGCGCAGCAGTCGCTGGATGCATATGGGTCGATTCTGCCTCAGAATAGCCAGCGCCGCGCTCGCCTCGGCCAAATCGCTTCGAAGAGAAAGTGATTCATTCCGCCCCGCCACGGCGCGATTCCCTCTGTAGCCCTCATCTTGGCTACGCATTTCAAAAAAGGAATCCATCATGCCTTACATTTCCTGGCTCCGTCGTGGCGCTCTCGGTCTTGCCCTCTGCGCGGCGCTTCCCGCCGCACCCATTCAGTGGACCGCCGCCATGGGCGGCAACGACAATTGGTACGAATACATCCCCACAGTGAGTATCTTCGAGAGCATCGACTACGACACTGCTCGCGCTGCCTCACTCGGCAGCACGCATATGGGCATGCAGGGATACCTGGCCACTGTCACTTCGGCGCCCGAACAGGCTTTCATCGAGGCCTTCCCGATTCTGGTCGGCTTCGGCAACACCGGCTCCGCCTGGCTCGGAGCGACAACCCTTTCCTCTCCTGGGACGTATCGCTGGGTGGACGGTCCCGAAGCCGGGCAAGCCATCACTTACACAAACTGGCTTCCCTCTCAACCGGTGGCGGGTTGGGAGTATTTGGCCCAGCTACGGAACTTGAACACCGGCGCGACGAATGGCTGGGTATCGCTGACCGCCGGCAACCGTACCTTCGGATACGTTATCGAATATGGCGATGCCACCATCGATCAACCGGCTCCCGCCGGAGGTCAAGTCCCCGAGCCCGCCTCAGTTACTCTTGCCGGTGCCGGGTTGCTTGGCGCGGCGTTACTCCTTCGCCGGCAGGACTGACAAGCACCCACGAGAATTCCGCGACGACAATTTTCGACCAACGGCGCGGGAGCGACTCGAAAGCCAGAAAAGCCGCGCCAATGCTTTATCTGGAGCTTGTTTAGGATCGAGGATTGTCGTGATCAGCCGGTGAGCAGCTTCCATGCCGGGCCGGATGCGCAGCGCGCAACAAGTGGGTTCCGCCTTCCAGCATCGCTACGAAGCGAGGCTGGAAGAATGCGCTGGCGCCACCACTGGCGCCGGCAAGCCCAGACACCTTTTCGTTCCCCTCCGCGATCCGGACAACCTGTACAGGGGCTGAATCGATTGCAGGCCTTTCATCGGGCAGCGCCGTTGCTCGCGAAAGAACCGGCTAGAGCCTCACAATCTGATGTTTGGCGACCCACGCAGGGTCGATGTCGGCCCCGAAACCGGGGCCAGTGGGAACCTTCATCTTGCCGTCCACCACTTTCATCGGCGCGGTTTTGCATTCGTACTGGACAAGCGTCTTGAGTCCCTTGAACTCGTGATGCGCGTCCGCATTGGGGAGCGCGGAGACGAACTGAATGTTGTAGAGAAATCCGAGCCCCCCACCGGACATATGGGGCACGGTGGTTTTGCCAAATGCATGGGCCATGCGAGCCACTTTCATGGACCGAATGAGGCCGCCGAAGTAATAAATATCCGGCTGCACAATATCGAGCCCATTATTGGCGAGCAGCCAGCGGAAGCCGTAGAAACTGTGATCCTGTTCCCCGTTGGCAATGGGGATGGTAAGTGCGTCGGCTACCTGTTTGATCTCTTCCAGATTGTCGTACATCACTGGTTCTTCGAAGTAGCGGTACTTGTATTCCTCAAGCAGTTTGCCGACGCGAATCGCCTCCGGAACAGTGTAAAAACTGTTGGAATCGGCGTACAGTGCCATCTTGTCGCCAAAGGTTTTGCGGATTAGCGGGACAATTTTCTCTGTGCGCTTGGGAGGGCCGGCGGCGTGCATATCAGTCGTCATGAACATTAAGCCGCCAACCTTGATTTTGAGTGCGTGGACGTCGTATTCGGAAACAGATTTCCTGATCAGATCCAACGATTCCTCCACCGGCTTTTCGCGCCACTCTGAAGCGAGGTAGACGGCGACATCCGGATTGTGAATCTCCCCGATCAACTGGCCCACCGGCTTGGCGGCGATCCGGCCAAGCATTTCGAGAATCGCGAATTCGATGGTGGCTAACGGCGTGCCAATGGCGATGCCATCGTATCGAAAATTGAAGCCGTAGATGAAGACCTTTTCGAGGATCAGGTCCAGTTCACGAGCATCCTTGCCGAGGAAGAACGGACGCAGGTTCTTGAGGAAAATCGGGAAGAGCGTGGCCATTCCCGTGTGGCCGACGGAGATGCCTTCCGCCCCGTCTTTGGACCGCACCTTACAGAGAAAGCTGTCGCCAAGGCGAAGGAGTTCCAGCGACTCGATGATAACCGGGCTCGGGAAAAGCTGCTTCTTCAAAACAGGCTGCCTCAGAATGGCATCGAGCCTCGCGAAGCGAGCTTGGACCTGCGGAGAAGCGGCAGCAATAGGAAGCTGTGAGGCTGCCGCGGCGGCGGCGAGGAAGTAGCGGCGGTTCGGTTTCATATGGCTCCTTCTATTTCGGGGGCAATGTGTAGAACGTGTAGGTGTAGCGCCAACGCGTCTGCTGGCCAGGTTCAACATCGAGTTGAATATAGGGTTCCGGACACGTGGTGGTGCGGATGGACCAGTAAACAACTTTCGACAGCGGGCGGTCGCCGGTGATACGGACGCCGGCGCGCGCGGCGCGGTTCTCTATGGCGAAATCGTAGCTATCGGCGGTGGGACCGAAACCAGCGAGTTCGGTGTAGACGCTCTCGCCCTTGGCAAGTTCCCGGGTGTAGCGAAGTTCCTGGCCCTCGCCGCGCGCCAAGCCCTTCAGGTCGCGGTCCGGTCGAACGTCGAAAGGAAAACGAATCACCGATTCGGGCCCGGTGGGCTGACCATCGATGACAAAGAAGTTGTGATTGTATTGCGTGGTGTGGATGCCCTTGGCGCCGGTGTTTTGGAGCGTGTGTTCGATAACCATTTCGGGCTTGCCGGGTACGAAGCGCAGCAGTTTTGTGTAGCGATAGGAGTAGCCGTTGGCGGCCAGAGTATGGACAAACTCCACGCTGCTGGAGGATGGAGTGACGGACCATTTTCCGTAGTCGGCGATCTCGTACGTTTTGAACGTCTGATAAGGGCGGGTATCGGGACGGCGCACGGCGCCAATGCCCACTCGGACGAAAGTGCCGCCGGGTTCGGCCTCTTCAAAGCCTACGCTGCGGAACTCCTCCACCGGGCCGGCAATGGCGTCGTGGGTCCTGGGATCATACTTCTCGAACCACTGCCCAAAATACTCGTGGCCCGCGTAGCGAAGGCTGAGAATGGCTCCGGACCAATCAAAGCGGGTGCCCTGGTAGTAGCCCTTGGCCGGATCCGGCGGCAGGATGGTGGCGCGGATGTGTTCGCTTGCGATTTCGAGCGTGGGAAAATCGGCGGCGGCCAGCGTTAGCGCGAAGAACGGAACGAGAGCGCGCATTTTGTTATTGCCAGCTTTCGTTGAAAAAGCCGGCGGCGGCGATACTGCCAGGATAGCGGCCGTTGGCCGGTGTGGCCGTGTCGATGACGGCCCAATCGGGGAGTTTCGAAATCTGTCTGGCGTTGTTGAGATTATCGAACTCACGGAAAGTGAAGCCGCTGTTCAGAACGACGTACTTGTTGGCGTTCAGCGGGTTCGGGTAAATGAGCGCGGGGTAGTGGGTGGCGGCATTGTAGCGTTTGCTGTTCACGGTGAGCGCGGCGGCGTTCCACTGGAGGGGCAACTGGTCGATCACCTTGGCGATGAGGGCGTTGGAGGCCGGATCGCCCCACAGGACCAGATTGTGATTGGCGATATCTTCGGCGGTGACTTCGGTGTCCTTCTTCACGCGGGCGTCGCCACGGAACTGGCGGCGCCACTCGCGGATGGCGCGGGACTGTTCGGCGGCGATGCGCTGGCCGGATTCTCCCGTTGGCATACCGCTGGGAAGCACGAAGAGGAAGGAGTTCATGAATGCGTCGTCAATGGGCCCCTGCAATCCGTGGAGTTTTCGTTTGCCCTCGGGGCGGCTGGCCGCCACGCTCCATTTGCCGCTGGCTTTGGCAAGATGAACTTGCCAGGAGCGGTCACTCGCGGGGCCAGTTACCTGAAGGGGCTGGCCGTCGATGGTGATGACAGCTTTCCCGATCAGTTCGACGGGAGCAGCGCCGGAAGAATAGTCAATGCTCATCGCGCTGACATTCGCCGTGGAAATCTCCAAGCCCTTTGTATGGACAGCGGCAGCGACCTGCGCTTTTTCCCAGTGCTTTTCCAGGCCATCGACGACGACCCATTTCATGCGGTTGTAGCGGAGGGTATAGGTGACGAATTTGACGCGGCGCGGGAAGCTGTCCCTGCCTCGGGCGGCGATCGCATCGAGGCGTTTGTCGATTTCTACTTTCGAGGCGGGATGATAGCGGTGGGGCGTGTTGGGGCCGATGATGTGGGTCATCGGAATGCCCTCTTTTTCGAGGTACTTTGCCATCAGGTCCGCGGCCTGTTTCTGGCCATCGATTTCGCCGGAATAGGCGACGAGCGGGACGTTGGTGAAGTTGGCCGCGTAGAGCGTCGAATCGTACATGCGCCAAAGGGTCTGCTCCCACGGCGGCGTGACCTCCTTACGTTCGGCGAGTTTCAGGAACTCGGCGGATTCACTAAAGCCGGCGCCGGGTGCAACGGCGGCCCAGCGGCCGGCGTAGTGCGCGCCGAAGTGCCAGGCCGCGGCGCCGCCCATGGAGAAGCCACGCACCAGAATGCGGTCGTCATCGACAGGGTAGTGTCTGCGCATGGCATCAAGCGTTTCGAAGAGGTCTACTTCTCCGGCGAATTTGTTCGCGTTGCAATACCGGCCGTAGAGGTGAACCACGATGGTATCAGCGGGAGTGAACTCCCCGGGGCGGGACATGCGTTCGGAGAGAAAGTTGACCTCGCTCAGTTTTTCGGCGCGTCCATGAAACCAGGCATCGACGCGCCATTTCCGCGGGAGCCTCGGGTCGAAACTGGGAGGCACAACCAGGCCGTATGGCTGAATGGAGCCGTCGATCTTTGACACGTAGCCTCGGACAACAAGACCGGTGGCACGGGTCCACGGGGCCTCGCCGTTGACGAGTTGATCGGCGCGTTTCTGGCCTTCGACAAGAAGTGCCTTCGCTTTGGCAATGTCGGGCGCATCGAAGAACTCGTTGTAAGTGAGAGCGTAGCGAACCGCTTCACGGAAGATGAGAACGTCCGGGAGGAGGGCATGTTTACCGAGCGATGCGATGGAGTTGCCGAGTCGCTGGAGGCCGGCTTCCAGTTCTTTTCTATCGTTGTCTGGAATGGGCACGCCGGGGGGCGGAACCGGGCGGTCCTGCGCTGTTGAAAGGCAGGCTGTCAGGAGCGTAATCAGTAGAGCGGCTGTTCGCCGGGAGGCCTTGTTTTCCATCTTCGATGCATCCATAACCATTGATCTGGGTAGGCCCGGATGGCGCGCTCCAGTGCGGCCTGGATTCGCTGGGTATCGATAAGCGTGTTGCCGGTGATGCCAACGGGCTCATCGAACCGCAGAATGAACTTGCGCTCACTCGGGCTCCAGATAGCATATCCGGGAATTACCGCCGCGCCGGTACGGGAGGCAAGTTTTGCGAACGTGGGGCTGACGCAGGCCTTCCGTCCGAAGAAGTTCACGAAGATGCCTTCATCGAGCCCGACGTTCTGATCGACGAGGATCCCCACGGCTTTGTTATCTTTGAGCGCTTGGAGAATACCGCGGGCGGCCTCTTTCTTGCCGAGAATCGTATTCCCGCTTGCGGCGCGCCTGGACTCGACAAAGGCATCGAGCAGCGGATTGTCGAGCGGACGCACCACAACATGCATCGGTTCGGCCATCAGCGCGTGGCTGAAGGCGCTGAGTTCCCATGCCCCCAAATGGAGCGTGGCGAACAGCACGCCCTTCCCGTCGGCTTTGGCCTTTTCAAAATGATGGAAACCCTCGTAGCGGATCCACTCGCCGACGTTGGATTTATCGATGCTCTCCATCCGCGCGAAGACCACAAGTTGGCGTGCAATGGAGTGCCAGACGCCGGCGGCGGTCCTCGGCGGCAGGCCGGCCAGTTCCAGATTGCGCGTGGCGATGCGAGTAAACTTGGGCGCGGCCAAACGAAGCAACTGGGCATAACACCAGGCGATGGCGAAGCTAACGGCCAGAGGGCCATAGGATAGCGTGCCGAGAGCGGCGCGAGTTAGAAGGTATTCGACGCGATTGCGGCGAGGGCTGCGCTGGGCCACTGGTCCTAGTCTATCCAGCCGCCGCCGAGAACGAGATCCCCGTCGTAGAAGACGGCGCCTTGGCCGGGGGTGACGGCACGCTGCGGACTGTCGAAACGAACCTGGACGCGCGTGTCGTCACCGGCGGGAACAAGGGTCGCGTCGGAGGGGACATGACGGTTGCGGATGCGGACCTGGGAACGGCGGGGCGCCTGAATCGGTGGAATAGAAATCCAGTTGACATCGCGCGCGGTGAAGGCCTGCGTCAACAGCTCCTCGTCGCGGCCGACGATCACACGCTTCGACTCCGGTTCGGTGGCGATGACATAGAGCGGTTCGCCGGCGGCGATTTTGAGGCCTCGGCGTTGGCCGACAGTGTAGCTATGGTAGCCGGAGTGCTCGCCAAGCACCTGTCCGTCCCGGGTGATGATATCCCCGGACATGTCGCCAAGCGAAATGTTCTGCTCGCGACAGTACGCTTCGATGAAAGATTTGTAGTCGCCATTGGGAACAAAACAGATCTCCTGGCTATCCCCCTTGTCAGCGATTGGAAGAGCGAGAGTCTTGGCGAGTTCCCGGACCTCAGTTTTGACCATGCCGCCCAGCGGGAAGAGGGTGCGGGCGAGTTGCGTCTGAGTAAGACCGAACAGGAAATATGTTTGGTCTTTGGTGTCGTCGAGCGCGCGACGGAGTTCCCAGCGGCCGGATTCGGAGTTTTGCGTAATGCGGGCATAGTGACCGGTCGCGATCTTGTCCGCGCCAACGCCTTCTGCCATTTCGATGAACGTATCGAACTTGATGAAGTTGTTGCAGAGAGTGCAGGGGATGGGAGTACGGCCGTGCAGGTAATCATCCACAAAAGGTTTCACCACGTTCTTTTCAAACGCATCTTCAAAATTAACGACGTAGTAGGGGATTCCGACGAGTTGGGCAACGTAACGGGCGTCGTAGACATCGTCAATCGAACAACAACGGCCGGTGGCAGTTTCCGGCGCCAATTCGGCCAGGCGGCGCTGGTTCCACAGTTGCATTGTCATTCCGACAATATTCGCGCCCTCGCGCTTTAGGAGTCCGGCAACGACCGAGCTATCCACGCCACCGCTCATTGCCACGGCGATAAGCGGTTGCTTAGACATACACGGGGGAGAGCCTTCGGAGATGGGCGACGGAAGCGACGACGGCACCGATAAGGGCATCGACCTGTTCGACGGTGTTGCCGAGACCGAGCGAAAAACGAATCGAGGATTTGGCCTGCTCCCTGGTGAGGCCGATGGCGGTCAGCACATGACTCGGTTCCACCGCGCCAGAGGAACAGGCGGCGCCGCTCGACACGGCAAAACCGCGCAGATCGAGCGCAATCACCATGGCTTCGCCTTCGATGCCAGCAAAACGAATGTTGGTGGTGTTGGCGACGCGGGGCGCGTTGGCGCCGTTGACGACGGCTTGCGGCACCTGGGCCAGAATGCCCTGCTCAAGACGGTCCCGCAACGCGGTGAGGTCCGGGCGGGCAAGCTCGCAGGCGGCTCCGAAAGCGGCGCACGCGGGCACGTTTTCGGTACCGGCCCGGCGCCCTTGTTCCTGGCGTCCGCCAAATTGGCGAGGCAAGCAGTCCACTCCCCGGCGAACGAAAAGCGCGCCTATCCCTTTCGGTGCGTTGAGCTTGTGGCCGGAGATGGAATAGAAATCGATGTTCTTCAAGTTGACGGGGACCCGGCCGGCCGCCTGCACACCGTCAGAGTGAAAGAGCGCGCCGGCGTCGTGCGCGATCCTGGCGATTTCTTCAATCGGCTGTACCGCGCCAAGTTCATTGTTCACATGCATGATGGACACCAGAGCCGTATCAGGCCGAATGGCGTCTTGAATGGCGGAGGGATGCACCAAACCATTTGCATCGGCTTCCACCAGGGTGAAACTCTCGGCGCGAGCACAGGCGGAGAGGATGGCCGGGTGCTCGATATTAGAAGTGACGATGTGGCCACCCACGCTCAGGATCGCCAGATTGTCGGCTTCGGTCCCGCCGGAAGTGAAAACGATCTCTTTCGGCGAGCATCCCAGAAAGTTCGCCACCTGGCGGCGGGCGCGTTCCAGAACCTGCTTGGCGTGCTGGCCGGGCTGGTGGATACTAGAGGCATTCCCGAATCCGTCACGGAGTACGGGCAACATGGCGTCGATCACCGCTGGGGCGATGGGCGTCGTCGCGTTGTGATCGAAATAATAGCGCTCCACACTTTTATTCTACCAATGGCATCCCGTAGTCCCCTTCTTACGTTGACCACCGATTTCGGCTTGTCGGACCACTTTGTGGCCGCCATGAAAGGAGTGATCCTCGGCATCTGCCCAGGGGCGGTGATTGTCGATCTGACGCACGAGCTGCGCGCATTTGATGTGACCGAGGCAGCGTTCACATTTGGCGAATCGTGGCGGTGGTTTCCGAAAGGGACGGTCCATGTGGCGGTGGTCGACCCCGGGGTAGGATCGTCACGGCGGCCAATTCTTGTCGAGGCGGCCGATCAGTATTTTGTGGGGCCGGATAACGGCGTGCTAACAACGGCGTTATCGGCGAAGGGAGCCAAGGCGCGCGCGATCACCGCGTCGAAATACTTCCTGTCGCCCATCAGCGCAACCTTTCACGGCAGGGATGTTTTCGCACCTTGCGCGGCGCACTTGGCCGCCGGTACGCGGCCGGCGGCGTTCGGGAAGGTAGTCGTCGATGCCTTGCGGCTTGCAATGGGCGCCCCAACGCAGACCTCCAAACGGCAGTGGACAGGGCTCATTCTGAAGGTCGACCGGTTCGGAAACCTGATCACAAATTTCAACGTGCGTGAGTTTCCCTGGCTGCTGACCAATCCGTTCGTGTTTACGGTGGGATTTGAACAGATTGACGTTATGGCGAGCCACTACGAACAATGCGCCTATGGGGAATTGTACGCCATAGCGGGGTCCAGCGGATATATCGAAATTGTCATGCGGGAAGCGAGCGCGGCCAAGCGGCTGGGTGTTGCGGCTGGAGCGCCGGTGGACATGATGGGATGGGCAAAAGACGATGCCTGAAATGCCGGAAGTGGAAGCCGTCTGCAAAAAACTGCGGCTGGAGGCTGAGGGATGTCTGATTCGTCGAGCCCGGCTGCTGCGGTCCTCGATTGCCAAGGGCGACGTGGAGCAGGCGTGCAACCGGGCAACGCTGACACGCGTGGAACGGCGGGGGAAGAACATCTTTTTGCACCTGTCAAGCGGCGGAATCCTGCACGTGCATTTGAGGATGACCGGGAACCTATACGTGATTCCCGACTACCGTTTTCTGGTTGGTGCGGTACGTGTCGTGTGGGAATTGGCCGATGGGCGTGGGATCGTTTTTGAAGACCCGCGGGCGCTGGGCCGGATCGCGCTGATTTACGCCGTCCCGGAGTATGGGAGGGAGCCTCTGGATCCGGATTTTACAGCGACGGAGTTGGCGGGAATGGCAAAGGGTTCACGAAAGCCGGCGAAGCTGTTTCTGCTGGATCAGGACAAGGTGGCCGGACTGGGGAATATATATGCGGCGGAGGCGCTCTTTCGAGCAGGGATTGACCCGCGCCGGCAAATGGGGACGCTAAGGAAACCTCGGCTGGAAAAACTGCATTCCGCGATTGTGGCGGTGATGAGTGGAGCCGTAGAGTCAGTGTACGAATTGTACTCGCAGCCTGGAAACATGATTGAGGCCGAGCGGCAAACGCTGATGGTCTATGGGAGAGAGGGAGAGCCCTGCCGGGTGTGCGAACGGCCGGTGAAGCGGCTGGCTCAGAGTGGACGGTCCACCTACTACTGCTCCGGTTGTCAGAAATAGACACTGGTTCGCCGGAGGCTCGCGCCTGTGGAAAACGTGTGAATGGCAGTTGGGCGAACTGTGGAAACGCGTTGGTGTGGGCAGGAATAGCACCTGGGTAAATCATCTATTTTCATTAGCTTGGGAACTACAGATGGAATCCCGCTTTTTCCGTCCGCGGGAATCCGGCCTGCCCGAGGCTGTGGAAAACACAGCATTGAAGGGGAGGCCTCCAAACTCTTCCGAATTGGACCGATAAGCCTTTTGACATGGCCATTCGCAAAACCGGAGCAGATCGGAGCCGGACACGGCTAGCGGGAGCGGTCCTGCTGGCGTTGGCCGCAACGGTGTTCTTGTGTTTGAAAACGCGGCCTTGGCGCCCAGAACCTGGCCGTGCGCCGTTCCGTGTTGGATTCCAGGTGAGTTCACCCACTGTAGAGTACTCGAACGGCAAGCCGCGGGGTGTGGTGGTCGACATCTTTCGCGCGGCTTGCCGGCGCCGGGGTATACAAATTGAGTGGGTCTATCTGCCCGAAGGACCGGATATCAGTTTGAAGGAAGGCAGGGCGGACCTTTGGACTCAAGTGGGAAAGTTGCCGGAACGGCGGGAGTATCTTTACATCTCGAAGAGCTGGGATGGAAGCACAATCTGGACTGCCGTTCGGCAGGATGGGCGTTACCGGGCGCACAACATCGGCGAGGCGGAACGAGTAGCACTACAATCGATTCCGTTAAACGAGCGGCTAGCGGAACGGCATTTCAGGAAGGCCAAACGCGTCACGAGGCCGACTCCCAGAGATGTACTCAACGCTGTTTGCCATGGGGATGCGGACGCCGGGCTATTCACCAGCGGGAAATTCGTTGTGCAATCCATGCAATCGACACCCGAATGCAACGAACGGCTGGACTTTATCCCCCTGCCAATGGAGCGAATGGAGTGGGGTGTGGGAGCAACGCTGCTCCGGGCGGACGCAAGACATGCTGCCGACGCGATTCGCGAAGAAATATCGGAGATGGCCCGCGACGGTACACTTTCAGCGATTTCGTTTCGGACGGCGCGCGATCCATGGAACGAACTTTCGTTGATTACTCAATTGGACGATGCCGAACTCCGCGGGCGGTGGTTGGGTGCCGGCGTGGGTGCGATGGCGTTGATGCTGGTCTGGATAGGGTGGCAGAGCTGGAAACTGAGGTTGGTGAGCCGCACCGCCGACGCCGCCAACCGAGCAAAGAGCGACTTCCTGGCAAACATGAGCCATGAAATACGCACGCCGATGAATGGAATACTGGGCACAGCGGCGCTGCTGCGAGATACCGCTTTGGACCAGGAACAAAGCGAATACGTTAACACGGTGCAGTCGTCGGCTGAGTCTCTGCTCGCGATCCTTAACGACATCCTGGATCTGTCGAAGATCGCGTCAGGGAAACTGACATTGGAGCCGCAGCCGACGGATATCGCACAACTGATTGAGGACGTCAAGCGGCTGCTGCTTCCGCTCGCGGGAGCGAAAGGTTTGCAATTGACGGTGGATGCGAGGCGGCTGGAGCGGCCGCGCCTGATGATCGATGGCGGGCGCCTGCGTCAGGTGATCCTAAATCTGGCCAACAACGCCGTGAAGTTCACAGAGCACGGGCTTGTGGAAATAAGCGCGGAGACGCGGGAAAGCGTTCCCGGCGGAGCGATGCTGGTGCTGCAAGTCCGCGATACCGGATGTGGAATCCCGGCCGAAAAGCGGGATCTCCTGTTTCAACCCTTCACGCAACTTCACCGAAACCACGGAATGAAAGGGACTGGACTTGGTCTGGCGATTTCGCAACAACTGGTTCAGCGCATGGGCGGGCGAATCACGGTGAATAGTATCGAAGGGCAGGGGTCGGTTTTCGAACTGCAGGTCGGTGCGGCATTAGCAGGAGATGGGAGAACCGTTCCGGAACCACCGGCGCTTACACTGCCCCATCTGAGGCTGCTTGTGGCGGAGGACAATGCGGTGAACCGGAAAGTGATCCAGCGGATTTTGGAAAAAAAAGGTATGACCGTTACTTTGGCAGAAGATGGCCGCATGGCCCTGGAGGCCGCGCGCCATGGGACGTTCGACCTGATTCTGATGGACAACCAGATGCCGGTAATGGACGGGGTGGAGGCCGCCCAGGCGCTGCGAGCCGAAGGGTGCGCGACGCCGATTGTTGCATTTACCGCCAGCGCGATGGACTGGGAACTCGCCCGATGCCGCGAGGCGGGAATGAACGACCTGTTGACGAAGCCGGTCCGGACGGCTGCACTGGAGGCGATCCTGCGAAAGTATGCGCCGACGGCCCAGGAGGAGATAAAAACGTAGTAGTCTCTACAGAGAATTCAATTCCCGTTACGGAGAACAAATGAAACTACTACTATTTGGCGTGACCGCGGTAACGATGCTGGCGCAACAGCAAAAACAGGCGCCCGCGCCGATGACGTTTTTCATCACAAGTGTGGGATCGGGGGACGGTGCAAACCTTGGCGGACTAGCCGGGGCCGACGCGCACTGCGCCAAACTGGCGGCGGCGGCTGGATCGGCAATCAAGGAATGGCGGGCATATCTGAGCGCATCGGCGGTGGACGGAAGACCGGCTGTTAATGCGCGGGACCGAATAGGGAATGGACCCTGGCACAACGCCAAGGGAGCCCTTATCGCGCGAGATCTGGGCCATTTGCATGGAGACACCCTGGACCAGGCACGGCTTGGAAACATGATCACAAAGAACAATGGCCTGACGGAAAAGGGCGAACAGGTAAACGGTGTTGGCGCGTCGCCAAACATGCACGACGTGTTGACCGGCTCGCAACCCGATGGCCGCGCCTATACTGACGGCGCCGACCACACCTGCAAGAACTGGACGTCAAACGGTGAAGGCGTAGCACAACTGGGTCATCATGATCGTAACGGCGGCGGCATCTCCTGGAACTCCGTTCACCCGTCGCGCGGCTGCAGCCAGGCAAACCTGGTGGCGACCGGCGGCGCCGGACTCTACTACTGCTTCGCGCCATCGGCGAAGTAGTTGCTTGTCACGGGCGCCCGGTTTGCGGTCTGAGCCGCGGGCCGGGCGCCTTTTGCTTGTGGGGTTGGGTTTCAGGCTAGCGTCGCCTATGCTGTGGGAAGAATGGCTTCGATTCATCGGTTGATTCTAAGTCTCTTGTTGACGGGTGCCTTCACACTGGACGCCGCGGGCGGTATTTGGACGCATCTGACCGGGAAACGAGCCCTGCTTGCCGGATCGCACCAGGAATTTGAAGTGACACAAACTTCAGTAACGGCAAAAGCACAGCAGGCGAGCACGCGGCAGATCACGCTCGATCTGGCTGGGGAACGATGGCGGGAAAAGACCACCTCCGGTTCTGGAGTTTACGTCAGAATCGTCGACGGGCAAGATTCGCTGTATTTCGAAGACGGCGGCGAAGAGTACGTCCGAACGAAGCGGAAGACCAAGGACGGTCCGGCGCTGCCCGCGGTCTACCGGGCCAACGACGCCGGGTAGGCGGAGGAAAAGGAACTGGAGCGGCGGCCTTGCGGATTGCCGGGTAAGGCGCATGAGTGTGATTTGTTGGAGGCGCCTTTGAAGAAGTGGTCGCGGGCGAATGGTTCCAATGACGTGACGCAATTGCGGGAAGGTGTGGCGCGCGCGTCCGTTGATACCGAAACCGTTCTCATCCTTGCATTGCGGATCGTGGAGATGATTTCGAACAGTCGTGGCGGATACCGGACAGACACTGTGTAGGTATTGAAGAGGGTAGGATACGGGACACCGGTTGAGGACGCACTGTTCCAATTGCCTTCCAACGGATTGAAGGAGGCGAGAGAACTAACCCAGTGGAACGCCGCGAAGATGAAGAAACAACTGCTGGGTCGGCCGGCGCCGGCGCTTGCGGTTCACGACATGGAGGGGAAGACAGTGAACCTGGAATCGTTCCGCGGAAAGACGGTGCTGCTGGACTTTTGGACCACATGGTGCCCCCCTTGCCGCGCCGATGCCCCGGCACTCGACAAGCTTCAAAAAGTACGGCGCGAGTGACCTAGTGATTTTAGGAATCTCGGTGAGCGAGGAACGGCAGACCGTTGAACGGTTCCTGAAGGAGCACCCGCATTTGCTTCCCACGGTATCGACATCAGAGAACGAAATGCCACGCGCGTACCAGGTAGGAATTTTTCCAACCTATGTCGTCACCGGCAAGGATGGAAAGCTGGCGGCGGCAATGGAAGGCGGGCCTGGAAGTGGACTGAGAACAGGGATGGTACACTCGTGTTAATTGCTGTTCTCCGGGCCGGGCCGCTGTGCCACGTGGTGCGGCGCGGGTATTGCATTAGCCGCCCCCAATGAGCACAGACACTACTCCCGTTAGCCGGGCCATTGAATTTAGAAGCGCGCTGGAACAGGGCGTCCTGGTGGCCGATGGCGCCATGGGCACGATGCTCTATGAGAAGGGCGTTTTCATTAACCGCTGCTACGACGAGTTGAACTTGTCCACGCCTTCGATTGTGCGCGAAGTGCATGAGGCCTATGTTAAGGCCGGGGCGCAGATACTGGAGACCAATACATTCGGAGCGAACCGGACACGCCTGGCGGCCTTCGGCATGGCGGAGAAACTGCAGGCAATTAATCGCGCGGGGGTGCAGTTGGCGCGAGAAGCATCGCGCGATACGGCGTTCGTTGCCGGCGCGATCGGACCGCTTGGTGTACGGATTGAACCACTAGGCCCTACAAGCTTCGCCGAGGCGCGCGCGGTGTTCAAGGAGCAGGTGGAGTCGCTCGTCGGCGCCGGCGTGGACCTGCTGGTGTTCGAAACTTTTTACCAGATCCAGGAGTTGCGGGAAGCGCTGTACGCCGCGCAAGAGGTTACGGGCGGGGCCTTGGCCGTCGTGGCGCAGGTCACTATCAACGACGACGGGTGCATGTTGGATGGGACCGACACGGAGACTTTCGCCGCGTTCCTGAACGAATGGCCCTGCGATGTGATCGGGCTCAACTGTTCCGTGGGGCCCAAGGCGACCCTGGAGACGCTCGAAAAGATCAGTTCGTTTACGAAGAAGCCTCTTTCCGCAATGCCGAACGCGGGACACCCGGCAGAAGTGGAGGGCCGCAAGATCTACCTTTGCTCGCCCGAATATATGTCGCAGTACGCGCGGCGGTTCTTGTGGGCGGGGGTGAAGATCATCGGCGGCTGCTGCGGCACAACACCGGAACACATAAAACTCGTGCGCAGCGAGGCCCGAAGCCTGCAACCCGCACAGCGAAATATAACGGCAACCGTCGAGGCGCACGCGCACACCGGCGGGGCGATTCCCAAAGTCCCGCTGGCGGAAAAGTCCAATCTAGGGGCGAAACTCGCCGCAGGGAAGTTCGTCACGTTCGTGGAGATTTTGCCCCCACGGGGCGTGGATCCATCGAAAGAGGTTGCCGGGGCTAAGCTGTGCAAGACGGCCGGAATCGACGTGATCAACGTGCCCGACGGGCCGAGGGCCAGCGCGAGGCTTAGTGCCCAAGTCACCTGCCAGATCTTCCAGGAGCAGGCCGGCATCGAAGCCGTTTTGCACTTCTGTTGCCGGGACCGGAACATTCTAGGAATTCAATCCGAACTGCTTGGGGCGCACGCGACCGGTGTTCGGAACCTGATCTGCATCACCGGAGACCCGCCCCGGATGGGCAACTACCCGAGCGCCACGGCGGTGTTCGATGTCGACGCAATCGGACTTTGCAACATCGTCAATAATGTGAACCACGGGCTGGATATCGGCGGAATGCCAATGGGATCGCAGACAGCACTCGTATTGGGTGTCGGAGCGAACCCGGGAGCGTTGAACCTGGACGAAGAGATCCGGCGGTTTGAGTGGAAGGTGGAGGCCGGTGCCGAATATGTCGTAACACAGCCGGTTTTCGATATCCGGCTGTTGGAAGAGTTCCTGAAACGGATCGCGCATGTGCGAATTCCGGTGGTTTGCGGAATCTGGCCTTTAACCAGCCACCGGAACGCGGAATTCATGGTGAACGAGTTGCGTGTGCCAGTGCCGGACGCGTACATGGAGCGGATGCGGCTGGCCGAGAACGCCGAAGCCGCCCGAATGGAAGGCGTTGAGATTGCGCGTGACATGGTACGCAGAGTGGGACCGATGGTTGACGGCGTTCAACTTTCGGCGCCGTTTGGCAGATATCAAATGGCGATAGATGTTGCCGAAGCCATAGAGAGACGGGACTAACCTGAGTTGCCAACCGACTTGATCGTTATCGAATCCGACGCACCCTCCAATGAGGCGATAGACCGCGCGGCAACCGCGATTTTGCGCGGAAAAGTGGTGGCCATTCCGACCGACGCACGCTATGCGCTAGTTGCCGATCCGTTTAACCTGAAGGCTGTCGCAAGGGTGTTTGCGGCGAAAGGGCGGGAGGCCGGGCGCTCACTTCCGTTGCTTGTTTCCGGAATGATGATGGCTGAGGAACTAGCGAGCGAAGTATCGGCGAGGTTCCGAATGTTGGCCCGGCATTATTGGCCCGGGCCGTTGACGATCATCGTACCGGCTTCGGCCAAAGTTCCACTGCGCGTCACCGGAAATACCGGCCGCGTTGCAATACGGCAGTCCAAATCCAAAGTAGCGCAAGTACTGATTGAGCGAATCAACCAACCGCTGATCGCCACGAGCGCAAACTTGAGCGGCCAGCCGACGTGCGCCAGCGGTATTGAGGTTTTCGGAACGATGGATGGCCGCGTGGACCTGGTGCTGGATGGCGGCACCTGCCCGGGATTGGGCTCGACAACGGTGGACATCACCGAACCATTCTGGAAACTGATAAAGGAAGGCGCCGTTCCAGAAAAGGAACTGGCGGAACTGCTGCACCGCGCTTAACGAAGGTTTCCAGATGTGGTACATTCGGGGGGCGGTAGCTGTGTATCACCGACCTTTGAGGGCGACATGAAATATTTTCTTCAGCGAGATGGCCGCACCTATGGGCCCTACTCCTATGACGATTTAAAGCGGTATCAGGCTGAAAACCGCATTGGGCCGAACGATTTGGTGCGCAAAGAGGACAGCCAGCAATGGGAGCCCTGGCAGCAGGTCTTGAATCCGGCACCCGTTGTTCCGGCACCCGCGCCGGTTGAACCGGCCATGCCGCAGATTCAGCCCCAGCAACCCGCGTTTGGCGGCGGCGGCTTTGGGCAGGCGCCCGCTCAACCGCAACAGCCCGCGTTCGGGCAAGGCCCCGCACCGTTTGGGCAAAGCACCCCTCCGGCGTTTGGCGGCGGCGGCTTCGGCCAGCCTCCGGCCGACCCTGGGTTCGGCGGGTTTGGGCAACCCGCGCCGCAACAGCCACAAGCGTCCGATGTAGCCGTCGGCGGTGCCGCCTTTGGCGCATTCGGGGCGGCAGGCGGGTTCGGCGGACCTCCGCAGGGCCAACCGGGCGGATTTGGCGGTCCGCCGCAGGGCGGCTTCGGCGGGCAGCCCATGAGCCCGCATGGCGGCTTCGGAGGGGGAGGAGCGGTAGGTCCCATGCCTCCGGACATGCAGTGGTGGATGGTGTTACTGATTGGTATGTTCACGTGCGGGCTTTTTCTGATTTTCTGGATCTATAAGCAAGCCCAGTTCGTGAAGAAGATCGACCCATCGACGGATGCCCCGAAATTCTACATGTACGCCTTGATTCTCTACATCACCGGGTACGCGGTTATTTTCGGCGGGGCGATTCTTGGCGGGGTGACGGGGTCGGAAGTGTTCATGATCTTGCCATTGTTGGGGCAACTGGTCACGCTTGGCGGCGTTGTCTGCCTGATCCTGGCGGCGTTCAAGATGCGGGCGTCCATCCATAACTACTACACGATGGTGGAACCAATGGGTATTAATCTGATGGATACCACCGGCGCCGTGCTTACATTCTTCTTCTCTGTGTATTTCTTCCAGTACCATTTCGCCAATATCGCGACGCGGAAGAAGGCCATGGGGCACCCGGCGGTTTAGTTCTAAGGTTCCCGTATTTGAAAGGCCGTGCTATGCTTTCCACTGGAGCGTTCCTGGGAGGCAGGTGCGGCCTTCATTTTTGATCCGATGCCATTCGAATCGGGGTCTTACTCGTTGCAAAAACGCCGTTGAGCAAGCTCCTGTCCGGCCAGTCCGGTCCAGGGAGAAGCCTGCAGGTGTGCGGAGGACTCCACCCTTAGCATTTCCAGGGGTCAAGGCAAAAGGCCGTACGGCGGACTGGTGCGCTCCTTCTCCACTTTTTCATGCACATACTCTTTATTGGCGACATTTACGCGTCGCCCGGACGGCGGATTGTTGCCGACCATCTGCATCGGATCGTCACCGACGAGCGGATTGACCTGATTATCGCCAACGTTGAAAATTCGGCGGGCGGCTTTGGCGTAACGCCGCAAATCGCCGAGGACATGCTTTCGATGGGCGTCGAAGTGATGACCACTGGCAATCACGTGTGGGATAAGAGCGAAATCCATGAATACCTGCCGCGGCAGCCACGGCTGCTCCGCCCGGCGAACTATCCGCCCATGTTGCCGGGCGCCGGAATGTACGTAGGCAAGGCTCGGAATGGCGCGCCATACGCCGTTCTGAACCTGCAGGGCCGCACATTCATGGCCACTATCGATGATCCGTTCCGGAAAGTGGATGAACTTCTCGCCAGTCTCCCGGAGGACGTCAAGATTCGCTTTGTAGACTTCCACGCGGAAGCCACATCGGAAAAAGTGGCCTTCGGTTGGCACTTGGACGGCCGGGTCACCGCGGTAGTGGGAACCCATACTCATATCCCAACTGCCGACACCCGCGTTCTGCCAGGTGGCACCGCCTACCAGACAGACGCCGGGATGACCGGGTCCTATGCGGGCGTCATCGGTGTTGAAAAGGGCCCGATCCTTCGAAAGTTCCAGACAGCGTTGCCGGTCCGAATGGAAGGAGCCAAGGGGAGTGTGGAGTTCCACGGCGTCATCGTGACGGCGGACCCGGCCACCGGCAGGGCAACGGCGGCGAAACGGTATCATTTCCGGGAAGGACTATAGTTTTCTAAAAAGCCGCCGATAAACCAGGAAATGGCACTTGTGCCTCCTCCGGTCTCACGAATCGTACTCATCGCGGCGTTCTGTTCCGTTGCCTCTTCTGCGGGATTGCAATGGCTGGGCTTGTCTGCACGGGCCGAAGCAGCCCGGCAGCGATTGTCGCGAGAGTCGTTAGCGGAATTCGCTAACCTATTACAACGCTTTGAGGATGCCCCAGCACCGGAGAAAACGCAGGCCGCATCCCGTTTGACGGGGGCGGCGGAACGGCTATCTCAACAAGTAAAAGGCGAGGCACTGGCCTCCGCGTCGCGGCGCGTGGTGGCATTAGCCTCCTTCGAGTCGCCTACGCAAATTCGAGACAAGGAACTCCAGGAGCGTTTGCGGGCAGAAATCCGCAGTCTAACCAGCGAAGCAGAACTGCTCGAATCGACAGCCGCGGGCCGGGTCCACTGGCTGAATTCCGCCAATCAGTGGCTTTGGGTCTGTTCCCTTTCGCTATTCGGCTTGTTGCTTTTCCGGCGGCAGAAGATCTCTATTCCTTAGAGGCGCGGGAGAGGATGCCCCGGTCCCAGAGTTGCCAGAGCGAATCCACAATTCGTTCGTTGCACACCTCCACTTCGTTGTCGTTAACCACGCGCCAACTCTGGCGTAGCCGAACCGGCGATCCGTCGATGGTCACATCGCCTGTGAATCGAACCAGTCCATCGCGAAGCGCAAGGCCAATAAGGATTCCGAACGCGCCTGGATCGGAAAGCACCAGCACCCACATTCCGGTCGAGGCGTTGTGAATGAGAAACGGATCTCCATCGCGGCTGATTCCATATCCCGCCTGGGCGAAACGAACGCAGCGGCCATGCCAATTCCACACGCCAGCCAGCCAGGAGTACGCGGGAGGGTGAGGAACGGCAACTCCAGCCCGAGCCGCGTCGGCTGCAATCTGATCAATGAATTTGCGATAGGCTGCCTTCACGTTCAACCGCGCAAATTACTGGACGGCTTCGCTGATTTGAATGGTTGGCGGCGCGTTGGTGAAGTTGGGAAGGTCCTCCATGATCCGGGCGGCGTTAGGCATCATAAGCGCGGCGAAGGATTCGGCGCAATCAAAAGTCAAATGACAGATAACCATGTACGGCGGCGTAGAGCCCGGAAACGGTCCAGACAGCCCCCGGTCAATCCGGATCGCCTTTAACGCGTCGCCGAACACCTCGCGAACGAGCGAAAAATGTGCAGAAAGATAATACTCCATGTCAAAGGTCTTGCCTTCGCCAGAGGGATACATTACGGTTACGTTAATCATTGGCCTACGACCTATCGTAGTCCACCGGCGGGCACCTTCGCTCTGTAGACATAGCCGGTAACCCGCGCCATGTCCGAACTGGTCAGATACAGCGTGTTGCTGTCGGCGCCACGGCCAAACTTACAATTGGTCAACGCCTTTTGTTCCGTCGTTATCTTATGGCTGATCTTGCCGTCCTTGGTCACACGGTAGGCCGTGCCAAAGCTATAACAGGTGAGCCATAAGGCTCCCTCTCTGTCCACGTCGATCCCGTCAGCCTGGCAGCCCTCAATCGTGATCAGCGTTTTGTATGGCCCGCCGGTCACCGGAAACATCTCGATATTGCTGGTATTGGGCGCAGTGTTGTGGGCAACGTACAGCGTCTGCTGGTCCGGACTGATCAGGATGCCATTGGGCCCGGTGATCGCCTCGGAAAAGACGGTGGTCTTGCCCGCCGGGTCAATCTTGTAGATCGTACCGTTCGGGGAGGATCCGTCATATCCGTTCGGATCGGTGAAATAGACGGCGCCGTCTTTTGCCACCGTGATGTCGTTTGGCCCAGTAGCAGTTTTGGGCTCCTTCTCGAAGTCCTTGGCGATCACCGAGACCTTTTTGTCCGGGTTGACTTTCAGCACCTGCCGCTCATTTGTTGCCGTGGCGTAAAGGTTTCCCGCGTCGTCGAACCATAGACCGCCAGGCCCCGCTCCGGTGGCGATATCGAGATACCGTACAGCGCCCTCCTTGGCATTCCACTTCACGACACCCTTAAACGTGCCCCGCGACGTGAAGTACAGATTGCCGGCCGTGTCCAGCGCCGGACCCTCCGTATTGCCCCATGAAGCGTCGCTGGCAATCAGTTCGGCTTTGATTTCAATTGGACCCGTCGAGGCCGGCGGAGCCGTTTGAGAACACGAGCATAGGACGGCGGCGGCGAGGACGGCAAGCAGGATTCGCATGACCGCGTTATCATATCCGATCCTGCTACAGTGTGGGCATGCGCAGATTGCCCGTCATAATTCTGTTGTGCGCCCTCCCGGCGTTCGCCGAAGATTTCTGGAAGGGGAAGCCCTTCACGGAATGGACCGAGAAAGAGATTCGGCGAATGCTGACCAATTCGCCTTGGGCGAAAGAGGTGGCGGCGTCGATGCCTGGTGGAGGAGGCGGGGGCGCTGGCGGGATGGGCGGCCGGGGCGGTGGCCGACGTGGCGGGGGTGGCGGCGGAGGTGGAATCCCCAGTGCCGATAGCAGCGGAGGCGGCGGGGGCGAAGGAATGGGCGGCGGCAACATGGGTGGAGGCGGCGCAAGTTCCCCGCCGGCCATACTGGCCAATGTTCGCTGGCAAACAGCGTTGCCGGTGAAACGCGCCCTCGTAAGAATGCGGTTCGGTGAAGAGGCGGGCACATCGACCCAGGCCAAACAGGTGCTCGACGCTGACGACCCGGTTTACTTGATCGTGCTCGAGGGTCTTCCGGCGCGCATGGCGCAAATCGGCGAGGCCCGGCTGAAAGAATCGCTTCAAAAATCGACGATGCTCAAGCATGGTTCCAAGAACCCCATCGCACCGGCACAGATCCAGGTCGGCCTGGTGGAGAAGCGGTTGCTGATCTACTTCGCATTTCCGAAGTCGGACGCAATTGTCCTTGAGGATAAGGACGTGGAGTTCGTGTCTAAAGTAGGACCAATGGAGTTCAAAAAGAAATTCAAACTGGCCGACATGGTGGTAGATGGGAAGTTGACGCTGTAGAATCTGGAGATCGATGTCGATCTCCCGCAGGCAATTTCTTGGTTGCGCCGCCGCCGTTGCGGCACAAGTGGCGAGTCTGCCGAACTTCGTGTTCATCCTGGCCGACGATTACGGCTGGACGGACACCTCATTCAACGGCAGCAAGTTCTACGAGACGCCGAACCTCGATCGCCTGGCCCGGGAGGGGATGGTATTCACCGACGGCTACTCGGCAAGCCCTGTCTGCTCGCCGACTCGATCAGCCATCATGACCGGGAAATATCCCGCGCGGCTTCATATCACGGCCCATTTGCAGGGCGCCTCCAATCGTCTGCACTTCACGCGCGTTCTTCAGCCGAATGCCCGGCTGGCCCTTCCGTTGACAGAGACAACAATCGCCGAAGTACTTGGCGCCGCCGGCTATCGAACGGCCTGCATCGGAAAGTGGCACCTTGGCGCGAAAGGGTTCCTGCCCTCTGACCAGGGGTTTCAGGTGTCCCATGCCGGAGATGAGGCGGGGTCGACCTCCAGCTTCTTCTATCCGAAATGGAAAACGAAAGTCGCGTTGGATGGCGCGGAAGGCGAGTACTTGACCGACCGGTTGACGACCCTGGCCGTCGAGTTCATTCGCGAGAACAGGAATCGCCCATTCTTCCTGTACCTGCCGCATTTCGCGGTTCATACCCCCATCGAAGGGAAGCCGGAGAAAGTCCGGAAGTATGAGCGAAAGTCCAACGAAACGAACCCGCAAAACTACGCCGAGTATGCGGCAATGGTCGAGAGTCTGGACGAAAGCGTAGGACGCGTGCTGGCAGAATTGGATGCGCGGGGACTAGCGCAAAGGACACTGGTCATCTTCACTGCAGACAACGGAGGTGTGGTCTCGCGCGAATGGAAAAAGCGGCCCATCACCTCCAACCTGCCGCTGCGGGCAGGCAAGGGACATTTGTACGAAGGCGGAATTCGAGTGCCCGCCATCGCCCGCATGCCCGGGCTGACCAAGCCCGGGCACGTCTGCAAAGTTCCCATTCTCAGCGTGGATTATGCGCCAACGCTGGCGGAACTGGCGGGGGTGTCAATGAAGGGCGTCGACGGAGTGAGTATTCGGAGACTCTTGGGCGGCGCCGAGACGTTGCCCCGCCGGGACATTTTCTGGCATTACCCGCACTACAGCCCGCAGTTAGGACGGCCATCGGCGGCGATTCGCAGTGGCAACTACAAATTGATCCTGTTCTTTGAAGACAACCGGGTGGAGTTGTATAACCTTAGTTCCGACATTGGAGAGTCGCAAAATCTGGCGGCCGGTGAGCCTCGCCGGGCGAAGGATATGCGGGCCCGTCTTGAAAAATGGCTGCACGCCACCGGGGCGCAGATTCCACAGCCGAATCCCGGCTACGACGCCATGCGGGACTTGGAACCAGGCACGCCATCAGGACCGGTAACTGCGAAATGAGCTATCTTTTTCTGCTGGCCGCAATCGCCGCGTCCGCCCAGGTACGCATTACGACAGGGGCCGTAAACTCCGTGTCGCTGCCCGGCGGAGCGGCCATATATGGCGGGCCCGGAGCGCGCACAGTATTGGTCACCCATACTCGGCGCGACGTGCTGTGGGCAGCCGGCGAAGCGGAGTTGGTGGTGCCGGATGGGGAATCGCTGCAGACAGCAGGAAAGTTTTGGTCCCTCTTCCGCCAAACGCGATTCCACGACTACGCACAGCGCTCCACCAAAGTGCCGGAGCGCGACCATACCGTGGCGCGAACGGTGCGCGATGGGGACCGGCTTGCCTACGGTCCGCTGACGGTTACGGTAGTGGACACGCCGGGATTCACGCCCCGAGCCGTTTCCTATGTCTTCAGCGACGGGGGAAAGAAGTACGCCGCGACGGGAGACTTGATCTACTCCGGCGGGAGGCTGCTGGATATCTATAGCCTCCAGGACGCGGTGGCGGAGACGAAAACTCGTGGCTATCACGGATTTGCCTCCAGAGCCGGCCTGCTGATAGCGAGCCTGGAAAAGATTCGGGCACTCCGGCCGGATGTATTGATCCCGGCGCGCGGCCCAATCATCGAGTCGCCGGCCAAGGACATCGACATGCTGATCGAGCGGCTGCGCGCCCTGCTCGACAGCCACTTCGCCACCGATGCGCTGCGCTGGTACTGGGGCCAAGAGAGCTGGCAAACCCGGAGCACGCTGGCCATGGGGAAGGCGCCATCGCCCCCCATGCCAATGGCGCTGGAACGGGACCTGCCGGAGTGGGTCATCGCTATCGGGAACTCCCGCCTGCTTGTGTCAACCACCGGAGCGGCTTTCCTGATGGACGCCGGCTACCCGCTTATCGTGGAGAAATTGGAGGAATTGCAACGCGCCGGGCGATTCCGGAATCTCGAAGGTCTATGGGTGACCCATTACCACGACGATCACACCGACCATGTGGCCAAGGTCGCCAAGCGATTCGGATCAAAGGTCTACTTCAACGAACGCATTCGGGACATCGTTGAATACCCCTCGCGTTACCGTATGCCGTGCCTGACAACCAATCCGATTTCGGGCCAGGCGCGCGGCGAAGCCGAGCAGTGGCAGTGGCGCGAGTTCTCCATGGCCAGCTACTTTTTCCCAGGGCAGACGCTCTATCACGGCGGACTATCGGTGGAACGGGAGTCCGGCGAAAAGCTGTTCTTTGTGGGCGATTCCTTCACCCCCTCCGGCACCGATGATTATTGCCTGCAGAACCGCAACTTCGTTCACGCCGGCGAAGGCTATCGCTACTGTCTCGATTTGCTGGAGAAACTGGGCGGCAAGCACTGGTTGATTAATCAGCATGTGGCTCCGATGTTTCACTATGACCCGCAGCAGATGGCTCGGATGCGGAGGGAATTGGCCAGACGGGAAAAACTGCTTACGGAGTTGACCCCGCTGCCGGATGCCAACTACGCCGTGGACGAAAGCTGGGCGCGAATCTACCCTTATGCCGCAAAAGGCAAAACCGTGCAACTCGCGCTGCGCCTGGACAACCACACTGGCCAGCCGAGAGAGTTCCGCGTGAAATGGAACGTACCGAAAGGCTGGGAACTGGTAAGCAGCGCCGATCGCGTGACGGTGGCCGCGCGAAGCGTTGGTTCCGTGCCCATTACACTCCGCGCAACAAGCCCGGAGGAATTGTCGGTCCTTACGGCGAATGTTGCCTTCGCGGGTTTTGACCTGCGGCATTGGACGGAAGCGTTGCTGGAACGGGATGACCAGTGACGCCGAGCTGATCCAGATAGTAGACGCGGCGGCCGCGGAAGCCGCGCGTCTGGCTGGAGACCTGCTGCACTGCCGAAAGGGCTGCACGCATTGTTGTGTGGGTCCGTTCGCGGTCACGGTTCGCGACCTGGAGCGCCTGCGCGCCGGTTTCGAATGCGCCGACGAGGAATTGCGTGGGCGGCTGGCGGCCCGCTCCGCCGAAGCGCGGCAGGCAATGTTTGCAGGGTTCCCGGGGGATTGGGAGAGCGGCACCGTTACCGGGCTAGCCGCGGCGGACGCTTTTGATTCAAACCACGAATGGCTTCCCTGCCCCATCCTCGACCTGGAGACTGGCGTTTGCACATTGCACGCCTGGCGACCGGTGGCCTGCCGGTTGCACGGCCCCGCGCTGCGCATGAATGGGTTTGACCTGCGCCCTTGCCGGTTGAACTACGCCGGGGCCGACCCGGAACGTTATCGCGTACCATTCGATACTCCGGATGCGGGCGAGAGTCCCTTGACCTACATCGCCTGGGCGATTAGGCCGTAGCCGCGCGGGCCAGCGATTCGGCGGTCCACGTAGCCTGGTCGAGCACTTCCAGGCCGCGCGTTCTCTCGTAGATACGCCGCACCTCTTCGGCCGGCAACCGCCGCCCCGCGCCATCCAGCATTCCGGCCAGTATCACTTTGCGTGCCTGGGATTGGGCGGTGATCTCGGGCAGATCGGTGTGCTCCAGAATGCCAGGGACGAAATTAGCGAAAGCGTGCCCGTAGTTTTCGGTCTCCACAACGCTTCGAAAGCTGGTAAGGCCCCCGGCCACCAGCAGGCGGCTAATCGCTGGAGAAAGCGCGGCCGCGCATTGCGCCGGCACGCTAAGCCGTCCCTGCGCCGCCAACACCAGCGGACGGGACTGGAGCGCCGGATGGGCCTTTACCGCTCGGACGACGGCCAGAATATCGCTCACTCGTTGCCCCAACATCGGCTTGCCCAGCATCAGGCCAGCCCACGCGTAAGCCTCCTCGTCATTATGGGATCGCGCGTGGCGCGGGTTGCCCGGCCCCATCTCGGGCATCAGGTCACCCAAGCCGCGAACGTCCGGCACGCAGACGCAGAAGCCCTGTTGTGCCAGCGTCTGGTAGAGTTCCCCCTCGTGCCAGTCGGTATTTCGCCCAGAGGAATCCAGCACCACAATAGTCGGGCGGGCAGCACGTACTGGCCGCGGAACAAACAGCCACGCTGGCACAAAGACGTGCGGCGCGGACGGGATATCGAGCGCTTCGATATCCACACCACGGCTGATGGTGCGCCGCAATGTCTGATAGGTGGCCGCCGGCGGACGGTCCAGGCGCAATAGCCTCTCAAGTGGAACGGGCGTCATGCGGCCAAGTCGGCGCTTGTTCATTTGGAATGGCGTTACGCTTCCCAACGTTTTCACAACGCTGCCGCTTTCCGTGCAAAGCAACGCCTCTTCCTGTTCAGGCTGCGTAACAGGCTCTTCGGCGACGGATTTGGATTCCGGCCGGAACGAACGAAGAAAGAAGTTCTCGATTTGCAGCCGGGAATCGTAGGCCAGCGAGTGGGGTAGCGGCGTGGAAGCCCAGGTCAGATTCTCTGATTTTCCTAGGATTTCATAGGCTTTTTTGAGCCGCTGGAACTCCTCCCAGCCGGAGGCGATGTATTGCGGCGAGTAGGTGCCAAAGAAGTCCTTGTCGCTCACGCTGATCATCAATGGCTTGGGGGCGAACGGGTAAAGCAGGTCCCACCGGTCGAAGTTATTTGGGGCGGAATCCAGGAAATTCTGCTCTGCGTCGTCGGTGGAGCCAGGCGAATTGAAATTGGCGCAGGCGTAGTTCTCATTGATGGCGCTCGACAGCGCCGCCGCCTGCACCCGATCATCGACCGCGACTAGCAACATGCTATTCGTTGCTCCGCCGGATTGGCCCGTTGTGCCAACACGGGTACGATCAACAAACGAAAGCGAGTGGAGATAATCAATGGCGCGCACCGCGTCCCATGTTTGCAGCCGGGTCGCCGTGTCACCGGTCAGCAGCATTTGCCTTCCGGCATTGGAGTGTTCATCGTCCACCGAGGGCAACCGGGACCGCTTGCCGGACGAGTCAGGGTAGTAAACACGCTCGCCTTGCCCCATGGGGTCGAATCCGAAGGCGACGAAGCCGAGCTTCGCCAGCGCCTGGCAAAGCCGCTGATACGAAGGATACGCCTTGCCATTCGGTGCGTGCCCCATTTGCACCAGCACCGCCGGCATGGTGCGGCGTTGGGGTGAGGGCACGTACAAATTACCGGTGACGTGAAACCCAGGCCGCGATTCGAACACAACTTTGTCGACGCGATATCCCGGCCGGCCGAACGTGCCCGTGATTCGCGCATTCAGCGGCCCTCGATCCGGTTGGCCGCCAATCAAAGACCAAAACTTCTGGCGCGCCCACCGGCGCCGTTCGGTCATACCTTCAACGGATGTGATTTTGGCGAGGTCGTCGCTCCGGCGCTTATGCGCGGCCACCGCAATCTCGCGAAGATAGGCGGGCAGGCAGTGGGCGTAGTTGCGATAGGCAACGCCGGGATAGGGGGGCGTCTCCTGCCAGGCGTGAAGAGAAAGGCCTGGACCGAGGGCGGTCCCGAGGCGAAGCCATTGGCGGCGGTTCATTCGATCTGACAATTATGGCAAGAATGAAAAGGCAATGGCGACAATTCGATGTCTACGCGATACAGACCTGGGCGACTGTCTCCGCCTGAAGCAAGCTGCCGGGTGGAACCAGACGGAAGCCGATTGGCAGGCAGTAATGGCGGCTGCCCCGGAGGGCTGCTTTGGCATGGAGGTAGACGGCCGAGTGGAGGCGACGGCAACGGCGGTGGCGCACGCCGGCATCGGATGGGTAGGAATGGTGTTGACCAATCCAGACTTTCGTGGACGCGGCTTCGCCCGGGCCTTGATGCAGCGGGTGCTGGCGCATCTTGAGGAACACGTGGAGACTGTCAAACTGGATGCCACCATTATGGGTGAGCCGTTGTACCGGCAATTGGGGTTCGTGGGGGAATGCCCGATCGAGAGGTGGGCGGGCGAGGTGACCGGCGGCGCTTCCGTGCAGGGCAAGTACGCTGGGCCACTGCGCCACGCTGCCATTCCCATCGACGCGGTTTCAGAGTGCGCCGGCGCCTGGGCCGCCGGAAGGGCAGGCAGCCCAAACTGGTACTTCGGCCCCTGCTACGGAACGGACCCGCATTCGGTGGAACTCGTGGCGCGGAACTTGATGGCGGGCCGCGGGCCGGCGTATTGGGATCTATTTCCGAACCATCCGGCAGCCAAAGTGGCGGCGAAACTCGGGTTTGCGCCCGCGCGAAGGTTGTTGCGAATGGTGCGTGGAAAAGCCGTGGCAACGCCACCTGATGTGTACGCGATTGCGGGGTTTGAATGGGGATAGCGTGATAGAATTCGGGCACAGTTATGTCAGACCAAACCCTTCGTAGAGACCTGGTGAAATCGGCCGCGGCCGCCTTCACGACGAACCTGTTCACTGGGCGCGTTTTCGGCGCCAACGATGTTTTGCAGACGGCCTTTATCGGCATGGGCCGCATGGGGAACGGCAACATGAGCGCCGCCATGAAACAGGACAAACTGCGCGTCGCGGCCGTTTGTGACGTCTACCAGCCCGCACTGGAAGCCGCCGCCGACAAAACCAAGGCGCAGGCCGGCGGCGCGGCGAGAATGGTCAAGGATTTCCGGGAGATTCTGGCCGACAAGTCCATTGACGCTGTCTGCATTTCTACGCCCGACCACTGGCACGCCTACATGGCGGTGGAGGCCTGCAAGGCGGGCAAGGACGTCTATGTCGAAAAGCCGATCAGTGTCACCATCGATGAGGGCAAGAAGATGGTGCAGGCGGCGCGGAAGTACAACCGCGTGGTGCAGGCCGGCACCATGCAGCGCTCGGCGAAGCACTTCATTGACGCCTGCGAATTAGTGCGCCAGGGAAGGGTGGGCGAAGTGACCATGGTGAAGACTTGGAACTATGGAAACTCCAAGCCGGAGGGCATTGGAAATCCGCCCAATGGCGCGCCGCCCGCGGACCTGGATTGGGATATGTGGCTTGGCCCGGCGCCGAAGCAGGAGTTCAACAAGAACCGGTGGGGAGTGGATCCAAAAGCGTTTTCGCACTTCCGTTGGTTCTGGGATTTTGCCGGCGGCATGATGACCGATTGGGGCGTCCATGTTTTGGACATCGCCCGCATGGGAATGGGGGAACCGATGCCGCGCGCCGTGTCGGCCATGGGACAAAAATTCCTTGTCCAGGATAACCGCGACACGCCGGACACGCTCTCGGCCATCTACGAGTTCCCGAAGTTTATGGCGCAGTATGAAAACCGCATGTTCAATGGGAACTCCATGTTCAAACAGGGCTACGGCACCATGTTCCATGGCACAAAAGGAACGCTATTCGTGGACCGCTCGCTCTACCGGATCGTGCCCGAACCCGGTTCCGATTCCATGGAGCAGGTTGAGGTCAAACAGTCGGACAATTCGAACGTCAAACACTGGGCGAATTTCCTGGAATGTATCCGCACTCGCCAACGCCCGGCGGCCGATATCGAGATCTGCTACAAATCGACCGTTACCTGTCTTCTGGCCAATGTTTCGATCATTTCCAAGCAGCGAGTGGATTGGGACGAGGCGAATAACCGAATCGCCCAGCCCGAGCTGCGAAAATATATGAGCCGTCCCGAACGGGCTCCGTGGAAGATTGTGGTCTAGCCATGCGGCCGCTGCTGGTTTTGGGGCTGTGTCTAGCGGTAAGCGCGGGGGAGTGGCCGCGCTTCCGCGGACCGAACGGGACAGGCATCGCCGACGGCACCGCGCTTCCCGCCGAATTGGGCGCCGACAAGCCGTTTGTTTGGAAGACTGCGGTGATGAAAGGGAAGTCGTCACCAGTGGTGACGGCAACCCGCATCTTCCTCACGGGCCACGAAAACGGGAAACTCTACACGATCGCCCTCGACCGCAAGTCGGGCAAAATTCTTTGGACGAGGGAGGCGCCCGGCGCGCGGGACGAGAAACGCAACGCTTTGAACGACCCCGCTTCACCAAGTGCGGTAAGCGACGGCACCAACGTCTACGTGTTTTTCGCCGGCTTCGGGCTGTTGTCCTATACAGCGGACGGCGCCGAGCGATGGCGCTCGGCCATGGGACCGTTCTCTAACTTCCATGGCATGGGCGCCTCGCCCATTTACGCCAATGGCCGCGTGTTCATGATCGTCGATCAGGACCTGGAAGCGCACCTTCTGTCGGTGGATGCCACGACAGGCAGGCAACTTTGGAAGACCATGCGGCCGGAGGCAGTTCATAGTTTTTCGACGCCCGTCGTCTACAAGGACCAGATCATAGTTCCCGGTTCCTACCAGATGGTGGGCTATGCCCAGGCCACTGGGAAAGAGGTTTGGCGCGTGCGCGGCATGACGTATCAGGTAAAGTCGGTTCCCGTAGTGGACGGCGACCGGCTCTACTTCAACGGTTGGGCGCCGGGAGCCGAACCGGCGGAAAAACTCGTTATGCCGGACTTTCCGGAGATGATCGCGAAATATGACGCCAATGCCGACGGTAAATTGGCGAAGACCGAAGTGCCGAAGGCGCTCATGCCGGGTAACTGGGACATGCAGGACCTCGACAAAGACGGCCTTTACAGTGCCCGCGATTGGGAGGTATATCAAAACCGGCGTCGCGCAAACAACTTCGCCATGGCCATGAAGCTCGGCGGCACCGGCGACATTTCCCAGACACACGTGCTATGGAAATACGAGAAATCATTGCCCGATGTGCCTTCGGTGTTGCTCTACCGGAATGTCTTGTACCTGGTACGCAACGGCGGCATCATGCAAACCCTGGATCCATCCACAGGCGAGATGAAAAAGCAGGGGCGGCTGCCGAATGCACTGGAGGAGTATTACGCTTCGCCCGTCGCGGGCGATGGGAAAGTGTATCTCATCAGCCGCCACGGAAACGTAACCGTGCTGGAGGCCGGCGCGAACTGGGGTGTGCGGTCATCGGGCACGTTTGAAGAAGAGGTGTTTGCCACGCCCGCCATCGCCGATGGCCATATGTGGGTGCGAACCACAACCGCCCTCTACGATTTCGCGGTGCGATAGCACACTGCCAGCGGTCGCGGTGGATGGAAGCTATATAATGCTCTGTGCGTGCGTACCCCCAGTTTTCTCTTTTTCCTGCTGACTGGCGCCTGTTTTCCCCAGTCTTTTGATTCGTCCGCGGGGCCGTTGTTCAAAGCGAAGTGCGTGGCCTGCCACGGTGCGCCGGCACAGGGGAAGCTAGACCTGCGTTCAGAGGAAGCCGTGCTCAAGGGCGGAGCGTCCGGGCCGGCCGTTGTGCCTGGCGCGGCGGCAAAGAGCTTCCTGATCGACAAGATCGTCACCGGGCAAATGCCTCCTGGCAAAGGAAAGCTCACAAGCGCGGAGATGGATGTCATTCGAGGCTGGGTGGATAGACTTCCGCCTGTGACGGCGGTGGAAACCGTCAGTGAACACGAGATCCGCGGCATTCTGCAGGCGCGCTGTGTTGCCTGCCATGGCGCGGGGGAAAAGAAGGGTGGCCTCGACCTGCGAACCGTTGCCAGCCGCCTGAAAGGGGGCAAATCCGGACCCGCGCTGGTGCCGGGCAAACCAGAAGCCAGTCTGCTGTACAAACGGATCGTCGATGGACAGATGCCTCCGGAAAAGGAAGCGAAGGCGCTGGCTGTCGAATTACCGACACCGGCCGAAACAGAGAAGATCAAGGCCTGGATCGCCGCCGGCGCGCCGGGCTCCGCCGCGGTGCCGGTGGCGGGCGGCGTTAGTGAAAAGGACAAACTGTTCTGGTCTTTCCAGCCTCCCAAACGGCCGGAGATTCCCGCCGCGAAGGGCGGGCGCAATGCAATCGACAAGTTTCTGCTTCGAGCGCTTGAAGCAAAAGGGATGGGCTTCTCCCCAGAGGCAGACAGGTTGACGCTACTTCGCCGCGCTACGCTGGACCTGACCGGCCTCCCGCCCACAACGGCCGAAATTACCTCATACCTCGCCGACAGTTCACCAGATGCTTATGAGAAGCTGATTGACCGTCTGCTGGCCTCGCCCCGCTACGGCGAGCGCTGGGGACAACACTGGCTGGACCTGGCCGGTTACTCGGATTCCGAGGGGTTCGGACAGGACGACGGCGTGCGCCGCTTCGCCTGGCGCTATCGGGATTACGTTATCCGATCGTTGAATGCCGACAAGCCATACTCCCAATTCCTGACCGAACAGTTAGCCGGCGACGAGATCTCCGACGATTGGAAGAAAGCCAAGGGAACCGTCTCCCCGGAGGTTTTGGACCGGTTGGCGGCCACCGGTTTCCTGCGGACCACGCCGGACCCGACGAACTCCGCTGAGCGCGGTCTGCTCTCCGAACGAATGAACATCGTGGCGGAAGAGTTGGAAGTTCTGACCTCTTCGGTCATGGGCCTCACCGTCGGTTGCGCGCGATGCCACAACCACAAGTACGACCCCATTCCCCAACGCGACCACTATCGCCTGAGCGCGATCTTGCAAGGCGCCTACGACCCTTATGAATGGCGGTCGCCGAACAAACGGGAACTGGACCTGGCGCTGGCGCCGGAGCGAGCCGAAGTGGAAAAAGTGAACGGCCCGCTGCAGGACGAAATCAAGAAATTGCAGGCACAATTGACCAAGGCCGCCGAACCGTTTCGTACGCAGCTACTCGAAGAACGGCTGAAGGCGCTGCCTCTGGAAGTGCGGGCCGATTTGAACGTGGCGCCGGAAAAACGAACCGAAGCGCAGAAATACTTGGCGGAGAAGTTCAAATCGACACTGACGATCAGCGATCGGGAAATCGAACGCAGATTTCCAGAGTACGCCGAGGAGACGAGGCCGATACAACGCGAAATGCAAACGCTGCGGGGGAAGTTGAAGCCCAAGCCGCACGTCCGCGTGTTGACCGATAACCCGGAGCCCTCCACCCATTTCCTGTTGCGCCGCGGCGAACCGGCCAGCTTCGGCGAGGTGGTGGAACCCGGTGTGCCCGTGGTGCTCGCCAACGCTGCGTTGAAGCCATACGCTCCGGAGCCCGCGTTCACCGGCACCACCGGCCGGCGTCTGGGCTTGGCCAAATGGCTAACGCAGCCGAACCATCCCTTAACGGCGCGGGTCGCCGTGAATCAGCTTTGGATGCGCCATTTCGGACGCGGTATCGTGGCATCGGTCTCAAACTTTGGCCGTTCCGGCATGGCTCCGTCGCATCCGGAGCTACTGGATTGGCTGGCCACGGAGTTCGTGGCTCGCGGCTGGGGCATGAAGGCCATGCACCGGCTGATTATGACATCGCAGGCCTACCGCCAGACCTCGAAGGTGGATGCGGCGCGGCTGGCAACGGACCCCGACAACGCATTGGTCTCCCGCATGGCGCTGCGCCGAATGGACGCCGAAACCCTGTTCGACAGCCTCATCAGCGCCGCCGGCCGCCTGGACCCCTCCGCCTACGGACCGCCCGCCGAATTGGACATTCGCCCCGACAAGGAAGTCACCGTCAAGGCGGGCAAAGACGGGTTCCGGCGGAGCATCTACGTTCTGCACCGGCGCCAGACGCCGGTATCGCTCATGGACGCATTTGACCAGCCTTCCATGACGCCGAACTGCACCGAACGGCGTCGCTCCAACGTGGCGACGCAGGCGCTCCACATGATGAATGGCTCCATGGCTTGGGAATTGGCGAAATACATGGCCGGCCGCGTGATAGACGACGCCGATGGAGACCGCGCCCGCCAAGTGGAACTCGTCTATTTGCGGGCACTGTCCAGAAAACCAACCGAAGCCGAAGTGAAGACCGGCATGGAGGCAATCGCCGGTTTCAGGGAAGCGTGGCCGGCCCGGCTGACCGCCGACAACGGGGCCGAACCCAGGGCCGCCACGGCCGGCTGGCTCGCCCTCGCCAACTTCTGCCACGCAATTTTGAATTCGGCCGAATTCAGCTTTATCGACTAAGGATTCCCATGGCTACCACAAACAGACGTGACTTTTTTGCCTCTATTGCAAATGGGCTCCACGGCGCCGCGCTTGCCGGTCTGCTGGGCCGCGATCTTTATGCCAATAACAATGTCTTCGACCTCGCGCCCAAGCCCTCCCATTTCCAGCCGAAGGCCAAAGCCGTCATCCAACTCTTCATGAATGGCGGGCCTAGCCAGGTGGACCTGTTCGACCCGAAACCGGCTCTAACAAAACTCGCCGGCACTCCGCCCAGCAAGGAACTCAGTTTCGCCATATCCAATGGGGACGCGCCCGGAGTTCTGATGCCATCTCCTTTCCCATTCCAAAAGCACGGGAAAAGCGGCATGGAAATTTCCAGCGCCATGCCCCACCTGGCAACTTGCGTCGACGATATTGCGGTGATTCGCTCTATGTACGGCGAACACGCAAACCATGAGCCGGCCCTGTTCCTCATGCACACTGGTCGCACCATCGCCAGCAGGCCCGCGATTGGCGCCTGGGTCTCCTATGGGCTGGGCACCGAAAACCGCAATCTACCGGCCTATGTCGTGCTCGACGATCCGAAGGGCCTTCCCATCAATGGCATTTCGAACTGGCAATCGGCGTGGCTCCCGCCCATCTATCAGGGCACACGTTTCCGCACGGAAGGCCCGCCCGTGTTGAACCTGGAGCCGCGTCCGGAGATTCCGGCGCCACTCGTGGAAGCCGAACGGAACCTTCTGCGAAAACTGGATGCCGCCCACTTGGCCGAGCGTCCGCACCAACCGGAATTGGATGCCCGCATTTCGAGTTATGAGTTGGCGGCCCGCATGCAGTTGGCCGCCTCCGATGCGCTCGATGTCTCCAAGGAATCCGCCTCGACACAAGAAGCCTACGGGCTGAACGAACCTGCTACGGCCTCCTACGGCAAGCGCTGTCTCATGGCGCGCCGTCTGGTGGAACGGGGCGTCCGCTTTGTTCAACTCTATATTGAAAGCCAGATTTTCGATTCCCACGGAGACATCAAGGGCAGCCTCGATTATGCTTGCGGGAAAACCGACAAGCCGGTGGCGGCGCTCCTGAAAGACCTCAAGCAGCGTGGTCTGCTCGACACAACGCTGGTCGTATGGGGTGGGGAGTTCGGCCGTCTTCCGATGTCGCAAGGTATGAGTTCCAAGGCCGGCCGCGACCATGGTCCCAACGGGTTCAGTGTTTGGATGGCGGGCGGTGGGGTGAAGGGCGGCACGGTCTACGGCGCCACTGACGATATCGGCTTCAAGTCCGTGGAAAACCGCGTCAGCGTCCATGATTTCCACGCGACCATTCTGCATCAACTCGGGCTCAATCATCGTGATCTGGTCTTTGAACGGCATGGACTAAAGGAACGGCTCACCGACCAGTTCCCGGCACGCGTGGTGAAGGAGATTTTGAGTTAGTTCGTTCGAAACCACAACAGCCGGTCGGGCCGGACTCCGGTTAGCACTTCCCCCTTCGCCGACACGTCAATGGAATGGTGGCCCGGACTATCGATCCGGCCCAGTATCCTGCCCGTCTCCGGGTCCAGCTTCATGATCCAGCCCGGCGCCCCATTCGGTTCATTACGCGGCTGGCAGCCAATCCACAATGCGTTTGCGCGAATGGCGAGGGAAAAGGTCTTGTTGCCGTCGCCATCGATTTCGCCCAGGTACTTCCCTTCCCTGCTGAAGCGCTGGATGCGGCCGTTCTCACGGTCGGCAACGTACACCACACCCTTCCCGTCAATGGCTATCCCGTGCGGCAAGTGGAGTTGACCTGGGCCGCTGCCCGCGGTACCCCATTGGCGAATGCGCTTGCCATGGGCATCGTACTCCAGCACGCGGGCGTTGCCATACCCGTCGGCGATCAGCAAGTGCCCGTCGGTGGTGAACGCAATATCGGCCGTGCCATTGAACTGGCTCTTGGTTTGCGGCTGTTCGCCGACAGCGAAGTCGAGTAGTTTCTCGCCCTTGGGTGTGAATTTGAGGATGCTGCTGCTGGCAGCGTCGACCGTCCAGATGTTGCCCGCCGGATCAATCCGAATGCTATGCGGGATCTGGTACAGCCCCTTGCCCCATTCCCGCAGCACTTTCCCTTGCTCGTCAATCGCCACCACCGGTTGCGCCGACAGCCCTCGCTGCAGCAGATAAATCGTCCCTTTGCCATCCGCGGCAACCGACGAGATCATCCCCAGTTCCCAACCTGCGCGCGGCGGCGCCACGCGCAGTTCGGACTGGTGGAGCGGCAGCGGTTGCGCGCTGACAACGGCGGCAAAAGCCAGGCAGCGGAGTATCGTCATATCGTGGATGTCCTGGTTCCAGCGGAGTAGGGCAGCTTTGAGGCGAGCGAAAACATCGACGCGATGGGCGACCCGCTCAGCAGCGCATCGGCAAGATATTCACCGATCACCGGCCCGTGCTTATACCCATGGCCTGAGCCGCCGCCAAGTAGCCATACGCTATCACGTTCCGGGTGCCGGTCGATGAGGTAATCGCCATTGAACGTGTTCTCGTACTGGCAGACTTCGGCCTGCACCAGCGGCGCGTCCTGCAGCGCGGGGAATCGCCGCGCCAGGTACCGGCGGGCTACGTGAACCGTCTGGGGCGCAATCAGCCGTGGCTCGGTGTCCGGATCGATCATTGGCCCATGGGTATCGATCGCAATTTTGAAGCCACGGTTCTCCACGTCTGGAATCCCATATACGCCCTCGCCGCTGTCGATCCAGCATGGAAACCCCGGCGCGGCCCATTGCGCGTTGGAACCAAAATAAAGGACCTCCTGCCGCGTCGGGCGGATAATGTCCGCCAGCAAATCGGGAAACAGCTTCGGCAGCCACGGCCCGCACGCGTAGATATGGGTCTCCGCAATTTTCTCATCGGGGCCAAACGGCTGTTGTCGAAAGACAAGACCTTCCCGGATCGTTTCCCGCACCACGGTTTGTACGCCGCGGCGGGCCAACAGCGCCGCCGCGTCCGGCTCCCAGATGCCCCATGTTTCCGGCGCGATCTGAAACTGCGGAAAGCGCTCGTTGATTTCCGCGTGCGTCAGTACGGCGTACGGGATTCCGCACCGGACAAACGCGCGGATCGTCTCCTGCGCATTCAGGTCATCTGGCATGCAGAGCCATAGCACACCCGTGGTCTGAAGCAATGTGGGATCGACGGCGCTGTAGAACTGTCTGTAAAGTGCCAGCGAGCGCCAGGACCATCGTGTGTAAATCTCCTTCGCCCCATACCCCATGCGCAGAATCCGCGTCTCGCCGCCCGAAGAGGCGCGTGTGTTCGCTGCGCCATACTGATCGATCAGAACCACCCGCCGGCCACGCTGGTGCAGCGTGCGGGCAAGCCATGCGCCAAATACTCCTGCGCCTATGACGGCGAACTCAAATTCCGGCATCTGGCTATTTTGTCAATTCTGTCGTCACCGTTTTGGACGGTCTGCATCTTCGCTTTGTTGGGAGTTCGACTCATGCGATTTCTGCTGCTGTTCACTGCCGCGTTGCGCTTGGCGGCGCAATCACCGTTTCTGCCCGCGGAGGACTGTTCCCACTGCCATGCAAAGCTCGGGCAGTTCGGACAATTTCCCTTGTGGTCTGGCTCCATGATGGCCCACGCGGGGAAGGACCCGTTTTGGAAAGCAAAAGTGAACTTTGAAGGAGACACAACGCCGAGGGCACGCGCCGCCATCGAGGACAAATGCCTCCGCTGCCATGCGCCCATGCAGCAATACCCACTGCAGGCAAAAGGCGAACGTCTCCCCATGGCGGCCTTGAACGAAGCCGGTGCCGAGGGCGTCAGTTGCACGGTCTGCCACAAAATCGCGGCCACAGGATTGGGCAAACCAGCGTCGTTTACTGGCGGCTTCAAGATCAATACGGAGAACGAAATCTATGGTCCCCACGCCAAACCGTTCCCGATGCCGATGATGCATCACACCGAGAACTTCCCCAAAGAGGGCAAACACATTCTGGACGCGGCGCTTTGCGGCACTTGCCATACCGTGATCACCCCGACGCTGAACGCCGCCGGAGAAACGGTGGGTTCGTTCGTCGAGCAGGCGCCGTTCCTGGAATGGAAAGCGAGCGATTTTGCCAAGAGCGGAATTACCTGTCAGCGCTGCCATGTCCCAACGCTGAAAGATACCGCCGGTAAGGAGACCGATCACTACATCGCGCATATGCCGCACGGAGACGGACGCACATTCCCGCCTACATCTCCCCGAAAACCCTTCGGCCAGCACACGTTCCTGGGCGGTAACGCGCAAATGTTGCGTGTCATGGGTGTCGAGACAGCCGGCAAAACCGAGGAGTTCCTTCGCGGCGCGGTAGCGCTGGAGTTAGACGGACGAGTTGCAAACGGCAGGCTGGAGTTGGCGGTAGATGTGCAAAACAGGACGGGCCACAAACTGCCCACCGGCTTTCCCAGCCGCCGCATGTGGTTGCACGTTCGCGTAATCGATTCCAACAGCGCTGTGGTTTTCGAAAGCGGCGCGTGGGACAAGACCACCGGCGAGTGGACCGGCGCCTCCGTCCGCCAGCCACATTGGAATCGAATCACTAAGCCATCCCAAGTGGCTGCTTATGAGTCCGCGATGAAGGAACCGGACGGATCGCCAACTGTATCGCTAATGCGCGCCAATGGCTACTGGAAGGATAACCGCATCTTGCCGCTGGGGTTTGTCCGCAACGAGGCGATTGCCCCAGTAGGTGTGGGCGGTGACGGGGATTTCCTCGCTGGAAGTGACCGGGTTCATTACTCTGTTCCCGCCTCAGGTCCTGTGAAGGTCACCGTCGAAGTGCTCTACCAGAGCGTAACGCCAAGCCACGTCGAAGGCCTGGACCCTGCCTTCCTGCAAAAACTGGCGCCCCATCGCGCGCCAGTGGTAATGCATCACGCCGAGCGCGTGATTCGATAAGATTGCGGCATGAAGATTCGCCACGCTCTTTTGCTGTTCGCTGCAATCGCAGCCGCCCAGGAGTTCCATCTGAAGGACGGGGACCGGGTGGTTTTCTTCGGCGACAGCATTACCGATCAGCGACTGTACACCACCTTCACCGAGACCTTTGCGGTGACGCGTTTCCCAAAGCGCACAATCAGCTTCGTGCACTCCGGCTGGGGTGGCGATCGCGTGACCGGCGGCGCCGGCGGCGGAATTCAGGAACGATTGACGCGTGACGTCTTCGCCTACAAACCAACGGTGATGACAATCATGCTCGGCATGAACGACGGGCGCGTGCGCGCCTTCAACGACCAACTCTTCGAAATCTACTCGCGCGGCTACACCGACATCGTAAAGCGGGTGAAGGCGGCCGACGCAGCCACCCGTATCACCGCCATCCAGCCTTCTCCCTACGACGACGTAACCTACGAACCGAAATTCCCGGGCGGTTACAACTCCGTGCTGCTGCGCTATAGCGACTTCGTGAAGGATCTGGCAGCCGCGCAGGGCTTGACCGCGGCAGACCTCAATCGGCCCGTCACCGCAATGCTGGCCCGCGCCAAGGCCACCGACGCCGCGCTTGCACAGAAGATTATTCCCGATCGGGTCCATCCGGGTTCATCAGGACACCTAATCATGGCCGCGGCCCTGTTGAAGGCCTGGAATGCGCCCGCGCTGGTGAGTTCCGTCACCATCGACGCCCGGGCGAAACGTGTCACGAAATACGAAAACGCTGGCGTTGTGAACGTGCAATTCGCCGCGGGTGTCACCTGGACGCAAACCGATGACGCGCTGCCCATGCCGATCGACATGAGCGACCCAGTGATGGCGCTGGCCGTTAACTCCTCCGATTTTGTCGATACGCTGAACCGTCAAATCGTCCAGGTCGAAGGTCTCTCCGCCGGGCCGTACACGCTGCGCATCGACGGCAGCGAGGTGGTGACGCGAACAGCCGCCGAATGGGCGCGGGGCGTGAATCTGGCTACACTGCGCACGCCCATGTGGGAACAGGCCATGCGCGTGCATTCTCTAACTCTGAAACACACCGGCATCCATCAGGCGCGCTGGAGAACCTTACAAGTGCCGCTTGCCAAGGACGTCACGGAAACGATGGCCGACGGGTTGGCTGCCCTCGACAAGGTGGAATCGGAACTGATCGCCAGGCAACGGGCCATGGCCATTCCAAAATCACACCGGTTCGAACTCGTTCCCGGCGGCTCGGCGTTCCGCGCGGTTTTCAATGGCACCGATCTGAGCGGCTGGCACATCAGCCAGGTTAACCACCACGGCAAGACCAGCGGCTGGGCCGTCGAACGGCAGGCCATCACCGGCACACAGGATCGCCCAGGCCACGGCGGTATCCTGTTGACCGACCGGCAGTACAAGAACTTCGAAGTGAGCCTGGAGATCAACCCCGATTATGGCTGCGATAGTGGGCTCTTCCTCCGTGCCACCGAAAAGGGCGAGGCCTATCAGGTGCTCCTCGATTACCTCGACGGCGGTGCCGTCGGCGGTGTCTACGGAGAGCGGCTCCAGGGCGTCCAGTCCTTCGCTCCGGCTTGGCAGGAGTGGTTCAAACGCGGCGAGTGGAACCACCTTCGCGCACGTATTGAGGGCGACACGCCGCATATTCAAGTTTGGATGAACGGCATGAAGATCACCGATTGGACCGACACGGCGAACCACCTCCCAGGCGGCGCAACCAGCGGCGCGGTCGCCGTTCAGGTGCACGCCGGCAATCGTTGGGTGCCGGGCGGTAAGCACCGCTTCCGAAACATATCCATTCGGGAGTTGCCCTAACCTAGCTATCATGGGAGGCAACACTTTCCTCTAGGGGGTTGCTTCCTATGCGTGTCTATTTGCGCATCCCTTCCCTGCTCCTCGTCGCGAGCCTGGGACTTTTTTGCCAGACGTCCACCACTCAACTGTCTGGCACCGTTTCTGACACATCTGCGGCATCCGTTCCCGCTGCAAAAGTAACCGCCACCAACGAAGCCACTGGTCTCACCTATTCCGTTGAGACCACCGAAGCCGGGCTCTACGCCTTTCCCTCCATTCCAGTTGGCTCCTATACTCTTTCCGTAGAAAAAACCGGTTTCAAGAAATTCCAGTTAACCAGAATTGTGTTGCAGATCAACACGCCGGCCACCGTAAACGCAAAACTCGATATCGGCGCGGCCACGGAAACGGTCCAGGTGGAGGCAACCGCCGAAACGCTTCAGACGAACAACGCCACCATCGGGAACGTGATTGAACGAAAGGTAATCGAGGCAATGCCGCTCAACGGGAGGAATCCGTTGAACCTCTTAATCTTCGAACCCGGCGTTGTGCAACGCTCCGGCAATCAGGTCAGCGTGAACGGTGCGCGGACCGGCGCCGGCAATGTCACCATCGACGGCATTGAGGCGAACGAAAGCACCAACCCAAATCCAACACAGAATATTTTTCGGCTGAATCCGGACAACGTGCAGGAGTTCAAAGTCACAACGCAAAACCCGTCCGCCGACGAGGGCCGTAACTCCGGTGCCAATGTCTCCGTCGCCACGCGCAGCGGAACGAACCAATTCCACGGCACGGCGTTTGAGTTTTTTCGCAACACGAAATTGAACGCCAACGAATTCTTTTCCAATGCCCAGGGCTTACAGAAGCCGGTCATCAAACTCAACCAGTATGGTCTCGAACTGGGCGGCCCCATCAAGCGGAACAAGACTTTCTTCTTTGGCTCCTGGCAGGGCCAGAAAGTGAACTTCGCCGATCCAATTGACAAGGCGTTCGGCGAGTCCGTGGACCTGTATCGATCCACGGCGTTGAGCGGTATCTTCCGCTATTTCGTCGTCGACAACCGCGCACCGCTTACGGTGAACGGCCAGCGAATCACGCAGAATACCCCGCTCCTTGTGAATGCCGATGGTTCACTCGCCCCGGGTGTCCGGAACTGTGCCAGCCCCACGGACGCCAACTGCATTCAGAGCTTCAATATTTTTGCCAACGACCCCCTTCGCCGCGGACTCGACTCCGCTGTGGCAAAAGTGCTGGGCGCTTATCCCGCGCCGAACTCCAACAATGCCGGCGATGGTTTGAACACCGGCATCTTCCAGTGGAACTCCCCATTCCAGATTCGCGGACCGCAGTACCTGGCGCGAATCGACCACGTGATTAGTGACAAGCACAACCTCTTCGGACGCTACCTGGGCGCCGAACAGAGCACCCTCGGCGGCGATCCTCTAAACAGCCGGCCGCAAGTTCTGCCCGGCTTTCCCGCTCGCGGCGAAGTGTTTCGGCCCGCCACGAACATCGCCGTCGGGTTGCGCAGCGTGATCTCGCCCAGACTGGTCAACGAAATGACACTCGGCTTCTCCCGCTTTGACTTCCTCTTCACACAGGGCGAAGCCAATCCGCTGTTCCCCAACGCTCCCCGCTTCACCTTCAACAACTCCGACGTCGATTACGTTGCCGGCCCGCGCACACGCCGCGTTGTGAACACCTATCAGATCATCAACAACATGACATACGTCACCGGCGCGCACGTGCTGAAGTTCGGCGGCAATATCCGAATGTATCAGCACAACGATCAGCGTGGCGACGTGGGCGGCGTTTCTTTGACTCCCGCGATTTCGCTTTCGCGCACCACCCGTCCTCCCACGGGCTTTACCTTCCCGGCCTTGGCCACCGCCACCGCGCCCGGCATCGCCTCGAATGACCTCAACCGGCTCCAGGGCATGGTGAACGATCTTCTCGGCATCCCCGCCACGCTGGCCCATAACTTTCTAGGCGACCTGAAATCCGATACCTTCGCGCCTTTCCTTACCGGTGACAAATCGGTTAGCCTTTGGGCCCAAGGCCAGCGAACCAAGCAATACAACTTCTTCTTCCAGGACGAATGGAAGATTCGCCGCAACCTGACCATGAGTGTGGGCGCGCGATGGGAGTTGAACCCGCCACCCACCGAAGCCGGCGGACGCGTCTACGTTCCCAATAAAGACATCACCGGCGCCGAGGGCCTCGTCAGTTTCGTCAAGGCGGGCCGCTGGTTCAAGAACCTGAATGCCGGTGCGGTGGCGCCACGGCTAAGCTTCGCTTGGTCGCCCGGCGGTTCCACAAAAACCGTCATTCGAACTGGCTACGGACTCGCCTTCGACCCGGTGGCTACATTCCAGGTGACCTCCGTCGCCTCGGCCGTTCCGGGACAGGTGTATCGCTGCACGGCCGTTGTGGGCGGCACGACAACCGCCGGATGCGCCGGTGTTCCCAACGTTAGGCTCAGTGAGCTTCCCACGCAATTGACACCGCCCACGGCCAAGCCGTCCAGCCAACTCACACCGCCTGTCTCCCTTCAGAACACCGCCGCCACGGCGCGTGTCTTTGACCAGAACCTGAAGCTGCCTACCGTCCACATGTGGAACTTCACCGTGCAGCGCGATTTCGGCCGCGGCTACGTCATGAGCCTTGGCTACGTTGGCCGCCGCGGCACACGCCTCTGGCGAAGCTGGGACATGAACCAGATCGACGCTGCCCCGCTCCTGCCCAGCTTCCTTGCCATGCAGCGCAACATCGCCATCGGCGGCGGATGCCGGGCTGACGGAACACTCGCCAACAATACGCCCTGCTCCGGAGCCGTGGCGGTTCCGTGGATTCAACAGGGAATCATCACACAGGCCTTTGCAAATTCGGCGGCCTCGACCACGGACCTCGCACCCGCCCAAAACGCGGCCGGCAACATGGCGCTGCGCTTAGAGCAAAATACTCTTGCCGCGAAGTTGCGGCCTAACCAACAATTCGGGCAGATTCTCATGCTCGACAACGGCGCCGATTCCAATTACCACTCGCTGCAAACCTCCTTGCACAAGCGCTTCGACAGCGCTGGCCTCCTCTTCGGCGGCAGCTACACGCTCGGCAAATCCATCGACAATCTCTCCGTCGACCCCGTCGCCGCCACCACCGGCGGAGGCTTAACGACCACCGCCGCCCGCACCCCAGCCGACGGCCGCAACTACCGCAACGAACGGGCGCGCAGCGATTACGATCAGCGCCACGTCGTCAACATGACTGGAGTCTATGAACTCCCATTCGGCAAAGGTAAACCCATATTCGGCAACGTCAACAAGCCGGTGAACACCATCATCGGCGGGTGGAGCCTGAACGGAATCTATACGTTCCAATCGGGCGAACCCTTTTCGATCCGTTCCGGTTTCCTCACCGCCAACAATGTCGCGCAAAGCCGTGCAGCGCTCGCCCCCGGCGTTACCGAACTGCCAAAAGCGAAGCTCCAAAGCAAGCCGGGTGTCGTTGGCCCGGTCTTCTTCCAGGACGCAAGCCAATTCGCCAACCCTGGTCCGGGGCAACTGGGACTCGGCCGGAACATTTTCCAGGGCCCGACATTCTGGAACATGGACTTGGGAATCGCCAAGGGATTCCAGATGGCCGAGAAGGTTCGGCTCACATTCCGCGCCGAGATCTTCAACGCCCTCAATCACGCCAACTTCCGCAACCCGCGCGATGCCTCCGTCGGCACCCCGGCAATTAACTCCAATCTGTTTGCCCAGGCTTGCTGCGTCACTCTTTCCACTACCAGTTCCGCCAACACAAATCAAAATGGCGAAAGCTGGCGTGTGGTGCAGTTAGCCCTTAAACTGGCGTTCTGATCCGTACAGTGGGGCTGGGCTTCACGCCTAGCCCCACCACGTTTCGCCGGGCGCAAGATTCTTCTTCGCCACGTCCGGGTTGATCTCCAGACCGAGCCCCGGTTTGTCCCGAATCGTCAAATACCCGTTCTGAATAATCGGGCCATCCAGAATCACCAGATCCTGCCACCAGTCAATGTACTTGGCTAGTTCGTGAACACGGAAATCGCGCATGGATGCCGCCGCATGGCACGACGCCATTGTCCCAATCGGGCTCGCCGGGTTATGCGCCGCCGTCGCGATGAACGAGTTCTCCGCCAGATCGTGTATCCGTTTTGATTCCAGCAATCCGCCGGATTTCGGAATATCGAGATGAACGATATCGCAGCCCTGCAGATCGATCAAACGCCGGAACTCGTTGCGCGTGTACAGATTCTCTCCCGTGCAGATGGGAACATTCACCGAATGCGTCACGCGCGCCATCGCGTCAGCATTGCCCGGCGGCACCGGATCCTCAAGCCACATCGGGTTCGATCCCTCAATCGCTTGCGCCATTTTGATCGCGTCCCGCACATCATACTTCCAATGGGCCTCCACGCCAAAATCGATGTCCGGCCCCAGTTCCTGCCGAACTGTTTCCATCGCCTTCCCAATGCGGCGCAGGTCTTGGATTGTCAGTCCCCGTGTATACCGGTCATGCCCGGGCTCTTTGTATTCCGGGTCGGCTCGCGGAGGAATACCGTCGCCCTGAAATTTGAACGCGGTCCAGCCAAACCGTTCTGCCTTCGCTTCCTGCACCAACGCCCGCCACGCCCCCATGTCTTCCACCTTGGCCGGCGCCTGTGTTGTGCGATAGAAGCGCACCTTGTCTCGAAACCGCCCGCCGAGCAGGTTGCAGCTTGGCGTCTCCAAAATCCGCCCCGCCAAGTCCCACAGCGCAATTTCAATCCCGCTCGCCGCCGTCACCGTCACACCGCTCTGCGCGCCCGCCCCTGCCGTCAGCATCAGCATCTTGTGATAAAGCTTGTCGACGTTCAGCGGGTCCTCACCGATGATGTGCTGCTTCAACAAGCGCAGAACAATGTCCTTCACACCGGGCCCCCAATAGGCTTCGCCTATGCCAGAGATGCCTGCATCGGTTTCAATCTTGATCAGATTCCAATCCCAGGTTCCCCGGACAATCATGCATTTGACGTCGGTGATTTTCACCTTGCCCTTCTGCGCGGCAGAGAGCTTTGTGAACAGAGACGCGCCCATGGCGGTCGATAAAAACGAGCGGCGATTCATCTTATAGGTTTCCTTTTTTTAGTTCGTCTGCTAGATATTCTGAGGCGCGCATCGATAACGCTAGGATCGTCATCGTCGGGTTCTGCCATCCGCCGGTGACGAAGGCGCTGCCATCGACAACAAACAGATTCTTGATGTCGTGGCTCTGATTGAACTTGTTGAGAACCGACTTCTTCGGGTCGTCTCCCATGCGGCATGTCCCCAACTCGTGAATGCTGTAGCCGGGCGGGTTCACCTTGTCGCTCTTCACCAGTATCTCCAGCCCCGCCGCTTTGTACAGCTCCTCCATCGTATCGGCGGCGTCCCTGCACAGGTTCCGCTCGTTCTCCCCATACCGGGCTTCAATGTGCAACGTCGGAATCCCCCACGCGTCCTTCTGCTCTTTGTTGATCCGCACGTGATTCTCATACCGCGGCAACACTTCTCCATAGATGCCGCCCTGTACGCAAGCTCCCGCGTAGCTATCGAGCTTTTTCTGCAGCGCCGCGCCGTACTCGGGAAAGTACTTCGCGTCCGGTGTCGAACCGGTCGACATCGGAATCGCGTAGCCCCCGCGGAAATTCCGCTTGCTCTTTGTGTCCAGATTCCGGAATCGCGGTATGAACAGGCCGCCGCCAATCAGCGCCGGATTCGCCTTCCCGTCACGAGCTTCCGGCATCGCGGCAATCACAGTGCACCCGTATTGCTGATCGATCAAATAACGTCCAACGAGCCCGCTCGAATTGGCGATGTTAGAGTTCAGCAGAAGCCGCGTAGATTCCAGCGTCCCCGCCGCCAACACAACCACGCGCGCACGTGCCCGCATCTCCCGGCGCGTGTGGCGGTCCAGAAAGATCACGCCACTCGCACGTCCCGTGTCTTTATCCACCGTGATTTCCCGCACAACTGCGTTCTGAACCACATCGAGTTTCCCGGTAGCCAGCGCGCCGGGTATCGACAGATTGACCGAACTCGCTAAACCGCCCTCGCCCAGCGCCGCGCGCATCCGCGAAACCGGAATCTCCATCTTCCTCGCCTCAGCGGTGATCCGCTTTTGACACTCGCTCTCACTTCCATCCGCGACGGAAACAAAATCCCCGTCAGGAAACTGCGGCAGTCCCTCTTTACGTCCCGTCACACGGAACTGGCGCTCCACGCGGGAATAGTATGGCGCCAGATCGTCGTGGCTGATCGGCCAATTGTCGCCCGCCCCATCGTGGTCCGCCGCTTTGAATTCGTAGTCGCTCAAACGAAACGACTGTCGGGCCCAGAACAAAGACCGCCCGCCAACGAGCCGCACGCGCACCCAATTGTACGGAGCGCCGGGCGGATAGGAGTACGGGGCCTCTTTCTCGCTCACCCAGGTATTGGCGTTGAACTCGTTCGCCTGATAAACGTGATCCAGGTGCGCGTTCGGATTTCCAAAGCCGCGATACGGCAGTTCGTGCGCTGCCTTGAACTTCCGGTCCCTCTCAAAATCGACAACGGGACCGGCGTTGAGCATCAGGCAGCGCAATCCCTTTTGCGTCAGTACACCCGCGGCCATCCCGCCCGAATGGCCCGAGCCGACAATCAGAACATCGTAATTTTGGTTTGCCATTGGTTTCTAACGGGTGGGGTCGATCGGCAGCCAGTACGGCGCCGCGCCGCCAGGTCCACGCCGTCGCCGGGGCGAATTCGCCGTCGCCCGCGCCATCTCTTTTGAATTCATCGTGGCGGTCCGCAGGTCCGCCCGCAGTTCGGCCAGGAAGCGTTGTCGCGGGTTCGCCGGAGGGTCAAAGGTCCACGGCGTCAACAAAGGCCGCAGAATCTTGTCCGCTTGTTGCTCGTCAATCTCCGGAAACGGTTTGGCGAACAACCGCTCCGCCTCGGCGTCAACAAAGTCCAGTCCGCCGCGGTAGAGTTGTTGCCGGGGCGCCGGAGACACGCTAATCAGAAAATCAAGAAACTCGGCCGCCCCTGCTTCCGCCGCCCCTGGCCGGCCATTGGAAGCCGGCAATATCAATCGGCTCAAGTGGCGCAATACGGCCAACTGCCGCGAAGTAAAAAAACGGCTGACGGGCTCTGCCGCCGCATCCGCAGAGACTGTTCCGATCTTGATCGGCTCTCCGGCGGGCGGCGTCTGCTGCGCGGCAGCAGTGGCGGCCGTGGATGCCGTTGTCACTGCCTGCATGAATCGGCGACGTTGCATTGTTCTACTGTATTCGATCAAAAGGGAGTGGCGGAAAACACGCCAGCGCCTTCGCCGACTCGGATAGAATCATTGCCATGCCTGCGCCCTATGTGCTTTCGCTCGCCGATGGAAAGGACTCGCGCCCATGAGCACGCGAAGAGAGTGGATCGCCGCGACTCTTGCATTCGGCTTGGACGGCGCCGAACCTTCCGGCCTCCGCCACCTGCTGCCCGCAGCCACCCACGACCGCTTTCTCATCAAAGCCTCCTACCACAAACCCTTACGCCATGCCCCGGAACTCCGCATCGGCCCGCGCCGCGTCACCGCCCAGCGCACCGACACGGAAGGGCAGTTCTGGCTTTTTGACGTTCCCGGGCTCAATCCCGACACGCCGTACTCTCTGCGCATAGATCGCGGGGAGCCTTGGACCCTTCGAACCTTCCCGCCCCCGGACGCTACCGTTTCCCGCTTCCGGCTCCTCGTCTATACCTGCGCCGGCGGCCACGACGCCATGCGCATCGAAGACACCGGCGCTCCCTATTGGGTTTCCATCCCCGCCCGGCGCCGCCTTTTGGCTCGCGCACTCCGCGAACAACCCGACGCCGCCATCGCCATCGGCGATCACGTCTACTGGGACCTCCGCTACGGCCGAGGCACCGGCCGTCTGCCCATCGGTCAACAGCCCTGGGCCCGCCGCATCATGGGCGCCGATTTCGATCGCGACATTCCCGTCCTCGGCACGCCAAACGAAGGCGTTCTCAAACGCGCCGTCGACCGGCAAATCGCCGACCTCTACGGTACTCTCTTTCGCTCCACGCCCGTTCACTTTATCCAGGACGACCACGATTACTTTGAGAACGATGAAGCTATCGACTCCGGCATCTCCTTCCCGCCCGACGACTTCATGACGCGACTCGCCCGCGCCACCCAGCATCTCTATTTCCCGGAGCACCTGCCTAATTCCGACCGTCCCATCGGCCTGCCCGGCGCCGGCGCCGCTGATCGCGCGCCCTCGCTCAGCGAGTGCTTCGGCACCCTGCGCGTCGGCACTCTCGCGGAACTGCTGCTCTATGACTGCCGTCGCTTTCAAACCCTGCTAGGCCCCCACGCCCGCCTCGTGCCGGAAAACGTGGAAGCATGGCTTCTCCGCCGCATGAAAACTTCCCCTTCCCGGCACGTCGTCAACGTCCCCTCCATGCCCATCGCCTGGAGCGCCGGCAAATGGGGCGAGTGGTACCCCGATGTTCTCGACACGAATGGCCGTTTGGGCGTCGCCAAATCGAAATACTTCTGGCAGCCGGGCTGGCGCGCCCAGCACGATCGCCTTCTCTCCGCCGCCTCGCAATCGGACCGTCTGGCTGTTTTCCTCAGCGGCGATCTCCACGCCCTTGCCCACGGCGCCATCGTCCGCAACGGCTCACTCGACCTTCACAAAAACCCGGTCCACAGCGTCCTCACCGGCCCCATCTCCACGGGCCCCCGCGGCTGGCCGTCCGCCGCACGCGGCACCCCGCCGCTGCTCGCCACTGGCGTCGAAGCCTCTCAGTCCCTCGCCCCCCTGGAAAATAATGGCTTCACTCTCGTCGACTTCACCAGCGACACCATCGAAGTTCGCCAGTACGGCTGGAAACTCGGACGTCCGGAGGACGAGATCGATAACCTCGCCCCCCTGCATTCCTTTACGCTCGCCCGCTAGTCGTAGTACTCCAGCCCCAAATGCGTGATCATGTCCTCCCCGCGCATCCACCGCAGCGTGTTCTTCAGCTTCATCAGTTGGATGAAAATGTCATGCTCCGGGTATAAGCCCGGCGCCGTCATCGGGGCTTTGAAGTAGAAGCTAAGCCACTCCTGCACACCCTTCATTCCAGCTCTTTGCGCCAGGTCAAGAAACAGCACCAGATCCAACACCAGCGGCGCCGCCAGTATCGAATCCCGGCATAGAAAGTCGATCTTGATCTGCATCGGATAGCCCAGCCATCCGTAGATGTCGATATTGTCCCAACCCTCTTTCTGGTCGCCCCGCGGCGGGTAGTAGTTGATCTTCACCGAATGGTACAGGTCTTTGTACAACTGCGGATACAGGTTCGGCTGCAGAATCTGGTCCAGCACGCTGAGCTTGGTCTCTTCTTTCGATTTGAACGATCCGGGATCTTCCAGCACCTCTCCGTCCCGGTTGCCCAAAATGTTGGTGGAAAACCATCCGGAGCAGCCAAGCATCCGTGCCTTCAATCCCGGCGCCAACAGCGTTTTCATGTACGTCTGGCCCGTCTTAAAATCCTTTCCGCACACGGGCACGTTTTGATCCCGCGCCAGCCCAAGCAGCGCCGGAATGTCATGCGTCAGGTTCGGCGCGCCGTTGGCGAACGGAACCCCGGACTTCAGCGCCGCATAGGCATATACCTGGCTGGGCGCAATGTCCGGATCGCTCTTCGCCAGCCCCTGTTCAAACGCCGCCAACGTCTGATGCACCTTCGCCGGGCGGTGGAACACCTCGGTCGACCCGCACCAGATCATCACCAGCCGGTCCACTCCATTGGCCGCCCGAAACGTCTTCATGTCATCCATCAACATCTCGGCCTTCTCCGCCAAGGAGCCTTTGCTCTTTACGTTCGGGCCGTCAATTCGCTTCACATAATTCCGGTCAAACACCGCCTTCATCGGCTTTACCTTTTGCAAACCGGTCTTAACCTTCCGCAACAGTTCCGGCTCCAACACCTGGGCGTTCACCGCCGCCTCGTAGGCGTTGTCCTCGAAAATGTCCCAGCCGCCAAATACCAGTTGGTTCAACCCCGCCAGCGGCACGAAATCCTTGATCTTCGGCACCCGGTTGTCGGTCCGCTTCCCCAGGCGCACGGTTCCCAGTTGAGTCAGCGATCCCACCGGTTCGCCTAGCCCCTTCTTTATCGCCTCCACGCCTGCCATGAAGGTGGTGGAAACGGCGCCAATGCCGGGGGTCAGGATCCCGAGTTTGCCTTTCGCCGGAGCGATTGTGGTTGACATATGCCTTCCAGCCTAGAGATCGCACGGCGAGAGGGTCAATGAATTGACCTGGCCATGCATCATCGCCTGTGTATTTGTGTATGTCATTTCATTTTTTTAAAATGGAATTGCATGTTGCAACGGGCTATGACGCTGCCGCTCCATCGCGCCGCACAGGCAGGCGCGATCGTGCTCTTGCAGGGCCCGAGAGGGTCCGGCAAAACCACCCTGCTCCGCCGCGAATTTCCCGGGCACACCTACGTCTCTCTGGACGATCCACCCACCCGGGCGCAGGCCCGCGCCAAGCCAGACTTGTTTCTCGCCCGCCTGCGTGGCCCCGCCATTGTCGATGACCTCCACCGCGCCCCCGAACTCGTTGCCCATTTGAACGCCACGCTGCCGCCCGCCCGTCTGCTCGTGGCCAGTTCCCGCCGGCTCATTGTTTCATCCGCCGCAACTCTGGAACTGCACGCCCCCACCACCGCCGAACGCGAATCGCGCCCGCCGCTCCCTCTCGCCATGCTCGGCCGCTTCCTGCCCGCCCCTGCGGTGCGTGCCTCCGTCCCAACAGCGGCGCGATCATGGTCGGTCGAAGCCAGCCTCCTTGCCTCCGACATCCGGGACCTTGTTCACGTTCACGACCTCGACCGTTTCCAGTCGTTCGCCGAAGCGGCGCGCCAACGGAGCGGACAGTTGCTCCATCAGCAATCACTGGCGCGCCAGTGCGGTGTATCCCATCGCACGGCCGTCCGTTGGCTCGCGGTTTTGGACGCGTGCTTTCTCACGCTGCGCCTTCCCTGCGCGACAGCAAGTTTTGGCCGCCGCCTCATTCGCCGTCCCAGGTTGCACTTTCTCTACGATGGCGGATTCGAAAGCGATGTAGTCGCGGAGATCTATCGCAACGCCTGCCACGCCGGGGAACGCCCCGATCTCCGGCACTGGTGCGATTCGAACGGTTTCGCCATTCCCCTCGTCGTCGAGTCGCACGCGTTCCCGCCCATGCCCGTCGGCATCGCCGCCAGCCCAACACCTGCCGACATTGCAGGAATCAAGCGCTGGCTGTCTCTGGCCGGGCTCCGTAACGGAGCACTGATCGGGCAATCTGGCGGCGGGCCGCCTGCCCGCCCGATCCTCCGTTATTCATTCGGTCAACTCTGAAACACGGCGGCCTGTCGTCTGGCGATGGCCCATTTCCCGTCAGCGAGTCCTGGAAAAACGGGAACATCGAGAACGCCTCCATCGGGAAACCTGTACCGGATCGCTTCCGTCCCGCCTGGCCTTCGCACGTGAAAAACCCTCCCTCCCGCCATCGCCATAGGCCCCAGCGATTTTGGAAAATCGAAACCGAGCACACGGCGTGCATCGCCCGTCGCGAACGCCGCGGGAAGGTCCATCACCGGAGCCATTGCCGCTCGCCGATATTCCATCAACACGCCTTCAGCAAGAGTTCGGTAGACAGCCACTTGCACGACGAGGGGGCACCCAAAATCATCGTTCGACAGTGGAGGGTGCGATTTCTCGGAATGACACGTCACAGCGGACGGAGCAGGGCTGTGCGGCGGGCAATGCCGGTCTGTCGGAAACGACGCGGCGGGCCTGAATATCGTCGACTGTTTCGCTGCGTTCCGGGCGGGCGTTGAAGGAATGTGAGCCTTGGGTGCAAGTGGCAAAAGCGAACCTGTCTCGCTGATCGCAATGAACCTCAACCGAACAGCTCCGATGCACTACAGCCATCTAGGCAGGATCACGGAGGCTTAGAGACTTGTTGAGGGCAACCAAACACCCATCACCCGCGTTTGGTCGGTTCGCCACTTCAAACGCAAACGGATCCACAATGTGGATCCGCATGTACTCATGTTGAAGGAGTGTCCCTGCAAAAGTCCCTGCACTCGTCATTTTTTGAGGGAGGAGGGACAGGAGGTAGGGTCGCTATGACCTAGAAAATTTTGGCTCCCCGAGAGTGACAGCACAACAATCTGAGCAATTGCGCAGACATTCGAGAGACACGGCCGACATCGGCTCGAGGCTATTCAGGTGGACTGGTTCGGATGCCGGCCGAACCGAAGACCATCGGCGATCACATTCGGAAACATCGCTTGGCGCTGAAGCTGCGCCCGAAGGATGTGACCGCACAGTTGGGAGTTACGGCCTCGACCGTATTCAACTGGGAGTCAAATACGACTACGCCGAAGGGGCGCGTGATGCCAGCAATTGTTGAGTTCCTCGGCTATAGCCCCGGTAGGTAGGAGCGCGATCAAGGCCCGAAGAACTGGGATACGCCGAAGAAGCAGGAGGCAAAGGCGAACTCGTTGCTGGCACCAGACAAGGGCAATGTCTTCGACAAAGTCCACGCTTGCGAAGAGGCTACGAAGCTGACCGACCGCTGCAAGCGCACCAACGTCTCGATTGCATCTGCCCCGCGGGCCAAATATGGTCGCTGGCCCGAGAAGCTTCGTGACTTGCCGACGCCACCGGCTGGGTTCACTCTTGATCCGACACCCGAAACCTGCACCATTGCGGCAGAGTGGCAGAATTACTGCGACGCGAAGGTCAAATAACCCCTTTGCCTCAGGGTGCGCCACCGGCGGGGGAAGTTAAGCACAACGCTACACCTGTGCGAGCGCCGTTGTTTTTGCCTAAGTTGCAAAGTGGAAAAATTTTGGCATTCTCGCTTGCGATATGGAACGAGAAACGCATTTGTCACCGCCAACTAAATGGGCGTGTTGTCGCCATGTCGCACACATGCTTTTTCCGGATTGCTCTTGGATGACGCACTATTGTCATCAATCATCGCGAAGCGGAGTTTTCTGAACGGTTTGCCGGCATCATCGCCGCCGGAGGCGGCAAGTCGATCCGATCATCCAGAAGATGGGTGTACCGTGAAAGCGGAGGGAGAGAGAAGGGGGAACCCCGCCGTT
>JAEUQC010000171.1 GCA_016789905.1 Bryobacterales bacterium | reverse complement strand
CATTTTGTCGCCCAGCGCGTCGGCCAGTTTCTCCAACGCTTTGATCGCGCCCGGTACCGTCATCGTCACTTCGGCCGACCGAATGCCGCCGTTGTAAACCGCTTCCACGGCTTTAATGGCGGACTCCGCTGAGTTGGTGCGCACGATGGGCACGATGCCGATGTCCAGGATCGCGGCGCGAATTTGTGATTTGGTCATATGCTTCTATCTTCCGACTTTCTGACGCAACTACCAATCCACCACGCTGCCGTCCTCGGCGTCGTAGCTCTCCGGATTCCGCCAATCATGCCCAATCTTATCGGCCATCAGGTTGTCGTCCAGTTCCACGCCAAGCCCCGGCCCTGCCGGCAAATCGAGATACCCGTCCTTCACCGTGAACGGCTTCTTCACATACCCCTCGCCCAGCGACACCTGTTCCTGAATCAGGAAGTTCGGAATCGACGCGGCCAACTGCACTCCCGCCGCCAGCGATATCGGCCCCAGCGGATTATGCGGCGCGATGCTCGCGTAGTAAGCCTCCGCCATGCCCGCAATCAACCGCACTTCCGTAATGCCGCCCGCGTGGCACATGTCCGGCTGCAGGATCGTCGCCGCCTTCTTCTCCAACACCTCGCGGAAGCCCCACTTCGTAAACACACGCTCTCCGGTGGCGATCGGCAGATGCGTCCCGCGCGCTATCTCCGCCATCACGTCGTGGTTCTGCGCCTGGCACGGTTCCTCAATAAACATCGGGTTGTACGGCTCCAGCGCCTTGATCAACATCTTCGCGTGCGCCGGGCTGATCGCCCCGTGGAAATCCACGCCAATGTCGACATTGTCCCCCACAATCCGTCGCATCTCCGCGAACCGTTCCGCCGCGTACTTCACCTCCGCTGGCGATTCCACGTACCGTGCCGGCCGCCGCTTCGCCGGCCCGGTCTTGAACGCCGTGAACCCCTTCGCCATCGCGTCTTTCAAGCCCTGTTCCAACGATCCGGCTCGCTGCACGTGCGCGTACACCCGCACCTTGTTCCGCGTCGGTCCGCCCAGCAGTTCATACACCGGCACGCCGAACGCCTTGCCCTTGATGTCCCACAGCGCCTGGTCAATCCCGCTCAACGCGCTCGTCAGAATCGGCCCGCCGCGATAGAACGCGTGACGGTATATCGCTTGCCAGTGGTGTACCACCGCGCGCGGATCCTTGCCCACCAGATACGGCTCCACTTCCTTAATCGCCGTCGCGCACGTCAGCGCCCGGCCCTCGGTCACCGGTTCGCCCAGGCCCACAATCCCCGCGTCCGTATGGATCTTCAGAAACAGCCACCGCGGCTTCACCAGGATCGTCTCAAGCCTGGTGATCTTGATCTTGTCTTTCGGCGAGACCGGCGCGTTGCGCTGAATCTGCGCCGCGCGCGCCTCCTCCACCTGAAACAGTCCCGTGCCCGCCGCGGCCGCGCCCGCAATCCAATTCCGTCGAGAAAAATGGTTCATACTGGCTTGCCAGTATATCCGTTACGCGAAGTGAATCCAAAGTCCCGCCACGCATATCGCCAGCACTGACGACAGCACCACTTCCATCCGTGTTCCCAGCGCGTGCGTCCACGATAGCGTCAAGCCCTCGATCCTCTCCGTCGCCTCCGCCGCCGTCACTTTCGATACGCCCACCATCAGCAAAATGCAAAAGAAAAACACGATCACGCTGAAGTTCAAAAAGCTGAACTCTACCACCGCGTTCATCGGCCCCAGGTCCATCTTCATCGCGTTGTGCAGCACGTCCATGATGAACCGCGCCGCTCCAATGCACCCGCCCGTGATCAGCGTCACCAGCGCCGCCCGCGCCGTCGCCCCGCGCCACAAAATGCCCGTCACAAACGTCGCCGTGATCGGCGCGCCAATGTAGGCCTGCACGCTCTGCAAATACTGGTAAACCTCGTTGTTCAGGTTCTTGATGAACGGAATCCAGAAGATGCTCACCGCCACAATTCCCACCGTCGACCAGCGCCCGAAATTCACCAGTTGCTTCTCCGATGCCAGCGGCTTCCACTTCTTATACACGTCCATCGTGATCAGCGTCGAACACGAGTTGAACACCGAACTCAACGACGACATCAGCGCCGCCAGCAGCGCGGCGATCATCAGGCCCTTCAACCCCGGCGGCATCAGCCGCATCACCAACAGCGGATACGCGTTGTCGCCCGTCACCTCCGCCGGATAGATCGCCTTGGCAATCAGCCCTGGCAGAATCAAAATGAACACCGGCAAAATCTTCAACGCCGAACAGAAGAACGCGCCCTTCCTCGCCTCGCTGATGTTCGTCGCCGCCAGCGTTTTCTGCACGATCACCTGATCGGTACACCAATACCAGGTCCCCAAAATCAACGTGCCGAAAATCGTGCCTGGCCACGGATACGCGCCATCGCTCGCCGGCTTGATCATATGGAAGAAGTCCGGCGGCAGCGCCGTCCGCAAGCCTTCAAAGCCGCCCGCCTGGTCCAGCCCGATCACCGTGATCACAATCGCGCCCGCCACCAGCAGCACCGCCTGAAACACGTCGGTGTAGATCACCGCCGCCAGCCCGCCCATTACCGTATAAATCCCCGTCGCCACCACCAGCAGAATTGCCGACGTCATGTAGTCCCAGCCCACAATCTCGCGAATCAAGATCCCCCCCGCGAACAGCGAAACACTGATCTTCGTGAAGATATAGGCCACAATCGAAATGCCTGTCAGATACCAGCGGCAGCCAGGCGAAAAGCGCTTCTCCAAAAATTCGGGCATCGTGAACACGCCGCTCTTCAAGTAGTGCGGCACAAACAGCCAGCCCAACAGCAACAGGCAAAAACTTGCCGACCATTCATAGCACCCCACCGCCAGCCCCGTCGAAGCTCCGCTCCCGGCCAGTCCAATAAAGTGCTCACTGCTGATATTGGTCGCAAACAGCGATGTGCCCACCGCGAACCACCCAACGCTATGACCCGCCAGAAAGTACTCCGACGACGTCTTTCCCTTCCGCGAATGGTAGAACCCAATCGCGAACACAAGCACAAAATAGAGGACAATGATTCCCGAATCGAGCATGGGTGCTAGTGTACATTAGCAGTTGATGATCGATCGACGCGCGTTTCTTTCCACCCTGGCCGCCCCTCTCTTCGCGCAGCGCCGCACACCCAACGTGGTCTTCATTCTCGCCGACGATCTCGGCTACGGCGACCTCGCCTGCTACGGGCAGCAGGAAATCCAAACACCCAATCTCGATCGCATGGCGGCCGAAGGCACCCGCTTCACGCAGGCCTACGCCGGCTGCACCGTCTGCGCCCCCTCCCGCTGCGCACTCATGACCGGCTTTCACACCGGCCACGCCCGCGTTCGCGGCAACAAACGCAACGAAGAGATTCTTGAGGCCGGCGATTTCACCATCTCCGAAATGTTCAAAAAAGCCGGCTACACCACCGGCATGTTCGGCAAGTGGGGCATCGGCGGCCTCGGCTATCCGGGCTATCCCACGAAGAAGGGCTGGGACGAATGGTACGGCTTCTTCTCCCAGATGCATGCCCACACCTATTACCCGGAACACCTCCTCGATGGCGAACACGAAGAGCTTGTGCGCGGCAACTGGGGCGCCGTCAAGAAAGGCTACGCGCCCGATCTCTTTCTCGCCCGCGCCCTGCAATTCCTCGATAACAACAAGGCCAAGCCCTTCCTGCTCTATTTCGCCAGCACCATCCCCCACGCCAATAACGAACTCGGCCGCGACACCGGCGATGGCATCGAAATCCCCGAAGACGCGCCCTACTCCAGCAAGCCCTGGCCCAAGCTCGAACGCAAGTTCGCCGCCACCATCACCCGCCTCGATCGCGACATCGGCCGTATCTTCGAAAAGCTGAAAGCGCTTGGCCTCGACGGCAACACGCTCGTGCTCTTCTCCAGTGACAACGGCGCCCACCGCGAAGGCGGCCACGATCCCAATTTCTTCAAATCCTCCGGCCCGCTGCGCGGCATCAAACGCGATCTCACCGAAGGCGGCATCCGCGTCCCGTTCCTCGCCCGCTGGCCCGGCAAGGTGCCCGCCGGGCGCGTCAGCCATCATCCCTTCGCCTTCTGGGACATGATGCCAACGCTGGCCGACGCCATCGGCGCCACCGCGCCCAAGGGCATCGACGGCATCAGCATGTACCCCGCTCTACTCGGCCAGCCGGCCAAAGTCCACGAGTATCTCTACTGGGAGTTCCACGAAGGCGGCTTCTCCCAGGCGCTCCGCGCCGGCGATTGGAAGCTCATCAAGTCCAAAGGCAAAACCATGCTCTACAACTTGAAGGACGATCTCAACGAAGCCAACGACCTTGCCGCCGCCAACCCCGATGTCGTCCAACGCCTGTCGAAACTCATGGCTTCAGCGCGGACGGATTCGCCGGACTTCCCAATAGCGTAATCTTCTCGTTCCGCAGATAGCCGAACCGGTTCACCCACACCCCGTGTGGCGACGCCGCGCGCCCTGCCTCCAGCCGCTTCGCAAAATCGCTCACCGGCCCATAGCCGTGAATGAACGCGTACACCGGCGTCGTGCCGGCCGCGCGTTGCGCCTCCCGCACTTTGCGTATCTGCGCCTCCACTCCCACCGGGTGTGCCTCGTCCGGCTCCGGATAGCGGAAGTCGGCCAGCCGCGTCGAATACGGCGGGTCCTGAATCTCCAGCCACTGGCTCAGCGCCCGCACCACGAGCTCCTCGTTCAAACCTGGGTTCGCTTTCAAAATCGCGTCGCCATAGAAGCGGAACATCACCGGCCAGTGCATCGTGTAGAGCTTGCAGTGCAGCGCTGTCGCATACTTCGCCAGCGTCGAATACTGCATCCCGCTCACCGTTGCGAATGGCGGCGGGAACACGCCGAACGTCAATGCGATCCGCCCCGGCAGCGCGTCGCGCAGCCGCATGGCCAACTCGCTCACCAGCATCCCTTTGAATCGCAGCCAGTCCAGCACGCCTGGACTATCCATCAACCCCATCAGTAATGCATTCCGCCCGCCGTCCAATTGCAGCATCCGCTCCAAATGCGCGTTCGTCAGCCCGCCATGCACCAGTTGATACAGCGCCAGCACATCGCGCTGCATCCGCGAAAAGTCGAACCCCATCCGCGCCGCCGCCTGCGCGCAGTGCGGCCCAAAATCTAAAAACACATCGTCCAAAAAGTACGGCGGATACTCCGGCCAGTCAAAGCGAATGCCATCAATCTCCGGGTAGGCCTTCACCATGTCGCGCGTCAGCGCCACCGTGTAGTCAAGGATGTGCGGGCTCGCCAGCGATCCGTTATTCGCCAGCCTTCGTGGCGGCACGCGCCCATCCGGCAGCCGCGGTTTGTCGTCTTCAACAGGGCCGCCAAACTGCACCCGGTATCCCGGCGGAATCGCCGCCTGCACCTGCAAATAGGTCTGTATGTGCCGCCCCTGCGCCGCCCGCAAAAACGCTTTGATCACGCCGCCCTCGCGCATCGTCAGCGCCGTCGCCCCCGATGGCTGATACCGTAGCCCATCGTACAGTTTCTTCTCCGGCACGAAGCTCGGCGCCGTTTTCACAAACAGCTCCCGCCTCCCCCACAGCGGCCGATCGAGCAGGCGTACCGATCCCGCGCCCGCGTCCACCGGTGGCTCCCGGCTCCCGTTCTTCTCGTCGCTCACTTCCATCACGTAGGGCGATGTGGCGATCATCCCTACCTTCGCCGCCGCCAGCCGCGCCACCACGTTCTCCACACCCTCATTCTGAAAGTGTTCCGGCAATACCGTCACGCCCGTTTGCATCGCGACGATTGTACCCCACACCAGCGCCTCACTCCGGCCCGCGCAGCCGCCTCGTCCGCAACTCCCGGCACTCAATCCGCCCGTTATCCAAGTGGATCTGAAGTCCCACTCTGCCCTCCGCGGGTGCCCCTGGCGGCACCGGCCCTTGCGCCGCCATCCGCCCGTCAATCCACGTCGTCACCATTCCCCGCTCCACGCGAATCCGCAGCAGCGCCCATCGCCCGTCGTGGTCTTCCGTCAACTCCGCCCGTGTCTGCCCATAAATCGAACCCGTCGGATACACGCCATCTGGAACGCTGTTGATCTGCACTTCAAACCCGCGATGCCGCGCTTTGTCCGGCCACCCGCGCAGGAAAATCCCCGCGTTCACATGCCCCACGCTCTTCACCACCGCCAGCAGCTCAAAGTCAGAAAACGAACCCGGCGCGTAATAAATCCCATGCCCGTTCTCTCCAACAATCGAGCCCTCCGCCACTCGCCACGCTCCTCCATCGCGCAACTCCCAGCCCTTCATGTCCCGCCCGTTGAACAACTCCGCGTACCCTTCCGTCCCGCCCAGATCTTCAATTGCAATCCCTCGCACCGCATACCCATGACCCAAATCCAGAAAGCCCACATGCCCCGCCGCATGACGCCCCGGCACGGCAACTTCGTTCACCAACTCTCCATCAATCCGCACCGTCACCCGCTCCCCCGCCACCGTAATCTCCGCCTTGTGCCACTCGTCAAACGAGGCCCCCAAAAAGCGCGCCGGTTCCCGTACGCCCACAATCGCCCCCGTCACATGCCGCGACGTCTTCCCATGAAAATCATGCGCCAACTGCACCGGAATACCCGTCAGCGTCGCCCGTCCAACGGCGTGCGCCCGCAACACCACAATCGCCTCGGCCCATTGCGTCAGCTTGTAGGCAAACCGTACCCGCACGTCACCGTATTCCTGCGCCGTCCGCACCCAGTTACGGCTATTCTCCCGGCCCGAACACACAACGCTGTCCGTCGTCGCCGTAAAGCTCTGTCCGCTCTGCACCCACGGGAAAACCGCCAAGGCAAGAATCCAATTCATCGATTCAAGAATAACGCCACGTCCCCGCAGCCATGTGGCCCAACGCTGTGAGCCAGCCCCTCGCGCTCGAACGCGGCAGCGGGCGCTTTGTGGCTGCTTTCAATTCCATGGTTCCCGTCTCGCCGCCCGTGCCTCCGGTCCCATCACACAGCTAAAATCGTTTCCTGCCGCACTCCTCCGAAATTGTGCTCCGCGTGTAAGAATCGCAATCCTTTCGGGGACTACCAATACCAGAAGGACGCAAAATGGATAGAACCCAGCAAGATGCGTTGTACGCGGAGGCACGTTCAACCTTCGGCGCCGAACTCCAGCGGCTCGCCCGGGCGTACGACGCCAATTCCGAACAGCAGCGCGATCTGCTGCAGGAGATTCACCTCGAACTGTGGCGCAGCTTTCTCTCTTTTGACGGCCGCTGCAGTCTCCGCACTTGGGTCTTCCGGATTGCTCATAATGTCGGCGCCTCCCATGTCGCCAGAAGTGTCCGGTCTCCTCGTCTTGTCGATTTGGAGACCCTTGCCGGCGACGCCGTGCCAGCCGCCGCCGGGGCGGAAATGGAGCGGAAACTCTCCGCCGCAATGCTGCTCCACCTCGTGCACCGGCTGAAACTCATCGACCGTCAGGTCATTCTGCTCTACCTCGAAGGGGAGGAGGCATCGGCCATCGCGGAGGTCACTGGACTCTCCGCCGCCAACGTCGCCACCAAGATCCACAGGATCAAGAAGCTGTTGAAACAGCAGTATTCGGAAGGAGCTGCCCATGCCGCACGATAAGGATCCACAACCATCCTTGCCCATGAATGCTTGGAAATCACAGGAGGAATCAACAATGCAGATCGCACTTACACCCGGCGCGCTGGCCTCACTCTCTCAGTCGAGGGAGCGGATCAACCGTGTCATTTTCTGGGCCGTCTCGGCCGCGCTGGCTCTCTGCGCCGGATCGGCCTTCCACCACGTCCTCACCGTCAGCCAGCCATGGCTGAAGGCCGGACAGTTGTTGTCCCTTGCCGCGGTGATCTATTTGGCCTCTCCCGCGCTGGAACGCGGCGCCCCGCGCCGCAAGGTCGATGAACCGTCCGTCCGCTTCCTCATACGCGAGTATCAGGAGCGGAACCGCATCTGCCTTTGGATTCGCAACCGTCTGCTCTGGTGTGTCCCCGGCGTTCTAGCCTCCTGGTGGGGCGTTCTCGAAGTCCGGGGTTTCCAACCACTCGCGCGGACCAACGAGTTTTTCTCTGGCTCGTCGCTGTTCTTTCTCACTTTCCTCTGTCTGGCTGCTCTCTGGTTCGCCCTGGGCGCTGTGGCGGACCGCGCTCTCCTTGACGCAGAAGACGTGGGCCGAAACCTCGACGCATGATTGCGGCGGGCCGCCCGCGCGGCCCGCTTCGCGCCGTTCGCGCCCCGTATCAGCCACGCTGTCCGAAGTCGCCGCAAAATTCCGTCCACTCTGCGCCAACGCGAAAACCGCCTGTTAACGCCACGTCCACGAAGCCTCTTGGCCGCAACGCCCGCCAGCGCCGCGTTACGATGAAATCCTCGCAGTGTGCTCACACCGCCAACCGCAGCGAATCGAATCGTTCTTCAGGGATTGGCAGGTGATCCTCTTCCAACATCGCAATGTAGAGTGGAATCGCCTGGCGAATCTGGCTGATAGCTTCCTCCCGAGTCGATCATTGGTTAACGCAACCCGGCACACTCACAGATGCGGCAACCCACTCCCCATCTTCGCCCTTGAAAACCAATGCTCGGCGCATCTGCTCTCCTACTAGCCCGGAAACTGGAGCGTAGCCCCGCTTTCCGGGCCAACCGAAAAGGTCGCGCCGTTTACGATACGGCGTTGCCGATGCGCAGCGCATTCGCGAGATGCAGACCGTGCCAGGCGATTTGCAGCCGCCCCCAAACAAACGGAGCATAGAAAGTCGCCACAACAGATCCTGGAATCCGCCGGTCACGAATTCCACCCGGCATCCTGCCCCGCGCTCCCGCCCTGCACGCAGCGGAACGGGTTGACAATGCTAACTCTTTCCTCCTCCTGCCCATGGCTCAATTCTTCCGTGGTAACGTCATCTCCCGCACTCGCAATCGGTGCCACAACTCAATCCGCCCCGTCGCAAACTCGCCAGTGCTCTCACCCGTGCGGCGCAGTCGAGGCGCCTGATCGTAGCATTTCTGCAACAACTGAATCGCCGGTACAGTGCAGCGGGAATGCCCGTTGTCTGCTTCCGGCGGATTCTGGAAGCTGGAGACGATCAACGTACCTCTGGCCATCTAGCGGGGTTTTACTGCTCCCGGCTATGCAATTCTTCCCGGGATAACCGGTCAGCCGCGGCGAACGCCATTATGCAGCCCCGCAACTCTTGCTCCTGGCGCTGCAATCGCTCCTGCGTCGCCAATGGATCGAGGTCCGGCTGGGCCAGTGCGGACACAGAGGAATCCGCCCGGCCGCGGAGGCTCATCGATTTTCTGATTTCGCTCATCCCTTCACGGTGGAAAAGTCGCCAGAATGCAAACGTGGAATGACTCGAACCGCCCTCGTCAAGGATACTGGTAAGAACGATGGCTGTTGTCTTAAGTTGCTCCGCGGTCAGCAAGCGCTACGGCGCCAAGCCGCTTTTCGAAAACCTGACCATGTCCCTGCACGACGGGCAGCGCATTGGTCTCACCGGCCCTAACGGCAGCGGCAAGTCCACGCTCATGCGCATCATGGCCGCCACAGACGTGCCCGACGACGGCACTCGCAGCGTTCGCCGCCAGGCCATCGTCGCCTACGTCCCGCAGGATTCCGTCTTCGATCCCGGCCAAACCGTTCGCTCCGTTCTCGACGAAGCCCTCGCCGATCTTCCACTCACCGCCGACGAAAAGCGCCTCCGCATCGAAATGGAGGCCAGCCGCGCCGGTCTCCGCGATTTCGATGCCGATGCCGCCACCCTCTCCGGCGGCCAGCGCAAACGCCTGGCCATCGTCTGCGCCCTCGTTCGCCATCCGCACGCCGTCCTGCTCGACGAACCCACCAACCACCTCGACATCGATGGCATCCTCTGGCTCGAACGCCTCCTCATCAACGCCGATTTCGCTTCCCTCTTCATCAGTCACGATCGCTACTTCCTCGAATCCGTCGCCACCCACACCGCCGAAATCAACCCCGCCTATCCCGATGGCGTCTATCAGGCCGAAGGCAACTACTCCAAGTTCCTCGAACGCCGCGAAGATTTCCTCATTGCCCAGCAAAAGCTCCAGGACTCGCTCCAAACCAAGGTGAAGCGCGAAGTTGAATGGCTCCGCCGCGGCCCCAAGGCGCGCACCACCAAATCCAAAGCCCGCATCGACGAAGCCCACCGCCTGATCGGCGAACTCGGCGAAGTTGCCAGCCGCAACAGAACCGCCACCGCCTCCATCTCGCTCAACGCCAGCGACCGCAAAACCAAACGCCTCATTCAGGTGGAAGGTCTCGCCGCCGCCCCAGGCGGCACAACACTTTTCGAAAACCTCGATCTCATTCTCTCCGCCGGCACGAAGCTCGGCCTCGTCGGCGGCAACGGCTGCGGCAAGTCTACGCTGCTCCGCATTCTCGAAGGCCGCATGGAGCCCTCCGCCGGCAAGGTCCAGAGTGCCGACATGCTGCGCGTCGTAACTCTCGATCAAAACCGCCAACTTCCCGACGAAAGCACAACGCTCAAAAACGCTCTCTGCCCCGATGGCGATTCCGTCATCTTCAATGGCCAAACCATCCATGTCGCCGGCTGGGCTCGCCGCTTTCTCTTCACTAGCGAACAACTCGTCCAGCCAGTCCGCCAACTCTCCGGCGGCGAACGCGCCCGCGTGCTTCTGGCCAACATCATGCTCAAGCCCGCCGACGTGCTCTTCCTCGACGAACCCACCAACGACCTCGACATCCCCACCCTCGAAGTCCTTGAAGAGAGCCTGCTGGAATTCCCCGGCGCGCTCGTCCTCGTCACGCACGACCGTTACCTCCTCGACCGTGTCGCCACCACCGTCGTCGCCCTCGAAGGCGATGGCCGCTGGGGCCTCTACGCCGAATACGCCCAATGGGAGCAGGAACGCGCCGAACGCGCCCGGCCCCCCGCTCCGAAGAAGGAAGCCGCCGAATCTCCGGCCCCCCCGCCATCCGCGAAAAAGAAACTCTCCTACTTGGAGCAGCGCGAATGGGACGCCATGGAGTCGCAAATCATGGACGCCGAAGCCGAACTCGAAGCCGCCAAAGCCGCTCTTGACGATCCGGCCGTCTTCACCGATCACACCAAAGTGCAAGGTGCCACCATTCGCATGGAAACCGCCCAGCACCGCGTGGAGGCTCTCTACGCGCGCTGGGCGGAACTGGAAGCAAAAGTTGGCTAAGCGCCGGCCCTACGGCTGGAACTCCAGAATGGCCCGCTTGGCTCCGCACCCCACGCGGTCGGCCCGGCCGGAGACCACCCGGTTCAACCCCACGTAGATCCGGCTGTCGTTGCCCGTCCCGCCAACCGCGAACAGCTTCTTGCCAAACGTGGTGTTGATTTCGTTGAACGGCTGTCCCCACGAGAAGTACTGGTCGGCCACATCGAAGTGCAGCACGCCTTTGGCCAGCCGCAACTCCTGATACGCAATCCGGTCCACTTCCCCTGCCGCAAACGCCGCGCTGTAGACGTACATGTTCTGATCCAGTACATGCGCCTCGGCCACACCATTCAACCCGCCCCCGCCGCCGAATCCGTCGTTAGCCGGGTCGTCGCCAATGTGTGTCGTCCATCCTTGCGGCAGCCGTGGCGCCCGGGCCGATGGCCCTTCGTATTCCACCGTCATTCGCAGCCGCCTGGCGCTCCGCACTCCGTTGCCTGGTGTCAGGTTCACCGTCGCCAGCGCCCGGAAAGGAGTCTCCGGGCAGCCGGTCTGCGCCGCAACCTGTACCGTCGCATAGGGAATCGTATGGGTGGCGTTGAACCTCGTCGGCGTGGGGCTCCCCAGATCGAAAATCGCGCCCGACTTCAAGTCGATCACGAGCGGCCCCAGCGATTGTGACCACGCCGATCCGGCCAAAACAAACAGCGAAAAAATAAGTCGTTTCATGAGAGATATTCCTTTTCCTGAGTTATTCAAAGACCAAATGGACCTTTTTCGCGCCGCAGCCCTTCCGCGACAGGTCGTTCGCGATCACGCGGTTGAATCCCGCGTAGAGCTTTTTGTCCGCCGCCGTGAAATCGAACAGCGCCTTCTGAAAATTGCTGCCCAGAATCGTGTAGGGCTGGCCCACCGTCAGGGACTGGTTGGCCACGTTGAAATGCAGGGATCCTTCGCTTAACTTCAGCGACGAACCGAAGAGCTTGTCCACCGCTCCCGGTGCGAACGCGCTCGTGTACATCGATAGTTCTTCGCCTACCACCTGCAGCTCGGCCACGCCCTGCAATGACGTGCCGCCTCCGTACCCGTTGTTGTTAACGTCGTCTCCCAGGTGGGTGTTCCAACCTGTCGGCGTGCCTTCGTACTCCACCAGCACACTCAGCTTTTTCATCGCGGCCACGCCGTTTCCAGGCGTCAGGTGGAACTCCACCACCGCTTCGTAGGGCGTCGTCGCGCAGCCGGCGCCGGGCTTCTTGATGAGTTTCACCGTCGAATAGCCCGCTGTGTCCGTGTACCCGCTAATGCCGTCATCGCTGACGGGCGCCGGGCTCGGGGCCGTGTTGAACGTTTCGGTTACCACGCCGTTTTTCAGATCCACAATCACATCGGCGCGCGCTGAAATGGACGCGAGCAGGCAAAGGCCCGCCGCGCACAACACTAGTTTCTGTTGCACTTTTGATTCACCTTTCAAACCGCGATCGTTCGTTTCGTCTAGAGATGTCGCGGTGATTTCTAATAGGCAGTGCGCACCCGCGCCGCCCGCGGGGTCATTGTTTTTTTGGTCCGTTTGGTGCCCGGCCCGGACCAGGAGTACACTCTCGATCATGGCTTCTTTGACCCGTCGCGACTTCGCCTTGCTCGCCGCCGCCGCTCCGCTCCCCGTGCCGGCGAAGTCCGTCGTCCTCACCTTCGATGACGCCGTCAAAAGCCATCGCACCGTCGTCGGCCCGCTGCTGAAACAGCTCGGCTTCAACGGCACTTTTTTCATCTCCCACCGGTGGATGGACGACACCACGCATTTCCTCTCCTGGAACGACGTTGCCGAACTCCACCAAATGGGCTTCGAAATCGGCAATCATTCCTGGACCCACGCCGACTTCTCCACACCCCGCGCCGCCTCCCGCCTCGCCGGGGAACTCGCGCTCGTCGATTACGAACTCAATAAAGTCAAAGTCCCCAAACCCGTCAGCTTCGCCTGGTCCGGCAATGGCTTCGGCCCTGAATCCGTCGAGGTTCTAAAGCAACACGGCATCCAGTTCGCCCGAAGAGGCGCCCAGCCTGAAGCCGAGTACGGCCGCATCGTCGTCGGCCCCGCGTTCCATCCGGCCAGGCACCATCCGCTGCTCATCCCCACCACCGGCGACGCCTACCCGGATTGGACTTTCGAGCATTTCGAAAAGGTGCTCGCCTCCGCCAGGCCCGGTGAGTTAATCGTGCTCCAGTTCCACGGCGTGCCCGATGTCATTCATCCCTGGGTGCACACGCCGCCCAACATGTTCCAGAAATACATGGAGCATCTCAAGGCCAACGGCTATCGCACTCTGGCGCTAAGGGACGTTGCGCAGTATCTTGGTCCCACTCCCGCCGACCCCATGCTCCGCGCCCGCTACCGCCAGCCCAAGGATGGCAAGCTTGTTCTCCCCATCGAAATGGAGGCTACGCAAAAGGAGCTTCCCTACTGGCGCCAAATCATGCGCCAGCACAACTACACGCCGGCTGAGACGGAGAGGGTCACTGGGCTTCCCGAATCGCCAGTCGCGCCCGAACGTGTGAACGGCCCCAAACTGCTCCCCTATCCGGGCGGCCGCCACATGCGCATCGGTTTTCTCGAAGGCGCCATCGATCCCATGCGCGGCACCAAAGCCTCGGTGTTCCTTCCCTGGGCCGGTGCCGGCTACATCGTTATCGACGTCCCGGAAGCCATCATCGCCAACGGCAAAATCCACTTCCTTGGTCACACCCACATTCCTACCAGATGGGACGAAAAGAACCAGATCATTACCAACCGCGACTGGGTCCGCAACCCCGACGGGTCTCTTTCCAACGAATGGCCGCTGCCCGATAAGGTCACCGTCGGCGCCGGCATTCGCCTGAACGGCGAAATCGTCTACATGGACTGTTGGATCCGCAACGAGTCTACGGAAACGCTCAAGAACGTCCGTGCCCAGGTCTGTGTCATGTTCAAGGGCGCGCCCGCCTTCAACGCCCAGACCAACACCAACAAGTCCCTCACCGGAACCCGTGCCGCCATCCGCTCCGCCGATGGCCAGCGGACGATCACCACGGAGTGGGAAGACGTCCAGCGCGTCTGGGGCAACGAGCGCTGTCCTTGTATGCATTCCGACCCAAAGTTCCCAGACTGTGCTCCCGGCGAAACCGTGCGCCGCGCCGGCCGGCTGTGGTTCACCGGATAGATCACGGCCCCCCAAACCGGAGCAAACCCAGCGAAACTCGACGTGTCCTTGACCGCAAGCTTCTCGCACCCGCGCCGTAACGGGAGCAACGCCAAAGAAAACTCCCGCCGCGCCGGCCGGCTGGGGCTCGCCGAATAGAGCACGGTCCCGCCGCAACCGGAACAAAACCAGCGAAACTCGACGTGTCCTCGACCGCAAGATTCTCGCACCCGCGCCATAACGGGAACCAACCCAACGGAACCTCCCACCGCGCCGGCCGGCTGTCGTTCGCCGCATAGTCCACGGCCCCGCCGCAACCGGAACCAACCCAACGGAACCTCGCCGTGTGCTCGACTGCAAGATTCTCGCACCGGTGCTGCTTGAGCCCGCAGACCTGACGCGCACCTCTCATCCAGGCGGTGCACCATAACGCAAACCGCCCCGCAGCACCAGTGTCGGCAACATCCACCGCTCGCAACGCGAAGCCTTGGTTGAGAACCTTCTCACCCTCCTTCCCGAGCGAAACCGACTGCGTTCCCGCGCGCGAAAGACTCGCCCCAGAGCCGCCCGCAGACCTGCCTCGCGCCTCTTAACCAGCCGCCGCTCGATAAAACGAACCGCCCTCCAGCGCCAGTTTCACCAGCAGCGGCGCCGCCTCCCATCCGAACGCCTCCACGCGCTGCAACACGTGGGCCAGGCCCAGGGACTCGGCATAGAACATCGGTCCGCCCCTATACGCCGGGAACCCATACCCGGTCAGGTAGATCACGTCGATATCCACCGCACGCAATGCAATTCCCTCGTCCAGAATACTGGCGCCCTCATTGGCCAATGCCAGCAACGTGCGGTCCAGAATCTCCTCTTTGGAAATCTCCCGCTGTTCAATGCCCTGCCGCCGGGCCAGGTCTCGCGCTATGGCCACTACCTCCGGGTCCGGTGTTGGCTTCCGGTTTTCGTCGTACTTGTAGTAGCCCGCGCTCGTCTTCTGGCCAAACCGCCCGCGTTCACACAGCTCATCCGAAATCAGCGGTACACGCTCGCCAGGCTTCTCCAGGTGTTTGAACTCCTTGCGGATGCGCCAGCCCACATCCAGCCCGGCCAGATCTCCCATCGCCAGCGGTCCCATCGCCATGCCCCATTCGTAGAGCGCGGCGTCCACTTGTTCCGGCGCGGCGCCTTCTTCCACCAGGAACTGCGCCTCCCGTAAATAACAGTGGATCATCCGGTTGCCGACAAAGCCCCGGCAGTTGCCCACCAGCACTCCCACCTTCTTCAACGACTTCGCCAGGTTCATGCACGTCGCAATCACGTCCGCCCCAGTGGCCGCACCGCGCACAATCTCCAGCAGTCGCATCACATTCGCCGGGCTGAAGTAATGGGTGCCGATCACATCCGCCGGCCGCTTCGTCGCCGACGCAATCTCGTCAATCGATAGCGTCGATGTATTGGTGGCCAGAATCGCCCCAGGCTTGGCGATCTTATCGATTTCGGCGAAAATCTCCTTCTTCAACGCCATCCCCTCATAAACGGCTTCGGTAATGATATCGGCCGCCTCGAAGCCTTCGTAGTCCAGTTGCGGGGTGATGCGTGCCAGCCGCTCGTCCATCACCGCCTGCGGGAATCGGCCTTTCGCCACCGAGTTCGCATAGTTCCTGCGGATCGTCGCCATGCCGCGGTCCAGGGCTTCCTGCGTTGTCTCTCGCAGCCGGACGGGGATGCCGGCATTGACGAAGTTCATCGTGATGCCGCCACCCATCGTGCCGGCCCCGATCACAGCCGCTCGCTGGATCGGGCGCACCGGCGTGTCCTTGCCGATCCCAGGAACCTTCGCCACCTCCCGCTCACCGAAGAAGGCATGGATGAGCGCCTTCGACTGCGGTCCGTAAAGGCACCCGTTGAACAACTCGCGCTCCCGCGCGCAGCCCTCGGCGAACGGCAGTTGCGTGGCCGCCTCCACCGCGTCGATCGCCGCCAGCGGAGCTGTTTGGTTTCTATGGCTCTTCCGCGCCTCGGCGCGCAATGTGTCGAAAATCGCTGGATCGAACCCACGAAATACGCGTTCCCGCGGCTTCGGCCGTTCGGTCCGCGCCAGTGCGAAATCGATGGCGCCGCTCAACAGGTCGCCTTCGATCAACGCATCCACGATGCCTGCTTCATGCGCTTTCGCGGCGGAAATCGGCTCGCCGAACGCGCACATCCGCGCCGCCAGTTCCACCCCGGCCAGCCGTGGCAGCCGCTGCGTGCCACCCGCGCCGGGGATCAACCCGATTTTGACTTCCGGCTGCCCTACCTGCGCCCCCGCCGCCGCCACGCGGTAGTGTCCGCCCATCGCCACTTCCAATCCGCCCCCCAGCGCCGTCCCGTGAATCGCTACCACCACCGGTTTCGGCGAATCCTCCATCGCCAGCATCAGCGGCAGCAGATTATGCCCCTTGCTCTGGCCCGCCACCACCTTGCCGAACTCCTTGATATCGGCCCCGGCAATAAACGTGCGCCCGCCCCCGATCAGTAGGATCGCCTTCACCTCCGGGTCGGCGATGTGCGCCTCCAACGCCGCCTGAATCCCCTCTGGCACGCCGGGGCTCAGTGCGTTTACGGGCGGGTTGTTCACCGTGATGACGCCCGCGCCGGCTTGCTTGGAAGATAGGATCAATTCACTCATAACGGCAGAAACGATTGTATCCCCTGGTGGCTCTATATAATTAGATATGCGATTCATTACGGTTTTGTTGCTCGGCGCCGCGCTTGCTTTCGGCCAGGAGGCATTGAATAACGAGGGCATCATCAAACTGGTGAAGTCCGGGATGAGCGAAGAACTCATCGTCAACGTCATCAAGCAGCAGCCCGGCTCCTACGTCCTTGGTGCGACGGAATTGGTGGCGTTGAAAGACGCCGGCGTCTCGGAAAAGCTGATTGCCGTCATGTTGGAGAAGGGCAAACCGGCCGCGGCCGCGGCCGTGCCCGCCCCCGCCGCCGCAACGGAATCCGCCAGGAAGAACACCGCGGTTCATGGCCCCGGCCTGTTCTACAAGAAGGGTGGCGAGTACTTCGAACTGATCCAGGAAGAAGTGGAGTGGAAGACCACCGGCGCCATGCGCAACGTCGCCAGCGCCGGCATCGTGAAGAAGGATTTGAAGGGCAATATCGCCGGCGCCAGCAGCCGGAACTTCCTCCAGAATCCCATGGAAATCGTCATCGCCCCGCCGTCCGGCATGTCCATCAACTCCTACGTCCTGCTGCCCATGAAGGCCACCAAGACCGATCGCGGGTTCAATGTTGGGCCGGTGAACAAGAAGAGCGGCCTGGCCAAAGGCGCCATCGCCTTCGGTGTGGAAAAGGTAGGTGACGGGCAGTTTCGCATTGTGCTGCCGACCCCGCTCGGCCCCGGCGAGTACGGCATTCTGGCGGTCGCGCCCAGCGACGCGGCCTCCGCCGCCGGCAAGATGTACACCTTCCGGATTTTGCTCTAAATCAAGTGCAGCGAATTGGCGTAGCGCGTGCCGCGCGCCAGTTCCAGGATACTGTTGTCGAGTGTCGCGAGTTTACCGTGATGCTTGTGCGCCAGGACCAGCAATTGGAGATCGGTGATCTGGTTAGGGCCGAGGATGCGGGCTCGCATGGCGTCAGCGAGTTCGCGGAGGTCAACATCGACAGGCCAGTACTCGTGATTCGGATTCCGGCAATCCTCTTCTAGCCCTGCCAGTGCAATGTGAAAGGACTTGTGTGTTCCGCCAAGAAGGCGGGTGACGTGGCGCAGCGCGGCTGCCTGTGTGGGTGGGCATGTTGCCCAGAGACGGCTGGGTTCTCCGCGCAGCCACTCATGACACTTCCGGTGCGCCGCGTGGGACGGAAAGCCGATGGCGATGAGTACGTTAGCGTCGAGGAGGAAACGCACGCTCGTACTCCTCTTCGTACTCTTCCGCTTCCCGCTGGTCCAGAAGTTCGTTCGTTAGCGGCGGAGAGCCTGGCGGAAGGTCGAAGATGACGAAACCATTTTTCTTCCGGAGTTTGGCCATCGCCTCCCCTTCAATGTTTAAAGTGGTGCGGATTTGATGCTATTTTGGCAGGGCAGGCGCATCAATAGCCCAGCGCCTTGCCACCACGCCGGCCGTCGGACCAGCCCAGCCGCATGCCGGTTCCCGGCTCCACCGCGACCGCGTGCACGTCCCCCTGTGAGCGCAGAGCGGGGTTGAGTTTGTGGCCCATTTGCTTGAGTTTTTCAGCGACTTCGGTGACCAGGGCGGCGGGCTCCGCGTCGATGCGGTCCGGGGTGCCCTGGTGATGTATCCGCGGGTAGTCGATGGCATCACGGAGGCTCATTTTGAAGTCGATCATGTTCGTGATCACCTGCAGCACGGTGTTCGGAATGGTCTGTGAACCGGGCGAACCGAGCGCCACCCAGGGTGTGTTGTCGCGATTGAGCACCAGCACCGGAGACATGGAGGACACGGGCCGCTTGCGGGCCTCGATCCTGTTGCGCCCGCGCGTGCCGAAGCCGCCCATGATGTCGTTGAAGAGCACGCCGGTGCCTTTGGCGATCACCTGGGAGCCGTAGAAGCCGTTCAGGGTGTAGGTGTTGCTGACGATGTTGCCGTCCTTGTCGATCACCGAGAAATGGGTGGTCTCATTGGACTCTTTGGCGCCCGGCGTCACCGGGAGCGGCGAGGCCTTGACGAGGCTGATGCCCTTGGCCCACTGGGCGGCGTGCTCTTTGGAGATCAGGCGGCGCGTGGGGATGTCGAAGAAGGCGGGGTCTCCGGCGAACTCGGCGCGGTCGCGGAAGGCGCGGCGCGCCGCTTCCACGTGCAGATGGCGGGCCTTGGCGGAGCCCTCTTCGCCGAGCTTAAGGTCAAAGTTTTCCAGGATATTCAGCATCTGAATGACCGCCGTGCCGCCCGAACTCGACGGGCCCATCGCCAGGATGGGATGGCCGCGATAGGTGCCCTGGATGGGATCCCGCTCGATGGCCTTGTAGGCCTTCAGGTCGTCAAGGGTGATGGTGCCGCCGTTGGCGCGCATGTCCTTGTCGATGAGTTCGGCCGTCAGGCCTTCGTAGAACTCCTTAGCGCCGTGTTTCTGGAGACGCTGGAGGGTGGCGGCGAGGTCGGGCTGGCGGAGCAGTTCGCCCTGCTTGAGCGGCGTGTCGCCGCCGTGCAGGAACACCTTGGCGGTCTCTGGGAACTGCTTCATGACCGGCACCTGGAGGGCGAGGATGATCTCCATGCGCTGGGAAGCGGGGAAGCCGTCGCGCGCCAGGCGGCGGGCGGGTTCCAGGACCTCGGCCCATTTCAGTCTGCCGAACTTTTGATGGGCCAGCGCGAGGCCGGCGACGGTGCCAGGCACGGCGGAGGCTTTATAGCCGGTGGACTGTTCGGCCTCGTTCTTGAACATGCCGGGGTGGGCGGCGGCGGGGGCCATTTCTTTGTAGTCGATGGCGGTGGCGCGGCCGTCGGCCATGCGGATGAGCATGTATCCGCCGCCGGCGATATTGCCCGCCTCGGGGTGGACTACGGCGAGCGCGAAGCCGACGGCGACCGCGGCGTCGACGGCATTGCCGCCCTTCTTCAGGATGTCGATTCCCACTTGGCTTGCCAGTTCGTGAGTGCTGGCAACCATGCCGTTCCGGGCGCGTTCGGCCTGAGCGATCAATGGCCGCTCGGCTTTGAGCCGCAGGCCGGACTGGCTGACCTCCTGAGCGGGCAATGTGGTGGCCAGGGCGAGGAGGAGGGCGAAGCGCATGACTGATTTTAGTTCACAGTCAGGAAGGGAGTCTCCCGGGCTCGTCGGATGGCGGTTCGCCGAAGGCAGGCGTGGCCGTCAGGCGGTGGCGGGCTCACCCACCTGCTGCCGCCACATGGCGAAGTAGAGGCCCTTTTGGTCCAGTAGTGCCTCGTGGCTGCCCTGTTCGACGATGCGGCCGCGTTCCAGAACGTAGATCCGGTCGGCGTGCATGATGGTGGACAAGCGGTGGGCGATGAGGATGCTGATGGCTTCGCGGCGCTCGGCGACCTCGCGGATGGTGGCGCTGACCTCCTCTTCGGTGAGCGAGTCGAGTGAGGACGTGGCTTCGTCGAAGACCATCAGGTCCGGCTGGCGGAGCAGGCTGCGGGCGATGGAGAGGCGCTGCTTTTCGCCGCCGGAGACCTTCACGCCGCCTTCGCCGATGCGCGTGGCCAGGCCCTTGTCAGCACGGTCCAGCAGGGTCCGGGCCGAGGCCTGTTCCAGGACTTGCAGGCATTCGGCATCGGTCGCGTCCGGCTTGACGAAGCGGAGATTTTCCGCGATGGAACCGGAGAAGAGTTGGGTGTCCTGGGTGACAAAGCCGATGCGTTCGCGGAAGGTTTCGAGGTCGATTTCGGTGTTCGGGATGCCGTTGTACAGGATGCGGCCGTTGCGTGGCTTGTAGAGGCCGACGAGCAGTTTGACCAGCGTGGATTTCCCGGCGCCGGAGGGGCCGACGAAGGCGACGGTTTCGCCGCGGTTGACCGTGAAGGCGATGTTGGTGAGGGCCGGCAAGGCGGCCGATTGGTGCTGGAAAGTGATGTCGTCAAAGGCCAGGGAGGCGAGCTTGCCGATGGGCTTCGGGTTGGCCGGAGCCGCGTCTGGCGTCATGGCCAGTATGTCGGCGAAGTTCTTCAGGCTGACCTCGGTTTCGCGGTAGACGTTGATGACGTTTCCGAGTTCCTGGAGCGGGCCGAAGATGAAGAAAGAGTAGATGAGCAGGCTGAAGAATTGGCCGACGGTGATCTGCTGGGCGAAGATCAGGTAGAGCATGAAGAACAGGATGCTGGTGCGGAGGAAGTTGACGCAGGTGCCCTGGATGAAGCTGAGGGAGCGGAGGTACTTGACCTTCTTGAGTTCGAGCTCCAGGATGGCGCCGGTGGTGGAGTTGAGCCGGGCGACTTCCTGTTTGGCGAGGCCGAGGGATTTGACGAGCTCGATGTTGCGGAGGCTCTCGGTGGTGGAGCCCGCGAGGGCGGTGGTTTCCTTGACGATTTCGCCCTGGATTTTCTTGATGCGCTTGCTGAGGACGGAGCTGAGCGTGCCCAGGAGGGGGATGGTGAGGAAGAAGGCCGGGGCGATGGCCCAGTGGACATTGAAGGCGTAGATCATGACGAAGACGACGCCGACCAGGGTGCTGAAGAGGAGGTTGATGGAGACCTGGATGAACTTCTCGACATCGGTGCGGACCTTCTGGAGCTTGCCGAGGGTTTCGCCGGAGCGCTGGTCCTCGAAGACCTGGTAGGGGAGGGAGAGCGAATGGCGGATGCCGTCGGCGTACATCTGGGCGCCGAG
>JAEUQC010000169.1 GCA_016789905.1 Bryobacterales bacterium | reverse complement strand
GAGGGTCCCACCCGTTCCCATCCCGAACACGGAAGTTAAGCCTCTCAGCCCCGATGGTACTGCACGCGCGAGTGTGTGGGAGAGTAGGAAGTCGCCCAAATTAATTCCCTAAGCCCCGGTCCCATCCGGGGCTTTTCCTTTTTATGCCAGTATCTCCTTCACTACATCCCCATGCACGTCCGTCAGCCGGAAGTGCCTGCCGCTATAAAAGTGCGTCAGTCTCATATGATCCAGCCCCATTAGGTGCAGTAGCGTAGCATTCAAATCGTGGTTGTGTACCTTCTTCTCCACCGCCCGATAGCCGAATTCATCCGTCGCCCCATGCACATACCCTGGCCTGATCCCGCCGCCAGCCAGCAGAATCGAATACCCCGCCGAATTGTGATCTCGCCCGTTCTGCAACTTCACCAGCGAAGAATTTTCCACTGCCGGCGTGCGCCCGAACTCGGTCCCAAAGACGACCAGCGTCTCATCCAGCAATCCCCGCGCCGCCAGATCTTCCACCAACGCGCCCACCGCCGGGTCCGCCCTCCGCGCGTTCGCTTTGTGCGCTTGAATGTCCTCATGTGAATCCCACGGCTGCGAATTCCCGTAGTAGATCTGCACCATCCGTACGCCCTTTTCCACCAACCGCAGCGCCATTAGGCAGCCGCGTCCGAAATCGGAATCGCCATACCGCGCGCGCACCTTCTCCGGCTCTTTCGTCACATCAAACACTTCCGGAACCTCCGTCTGCATCCGGAACGCCGTCTCCATCGACTGAATGGCGGCCTCCAGATTCGAGTCTCCGGCTCGCTCCTCCAAGTGCGCCGTATTCAATTCTTTCAACAAATCCAACTGCCGCCGCTGATCGCCGGAACTCTTTCGCCCGCGATCCAGAAACTGCACCAGTTTCCGCGGGTCTTTTTCCGTTGCCTTGATAAACGTCCCCTGGAACACCGCCGGTAGAAACGCCGACTCCCACAGTGGCGGCCCCACCACCGGCGTTCCCGGGCACAGCACAACATACCCCGGCAAGTTCCGGTTCTCCGTGCCCAATCCATAAGTCAGCCAGGAACCCAACGACGGCCGCCCCGGCTGAATCGTGCCGCAGTTCATCATGAACAGGGACGGTTCATGATTCGGGACATCGGTATGCATCGAACGAATCACCGTGAACTTATCAATATTTCGCGCGATGTTCGGGAAGATCTCGCTCACTTCGATCCCGCTCTGCCCATGCTTCTTGAATGCGAATGGGGACCTCATCAAAGATCCGGTGATGCGTTCGGTTTTCACCTGCTCCCCCGGCATCGGCTGGCCATGATACTTGTCCAGCGCCGGTTTAGGATCGAACGTATCCACCTGCGACATCCCGCCGTTCATCACCAGGTAAATAATGTGTTTCGCCTTCGGCGCGAAGTGCGGCGCCCGCGCCGCGAACGGGTCCATCTCCGCCGCTAGCGCCACCGTGCCGAAGCCCCCGGCCATCCGCGATAAAAACTGCCGTCTGTTAGTCCACATAGAGAAACTCATTCGCACTCAACAATACTTGCGCATATTGCGCCCAATCACCCTCTCGCAGAAACCGCCTGCCCGCTTCCAGCTCCCGTTCCGACGGCGCTCGTTGCAGCAACAACTGATAGGCCGCTCCGATCCGTTCGGTGTCCGTCACCCCCATACATTCCACCCGCTGCGCCAGCGCTTCCGCCCGCCATCGCAAAAAAACAGAGTTCAAGAAAAATAGCTTCTGCAACGGTACATTGGTCACGCCGCGTTGCTCCACATGAATCGAACTGCTCGGAAAGTCGAACAGCGCCAGCGTCTCATTCTGCTGGTACCGCCCCACTCGAACATACACCGTCCGCCGCAAATTCCCATCCGCCAACTCGGCCGATTCGCCCCCCATCCGTCCGTCCAACTCCCCGCTCACGGCCAAAATCGAATCCCGGATCGCCTCGGCATCCAGCCGTTTTCGATTCGCCCGCCAAAACAACCGGTTGTCCGGGTCCACCCGCAGTCCATCCGTCGTGGCGGCGCTCGAAGCCTGATATGTTTCCGACAGCACGATCTCCCGAATCAGCGCTTTCATCGAAAAACCTCCGGCCCGGAAGCGCGCGGCCAGATACTCCAACAACTCCCGATTCCCGGGCCGCTCCCCCATCAGCCCAAAGTTTGACGGCGTCCGCACAATTCCCGCTCCGAACAGCCATCCCCAAATGCGGTTCACCATCACCCGCGCCGCCAGCGGATTCGCCGCAATCGCCTCCGCCAACTGCAATCGTCCGCTGCCCGGCCGCAACTCCGTCCCGCCCAGGCAGTCCAAAAAGCGCCTCGGTATCACCTCGCCCAAGTCCGTCGGGTTTCCCCGCTTGTTCAGCGGCAAATCGATCGGCTCTTCGTGCTCGCCCATTCCATGAAAATACCCATACGCCTCTGGCGACGCCTTCTTCGCCCGTTCCAACTCCTCCCGCAACCCCGCCAAATGTTTCTTATACTCTCCCGTCAGCCGCGATTCAACAGCCGCCCCTTCTAGCCGGAATACCGCATCCGTCCTTCCAATGAACTTTTGCCACAGTTGATATCTTTCCCTGTCCAGCGACTTAGTAACTACTTCCGAACCGGGATTGAAATCCGCTTCCGAATCGTAATTAAACGGAAGAATGGTCTTTCGCCGTTTCGCCAAAGGAACAGTGCCGCGGATCACCGCCACCCGGTTCTCCTCATCCATCGCCCGTTTCTGTTCAATCACATTCAGCAGCGTCTCCTGAAACGTTCGCGCATTCTCCGCCGTCGGCGCCGCGGTCCATGCCTTCAGAAACGGATGGTCTTCCTCCGGCTTCGCCAGATATTCCTTCATCTTCTTCGCAATGTCCGCGTCCAAACCCTTCACGCCCTGCAGAAAAGCGGCGGTTTGGCGGGCAAAAATCAGCGCCAACTGCTCCCGCTGCGCCGCCACAAACTGATCGATTTCCTTTTGCAATGCTTGAATGTGCTTCTGCGCCGCGTCGTAGGCCGCCACCTTCTCCGGCTCCGCCAGCGGGTATTCCTTGTATGCCGAACTGGCAAAGACTCCAGCCAGCGCATAATAGTCCTTCTGCGAAATAGGGTCGTACTTATGATCGTGGCAGCGCGCACACGCCGCCGTAAGTCCCAGGAATCCGCGCGTCACCATGTCAATCCGGTCATGCCGCTCATCGGCTCGCGCCTGTGGCGGCTGGGTAATGCCGTAATACCAGGGGCCAATGCCAAATAGTCCTAAGCCGCCAACTAAATCGGATGTATTTCCCGGCAGTAAGTCGGCCGCGATCTGCGCTTTCACAAACATGTCGTATGGTAAGTCGCGGTTAAACTGTTGAATCACCCAGTCGCGGTACCGCCACGCGTTCGGATACGGCCGCGGCGCGGTGCCCGAAAAGTCGTCCTCCCCGAACCGCGCCACGTCCAGCCAGTGGCGCCCCCAGCGCTCGCCGAAACGGGGCGATGCCAACAACGAATCCACCAGCCCCGCCGCGTCGCCCGATGCCAGAAAAGCCGCTGCCTCCGCCGGCGTCGGCGGCACGCCCGCCAGGTCTGCGTAGAACCGTCTCAACAGCGTCCGCCGGTCCGCCTTCGGGTTAGCCTTCAGTCCTTTCGAAGCCAGTCCCGCCCGCACATGGCTATCAATGGATCCCGCTGCGGCCCGCAACGGCTCGGTCGCCCACAACTTCCGCGTCGACGTGACAACTCGGCCCTCCGGCCACGCCAGCCCATCCCGCACCCACGTTTCTAGCGCCGCAATTTCAGCCGGGGCCAGCGGCGCCGCCGGCGGCATTTTCAACGTTGTGTGAGTCCTTCGCACCGCCTGCAGCAATAGGCTCGCCGCCGGGTCGCCAACCACCGCCGCCGGACCTCGCTTGCCGCCCTTCAACACGCCGGCCCGCGAATCCAATCGCAATCCCGATGCCGCCGTCTCTCCGTGGCACGCCGCGCACCGCTCCACCAGCACCGGCCGCACCCGCGCCTCAAAGAAGTCATTACCAAATACGGCCGCGGACAGCAGAAACCAGAATTTCACAATGCGATTATTCTATCGCTCCGCGATCCACACCAGAAACAACCCATCCGGGTCCACATCTTCCCAGTAACTAATCGGCCGGCTGGTCACCATCCGGCAGTGTCGCCGCAGTTTGTCCGTCAACTCTTGCTGCCCGAACCAGCGCTCCCATTCCGGCGTCTCCAGCCGTCCCCAGTGGTCTTTATTCTTGTCGATAATCACAATCCGCCCGCCCGGTTTCACTACCCGGCAAAGCTCCGCCACCGCGCCGTCAATATCCACCGCATGTTCCAATGATTCGGTGGCGTACAAGCAATCGAACGCGCCATCCGCATAGGGCAGGGAAGTCAGCGATCCCGCGCAAGGCACCAAAGGCGGGGCTACAAACCGCAGCATCGCCACCGCAATATCCATCGCATGGATCCGCGCCGACGGAAACTCGCCCACCAACACCCGTGCGAATCGCCCCTTCCCGCATCCCGCGTCCAGCACGCGCTTCCCAGCCACGTCCCCGAACGTCTCCAAAATCACCCGCACATGCAGAATCCGCGGGTCAATCGTCGACGGAAAGTGCTCTTCGTCCGCCGCCGATTCCTCAAACGAACGGCGGATCCGCTGTTGCAGATCCGCCGTCAACGCGGGCTTCTTTTCGCCCATCAAACTACGCAGCCAATTCTTCACGCTCTATGGGTTGGCTAGAAAAATCGGCATGCCCTCTTTGCCGGAATAGATCGGGCGATAGCGTTCGGTGTTGTACATCGTTTTGACGTCCACTTTGCGGGGGCCCAGTTTCGGATCCGGTATCTCCACCATGCGGTAACGGCCGTCGTTGATGGCCGCCATCAGGCCGCTCTTACCTTCCAGAATCGCGTCGAACGCCATGTTGCCGAACGTGGTCGCCACCAGTTTGTCGGTGAAGTCCGGCGACCCGCCGCGCAGTTCATACGTCAGGTCGCTCACAACGCATTCCAGCTTGCCGCGCTTCTTCAACTCCTCGGCCAGCGCCTCGCCCACGTTCATCTTCTTGCGATGGCCGTAGTCGTCCGGTTCGCCATATTCCTGCACGACATAGCCGTCCCAAGCCGCGCCCTCGCTCAGCACAACTAGCGAATAATGCGACGGATTGTTCGCCTTATCGGCCGCAATCAGTTCGGTCATCTTCTGCACGTCGAAGGAGTATTCCGGAATCGCGCAGCGGATCGAGGTAATGTACGCCGTGTAGAGCGCCGTGTAGCCCGCATCGCGGCCAAACACCCGAAACACGCCAATCCTTTCATGCGAACCTACCGTTGTGCGCTGGCGCTGAATAGCATCGTGCGCGCGCGTGATCGCCGTCGAAAACCCGATGCAATATTCGGTGTTCCGCACGTCGTTGTCCATCGTTTTCGGCACGCAAACCACCTTGAACCCTTGCGCATGAAGCTTCTGCGCATAGCTCAATGTATCGTCGCCGCCAATGGCCACCAGCGTGTCCACTCCCAGTGTTTCCAGGTTCTTGATGACGTGCTTGGAAACATCCCAGGCCTTGTACGTCTCGCCTTTCTTGGTCACCATTTCGCTCGGAAAGCTGTCCGGGTTCAGGAATGTCGGCAACTTCCGCATCCGCGCCGGATTGGTGCGGCTGGAGTGCAAATACGTCCCGCCGTCCCGGTCAATGGTTCGCGTGTTCAGGCGATCCAGGGGACGCAGGTATGCCGCCTTCGCCGTCTCGTCCTCCATGTTCAGGTGGGTTAATCCTTCCCACCCGCGACGGAAGCCCATTACGTCCATGCCCGCTTCGTAGGCCCGATACGTGACGCCTTTGATCACCGAGTTCAGGCCGGGGACGTCGCCGCCTCCGGTCAGGATTCCTATACGTTTTTTAGCCATACACCCCGATTGTAGCAAGCCCAAAAAACTGCACGTGCTATTCTTCGAAGGGCGCGAACGCCCGCGCGAAAGGAGGGTCAACATGCCGGCCACAACAGGAGATCTCGTCCGCGTTCACTACAAAGGAACGCTCACTGACGGGACGGTATTCGACTCGAGCGAGGGCCGCGAGCCCTTGGAATTCACACTTGGACAAGGGATGGTTATCCCAGGGTTTGAAAACGCGGTGACAGGTCTGGAAATCGGCGCCAGCATCGTTCGCACCATCCCCGCCGCGGAGGCCTATGGGCCTATGCGCGAGGAGATGGTCATCAAACTTCCGAAGGATCAGTTTCCCGAAGATATGCCGCTCGAGTTAGGCCAGGAACTGCAACTGCAAGGCCCCGGCGGGTATCTCGTAGCACAGATTGTCGGCATTGAAGAGGACGGCGTCGTCCTTGATGCCAATCATCCTCTCGCCGGCGAAGACCTCACCTTCTCCATCACCCTCGATTCCATTGGCAGCAAACTGATCATTCCCTAAGCTCTCGCAGGAAGTACCATGTAGTGGCCGCCACCGCTCCCAGCGTGTCGGCCAACATGTCTTTCTGTGCGTCCCAAATATCTCCCTGGCTTCCCAGAAACGCCGCCCCGCTCGCCCCGCCTTCCAGCGCCGCGTACCACCACTCGATCAACTCATACCCCATCGCCACAAACGCAATGCTGAAAATGGGAAACAGAAACAGCACCACCCGGCTCCGCACGGCGTTCGTTCTAACCAGCGTTTCCGCGATCGCATACGCATAAAACCCCACGCTGAAATGCGCGATCCGGTCGAAGTGATTGCGTTCAAAGCCAAAAAGATTCGACGCAAAATCGAACGGCACCCGTTCAAACGTGTAGTGCCCGCCCACCGTGTGCAGATACAGCAGCACGGCCATCAGCACATAGGCTGTCGCCGAGAACACAAAGCCCCGCAAATATAGCGCCACCAGCGTGACGGCGATCAGGACAATCGGGATATTCTCTGCCCACCATGTCGCCCGGTCATAGGGTGCAATTCCCGCCCACACAAACAGGGCTGCATATCCTGCCAACAGAACTTTCGCAGTCACAGCCGCTAACGTACCACGCAACGTGCCATCTTAGAACAATGCGCCTGCTCGGCCTCCTCTTCGCCGCCTCTCTGCTTGCTAACGATGCCTACCCGCCCGCCCGCTTTACCGATCCGGCGCGCGCGCAAAAACTCCGCGCCGCGCTCCCGCAAATCGATAAGCTCTTCCTGCAATACGCCGCCGAAGAAAAGATCCCCGGCATGGTCTGGGGCGTTGTCATTGACGGTGAACTGGCCCACACCGGCGCATCCGGATTCCAGAGTCTCAGCACCAAGGCCCCCGCGGACTCGTCCACCGTTTTCCGCATAGCCTCCATGACCAAAAGCTTCACCGCGCTCGCCATTCTGAAGCTCCGCGACGAAGGCAAACTCTCACTCGAAGACCCCGTTTCCAAATGGATTCCCGCCTTCGCCCGCATGGAAATGCCCACGCGCGACACCGCGCCCATTCGCATTCGCCAACTCATGAGCCACAGCGCCGGCCTGCCGGAAGACAACCCCTGGGGCGATCAACAACTCGGCATTGATGACCCCACGCTCGATCGCTGGCTCCGCGCCGGCCTGCCTTTTTCCACCGCGCCCGATACCCGCTATGAATACTCGAACTACGCCTTCGGCCTCCTTGGCCGCATCGTCACCAAAGCCGCCCGCCAGCCCTACGAAAAATACGTCGCCGAAAACATCCTCGTGCCGCTCGGCATGGCCGCATCCACCTTCGAGTTCTCCCGTGTCCCCGCCGCCACCCGCGCCACTGGCTATCGCCTCACACCCGCCGGCGCTTATGAAGAGGAGCCGCCCCTGCCCCACGGCGCGTTTGGCGCCATGGGCGGACTGCTCACCAATGCTGCGGATCTGGGCAAATACGTTGCCCTGCATCTGAATGCCTGGCCTCCGCGTGACGACACGGACCATGGCCCCGTCCGCCGCTCCTCCCTCCGTGAAATGAGCCACCTCTGGACGCCATCCAACCTCACCGCCAGCCGCGGCCGCGCTTCCCATTCCGGCTACGGCTACGGCCTCCGCATTACTGCTGATTGCCGCTTCGCCCACATCGTCGGCCACGGCGGCGGATTGCCCGGCTTCGGGTCCTACATGGCTTGGCTGCCCGAACACGGCGTCGGCCTCTTCGCCATGGCCACGCTCACGTATTCGGGCCCCTCCAAACCCATCCAGGCGGCCTTCGACCTTCTCTCGCAATCCGGCGGGCTGCAAAAGCGTGAAACTCCCCCGTCCAAACCGCTCTCCGAAATGGGGGCCCATCTCGCAAGCCTCTGGAACAAATGGGATGACGCGGAAGCCAACCAAGTCGCCGCTATGAATCTGTTCCTCGACGCCCCCATCCCCCAGCGCCGTGCCCAAATCGACGCGTTAAAACGAGTGGCCGGCCAATGCGCCGCCGCCGGTCCGGTCGTCGCCGAAAACTGGCTCCGCGGCCAGTTCAATATCCCCTGCGCCAACGCCACCGTCGGCGTCTTTTTCACCCTTGCCCCCACTAGGCCTCCGCTGGTGCAACACGTCGAGTTCCGCCGTCTGGAGCCGTCCGCCAAACGCATGGGTGCCCCCACCGGCCCGCCCGCCGGCGTGGCCTGCGAACAATAGAGGAACTTTTTCCGGCAGCGCCGCGTACAACCGGGAAGGAGTTGCCCGCTCATGACCACAAAGCTCTATCTGTCGGCCCTCGCGCTCGCCTGTGCCGCCCTCGCTCAGTCTCCCGATGAACCGCGCGGCCACTGGACCGGCGCCATCGATCTGCCTAACCGCTCCATGGCCGTCGCCTTCGATATCGACAAGGCCGGCAATGGCTGGATTGGCTCCATGTCAATCGTCGAGCAGGGCGCCACGCTCCCGCTCAGTGACATTCGCCTGGAGGAAGGACAGTGGAAGTTCAAGATCCCCGGTGGCCCCGGCGGTCCTGGCTTCGCCGGTAAACTCTCCGCCGATGGCAAAGTGTGGGACGGCCAATTCTCGCAAGGCCCCAATTCGTTGCCCTTGAAGCTCTCCCACGCTGGCGCGCCCAAGGTGGACGTGCCGAAGGATAGCCCCGCCGTTGCCCCTGAATTCGCTGGCGAGTGGGAAGGCACGTTGGAAGGTCCCGGCTTGCGTCTGCGCCTCTCCATCGCCAACGCCGCCGGCGCCGCCAAAGCCACGCTCACCAGCATCGATCAGGGCGGCGCGCAGATTCCCGTCTCCGCCATCACCGCCAAGGACGGCAAGCTGACCGCCGACGTAAAAGCCGTCAACGGCGCTTACTCCGCCACGCTCAACAAAGAGGGCACAGCGCTATCTGGCGATTGGAGCCAGAACGGCAACAGTATGCCGCTGACACTGAAGAAGTCCGCGGCCAAGCCCGCACCGTAGGAGGCGCGCTATCTTCGGGGCACTGTTCCACCGCTACGTCCCCGCGTCCCTCTATGGGGGCGCCACGGCCTACCCCACCCTCGCGTCCGTCGCCCGGGATCTGCGCCAGTGCCCCACGCAAGCCGCCGCCATCACCATCCTGGAACAGGCCAAACCCCGCCTGCACGCGAAACTGCGCGATAAATTCGACACCCTCGAAGCCCAGGCCTTAACCGTCAAACTGCTCAACCTTCTTCTCGCTCGATTCGATTTCGAGCGACGTAGCCTCGCCGTCGCCTCGCGCCCCTTCGGCCTTGTCATCGACCCTTCCAACACCTGCCAACTCGCCTGTCCCGGCTGTGTTCATTCCACCCACAACGAGCAGCGCGGCCTCTTCAGTTGGCCCAACGGCACGCTCTCCTCCCCACGCCTTGCAAGTCTCCTGGAACTCTACGGCCCCCACGCCGTCGGCGCCTATCTTTGCAACTACGGGGAGCCGCTGCTCAACCTGCAAACCCCCGCCCTCATTCGCCAACTCAAGTCCCACCTCATCCGCACCGCGCTTTCCACCAGCCTCTCCGTCCGTAAATTGGACGCCGATGCCATCGTGCTCTCCGGCCTCGATTTTATGGTCATGTCCATCGATGGCGCCACGCAGGGCGTCTACGAACAGTTCCGCCGCAATGGCGATCTGGCCCTCGTCCTCGCAAACGTCGAAAAGCTGGTGGCGGCCAAACGCCACCTCCGCAAAAAAACTCCCGTCCTTTCCTGGAACTTTCTGGCCTTTGAACACAACGTGCACGAAATGCCGCTGGCAATGGAAAAGGCGCGTCAACTGGGCGTCAACGAATTTCGTGTCGTGAACCCATTCGACGTCGGCTGGGATGATCCTTCCATTCGCCCCGCGCCCATCAAGGGCCGCGTCCATCGCCTCGATCCGCGGCCAACTCTCGCTGGCGCCAGCAACTGGAACCCCTTCCCCGACAGCCTCGACGCCGCCATCATCACGCGCGCCTACCAATCCCCCTGGACCCTCCCAATCCACGATGCGCCCGCCTCCGCCGGCCACACCTGCCATTGGCTCTACAAGAATGTCGTCATGGACGCCGGCGGCCGCATCATGCCTTGCTGCGGCGCCCCGCCCGCTTCCGGTGCCCTCGTTTTCGATCAGCTCAACACCCCAGGCCATGACGTTTTCAATGCACCCATGTACCACCAAGCCAGGGCCCATTTCGCCGGCCGCCAGGTCACCTCCAGCCACCCGCCTTTCTGCACCCAATGCGACTGGGACCACACCCAGGTCAATATCGGCCCCGCCGAAATCCGTAGCTACGTCCGTGCCGCCAACCCCGCGTTTTTCGACTCGCGCACTCTGCGCCTCCTCGCGGACTTCTAACTCCCTAAATCGGGCTAAAAAGGCCCGATTTGCAGGGGTTTCAACAGGAGTATGATGCAATCATCATGCCTGCCAACCGCCGTCAATTGCTCCGTACGCTAGCTGGCGCTGGAGCCGCCGCCATCTGGGCCGATTCGGACCTCGAAGCCTACCAAGGCCAGGTCAACACGAACTCAAAACCGTCCGATCTGAAGATCACCGACATGCGCATCGCCGTCGTCCAGGGCGCGCCTATGACATGTCCGCTCATCCGTATCGATACCAACCAAGGTATCTACGGCCTCGGTGAAGTGCGCGACGGCGCCAGCCGCAATTACGCCCTCATGCTGAAGCGCCTCCTGCTCGGCGAAAACCCCTGCAACGTCGACAAGCTCTTCCGCAAGATCAAGCAGTTCGGCTTCCACGCCCGCCAGGCCGGCGGTGTGTGTGGTGTGGAAATGGCCCTCTGGGATCTCGCCGGCAAGGCCTACAACGTTCCCGTGTACCAAATGCTGGGCGGCAAGTTCCGCGACCGCATTCGCCTCTATGCCGATACCGATTCCTCGCCCGATACCAACGTCATGGCCCAGCGCGTCAAGGAGCGCCGCGACCGCGGTTTCACTTGGCTCAAAATGGATGTCGGCGTCGGTCTCATTTCCAAGATTCCCGGCACGCTCACGCAGCCCATCGGCCTCACCCCGCGTGAAGCTTTCATGACGCCCCACATGTTCACCGGCATGGAACTCACGCCCAAAGGCGTAGAAATGCTCGCGGAATACGTCGGCCGCGTGCGTGAATCGCTCGGCTACGATGTCCCGCTCGCCGCCGATCACTTCGGTCACATTGGCCTCAACTCCTGCATCCGCCTGGGCAAGGCGCTTGAAAAATACAATCTCGCCTGGCTCGAAGACATGATCCCCTGGCAGAACACAGAACTGTGGAAGAAGATCACCGACGCCGTCGATATCCCCACCCTCACCGGCGAAGACATCTTCCTCAAAGAGCCATTCATCGAACTAGCCAAGGCCCACGCCGTTGACATTCTCCATCCCGATCTCGCCTCCTCCGGCGGCATCTTGGAAACTAAGAAAATCGGCGACGCCATCGCCGAATACGGCGTCCCCATGGCCATGCATTTTGCCGGCACGCCCGTCTCCGCCATGGCCAATGTTCACTGCGCCGCCGCCACCGAGGGCTTCCTCGTCATGGAATTCCACTCCGCCGATGTGCCATGGTGGGAAGACATGGTCAACGGCATTCCCAAGCCCATCGTCGACAAAGGCTTCATCACGGTGCCCAACGCTCCCGGCCTCGGCGTCACGCTCAATGACGAAGTGGTCAAGAAACACATCCACCCTGAATTCCCCGGCTACTTCTTGCCCACGCCCGAATGGGATAAGGACCGCACGAACGATCGGCTCTTCAGCTTCGCCGGCGCGCCGGCGCGCGGATGATTCACGCCGGTATCGAACTGGCCAGGAGACTCGAACAGGCCTCGGCCGCGCTTGGATACGATGCTGTCCAGGCGCACCGCGGCCTGTTCGCGCAATCGGAAGCCGTCGCCATGGCCGCCGGCAGCGGCGTCGCCGTATTTCTTAACGAAGAGTCCCCTCTCACCCAAGTGCGCGGCGCCGGCTTTGCCGATTGGCGACTCGACGAGGTTGAACAGTTCTTCGCCGAACGCATGGCGCCCGTTACCATCACCCTCACACCTTTCGCTGACCCGGCCATCTTCACCAACCTCGCTTTCCGTGGCTACGAGTTCGGCACATTCGAAAACACGCTCATCCGCGCCATCACCGCCGCCGACATCGCGCCCGCCGATCTTGACGTCGCCACCGCCGCCGATGCTGCCGAATGGAGCGGCGCCATGGCCGAATCCTTCTTCGGCGAATCCACAAACATGGGGTGTGAATTGGGTCGCACTTTGTTCGCTCTCCCCACCTGTACCAACCTTGTAATCCGCGACGGCGCGCTCCTCGCCGCCGGCGCCCAACTCGACATCCGCGATGGACTCGCCGTTTTCCAGTGCGACGGTACGCGCCGCCTCTACCGCGGCCATGGGCTCCAAGCAAAGCTCATCCGCTCCCGCCTTTCGCTCGCCGCCCAGGCCGGCTGTGACCTCGCCACCGCCGACGCCTCTCCCGGCAGCCAGTCCCAGCGCAACTACGAACGCCAGGGGTTCCAGGTGGCCTACACCAAAGTAACTTTGCTCAAGCCCTGCTTCTAATCGCCAGGTTCCCCGTTAACATCGTGAATTTTTCCTTTTTTGCAAAATATTAATGCGCGGATTCTTGACTACCCCTCCGGCTATTCAATAGCATCATCCGATCCAGGATCTAGCCTGGAAGACTGACTCATAGGGGGAAGTATGCGCACCAGGTTTGCTGCGTTGTCTTTGCTCGCGTTCCTGTTGGCCTCCGCGCCATCGTGGGGACAAGCCGTCTACGGCACCATCGTCGGAACCGTCTCTGATTCCTCTGGCGCCGCCGTCCCGGGCGCCAAGGTCATCATCACGGACATGGGGCGTGATGTCACGCAAACCACCACCACCAACGAATCCGGTAATTTCACCCAACGGTTCCTCATCGTTGGCCGCTATCGCGTACGCGTGGAAGCCGGCGGGTTCAAGGCCTATGTTCAGGAGAACGTCCCCGTGTCGGTCGATACCGAACTCCGCGTCGACGCCCACCTCCAGGTTGGCGAAATGAACCAGACCATCGAGGTAACTTCCGAGGCCGGAATCCTCAAAACAGAGCGCAGCGATGTCGCCGCCACTTATACCGAGCGCACCGTCACCGAACTGCCGGTCCTCAACCGCCGCTTCACTAACTTCCAACTCATGACCCCTGGCGTGGTCAGTTTCCCCACTTCGCTCACCGCCGCTTCCGCGGAGAACCCGCAGGGCTCCTACCGCATGTTGGTCAACGGCCAAAGCTTCGCCGGCACCTCCCATCTGCTCGACGGAACCGATAATCACGACGCCGTCCTCGGCTGGATAGTTATCAACCCGACTCTCGAATCGGTCACCGAAGCCAAGATCACCACCGCCAACTACGACGCCGAATTCGGCGTCGCCAGCGCCGGCGTCGTCAGCGCTCAAACGAAAGCCGGAACCAACCAGATGCACGGGTCCGTCTTTGAATTCCTCCGCAACGATCACATGATCGCGCGCAACCCGTTCACCCAATCCAAACCCATTCCTAACTCGAATGGCCGTCTCATCCCGCTCACCCAGTGGAACCAGTTCGGCGCATCCTTCGGCGGCGCCGCCATCAAGAACAAACTCTTCTACTTCGGTGACTACCAGGGCACCCGCCGCAACACCGGCGGCGGCGCGCTCCTCCGCGTCCCCAGCGCCCTGGAGCGCACCGGCGACCTCAGCGCCACTGGCATCAATATCTTCGATCCGCTCACCGGTACGCCCGCCCAGCGCACACAGTTCCCCGGCAATCGTATTCCCGCCAGCCGCCTCTCCCCGCAAACCCAGAACCTCTTGAAACTCATTCCGGACGCCAACACCAGCGCCGCGCTCGACCAGCCGAACTTCGCCTCCTCCGGCGGCGTTCGTTTCAACGACGACGCCTTCAACGTCCGCGTCGATCACTACACAACCGACAAAATCCACATCTTCGGGCGCTACTCCATGCAGGATTTCGGCATGGTCGCCCCGGGTTCGTTTGGTCTCGTCGCCGGCGGCCCGGGCCTCGACGCCTCGGGCTCCACCAACGCCTATGCCGGAGCCTCCGACTCCCGCAATCACTCCATCGCCAGCGGCTTCGATTACAACATCAAACCCACCCTCCTTACCGATTTCCGCTTCGGCTACATGCGCTATCACGTCTTCGGCCAGCCCAATGGCATCGGCACCTCCCCGGCCAAAGACGCCGGCATTCCCGGCCTCAACGTCGATGCGAATTTCAATTCCGGAATGCCCGCGTTCTTCATCAACGGCTACGGCAGCAACCTGTTCCGGTTCGGCTACGCCCTCGGCGTCAACGGTTGCAACTGCCCGCTGATCCAGGATGAAAACCAGTATCAGTTCGTGAACAACTGGACGAAGATCCAAGGCAACCACACCTTCAAATTCGGCGCCGATCTCCGCCGCGCCCACAACCTCCGCGTGCCAAGCGACCGCCACCGTTCCGGCGAACTGAACTTCGACGCCGCCCGCACCCAAGGGCCCAGCGGCGGCGGCAGCGGCCTTGCCTCGTTCCTCATGGGCGATGTCTCTCGCTTCGAACGCTACGTGTCGAACTCGCTCGATGCGCGCGAAACCCAGAACAGGCTCTTCTTCTTCGTGCAGGACCAGTGGCGCATCACCAAAAAACTCACTATCAACTACGGCTTGCGCTACGAAAACTACCGGCCCCAGTACGTCAATGGTGCCGGAAACGGCGGGTTCGTTAGCCTTTCCACCGGGGAAGTTGGCGTCGCCGGAAAAGACGGCGTCGGGCTGGATCTCAACGTAAAAACTTCAAATAAATTGTTCGCCCCGCGCCTCGGCCTCGCCTATCAATTCGATTCCAAAACCGTCATCCGCGCCGGCTACGGCCGCGGCTTCAATCTCGGCGTTTTTGGTTCTATCTTTGGCCACAACGTTACGCAGAATCTGCCCATTCTCGGTATTCAGTCCACCCAGCCCGCCAACAATTTTGACTCGGTATTTACCCTGGCCAACGGGCCCGCTCCGCTGGACCCGGCCTCCATCCTTTCCGCCCAACGCAAAGGCCCCACCGGCAAGAACATCCTGCCCAATGGCGTCACCGCGTTCGTCATCTCGAACCCCATCCGCTTCCCAACTGTCGATGCCTGGAACTTCACCATCCAACGGCAAATCAACGCCACCTCGTCGTTCGAAGTTGGTTACGTCGGCACGAAGGGGACCCACGTCTTCGCCGGCACCGGCGGCGACTACGACCCCAATCAGGCCGACATCAACGGCTTCGGAACCCTCACCACCAACCAGCGAAAACCGTTCTTCCAACTCTTCGGCTGGTCCCAGAACCTCCGCTACTACGGCAGCGACGCCAGCAATAACTACCACTCGCTCCAGATGAAATTCGACAAACGATTCTCCGGCGGGTTCAACGTCATGTCGCATTACACTTGGTCCAAGAACATCGATTACGACGGAACCTATTATCCGCGCGACGCCAAACTCGCCCGCGGCGTATCGAACAACAATCGGCGCCACGTATTCTTCCTCGCCTCGCTGTATGAAGTGCCATTCGGTAAAGGCCGGAAGTACATGGCCAACTCCGCCAAGGGCCTCGATATGCTGTTCGGCGGTTGGCAGTTGAACGGCTCGTGGAGCTACATGGCCGGCCAGCCGTTTACGCCCAGCTATCGCGACTGCAACGCCGATCGCGACACCGGCTGGTGCCGCCCGGACTTGATCGGCGATTTCTCCGTCTCCGATCCAAGCCAGTTCGGTTGGTTCAAAACAACGAGCGCTCCGCTCACGGCCAACGGTCAATCCGATGGCCCCTGGCAGCGCCCGCAGCGCGCCCGCTTCGGCACCGTCGGGCGGAACCAGATCGTCGGCCCGAACTTCGGGCAACTCGACATGTCGTTCTTCAAGACCTTCCCCATTCGCGAGGGGCACACGCTTCAGTTCCGGGCGGAGTCTTTCAACTTCACCAATCACACCAATCTGGCCAATCCGAACTCCTGCGTCGATTGTCCAGGACAGGCCGGACGCATCTTCGGCGCCTTCGCCAACTATGTGCCCAGGCAGTGGCAGATGGCCTTGAAATACGCGTTCTAATGTAAGAATGAAACTGCTGGTGCTGCTTTGGGCGGCGATCACCATCGCCGCCCAAACGCCTATCGATGCGCGGGCCGAAGGACGCGCCTGGAAGGCGAAGGGAAACGCGGCGGCGGCGCTCGCTGCGTTTGAACGCGCCGCGCAGGCCTCCCCGCGCGCGGCGGATCTGCAGGACGAAATCGGCTTTCTGCTCGCCGTCCTCGGGCGTCAGGCTGAAGCCGTGCCCCGCTTTGAACAAGCCATCGCCCTCGACCCGCGCTACGCCCCGGCGCACTTTCACTTGGGTGTCGCCTTGTGGCTCCGCAAGGATTCCGCCCGTGCCATCACCGCCGCCACCGAAGCCGCGCGTCTCGACCCAAAGAACGCCGAATACAGGTTCCGGTTGGCCAACATGCTTTGGGAAGCCGGCGACGCAAAGGGCGCGCTGCGGGAGGCCCTCGCCGCCCCCGCCCGCGCGGATGCATGGAACATCGCCGGCCTGGCGCGCCAGCGTATGGGCGATATGAGGGGCGCGCGCGATGCCTATCTCCAAGCCGTGCGCCTGAAGCCGGCCGACGCGGAGTATCGCAACAGCCTCGGCCTCATGCAGGTCGAACTCGGAATGGCGAAGGAAGGGCTGGCTCAGTTTCAAACCATCCTCAAGGCAGACCCCAATAACCGGACAGCACAAATCAATACCGGCTACACCTACCTCCAAATGGGCGATTACGACGCCGCATTGGCGCAGTTTCGCCGCCTCGCGGCGGAGCATCCCGGCGTCGCCGTCATCCATTACGATCTCGGGCTTGCGCTCAAGCAGAAGGACCAATTGACCGAAGCAAAGGCCGCCTTCCGGCAGGCTCTGCTCCTGGACCCGGCTATGGTTGAGGCCCACTATACGCTGGGCATCACCTGCTGGCAGAACGGCGATATCGATGAAACCGCGGACGCCATGCGGCGCGCCGTCGCCGGCCGCCCGGACTATGCGGAAGCCCACTACATGCTCGGAACGGCCCTCAAACAGAAGGGCGAATGGGAAGCGGCGGCCGTCGCGCTCGCCGAAGCCATCCGGCTCGACCCCGCCACGCCCGGACCCTACAATACCCTCGCCCAAATCCGCCAACAGCAGGGCGACCGCGATGCCGCCAGAAAGCTGTTCGCCCAGGCCGCGGCGGTGAAAAGAAAGCTGGAGAACTCGCAGGCGGAGCGGCTCGGCACGATGCGTCCCGCTACGCGCCCCGCCCCGCCGCGGCCTTGATGCATCGCCGCGCTCGGTGTCGTGAGAACACGACAGTGTTACTCGCACAACACAACCAGCCGCTGTCGTGTTAACATGCCTGTGTTGTGCCAAAGCGACTGTCGCGCTGCGCGCTCCCCCTTGCTGTCTCGGTGGTCCTCACTGCCTGCGCCCTCGCCGCCCAATCGGCGAAAGCCGAACTCTTCGGCACAGTGCGCGATCCGGACTCTCTTGCCGTCAGCAACGCGGAGGTGCGGCTGGCCAGCGTCACAACGGGAATCGAATCGGTAGCATACGCCACCGCGGCCGGCCGCTACCAGTTCCTCGCGCTTCCGCCTGGCGAATACCGGCTCAGCATTTCTCGCGAAGGCTTTGCGCCGCTCACCCGCCACGGTATCGTACTCCGCGTGGGTGATCGCGTCGTCATTGATTTGGATCTCATCATAGGCGACGCCGCCCAGGCCGTGCGTGTCACTGCGGACGCGCCGCTTCTGCAATCCGCCAGTGGCGCCGTCGCCTTCGCCGTGGAGCGGAAGAGGGTCGTTTCGCTCCCGCTCGATGGCCGTAACTTCGTCCCCCTCATTGCGTTGTCGCCCGGCGTAAACCTGCCCCCCGGCAACCTGCTGCCTCGCATCAATGGTTCGCGGCCCCGCGTAAGCGAATACATCTACGACGGCATTAGCGTGCTGCAACCGGAACCCGGCCAGGTGGCCTTTTATCCCATCATCGACGCCATAGATGAGTTCCGTGTCGAGGTCAATAGCTACTCCGCTGAATACGGACGCTCCAACGGCGGCGTCATCATGGTGAACCAGAAGGCGGGAACCAATGAGTTCCACGGTGTCCTGTTCGAATTCCTCCGCAATGAAAGACTCAACGCTCGGAACCTCTTCGCCCTCGCCGGGCCCAAGCCGCGCTTCCGCCGCAATCAGTACGGGTTCGTTCTTGGCGGCCCCATCCAAACGAACCGCACGTTCTTCTTTGCGGATTGGCAGGGCACGCGCGTCGCTTCCGGCGTCGTCCGCGCCAGCACTGTCCCGAGTTCCGCGCAGCGCCGCGCCGTCTTCTCCGGCCCGGTCTTCGATCCCGCTTCCACCCGCATCTCCGGCGGCAGGTGGCTCCGTGACCCATTCGCGGCCAATACCATCCCCGGCTCCCGCCTGGACCCCGCCGCGCAAGCTGTTGTCCATCGATACCCTTTGCCCAATGTCTTCACCGCCGCCGGCGCGGAGACCCTGGCCAACAACTACCTTCTGGCCGGATCCGACACCACTGCCGCCGATCAGTTCGACGGCCGTCTCGATCGCTACTTCGCCTCCCGCCACCGTGTTTTCGCCCGCTACTCCTCGCTCCATGACGCCAGCCGGCCCGCCACCCCGCTCCCCGATGGCAGCGGCAACCTCACCGCCGGAGTCATCGGCAACACCGTCACTCGCGCCGCCGGTCTCGCCGCCGAACACGCGTTCACGGTCTCACCCGCGGCCGTCAATCAACTCCGTTTCGGTTACACCCGCCGCGCCTTCGCTCGCCGTGCCGGTCTCCTCGGCCAGTCCCTCGCGCAAGTCACGCGCATTCCCAATATCCCCCTCAGTTCCTTCCCCAATGTGCTGCCCAACTACGACATCGTTGGCTATCAGCAACTCGGGCCCCCGCAGAACAGCAACGCGAACTTCACCACCTCGGTTACGCAGTTCATCGACAATTATTCGTTCTCGCAGAACGGCCACAGCTTGAAACTCGGCGCTGATATCCGCCTCCAATCGCTGGACGTTCTCCAACCCGCCAGCCCCACCGGCAACTTCCAGTTCACCAGCATCTTCACGGCCGCCATCTCCCCTGCCGGCGCCGTGCTCGCCAACACCGGTGATGCGTTCGCCTCATTCCTCACCGGTCAGGTCGGACGCTTTAGTATCGACTCGCAGCCGGAAACCATCCGTCCGCTCGCCCGCATCGCCGAGTTCTTTCTGCAGGACGATTGGCGCGCCACCCGCCGGCTCACACTCAACCTTGGTGTCCGCTATACACTCAATTTTCCATCTACCATCCGCAACGGCCGCGGCGCCATCTTTAACCTCCACACGCAGCAACTCGAACGGCTCGGGGACGCCGGAAACCCGCATAGCGCCCGGAATCTGGAGAAAGCAAACTTCGCTCCTCGCACCGGCATCGCATTCAAAGGAACGGACTCTTTCGTCGTCCGCGCCGGGTACGGGCTCACCTGGATCGAACAGGCCGGCATTACTACCCCGTTTACCACACCCCTTTTCCCGTTCATTCAAACCCTCGGGCAACAATCGCTGGACGGCATCCAGCCGGCCTTCGTCCTGTCGAACGGGTCCGCGGTCACCGCCCGTCCGTTTGGCCCCAACGCTGGCCTTGGCCAGGGCGTCTTCGGCGTCCAGCGCGACAACGGCAGCGGCTACGCGCAGCAGTGGAACTTCACATTACAAAAAACCTTCGGCGCCCATTGGAGCGTGGAGGCCGGCTACCTCGGCTCGAAACTCACTCGTCTTGGTGTGCCCGACGTGAATCTCAACCAACTTACTGTGGAGCAACTCTCCCTCGGCGCGCAACTCACGCAACAGGTTCCCAACCCATACTTTGGCGAAATTCCCGCCGCTTCTCCGCTCGGCGCCGCCGCCATCGCTCGCGGTCAGTTGCTTCGCCCCTATCCGCGCTTCACCACCGTCGCCCTCTACCGCAACAACACCGGCCACTCCACGTATCACTCGTTTCAATCGCGCCTTGAAAAGCGTTCCTCGAGCGGCTTCACCTTTACCGCCGCCTACACCTTCTCCCGGCTCATCGACGATGCCGGCGCCGTGTTTGACTCGGCCGTCCTCACCGGCCCCGCCACCAATTTCCAGGCCGCCGATAGCTTCAATAAGAGGCTGGAGAAGGATGTCTCCACCGGCAGCGTACCGCACATTTTCTCCTCCGGTTTCGTCTCCAATCTCCCCTTCGGTCAGGGCCGCGCCCGCCCGCTCGCCGGCTGGAAGGACGTGGTTGCGGGCGGTTGGCAGGTGGCCGGTATCGTTCGCGTTCAGTCGGGAAGCCCGCTCGCGGTTACCCAAGCCACAAACCTGAATGCCTTCGCCGGTTTCGGCATCCAGCGGCCGAATCTGCTTGCCAGCCCCGTCTTGCCGGCAGCCCAACGCTCCACCAACCGCTGGTTTCACACTGCCGCCTTCAGCCAGTCGCCTCAGTTCACCCTCGGCTCCGCCTCTCGAAATCCGGTTGTCGGGCCGGGTTACAAAACGCTCGATCTCATGCTGGGCAAAAGCCTCCGCCTGGCCGAGCGGGTCATCCTGGAACTCCGCGCGGAAGCCTTCAACACCACCAACACGCCGCCGCTGGGCAATCCCAACGCCAGTTTCGGCAATCCCGCTTTTGGAACCATCACCACCGCCCTGGATCCGCGAGTCTTCGAGTTTGTCGGCAAGATCCGGTTTTGATGCTCTTCTCCAGTGGCGTATGATGGGAGTCGCGTATACACGACGCAATCGTGTTTGCGCGATCCTGGCCTGCGCGCTGGTGAAAATCGCGCAGACAACCCAGGCCACACGCCAAGGAGCTCAGCCGGTGAAAGTGCGCGTCGAAAACCGTCTCGCCCAGATACGCAAAAGCCGGGGCGTCGGCGCCTCGGACCTCGCCCGGCGCGTCAACGTCAGCCGCCAGACCATCCACGCCATCGAGGCCGGAACCTATGTGCCGAATACCGAGGTTGCCTTGCATCTGGCAAGACATTTGGAAGTCTCCGTCGACGAGCTATTTGCGCTTAAGGAGGATGCCGCCGCGGGCCCGGAATTGCTTTCCGCCGACATGCTCAGTGCCGAGCCGGCCGTGCCAGGACAACCGGTGCGCGTGTCTCAGGTTGGTTCTCGCTGGGTGAGCGTTCCCGTGAGTGCGTTGCCCTTCTACATGCCGGAGGCAGACGGAATCGTGAAAAGCGCCGGCCGCGCCAAGGGCCGTGCGCAGATGTTGGTCTTTGCCAATGACGGCGCGGCCCGCAAGCGGCTTGTCCTGGCCGGTTGTGATCCGGCGACTGGGCTGCTCACCTCCATGGTGGAAAAAAGCAGCGGCGTCGAAGTTGTTGCCGCTGGCGCCTCCAGCAGACTTGCGCTGCACTGGATGGTGGAGGGAAAGGTGCATATCGCCGGCTCTCATTTGGAGGATCCCAAATCCGGTGAGTTCAACCTGCCGTTCCTGCGCAAACAGTTCCCCGGTGAGGAATTGACCGTCGTGACATTCGCTCGCTGGGAGGAAGGTTTCGTCGTCGCGCCGGGAAATCCAAAAGGGATCCAGAAGCCCGAAGATCTCGCGCGCCGCGGTACCCGGATCGCCAATCGGGAGCCGGGTTCTGGCAGTCGCGCTCTGCTCGACAGACTTCTGGAAACGGCGGGCGTGGAGACGGCGCGCGTGTTCGGTTACAACAAAGTAGCGTTTGGCCATCTTGCCGCCGCCTATACTGTCGTCACTGGCGAAGCCGACGCTTGCCTCGCCACGCGTTCCGCGGCGCAGGCGTTTCATCTCGATTTCGTACCGCTCCATAGTGCGCGCTACGATCTTGTCATGCGTCGCCAGACGGCCCAACTGCCTGCCGTGCAGGCATTTCTGGACGTTCTGCAACGGGCCGCCCTTCGCCGGAAGTTGGAGGTCTTGGCTGGTTACGATACTTCCACCACTGGCGCCATCGTCATGTAGACCCCAGCCGCGGGCCGCGCGTGATGCACGGCACTCCCCGTCCCCTGCCTCACATGGACTGCTTATCGCTTCCCGCCAGCGCCTCGACGGGGTTTGCGAAACGTTCTTTGACCGAAATCGTGTTATTTGCTCTTGCACTTACCGGCCTAAGTCGATATGTCTAAGGTGTGAACGGTTGGAACTTACCTTCCCTGAAGTTCACCGGGATACTGCTGACCGTCTCCGCAATCTTCCTCGGTTTGCTTCTTTTCTTCTTCCTTCGCCCGGGCCGTCGCGCTCGGCAGGAAACGTACAGGATCGGGTACCGGGAGAATCCGCCCTACATGCTGGAAGGCAATGACGGCCGGCCAGGCGGATTAGCCGTCGAAGTTGTGCAGGAGGCCGCGCGTCGGTCGGGCATCCAACTGGAGTGGGTGTTGTTCCGCGGCCTCAACTTTCAGTTCATGGAAAAGGGGGCCGGGGATCTCTGGCCGCTCGCCGATAGCCACGATTCTCAAGGGTATGGCGTGACACGTCCTTGGATTCGGGACTCTTTCTCCTTAATCACTAATCCGGATCGAAAAGCGACGGCGCGTATTGCAGTGAACGACCATCCTCGAACCCAAGCGCTGCTGCGGGCTTCAATGCCCGGCGTGATCCCCATTCCCTCGGCCGGTGCTGCCGCTGCCGTCGAAAAACTTTGCACTGGCGCGGCGGATGGCGCGTTCGCCAACGCAAGGGTCGCTTATCAACTTCTCTTGCGGCGGCCGGCCGCATGCGCCGGCGCGGCACTGCATCTCCAATCACTTCCGGAGACCACCATCCCGTTGGGGATTATGTTTCAGCCCCGCGCTCGCAACGCCGCCGAACGCTTGCGGGAGGCTATCGACGGGATGCGTGGCGACGGCAGCCTCGGAGCCTATTTCGCGAAGTGGGCCGATAGCGCCAATAGCGAGATAGAATTAGCCGCCATGCTCTACGCCAGCGAGCAGCGCGCCACCCGGGCCAATGCGGTATCGGCGTTGATTGGACTAATGCTGCTGGCCTTGGGCGCCGGAACTCTCATGCTCTACCGTGCACATCGGGCACAGGCCGTCGCCAGCCGGGCGAAATCGGTTTTCCTCGGAATGGTCAGTCACGAACTGCGCACTCCGTTGCAAGGGGTCATCGGGGTTGTGGATCTGTTGGGCGAGTCCGAACTGAGCCCCGAACAGAGGTCCTTGGTGGCGACCATGCGAAACAGCTCGCGCGCTCTCCGCCGGATTGTCAACGACGTGCTGGCGTATTCACGCGTGGAGGCACTGCAACTTCAGTTGGAGTCCGCGCCGCTGGACCTCAGTCGCCTGGCGCAGAGCGTCGCCAGATTGTCACGGGACCGGTTCGAGGGCAAAGACGTTGCCTTTACCGTCGACGTGGCCCCCGGTCTGGCGCAGGTCCAGGGCGATGAAACCCGGCTGCAGCAGTTACTCTTGAATCTGGTCGATAACTCCGCCAAGTTCACCGACACCGGAACCGTGGCGCTGCGCGTCATGGGAACTCGCCTCGGGGAGTCGTCGCTCCGGGTCTGCCTGGAGGTTGCCGATACTGGCATCGGAATGAACCCGAAGGACTTGCCCCGGCTGTTGACGGCGTTTCAACAGGCCGACCAGGGCGACGCCCGAAGGTTCGGCGGCCTGGGCCTCGGCTTGGCCGTCTGCAAGGGAATTGTTGACGCGATGCGCGGGACTATTGATCTGGACACGGCGCCGGGGAAGGGAACCACCGTGCGTGTCGAGCTGACGCTGCCCGTGGCTAAGGAGCCTGCTCTCGACTCCGTCGCGCGAACCCAACAGACCTGCCGGCGCGTCCTCATCGTCGATGATAACGGCGTCAATCGCGCCATCACCTCGAAACTCCTCCGCCACTTGGGTCATGTGGCCGAAAGCGCGGTCAACGGGCAGGAGGGGATCGACAAATGGGCCGCTCAGAACTACGACCTGATTCTGATGGATTGCCAAATGCCCGTCATGGATGGCTTCCAGGCCACGCGCCGGATTCGCGAGCTGGAGAAAGCCTCGTCGCGGCCCCGCTGCGTGATTGTCGCTCTCACCGCGAGCGTCGAACCGTCCGACAGGCAAAGGTGTCTGCAAGCCGGCATGGATAGTTTTCTGGCGAAGCCCATTGCATTGGACGGGCTGGCCGCCGCCCTCGAACAGCTCGGCAAACCGTGATCGGAGTGGCGCCCATAACGCCAGACGCATCTCTGCCTTCTCCCAGCCGCCGGCAAGCGGTTCCTCGCCGAACCGGATTCCCGCCCGGTTCCATGCGGACTGTGCCTGTGCTCCGCCCCTTTGGGGCGTGGCTTCCTATTTCGCCACCGCCACAAAGTGCGGGGGATTCGCCGTGTTCGCAAAATCCATCGTGCTTCGATAGGCAAGTTTCAGGATCTTCACCATCTTGGCGAAGTTGATCTTCTCCACCGAGTCGGTCACCTGATGGTAGTCCGGATGGAAGCCCGTGAACCACCACATCGCAGGAATGTCCTTCAGCACAAACGGGTACTGGTCACTCCGGAAAAAGACATTCAGCGCCGGCTCTCTATCCCATTTATCGTCCAAGCGCAGACCCACATGTTCGTTGGCTCGCGCCACCGCTTTCGCGTAATCCGGACTGTAATAGGTGCCCACCAGGTTCATTTCATTCGATGTATCGGCGGCGATATCAATCAGCCCATCCGTCTGCGTGCTCGGCGTCTCGTTGCGGCCGATCATGTCGAAATTAATAACCGCCCGCGTCCCCGCCAGCGGCCGAAGCGGCTGATTGGCATAGTGGTAACTCCCCAGCAGCCCGCGCTCCTCCGCCGCGAACACTGCAAACAGGATGGATCGCCGCGGCCGTGCGCCAGCCTTCATAAATGCATGCGCCAGCGCCACGACGCCCACCGTGCCGGAACCGTTGTCGTCGGCGCCGGGGAACAGCGCCCCCAGGTTGAACGCCGGGCCGTCGTGATCGTAGTGGCCGCTGATTATGATGGTTTCCTCCTGCAGATCCGTGCCCTCCAGCAGCCCAACCACGTTGTAGCTCTCGGCCCTCTTCATCTCCGCGTTCACAATCTCAATCTCCACGCTCACCCCGGGCAGCCGCTTGGATTGCGGCCTCAACCCGCGGTCAATCGCTGTGTGAATCTCGTTCGCCGTCCGGCCCAGTGTCGCCACCAGTTCCTTCCCCAGTGCCTCGTTCAGGTTCACCAGTGGTATTTGCAACTCGCCGCTTTCCAGCGCTTGTTGCGGCAGGCGCGCATTCCGCTGCGCGGAGCCCGGAATGCGCGCGCGCCGCTCCTCGTTCGATGGATGCTTCCGGTTTGGTTCCGGCATTAGCAGCACCGCCGCCGCCCCATGCTGCTGGGCGTTTTTCACTTTCACGTACGTTCCCGCGTACCGCGTGTTCCCTTTGCCGCTGAATACGGAACCGGCGTCGTCCTCCTGCGGTTCATGATCGAAAATCAGCACCAGCTTGCCCTTCACGTCCACCCCGGCGTAGTCGTCATAACCCAATTCCGGCGCCGTAATGCCGAAACCGGCGAATACAACCGGGCCGCCAATCTTCACGTTCCTGGGAAACGCCGCCCCGGCCTCCGGCGCGCGGTAGGTTTTCTTTACACCGTCGCGAATAACGGTCACTCCGGATTTCTCGCGGTCCGCGCGAAACTCGATCAGCGGCACCGGCTGCAGGTACAAGCCATTCGCCGCCGGCTTCAGTCCAGCCTTTGCGAACTCCGCCACCAGCCAGTGAATCGCCACCTCGGAGCCGCGTTCCAATGACAATCGCCCCTTCAATGGCTCCGAAGTAAGAAACGTGAGATCGGCCCGCAGCCGCGTTTCCGTCAATTCGGCAAACGCCTTCTCGTAGTCCTGGCTGAACGCGCACAGCGGGAGCAGCGCCAATAGAATCCGCATGGGCCTAGTCTACTCCGCTACAGCGTCGCCAGTCCGATCAGCACCAGACCCGCCGTATATCCGGCGAACATCAGCGCGATGAACGGATTTGCTGCCCGCGGCGCTTCCCGGAATTCACGCCAGATGCAGACGCCCCAGATGGCCGCCACCAGCGTCGCGCCTTGGCCAAGGGCGTAACTCACCGCCGGTCCGGCCACGCCGCTCGCAACTACATTTAGCGTCAGCGCCAGCATCCAGATGGCCCCTCCGGCTACTCCCAGAATGTGCAATCGCCCGCTGCCGGCAAAATACTGTTTGTATGTTACCTTTGCCGAACGCATGAAAAGTGTGTTTACGGCGAAGTTACTCACCAACAGCCCAATCGAGAACAGCAATAGCGCCGTGTATGGTGTAAGTTTTCCCGGCTGGATGGGCGCCGTGTTGAAATTGGCCGATAGTGTTTTAGCCAGCTCCGGATAAAAGAAACCCATCAGGCAGCCGGCCACCACGGAGAACACCACGCCCCGCGCCCAGCCTTCTCCCGCCTTGCGCGGCAGTTTGCTGTGGGCCAGCGCGGAGAACAGCATCGCCATCACCACCAGCGCCACTCCGGCAAAGAGCAGTGTCGAATCGCCTCTCGGGCTCTGCGTGTAGCTCGCCACCGTTCCGATTACCAGCGCCAGCCCGACGCCAACCGGAAACGCCACCGACATCCCCGCCGCGTCGATCGCCACCACCAGCAGAATGTTAGAGATATTGAAGATCACGCCGCTCAGAAACGCCTTCAGCAGGCAGCCATCCTCGGCCGCCGCCAGGTTCGCCAGCGCCGGTTGGCCCGCCGTTCCCGTGCTTCCCAGCGTGAACATCGCCACCACCGCAAACAGCGCAACCCCCAGTGCATAGTCCCAGTAATACAGCGGGAACGGCCAACTCTCCTTGCCCGCCAGTTTCTGGGTGTTGGCCCACGAACCCCATCCCAGCATCGTGACAACGCAAAAGGCGATGGCCAAACCAAGGTCGTTAACCACAAACATGGACGCGGCTCCTAACGGTAAACAATCAGACTTTCAATAATAATGTCGCTGCCCGTCGCGCCAGGGTACGGCTCGCCAAGTACCTCCACGCGCAGCGTGTGTTTGCCGTTCTTCAGGCCGAACACGTGCCAGATGGCCTCACCGTTCTTCGTGGAATTCTCGTCCGGATAAACATCCACCGTCCCCTGCCGCTTGCCGTCCAGGTAGATCTCCGCTTTCCCCCCAGCGGGAACGTACGGGCCGCTCAGGATCACCCCGCTGCCGCTGAAGGCAATCGACGCCGTCGCGCCCCTGGTATTGGCCGTCCTGGTCGGACGCCGGTGCTCGGACGCTTTCCACTCTCCTGCCAGCGTCCAGCGAGCGTCCGTAATCGCAACCCGTTCAGCCGGTGAACCGTAGTCGTCCCACAGTTCGAGTTTCGCCGCTTTCGCCCGTTGCGTCTTCACGTGAAGCGTCTCGCCTTCCAGTCGCCCGCCTGTGCTTTCCACCAGCGCTATCGCGCGTTTCAATGTGCTTTCGACAATCGTCCGGAACGTGAAATTCGTGTAGTCGAACTTCTTGTCCGCGATCGCCGGAATCCCGGATTTCCATTCATTCGGGATCCGCTTATAGCCGGTGGTGACGCCGATAATCCCCGCCGCACTCGCCGGGTTGCAATCGGAATCCTGCCCGCAGCGCGTTGCGATCTGGATGGTTTTGCCAATATCGCCTCCGCCGTAAAGCACGCCCAGCGCCACGTATGCGCCGTTCAGCTTCGCGTCAATATTGAACGGCAGCAGCGCGCCCTCCGGGCATGGTTCTCGCCCGTTCCATTTTGCTTCCAGCTTGTTCCACACCGCGATCCAATCGGAGGGCTCCGTTCTCGACCATTCCAGCAGATCGGCCACCGCCTTGGCGTACGGTGACTGGGCCGGAATACACGCCAGCCCGGCTTCTACCAAACGCCTCGGGTCCGATTCGAAAAACGCCGCGGCGTACATGCATGACACAAACATCCCTCCATAGATGCCGTCGCCGTAGTTCATCACTCGCCCCGCGCGCAGCGCAATCGCGTTGGAAGCTTGCGGCAGCCCCGGCGCCATCAATCCAATAAAATCGGCTTCGATCTGGAAATCGATATCGTTGGCGTGGACGTTGTATTTCGGCGTGCCCGCCAGCCGCGCTGGCACGCCCCGCTTTAGCGCCCGGCGAGCGGCCAGATTGGCATGCCATAGCCGGTACTTGGCGTCCTTGAACATCGCGCCGAAGTCTTCCGTGGTGGCGTCGATGCCTCTGTCATCCAGCACTTGGGCGAACGTCATATCGACGTATAAATCGTCCTGAACCAGCGAATTGGAGATCTTCTCCGGGCTCCAGTTGGGTAGGCTGTTTTCGGGGATGGTGCGATTGTTGAACCGGAACTCCGTGGGAGCGCCGTAACTCACTCCAATCATCTGTCCGGCCCATCCCCCCTCGATTTTGTCTCGCAGGTCGGCGACCGTGAGCTTCTGCTGACCAAACAAGTGGGGAAGGAGCGTGAGAAATAGGGCTAAGGGCTTCATTGGGAGTGGTCCCAGCCGGATTCTATCACCTGGCGGTTTGCAAATCGCCGGTCTGCTGGTGTAACCACACCGGAACCGCCGCGGCCAGCAGCGGGCGGGCGTACAGATACCCTTGCTGGAAGCCCACGCCAAGCGTGACCAGTGCCGCGCGTTGGCTCTCCAACTCCACCCCTTCCGCGATCACTTCATAGCCCAGCGCGTCGGCAAGCGACACAATGGCGCGTACGATCGATTTGGTCTCTCGTGCCATGCCGCCCACGAAAATCTTGTCGATCTTGATAGTGTCGATGGGCAGTTGCTGAAGATACGCTAGTGACGAAAAGCCGGTTCCAAAATCGTCCAGTGAGATGCGAATGCCAAGTCCGCGCAACTCGGCGAAAACCGGCGCAACACGGTCGAAATCGCCCGCGAACGCGCTTTCGGTCAGTTCCAGGTGCAGCCGGTGACGCGGCAATCCGCTTTCGCCGATCGCTTCCAGCACGTCCTGTACCAGATAGCCCGCCAGAATCTGCGCCGCCGACACGTTCACTGAAACACTTGGGGGCTCGGGTCCCGGCCATTGCGCCGCCTGCCGGCAAGCCTCCATCAGCACCCACCGCCCCAAAGCAAGTATGTCGCCGGACCGTTCGGCTAGCGGAATGAACTCGTTTGGTGGAACCGGCCCGTGGTCCGGGTGACGCCACCGGACCAGCGCTTCCATCGAAACGCACCGGGAATTATTGGATGAGACAATCGGCTGGTAGACGACCGTCAGTTCTTCGTTTGCAATCGCCGCGCTCAGGCACTGACCAAGAAAATGGCCCTTCGCTACGTGTTCGGCCAGAAGCGGGTCGAACAGACGGACTCGATGGTGGCGCTGCTGCTTGGCCGCGTACATGGCCACATCTGCCGCGCGGATGAGCTTGTCCGATGTCGTCCCGTGGTCGGGAAACAGCGAGATGCCAATCGTGCCGTCGATCCACACCGTCTCGCCCCCGATGTCGATCGGTTGCGAAACCTCCTGCCTCAGGCTGGACGCGATGTTGAGCGCGCTTTCCTCCGAGTCGATGCCGCGCAGCACCACCACGAACTCATCGCCGCCCCACCGCGCCAATTCGCTGCCGGTCGGGATGGCGGTCGTCAGCCGTTCGGCCACAATCGCCAATACACGGTCTCCCGCATGGTGCCCTCGCACATCGTTTACTTCTTTGAAGTCGTCCAGATCGATGAATAGAACTCCAAACGGGGATCCTTCCGACAACGCCCCCGTAATCAGCCGGATCAGGGAAGACCGGTTGCCAAGGCCAGTCAATGGATCGGTGGAGGCAAGCCGCGAAAGCTCCTGTTCATAGCGCTCGCGTTCCCGGATCTCATTCAGCAGCTTTTCTGTGCGGTCTCTTACCTTTCTTTCCAGCCCCTCGTTGGCATCCTCCAGGGCGATCTGCAGCGACCGTAGCTCTGAATTCGCCGACACAATCTGCTTCCGCTCCAGTTCTTTCTCAATGAGCAGTTGTTGCTTGTCGTGACTCAGTTGGATCGCCTGGATCGCGGCTGAATTTGCGATCCGCGCGGACGCCGCCAGCACCAGAAAGCACAGGATTCCGAGCAAGCCAGGAACAGTATTCTCCGATCCGCCAATCAGAAGGAAGCAGATCGAACCCGGTAACAGCAGTAACCCTATGTAGACCAGCGCCAGGGAACGAACCGGCGCAAGCAGCGTCGCTGCGCCCCCAGCCATGCCGGCCAGAATCACCGCCGTAATGGAACGCGTGGCAGGGGTGATTTCGCTGAAGAAGAGCACCGGAAACGCCGCCCAGATCAGCGCGATGGCGCCCGTGCCTGCCGAGAAATGGCGAATCTCCCGCGCTGTGTCTCGGTTCGGGGCGTTGGCAACCGCCGAATGCCAGTACACCAGATACGCGGCACGGACCAGGAGAGCCGACGCCATGACAACCCACCAGACAAGAAACGAACCGCTCGGCAGACCGCCCGCCGCGTGATACACGAGCATCGCGCTCGACGCGACGGAGACAATCACGCCGCCGGTGCCGTATTTGTGGAGTAGATTCGACGCATCACGCGCGATGAGGGCCTCCGGGCGCGCGCGGTCAACTGGTTTCCCCATCTTGCGTTTTTATCGGCGGCCCGCCGATTGAACTTTAGTTGTGTGCCTTGCGAGTGGGCTATCTTCCGCCGCCTCCTGCACGGCCTAGACGGGGGAAATCCCCAGTTTCCGGGGGCGCGCGGGTGCTTTGCCGCACCCCGCGGCCGGCCAGGGCCATACGTATCAGTACCTTAGCTTGGAAGCGTAAGTGCACCAGAATTCACACACTGCCTTACTGGAATTTTGATAGTGTCGTAACTTCCCGTGGACGGGAATGGACCGAACCCATGATGCAAGAGAGTGCCGATGCGGATCTTTGTACCTCGTGAAACTGCACCCGGGGAGACGCGTGTGTGTCTCCTGCCGGAAGACGCCGGACGCCTCATCAAAGCCGGCGCTTCCATTCAAGTGGAAGAAGGGTTGGGCGAATCGATCGCTATCGACGCCGGAAAATACGAGGCGGCCGGCGCTACTGTCGTTCGGGACCGTCCGCGCGCCCTCGCCGAGGCCGGCCTCATCCTGCGCCTTCACAAGCCGCCCCTGGAGGAGATCGCCGAACTGCGCGAAGGCGTCGTTCACGTCAGTTTCCTCGACCCTTACCGGACCCCGGAATTCGCCGCCGCCATGAACGATCGCGGCGTGAGCGCGGTTAGCCTGGAGATGATCCCCCGTTCGACGCTGGCCCAAAAGATGGACGTGCTTAGCTCCCAGGCAAGCCTCGCCGGTTATGCCGCCGTCGTCCTGGCCGCCTCCCGCCTTGAACGAATCTTCCCGATGATGATGACCCCGGCCGGCACAATCTCTCCCGCCCGTGTCTTCGTTATTGGCGCCGGCGTAGCCGGGCTGCAGGCCATCGCCACCGCCAAGCGCCTCGGCGCCCGCGTCGACGCCTTCGACGTCCGGCCCGAAGTCGAAGAGCAAATCAAGTCGCTCGGTGCCAAGTTCCTGAAGGTGGACTTGGGCGGCGAGACCTCCGGAACCGCCCAAGGCTATGCGAAGGCGTTGACGGAGGAGCAACTGGCCCGCCAGCGCGAGGCGATGTCCAAACAGTGCGCGCACTCCGACGTCGTTATCGCCGCGGCGCAGGTCTTCGGCCGCAAAGCGCCTGTCCTCGTGACTTCTGAAATGCGCCGCGGCATGAAAGCCGGTTCGGTCATCGTCGATCTGGCCGTCGAAACCGGCGGTAACGTCGAAGGCTCGGCCATGGATCGGGAGTTGACCCTGGATGGCGTTCTGCTGCTCGGCCACTCCCACATGGCCCGGCGCGTCGCCGTCGCGGCAAGCCAGATGTTATCGAGTAACCTGACTAACTTTGTACAGCATTTCTGGGATAAGACCGCCGGTACGTTTGTGCTGAATCTGGATGACGAGATTTTGAAAGGATGCCTGGTAACCCACAAACGGGAAATCCTCCAGGAACGGGTGCGCGAGATCGTCGCCGGGGCAGGGAAAGGGAACGCATGATTCTGTTGATTTTTACCTTCGTTCTGGCCATTTTTCTTGGTTTTGAGCTGATCTCGAAAGTGCCGTCGCAGTTGCACACGCCGCTCATGTCGGGTTCGAATGCTATTTCCGGCATAACCGTTGTCGGAGCGCTCATCGCCGCCGGCGAAGGGCACGGGACGATGACGGCCATCCTCGGCACTGTCGCCGTCGCCGCGGCCATGATCAACGTCGTCGGCGGCTACCTGGTCACCGACCGCATGCTGAAGATGTTCAAGGGTAAGCAGACGCCGAAGGCGAAGGCGTAGGCCAAGGAGATCGCGTGAAACCGGAAAACGCATGGATTGATTTTGCGTATGTGATTGCCTCCGTCCTTTTCATCCTGGGACTGAAGATGATGACAGCGCAGAAAAGCGCGCAGCGCGGGAATCTGCTGTCCGCCGTCGGAATGCTCATCGCCATCGTGGCCACTCTGGCGCAGAAGGGGCTCAGTTACGAGTGGATTCTGGTGGGGCTTGCGGTGGGTTCCCTCATCGGCGCCTGGATGGCCTATACGGTGAAGATGACCGGCATGCCGGAGATGGTGGGCATGTTAAACGGCTTCGGCGGGCTGGCCAGTCTGCTCGTCGGCTGGGCCGAGTTCCTCGCCAGGCCCGGCGGAGACCTGCTCACCCTGGTGTCAACTTACTTGGCGGTCTTGATCGGCGGCGTCACCTTCTCTGGGTCTCTGGTCGCCTGGGCCAAGCTCAGCGAACGCGTTTCCAGCAAGGCGTTCCTTTTCCGTGGCCAGCAGGTTTTCAATGGCGTGCTGGTGACCGTAATTGTTGGCTGCGGCGTAGTGTTCTGTGTCAATCCAGAGTTAGCCTATCCCATGTTGATGTTAGCCATCGGCCTGTCGCTCTTGCTGGGTATCATGGCTGTCATTCCCATTGGCGGCGCGGACATGCCGGTGGTGATTTCGCTGCTCAACAGTTATTCGGGAATGGCCGGCTGCGCGGCTGGGTTCGTTATTTTGAATTCGGTGCTGATTGTCACCGGTGGTCTGGTCGGCGCCAGCGGCATTATCCTCACCGCCATCATGTGCAAGGCGATGAACCGGTCGCTTGCAAATGTGCTGTTTAGCGGCTTTGGCGCCGCGCCAACGGCGGGAGGAACGGCGGTAAAGGGTGAGGCGAAGCCGCTCTCACCCCAAGAGGCCTATCTGGTGTTGGAGGCGGCGCGGAACGTAATGTTTGTGCCCGGCTACGGGCTGGCGGTGGCGCAGGCGCAGCACGCCGTGCGCGAGTTGGCGAATCTGCTGGAGGCCAATGGAGCCGAGGTATCCTATGCCATTCATGCGGTGGCGGGCCGGATGCCCGGTCACATGAACGTGCTGCTGGCGGAGGCCGACGTGCCATTTGAGCAATTGATTGAGATGGATACGGCCAACGCCCGGATGGCGATGGTGGATGTGGCGATAGTTATCGGAGCCAACGACGTGGTAAACCCGGCGGCCCGCGAGGATACAACGAGCCCGCTTTACGGGATGCCCATCATTAACGTGGATCAGGCCCGAACGGTGTTTGTGCTGAAGCGGTCGATGGCCTCGGGTTTCTCGGGGGTGGACAATCCGTTGTTCTTTTTCGACAATGCGCGAATGATCTTCGGCGACGCGAAGGCGACCATTCAGGCCATCAGCGCGGAGTTCAAAGCGGTCTAGCGCTGTCGCGCTTGCGATCCGAGGGGGACCACCCGCAGTCCGCAGCGTGTAGGCTCCGCCCGCGCCGGTGAGCGCTCGGCCAGCGCCTCCCGCCCCGGAGCGCCCCCCGCCACCCGAGGCCGTCGCGGCTCTTCCCCCCGCTTCGTTCCCCAGGCGCCACGAACCGCGCGCGGCGGACGCCGGCCTAATTCCGCCGTCAGCGCTGGACGCGCGCGGCTTCCTCCGGACGGTTCGCTTTCACTCGGATATCGATGACCGCAGACTCAGCTCCTGGCGGCAGGGTCACCTCGTCCGAATCAAAATGCAGTGATTTTTTTGGGGTCATTCGGTACCAGTCGGCGCTCACAGCGTACTCGTACTCCTGCATCAATCTCAGCTCGACAATGTGGCCGCCCTTCGCTTGGTTGCCGTCGCCTAAGCGACGGTTTAGTGTCTTCGCCGCCGCGCGGGCACGCGCCCCTCCGAGGGCGGGTGTGCCATCCGCCCAGAAGACTCGCACCTGGACTGCACGTGTGGGACGCGGCGGCGGCAGTCGGATGTGAACGTTAGCCGTCTCCTGATTGGGCTGCAACTCCAGCACCTTCGCCTCGCTCTGTTCCGAAGCTCCGGGGAAGTATGTGGGGCGCCACGGCTGGGCCGCGGTCATTGGACTCCGCAAGTTCACTCCCGCTACAAACGCCCCAGCCGGCGCGTCCCGAATCGCGAATTGGCCCTGCGCATTGGTTTCTGCCCACAGGGAATAGTCCTCCGCCAAGGCGCCGTCCCGCAGGACGCGCACCAGTTCCACGCTCACGTTCGCGGCGGCGGCCCCATCCGCCTTGCGCACCGTGCCCCGGACGACGCCGTGTGATTGCATCCGCAGAGCCCGTTCCACACACCCGCCCGGCCGCAGTTCCACCTCCTGCCGGTAGGAGCCTTCCCACGGCGGGAGTTCCGCCCAGAGATGATACCTTCCAGACGTCACCCCGCCAAAATCGTACTCGCCGTCCGGTCCGCTGGTCGCTTCCGCGGACGGCCCAGCCCCCTGCAGCCGGACCTTGGCTCCTGCCAATGGGACGCTGGCTGACTTGGGCCCATAGCTCTCGTAATGCTGATAAACGGCGCCATACACCCGGTTGGATGCCTCTCCGCGAGCCGCGCGCCGAATCCAGGCCAGGTCCTCCGTTGCGTTTGCGATCGGCTTGGACCCGCTGCACTGGGCCGCATGGTATATCTTCAAGTCTTTCTTCGTCTCCCAGGCGGGCGGCAGCCGCTTTGGCTGCTCACCCTCGCGTATTACTGTGGTTGCCACGAAGTTACCCATGCCGCCGGCATAGAACAAGTAAGTTTGGCCAATCGCGTAGTGCGTGTAACAACTCGTGTAACTTCCGGGATCGATGAACACCTCTTTCTGGTCCGGCGCCAAGCCGCGCAGCGACTCATCCACGCGGACCAGATACGCCGTTCTCTGGACAAATCGCCCGCTGCCGTCGTCGTTCCCGTCAAGGACGGTTCCAACAAAAACCACGCTGGCGGCGGGAAAAAGCTCACAAGCGGGCAGCGCGTCGGAGCAGGAGCAGGCCGCCAACAGCGGCGCCAGAAAGAAAAATCCGGTTATGCAGCGCATAACCGGATTTGACTGCGTTCGCGTGTTTCAGGTTCCCGCTTGTTCTAGTCCCCAGCCACCGGTGAAGCGGCTGGCCGGTCGTGCGTGGTGGCTGTTGGCTTCTTCGAGGACAGGCGCGCCCGCACTTTCTCAGCCACGTCATACCCGATGGGTACCAGCAGCAATGTCAGCAACAGGCACAGCGTCTGGCCGCCGATGATCGTAACCGCGATAGCGGAGCGCTGGCTCGCCCCGGCGCCGGTGCCGAAGGCCGTGGGCAGCAAGCCGGCGATGATGGAGAATGTCGTCATCAGAATCGGCCGCAACCGCACGCGGTTGGCTTCAATGATCGCCTCCCGCAGCGGTGTGCCGCGGTCGCGCAAATGATTCATGTAATCGATCTGGAGAATGCCGTTTTTCTTTACGATGCCGAGCAATAACAGCACTCCCAGCGCGCTGAACAGGTTCAGCGAGCGGTCCGTTGCGATGAGCGACAGCAACGCGAAGGGAATCGATAGCGGAAGCGTGGTCAAGATAATGAACGGGTGGACCAGGCTCTCAAACTGCGCCGCCAGCACCATGTACATGAAGATACTCGCCAGGCCGATCGCCATCAGCATGTTGGAGGTCGTTTCCTCCAGGACCTTCACCTGGCCGGAAAAACGAACCGAATAACCTGGCGGTAGTTCAATCCCATCGAGCACGCGTTGGGCCGCCACCGCCGCCTCGTTCAGCGAGGAAGTATTGGCCACGTTGCCGTAGATGCCGACTCCGAACTGCCGGGCGTAACGGTCGATTCGGCTCGGACCCAGGCCGTGTTCCAGCTTGGCGATCGAGTCCAGCCGGATCAACCCACGCGTCGAACTCGGCACCAGCAGCCGGCCGAGCACTTCCGGAGAGTCGCGCTGCGCGGTCAGCAGCCGCATCATCACCGGGTATTGTTCGGAGCCTTCTTTGAATGTAGAGATCTGATCTTCGCCCGACATGAGCAGCCGGACGGCGCCAGCGATATCGGCCACCCGGACACCTAAGTCCGATGCTAACTGCCGGTCAATGTTAACTTGTAACTCCGGGTTATTCAGGTTCAGATTCACTTTAACATCGGTGATGGCGGGCTCCTTCAGCATCGCCTCGTTAATCAGCTTGCCGTATTCGACCAGCTTACGGATATCGGGCCCGAGTAACATGGCGCGGATAGGGGCAAATGTGTCGCGGCCGCCGAGCACGTTCGGGAAGTTCACCCGAGGACGGGCATAAGCATAGTCGGCGGACGCGGCGCGGATCTTGTTGCCCATCTCTAGAATCGGGGCACGCTTCTCGGGCGGGTCCAGCAGAACCGTCACGAACGCCATGGTGACGCGCTCCACGCCCATGGTGGACGATGCGGGAACGACGGCGCGCACGCCGGGGATCTTCGCGTAGCGGTCCGAGAGCGCCTTGGTGACGCGCTCAGTGGCCTGCAGCGATGAGCCTTCGGGCATTTCAACGAAAACGCCGAGTTCGCTCTGGTCCTCCTGCGGCATCCAGTCACGACCGATCTTTTTATAGAGCGGGAAGGTGGAGTAGAAGACCAGGGCGCAGATTCCCATCAGCACCCAGCGGTGGTCCAGCGACCAGGAAAGCACCTTGGTGTAGGGCTTGTCAAAGATTGAGTAGTGATGCTCGTGCGCGCCGGTCTTCTTGGCGCCGGGCGCGGCCGCCTTTCGCTTCAGCAGCCGGGAACTCAGCGCCGGAGTGAGCGTGAAGGCGACGAGCATCGAAATGAGAATGGAGATCGACATCGTCCAGCCGAACTGGTTCAGGTACTTTCGGGCGTAGCCGCTGATGAACGCGATGGGCACGAAAATGATGACCAGGGACAGCGTGGTGGCGACGACGGCGAGCGAGATTTCCTGCGTCGCCTCAATGGCCGCCTGGATGGGAGTGACGTCATATTCGTCCAGGTGTCTATATATGTTCTCGATGACGATGATGGCGTCATCGATAACGATGCCAACGGCGAGGGTGAGCCCCAGCAGCGTCATGGAGTTCAACGTATAGTCGAGTAACCGGAGGATCGTGAAGGTCGCCAGGATGGAAGTTGGAATGGCGACGAAGCTTATAAGCACCGTTCGCCAATCGCGGATGAAGAGAAAGACGATCAGTCCGGCGAGGAAGCTGCCCAGGATGAGGTGCTCTTCGAGCGCTTCCACCGATTTTCGGATGTAGGTGGCCTGCTCCTTCACCAGCGATATCTTGACCCCTGGCGGGAGCGACTTATTCACGTCGTCGAGCCGTTTCAGGATTCCGTCGACCACCTTAACCGTGTTGGTGCCAATCTGCCGGCGGATTTCCAGCGTGACGGCCGGCTGGCCCTGGTACATGGCGAAACTGCGGCGTTCGGCAAAGGAGTCCTCGGCGTAGCCGACATCTCGAACACGGATCGGGGCACCGCCGACGTTTTTGACGATGATAGCGCCGAACTCGGAAACGTGATCCAGCCGGCCCATGGTGCGAACGCCCATTTCCGCCGTGCCTCGGACGATGCGGCCTCCAGGCGTCTCCACATTCTCGGTCCGCAACGCCCGCTCCACCTCCTGGGCGCTCAGGTTGTAGGCGTTCATTTTGTCGATGTCGAGGAAGACGTTGATCTGGCGTAGCTGACCGCCGATGACGTCCATGGCGCCCACGCCGTCGATGGTTTCCAGCGCGCGGCGAACCTGTTTGTCGGCGACCTCGGTCAACTCACGCACCGGCCGGGCGCCGTGAACGGCCAGGGTGACGATCGCGTCGTTGTCAGGATCGGACTTGGCGACGGTTGGCGGCAGGACGTTGGGCGGAAGCTTGCGCATGGCCGCCGAGACCTTTTCGCGAACGTCCTCGGTGGCGGCGCCAATCTCCCGTTCCAGCACAAAGGTGACGATGATCGACGCGCCGCCCTCGCTGACCATGGCGCGGATCTCTTCGATGCCGCTGACGCTGGCGACGGTCTCCTCCAAAGGCAGAACGATCTGCGAGACGACTTCTTCCGGGCTTGCGCCTGGCAGCCGGACGCGGACGTAAACGGTGGCCGGATCGGTGCGCGGGAAAAGGTCGACGCCGAGATCCAGGAAGCTGAAGACGCCCAATGTGACCAGGAACATGATCAGCATGAAGGCGAACACCGGGCGGCGGACGCAGATTTCAGAAAGGGACACGAATAGCGCTCCTGGACAAAAACTTAATGTAAAGATGATATCGCGGTTGCCAGAGGTTACCCACACCTGTTAACACAGCTTGGATAAACTAGGTTTTTATGCCGAAAACAGCCTTTTTGTTCCCCGGACAGGGTTCCCAGTTCGCCGGTATGGGGAAGACGCTTTATGAGACCTCGGAGGCGGCGCGGGCGGTGTTCGATGCCGCGGACGCCGCGCTGGGGTTCCCGCTCTCGCAACTTTGCTTTTCCGGGCCGGAGGAAGAGCTGAAAAAGACGGAAAATACGCAGCCGGCGCTGTTGACTGTTTCGGTGGCGGCGTACGCGGCACTTGCCAGCCAGGGGCATCGGCCGGACTTCGTCGCTGGGCACAGCCTGGGCGAGTATTCGGCGCTGGTGGCGGCGGGCGCGCTGCCATTCGGCGATGCGGTTCGAATCGTCCGCAAGCGGGGACAATACATGCAAGCGGCGGTGCCGCAGGGTGTGGGCGCGATGGCAGCGCTTTTGAAGCTCCCGGAAGGGAAACTGGACGAGATTCTCACTGCGGCCGCCGAGGGGGAAGTGGTAACGGCGGCGAACCTAAACTCGCCGGACCAGATCGTGATAGCGGGCCATGCCGGGGCGGTGGCGCGGGCCATGGATTTGGCGAAGGCCGCGGGCGCCAAGCGGGCGATTGCGCTGCCGGTGAGCGCGCCGTTCCATTGTCCGCTGATGCGCCCGGCCCAGGAGCAGCTTCGCGCGGACCTGGACGCGGCATTGTTCGCGGAGCTGCAGATGCCGCTCGTAAACAACTGGCAGGCCAAGCTGATCTCTACGGGCTCCGAGGCGAGGGAGGGGCTGTATCAGCAGGTGCCGAACCCGGTGCGCTGGGTGGAGTCGATGCGTCTGCTGATTGCCGAAGGCGTTACCCAGTGGGTTGAGGTAGGCGCGGGAGCGGTGCTGACGGGCCTGCTGAGGAACATCGATTCCGGGCAGAGCTGCCAGAAGTTCGGCGAAGCTTCCGACGCGGTCCATTTGTCCTGATTGGGAGGCACCTGTAGCAGGGCGGTGCGGAGAAAGCCCCTCCTCCTTGCGGGGCTTCCGTGTTCGCCTCTTGGACCTCCTCGGCAGGGGGGGCGATGGGCATAAGCGTTAACTTAAAGCCAAAACCTGACTTCTCGGACGCCCGGCGAGCACCGAAACCTCAAACAGTTCGATGTGGAAATGTTCTTAAGTTAACGCATATGGGGGCGATGGGCTGATTCGGTTCGGCGCCGCCGGGTGCGGAGAACGCCCATCCTCCTTGCGGGGCTTCCGTGTTCGCATCGTGGACCTCCTCGGCAGGGGGGCGATGGGCTGATTCGGTTCGGCGGGCTGGGCGCCGGGTGGCGCGGCCGGGTGCGGAGAAAGCCCTTCCTCCTTCTTTCGGGGCTTCCGTGTTCGCCTCTTGGACCTCCTCGGCAGGGGGGGCGATGGGCTGATTCGGTTCGGCGCGCCGGGTGGCGCGGCCGGGTCTGGTTTCGTGCCGGTACCCGTTAAAATTTGCTGGCCTTGTGACCTGAATTTGACCGCAGAGGCGCTTTGCTGCGTCAGATGCGGTAGGATAACAGAACTCCGGTTACAACCATCGATGCGCATCTCCGTTGACGCATCCCCGTTATTGCTCCGCAGCGCGGGGGTCAAAAACTACCTCTACCAT
>JAEUQC010000164.1 GCA_016789905.1 Bryobacterales bacterium | reverse complement strand
TGGGCGGTTCCGGGGCCTTGGGATGCTCCGGCGCTTTCGGCGGTTCTGGAGCGGCCGGGGCCACCGATTGCGCGTTGAACATGCGCGTGAATTCGCCTGCGGGTGGCTTGGGCGGTTCCGGGGCCTTGGGAGGCTCCGGCGCTTTCGGCGGTTCTGGAGCGGCCGGGGCCACCGATTGCGCGTTGAACATGCGCGTGAATTCACCGGCCGGCGGGGCGGGCGGTTCTGGTGCCTTGGGAGGCTCCGGCGCTTTTGGCGGCTCTGGAGCGGCAGGGGCCACCGATTGGGCGTTGAACATGCGCGTGAATTCACCGGCTGGCGGGGCGGGCGGTTCCGGTGTCTTGGGAGGCTCCGGCGCTTTTGGCGGCTCTGGAGCGGCCGGGGCCACCGACTGTGCGCTGAACATGCGGGTGAATTCACCGGCTGGCGGGGCGGGCGGTTCTGGTGCCTTGGGAGGCTCCGGCGCTTTTGGCGGTTCTGGGGCGGCCGGGGCCACCGACTGTGCGCTGAACATGCGGGTGAATTCACCGGCGGGCGGGGGCGCCTGTGCGGCGCGCAGTTCTTCTGTTGGCGCCTCCGACGGCGCAACGGGAGGCGCGGGCGGGGGCGGAGGGGCGCTCGGCGGCGCCGCCGGCGCGGATTGAAACAATCGAGTGAATTCGCCGGGTTCACGGCTCTTTCCGGCGGACGAGGGGGTAGCGGGCGCGCTGGACATGGATAGCCCGCCCTTCCCCCTTTCGGGAACCTGGAATAGCCGGAGAAAATCCTCGTCCGCGCCCTTCTTGGTGGAATCTGCGGGAGCCGGGCTCAACTTGGCGGGCGCAGGTGTGATTGCACGGAAGGGCGGAAGCGTCTCCCCACGCTCCGGCAGTGGCGCCCGGAATGGCGGAAGTGTGGCGCCTTTTGTGGGATCGAAGGCCTGGAAGGGCGGAAGCGTCTCACCACGGTCCAGCGTCGGGGCTTTGAATGGCGGTAAAGTAGCGCCCTTATCCACACCTGGCATGAATACCTCTGGCGCCTTAAACGGTGGTAGGGTGGCGCCCTTAGCCGGATCGAAGGCCTGGAAGGGGGGGAGCGTGCCGCTGTGGTCGAGCGTAGGCGCCTTAAACGGAGGGAGCGTCGCGCCTTTTTGCAGGTCGGAAAGCGCGGGCGGGGCGAACGGCGGGGGTGAGTCCGGAATTCCGCTCAACCATTCCCGCAAGCCGCGCCGGTCCGGAAGCAGATGAGAAACGACGTAGGGAGTGCCGCCTGTATCGCCGATTTCAAGCACAAATTGGCGGTGGTCCGGCGTCAACCGGTTCAATTTGTCGAGGAGTGCCGTATTCTCGGCGGTTCGCCCGGCCAGGAACAGATGGGCCTCCACCGCTTGGCCGCTACCCTTTTCGCGAGCGATAAAGGTCTTGATACCATCATTTCGCAGCTCAGCGAGAATCTCGTATTTATCGTCGAAGCTCATAGCCTATCTAGCCATTCCGTGGAAGTAGATTATCACGGCGACCCTTGGGAGTCGCATTCACAAAACCACTGAGGTGGCAGGCGGAATCACATGGGAAACTCCGTCAACGCTCCACCAATTTCCTACGGTAGCAAGTTGGGGACGCTGTGGTAGAGTAAATCGTGCCAAGGAGCGGAAAAGGGCAGGAGTTTATTCGCCGAATCCGCGTTAGGGATTAAGCGCATGAAACAACTCTCGCGCGTCGTGTGGTCGGAGGGGATGTACCTCGGGCCTCATCATTTTCAGGTACAGGGCCGGTATTTTGAGGACTCCATCCGGTTTGCGACCTCGTCTCTATGGTTTGAGCCATGGGGGCTGGCAGGGTGTGAACTGGATTCGGAGGCTTTGATTAATGGAACCTTGTCGGTGCTCCATGCCCGTGGAATCTTCCCGGATGGACTGCCGTTTCACATGCCGCAGCATGACGCACTGCCGCCCACTCGCAACATCGCCGACCAGTTTCCCATGACGCGCGATCGCGTCACGGTCTACCTGACGATTCCGTCGCGGCGGGAAAACGGGGTGAACTGCATGACGGCCGAGGAGGCCGGCGCGAACCCGGTGCGCTTTGTGGCCGAAAACCAGATGTTGTTCGACGAAACCACCGGCCGCGACGAGAAACCGGTGCGGCTGGGCCGGAAGAATATCCGGTTGGTGCTGGACCTGGAGAACCCGGACCCGGCAGCGAGTCTCGCCATCGCCCGCGTGATGCGCGACGGCACGGGCAACTTTGTATTTGACCCTACCTTCGTGCCGCCTTGCGTTCAGGTAGCCGCTAGTGAGCGTGTGCTGAGCCTGTTGCAGCGGCTAGTGGACATTCTCGATGACAAGAGCCGCGCTCTGGGCCGGGGAAAGAGTGGGAGCGCCAGCTTGTGGTCGGAGTATTCGACCTCTGAAATTGCCACGTTCTGGATGCTCCATAGTGTGAATGCCGCCCTGGCTCCGCTCCGCCACCAATTGAAGGTGAAGCGCGGACATCCGGAAGAGCTGTATAGCGAACTGGCGCGGCTGGCCGGCGCGCTCTGTACTTTTTCGGTTGACCATCATCCCAGCAAAATTCCTCTCTACAACCATCGAGAGCTCGATAAGACCTTTGAAGATCTTGATTCGCTGATCCGTCTGCTGCTCGAAACGATGGTTCCCACCCAGTACATCCAAATCCCCCTGGAAAAAACGGCCGACTACTTCTACCGGGGTATGGTTACCGATCAACGCGTGCTGAATCCGTCGAAATGGATTCTCAGCGTCCGTTCGCCGGCCATAGAGGCCGATGTGATCCGGAAAACACCACAGTTGGCAAAGTTCTGCTCTGTTTCCTTCGTCCCGAAACTTGTGGAGCGCGCCCTGCCGGGGCTGCCGCTGATCCACCTTCCGGTGCCTCCGTCGGCCATCCGGAGCCGGGTGGACGCGCAGTATTTCACCGTTACCTGCAAAGGCCCCTGCTTTGAGAGCATCTCCCAGACGCGGCAGATCGGCCTCTACATCCCCGGCGACATTTCGGATCCGAAACCGGAACTGTTCGTCATTATGGAATCCTGATTCAGCAGCACAATTCGATCCGAGGAAAAATGCAACCCAACGCTGCCAATATTGCCCCCGCCGCCTTCGGCACGGAGCGGCGCGCCGAGAATCTAGCCTGGGTGTTCCAGGAAGTCTTTACCGTGATTGAGCGAATGCGCTCCAGCCGTCAACCGGTGACAGACGCCAATGTATTTCGCCATCAGGTGCGGGAGGCCATCAAGATGGCCGACCAGGAAGCGCGCAAGCGCGGCTACGACGGCGAGGAGATTAAACTCGCCATTTTCGCGGTCATCGCGTTTCTGGATGAGTCCATTCTCAACCTGCGCTTGCCGGTGTTTGCCGACTGGCCGCGGCAGCCGATGCAGGAGGAGTATTTCGGCCATCATGTGGCGGGCGAGATCTTCTTCCAGCACCTGCAGAAACTGCTGACGATGAACGACTCGCAGTCGCTGGCTGATTTGTTGGAGGTGTTCCAACTGTGCCTGCTGCTCGGGTTCATGGGCCGCTACAGCCTGGGGAACCGGGGCGACCTGCAGCCTATTCTGCACGCCACGTCTGAGAAAATCCACCGCATTCGCCGCACGAGCATCGCCCTTTCGCCCAATGGGATGCTGCCGCCGGCCGGGGCGGCCGCGCCCACCGGGAACGATCCGTGGGTGAAGCGCTTCGCCATTATCGCCGGCGTCTGCGTCGCACTCACCGCCGGTCTGTTCGGTGTCTACTACTACCTGCTTTCCAACGGCATCAGCGCGCTGGCCGCGCTGGCCCGCGGCCGATAAGGAGCACCCACCATGTCGCCAATACTTCTCGTTATTCTCTGTCTGCTCGTTTGGATCGGTATTGCGGTCGGGCTCGCCTATCTGATGGGCCTCGCGGGTTCGATGTTCTGGATCTTCATCGGCATTTTGAGCATCGTTGGCATTATCGGCGCGGGCGTCTATCTTTGGCTGCGCTCCAAGCAGCCGGCCAAGCCCGGTGCCAATAGCGGCGACCCGGAAATTGACGCGCTATGCAAGGACGTCGATACCAAACTCGCACTGGCCAAGACCGCCCAGGGCGCCCGGATCAACAACCTGCCGCTGGTGTTCCTGATGGGCGAAAACGGCAGCGTGAAAACCACGACGCTGCTCAACAGCGGGTTGGAGCCGGAACTGGTATCCGGCCATGTCTATCAGGATACGAACGTGGTGCCCACGCGGCTGGCCAATGTGTTCCTGGCGCGCCAGACGCTGTTCATGGACACCGCGGGCGGTTTCATGAACGACGGCAACCGCTGGCAACGGCTGGTGCGGCGGCTGGCGCCGGGCCAATTGAAAAGCGTGGTGGGCGCCAAAGCGCAGGCGCCGCGCGCGGCCGTGGTGATGTTCGACGGCGAAACGTTTTTCCGCCAGGGCGGCAATGAAGCGGCCACCGTGGTGGCGCGAAAGCTCAATGAGCGGCTGGTGGAAATTTCGGCCCAACTCGGGATTCGGGTGCCGGTCTACGTGGTGTTCACGCGCATGGACCGGATGCAGTTCTTCCTCGATTTCGTGCGCAATATCGGCAACGAAGAAGCGCTACAGATTTTCGGCGTCACCTTGCCAATCGTGCCTCCGGATGCCGGCGGAATCTATTCGGAACAGGAAACGAACCGCTTGACGGAACAGTACAGCCTGCTGACGCACTCGCTTTGCGATAAGCGGCTGATGCTTTTGCCGAGGGAAAACGACCCGGCCAAACTGCCGGGCGCCTATGAATTTGCCCGCGAGTTCACCAAGCTGCGCCGCCCGCTGGTGCAGTTCCTGGTGGATTTGTGCAAGCCCAGCCAGTTGCGGACCTCACCGTTCCTGCGCGGCTTCTACTTTTCCGGCGTGCGCCCCATTGTCATAGACGATTCGGCCGGTTTGCAGGCCGCGCGGCAGCAGCACCAGCCGGCGATCGATCCCGGTAACGCCGGCGCCACCAAAATCTTCAAAATGGGCCCGGGCGGTTCGATGGCGCAGCAAGGGCCAAGCTTCACGCCGCAAGTCGGCGCCACACGCAAGGTGCCCCAGTGGACGTTTCTTGGCCGTTTGTTTAATGACGTGATTCTGGCCGATCACGAGGCGCAGGTGGCCTCCAGTTCCAGCACCAAAACGTCGATGGCGCAGCGCATTCTGCTGGGTGTGGCGGCGGCGCTCTCGCTGCTCGCCCTGGGTGGTTTCACCGTCAGCTACTTCGGCAACCGGACGCTGGAGAACGACGCGCTCGACGCCGCCCGCGGCATTGCCAGCGTCAACATCACCGACCCTAGTGCGCTGCCGGACAAAGTGTCGCTCGAAAAGCTGGAGACACTGCGCCAGACGCTTGAAACCCTGGACGGCTATAAGGGCAACGGCGCGCCGTATAAACTCCGCATGGGCCTCTATTCGGGCAACGACATGTATCCGCATGTGAAAGAGATCTGGTGTCAGAAATTCAACCAGACTCTGCTGGGCCCGACGCACGGCGGCCTGCAGCGAATGCTTAAGAATCTGCCCGCCTCGCCCCAGCCCACCGATGACTACGGCACCTATTTCAGCGCGTTGCGGACGTACCTTACCGTTACCGTGTATCCGGACAAGTCGACGAAGGACATTACGGCCGCGGCGCTCTTCAACGCCTGGTCGGCCGGCCGCGATGTGGCCGACCGCGCCCAGCTTGCGCGGCTCCAGTTCGATTTCTATGCCGATTACCTGCGGAATTCCGGCGGCTGCCCGCTGCCGTTCGACGCCGAATCGGCTTCGCGTGGAAGGCGTTTCCTGGCCCAGTTTGAAGGCGTCGATAGCATCTATCAGTCGATGCTCGCCGCGGCGAACAAGGCCAACAAACCGGTGAACTACAACCGCGACATCAAGGGCTCGGAAGCCATCATCGTCAACAATAAAGACGTTGCCGGCGCCTTTACCAAAGAGGGCTTCGGCACTATGACCGGCTTCATCAAGAACCCGGACCCGTTCTTCGGCGGCGATAAGTGGGTGACCTGTGGTGAGACCTCGAACGCCAAAGACACAGCGCGGACGACGTGCGGCGGCGGCGGCGCCGGCTCCATTGACCGGTCAACGTTAACCCGGAGCCTGACCGACCGCTACGTGGCCGACTACATTCGGGCGTGGCGCGGCTATTTGCGCAATTCGACGTTCGTGAAGTATGCCGATCTGGAGGACGCAACCAAGAAGCTCGATCAGATCGTTTCTAACGACACGCCGCTGATGGCGTTGTTCTGGCTGGCTACGCGCAACGTGGCCGTTGACAACGAAAAGATCCGGAACGCCTTCCAGCCGGTGACCGAAGTGGTGCCCGCACCAGCCAATATTCAGAAGTACATCTACCCGGAGAAGAACGGCGTCTACATCGATTCGCTGGCCCGCCTGCAAAAGGCGCTGGCCGACGCGGTGCCGAACCTGAAGACCGATCCGAACGCGGCCAATAAGCCCATCGACGCGGCCGGCGATTCGCGGATGCAGGTGAAGGCTGTCGCCCGCAGTTTCAATCCGGACCCGGAGGGCCAGGTGGATCAGATGTCGTTCCGGATTCTGGAAGACCCCATTGTGCAGGTGGACCGGTTCCTGAAGGGCATGGGCAAGGATGAACTGAACGCCAAGGGCGCCGGGTTCTGTAACCAGCGCTTTGCCGGTCTGCGCGGCAAGTTCCCCTTCAATCCGGCGGCGAAGACCGACGCCACGCTTGACGACGTGGTGAAGGTATTCCGGCCTGCCGATGGTGCCATGTGGGCGTTCCTGGACGCGGACTTGAAGAAGTATATGAAGAAGGATGGCGGCCGTTGGGTGGGCGTCAGCGAAGGGAATATCCAGATCAACCCGGCGTTCGTCGCCTTCGTGAATCAGGCGCAGCGATTCTCCGACATGGTTTTCCCCGGCGGCGCGCAGCAGCCGAAGATGGCCTATACGCTGACGCCGTTGAAGTCCGATGTCGTCACCGGCAGCCAGTTGCAGATCGACGGGCAGTCGCAAACGTTCGGCGCCTCCGGCGGCGGCAAGCAGTTTACCTGGCCCGGCAGCGGGCAGCAGGGCGTCCGCGGGACGGTGAAGCTGGTGGGCGGCTCGTCGATTGATGTGGAGGCCCAGCCCGGCTTGTGGGGCATCTATCGCTTTATCTACGCCGCCGACCGCGTAACCCCGACCGGCGGCGGGCAGAGTATTGAGTGGATCGTCCGCCAGGGCAAAGCCGCTACCCCCATGACCGTGGAGGGCAAGGTGGCCAGCTACAAGTTTGAAGTAAACGTGCCGGTTTTCTCGAGAGAGTTCAACCAGGCGCTGCAGTGCGTGCCGCTTGTCGCCCGTTAGAGGCGGCGGCGGATTGAAAAGTGTGATGATACTATGAGACTTCGGACCTCCTGATGCAGCTTCCGGCTCGGATTGGCAAATACGAATTGCAGGAATTCCTCGGCGGTGGCATGTCGCATGTCTACCGTTCGCAGGACACGGTGCTTGGGCGAACTGTCGCCGTGAAGATTCTCACGGAGCAGGGCTGTTCGGACGCCGAAGCGAAAGCGCGCTTCCTGCAGGAGGCTCGCGTGGCTTCCAGCATCGTTCATGAAAACATCATGAACGTTTTCGACTTTGGCGAGGAGGGCGGCAAACCCTACATCGTCATGGAGTTTCTGCGTGGCGAAAATCTGCGCGACGCGATCCGCAATGGCCGCGCCGGCGACGTTCGCAACCGGCTGCGGTTGGCGGTGCAGATCGCCAAGGCGCTGGACTACATTCATCAGAAGAAGATCATTCATCGCGACATTAAGCCGGAAAACCTGCAGGTTGATTCGACCGGCAAGATCAAGCTGATGGACTTCGGAATCGCCAAGGCGGAGGGGATGCAGTTGACCCGCGCCGGATTCACGCTGGGCACTCCCTACTACATGGCGCCGGAACAGGTGCTGGGCCAGCAGGTGACGCACTTGGTGGACGTCTACTCCTTCGGCATTCTGCTGTTTGAAATGCTGTGCGGCAACAAGCCAATTCTGGGCGACACGATTGAGAAGATTTTCAACAAAATTCTCTATGAGCCGCTCGATATGGCACCGTTGCAAGCAGCCGGCGTGGACCCGGAAGTGCTGCGGATCGTCGCCAAGTGCACGGCCAAGCAGCCGCAGGATCGCTACCAGAAGTTGTTCGACACGGCTGTCGATATTGAACGGTTTCTCGGCATGGAAAGTTCGGCGCGAATGGTGACCACGTCCATGCCCACCATGGGATCGATGCAGCAGGGAAGCAAGGCTCCGGCGACGCCGACGTCGGCCACGCGGCCGGCGCCGCAGCAGACCGGCTACACCCAGCCGCCGCAGCAGCGTCCCACACAGGCGCAACCTGCTCCGCAGACCGGATGGGCGCCCACGCAGCAAAGCGGTGTGCGTCCCAACGTCAGCGGGACGCAACAGGTCCCCGATGGCCTTCCCGGGTTCGTCAAAGTGCTGCCGGCTGCGCTGCAAAATCAGACCGGAGTCATGATCCTGGTCGCCGTGGCCGTCTTGTTGTTCATGGCTGGAATCTACTTTGTAATTACCCTGGTAACTTAGAGGCTCATGCAACTACCCGCGCGGTTCGGAAAGTACGAGCTGCAGGAGTTTCTTGGCGGCGGCATGTCGCACGTTTACCGCGCCTTGGACACTGTGATCGGCCGTCAGGTGGCGGTTAAGATTCTCACCGACGAGGCATCCCGGGACACGGAAGCCAAGGAACGCTTTCTACACGAAGCCCGCATGTCGGGCACCATCCAGCACGACCACATCGTTACCATTCACGATTACGGCGAAGAAGGCGGGCGGCCCTACATCGTAATGGAGTTCATGCGCGGCGACGACCTGCGTGAATCGATGCGGAAGGGCCGGACGGGCGACCTGCTGAACCGTTTGCGCATTGCCGTCGAGTGCGCCGCGGCCATGGAGTTTGTCCACGAGCGTGGCATCATCCACCGCGATTTGAAGCCGGAGAACATCTTCCTGGAGCAGTCCGGACGTTCGAAAATCATGGACTTCGGCATCTCCAAAGCCGCCGGATTCAGCCTGACCAAGGCCGGCAACACGATGGGGACACCGTTCTACATGTCGCCCGAACAGGTGATGGGCGCCAACATTACTCCGCTGGTGGATATCTACTCTTACGGAATTGTGCTCTATGAGCTGTTCACCGGGGAGCGATTGGTGACCGGGGACAGCATGGAGCGGCTGTTCTACATCATCCTGAATGAGAATCCCGACCCCGCCAAGCTGGCCGCCGCCGGCCTGCCGCAGAGCCTCGTCGACCTCATCCTGCGCTGCGCGGCCAAGAAGCCCGAGGCTCGTCTGCAGAGCTTCGGCGCGGTGCGGCACGTATTGATGGGCGTTATGGAAGAGGTGCGGAGCGGCGTCCGCCCGGCAACGGCTCCGCAACCCCCGGCAACGGCGCCGGCAAACGGTATAAAGACAGGCCCGATTGTGGCGGCCGGTCTGGCCGCGGTGGCGCTCGGCGGGTTCGGCCTTTGGTATCTGCTTAAGGATGGCAAGACGGCGAAAACAGATCCGCCACCCAAACAAGGCCCGGCCGCGATTCTCAACGCGAAGGGCGGCGACATGGCGCTGATTCCGGCCGGCGAGTTCCTGTTCGGTTCCGCGCGATCACCTGTCCGGCAGCCCGCTGTCTACTTAGATATCACCGAAGTGAGCAACAAAGCCTACCGTGAGTTTGCCACCGCATCGAACCGGACGCTGCCCGATGGATTTGCGGCCGACGCGCCGGACCTGCCGGTGGTGAACGTAACCTATACCGATGCGCGGGATTTCTGCGCCTGGGCCGGCAAGCGGCTTCCCGCCGAGCGGGAGTGGGAAAAGGGAGCTCGCGGAGCCGACGGCCGCAACTATCCCTGGGGAAACGGCGAAACACCGGGAAATGCGAACGTCGCAGGCGGCGCGCTGGCGCCGGTGCGCAGTTTTGAAGCCGGGGCGAGCCCTTACAAGCTGCTGCACATGACTGGTAATGCCTGGGAGTGGATCGATCATCCCCATACGCCGAGCGGCCAGGCGGTGGAGAGCTTCGCGCAGATGTTGAAACCCCCGCCCACCGCCAATGAACCGTGGCACTACATCAAAGGTGGCGCCTTCGACCGCAAACTGGCCGAAGGCGTGAGCTATGAATGGTCCAGCGTGCCGGGCCGGCTGGCCAGCCCCAGCATCGGCTTCCGCTGTGCGCAGGATGTGCCCGAAGGGAAGTAGAGGCCTAGCCCCCCAGTTGGCATTCGGCGTGGATAGCTTTGACGGCGCGTTCCAGCCCGTCGCGGCTCACCACAAGGTTGATGGTCAATTCGCTTGAACCCTGCGCGATGGCGATAATGCTGATCCCCTCGCGGGACACCGCGGTGAACACGCGTCCGGCCAGGCCGGCCACGCCCCGCATCCCTTCGCCCACCACCGCCAGCAGACCCACGTTCTCGTCAATCTCAAACGGCTTCACATAGCCGTGTTCTATCTCCAGCGCCAGGGCCTCTTCCAACCCCTTCAGCACCGCCGGCAATTCGTCCTTGCGCACCAGAAAGCAGAAGCTTTGGCGGTAAGAAGAACTCGACAGCGTCAGCACTTCCGCGTTCACGATATCGAGCGCATCCAGCGCGCGCGCCATCACTCGCGTGCCGCTAATCGCCGCCGACGCCGGTTCCACCGACACCAGCGCGACGTTGGCCATCGATGTCACGGCGCGCGCCCCCCTCGGCTCATCGGCTCGCAACTGGGGCACGATGCGCGTTCCCGGCGCGTCCAGATTGAAGGAGTTCTTGCTCCATACGGGAATCTTTTTTTCCACCAACGGGGCGAGCGTCCGCGGGTGCAGCACCTTCGCGCCGTTATAAGCCAATTCCGCCGCCTCAGCGTAGGTCAACTCGTCCAGCACGCGGGCGTCCTTCACCAGGCGCGGGTCGGCCGTCATGATTCCATCGACATCGGTCCAGATCCAAAGTTCCCCGGCGTCCACGGCACTGGCGAGAATGGAGGCCGAGAAATCCGAGCCTCCCCGGCCAAGCGTGGTCGGCTTACCGTCGGCCGTGGCGCCATTGAAGCCGGTCATCACTACGATGGTTCCAGCCGCAAGCAGTGGCAGCACCACCGCCTCGGCGCGTGCCCGCGTGGCTTCCATATTCGGCGTGGCGTTGCCGAAAACAGAATCTGTGACGACGACAGTGGCCGCGTTCACGGCCACCGCCGGCGTTCCGGTCTCCGTCAGATACGCGGCGATGATCAGCGCGGTCAGCCGCTCCCCAATGGCCACCGCTTCGTCCACCGAGCGCGGCGGACGGTCGCCCAGCAAAAGAATTCCTTGCGCGATTCGCTCGAATTCCGCCACCAGCGCGCCGATCCCGGCGAGAACCTCTTCGGCGGAGGCCAACAATTCCCGCGCCGTCGTTTCGTGGCGGTCGCGCAGTCCGGCAATGTTTCGCTCGACGCCTTCGCGGTTCCCGCCTTCGGCCTGGCGCAGGGTCTCCAGCAGCAGATCCGTCACCTTCGACATGGCGGATACGACGATCGCCACCGGGCGTTTTGCCCTCTCGGCGGCAGTGATCCCGGCCGCAATCCGAATACGATCGGCGCTTCCCATGGAGGTGCCGCCGAACTTCATTACCATCGCGTCGCTCAACTCGTTACTCCCTTTCCGTTCGATGTCTTTTCCCGCACAATGCGGAGCACAGCGAGAATCACGCCTTCTTCATCAAGAGCGCTCGTATCCAGATACACCGCGTCCTCCGCTTGGCGCAATGGGGAATCGGCGCGCGTGGCGTCGCGTTCGTCGCGCTCGCGAATGTCGCGTAGCACCTGCTCATAATCGCCGCCGGATTCGTCCACGCGCCGCCGGGCGCGCACCTCCGGGCTTGCGTCCAAATAGATTTTCACCTGCGCCCGCGGATAGACGACGGTGCCGATATCCCGGCCCTCCATCACCACGCTCGATTCGGCTGCGTACTCCTGCTGCTTCATCACCAGTTCCCGGCGCACGCCGGGAATTGCCGAAACGCGGGAGGCCGCGCTGGAGACCTCTGGAAGCCGGATCTCTGCCGTCACGTCCCGCCCGTTCAATTTCACGCGCCCGCCGCTTAGGTCAATCTCGGCGTTCTCGCTAAGCGGCACCAGTTTGTGGCCGTCACCCGGGTCAATATTGTTTTCCACCGCCCACAGCGCCACCGCGCGGTACATGGCGCCGCTATCGACATGCAGGAATCCCATCCGCTCGGCCACTGCCTTGGCTACAGTGCTTTTGCCCGCGCCGGCGGGGCCGTCAATGGCTACAATGATTCGTTTGTCCATGCCGTTGGCTATTCGCCGCTCCCGCTAAGGGGATTGACAGCGAAGACGTATTCCGCCACCGGCTTGCCGCCTGCCAGGTGTTCGTCCACAATGCGGTCAACTACATCCTTGGTCACCGAGTGGTACCAGGTGCCCTCCGGGTAGACCACGGCGATAGGTCCGTTTTCGCAAACGCGCAGACAGTTGGCTTTCGTCCGGAACGCGCAGCGGTCGCCCGTCATTAGGCCGGCCTCGGCCACCCGTTTCTTCAAGTGTTCCCAGACTTCGTTGGATTCTTCTTTGCCCGCGCACTTTGGTTTCGTCTGGTCGGCGCAGAGAAAGATGTGGCGGGCCAGCTTGCCAATTCCCAGATTGGCGGCTACCGTCGGCAGGGTTGTCGGGTCGCTCATAAAGAATGTGGATTCGCCAGGTGGTGTTGCGCCACGAAGCGCTTTCTCTCTATTCTGGCAAAGTGACCCTGCGGCTCGCACCGAAAGCATTTGACGCCATCGTGGAACGGGCCGTTGCCGCCATCCCGGAGCGGTTCCGGGCGCGGATGCGAAATCTTGTGATTGTTGTTCAGCCCATGGGGCCATCGCCGGACCTGCTGGGCTTGTACGAGGGCCGTCCGGTTACGGAGCGAAGCCTGGCGGACCCGATGCCGGAGGGACCGGACCGGATCAGGATTTTCCAGCGGCCGCATGAGGAAATGGCGCGCAGCCATGCGCATCTGGAACGGATTGTGACCGACACGGTGTGGCACGAAGTGGGCCACTATTTTGGGCTCAGTGAACGTGAGATTCATGCCGCCGAGGAGCGCCGGGACCGCCTGCGCCCGTTTCGCCGGGCGGCCCGGCTTGCCAAACCGGTTCCGAACAGGTAGAATCAGAAGTTGCGGACTTGCTTCCGCACGCGCTTAGGGTGTGCATCTCCCCCCTCCTTGCCCCCCGTAAGTACACAGAATCCAAAATAGAACACCTGAAGAGGTTAGCGATGTACGCAGTTATCGAAACTGGCGGCAAGCAGTACCGCGTTGCTCCCGGCTCGTCGGTTAAGGTCGAAAAGCTGGCTGGTGACCCCGGCGCCGAAATTACGTTCGACAAAGTGATCGCCGTCGTCAATGACGCGGGCGAGGTGAAGGCTGGTCAAGACGCCGCGGGCGCGAAAGTCAGTGGCAAGATTGAACTGCAGGACCGTGGCGAAAAGGTCCTTGTTTTCAAGTTTAAGCGCAAGAAGCAATACCGCAAGACCCAGGGCCACCGCCAGAGCTTCACGCAGGTAATGGTTACCGGGATCGAGGCGTAAGGATACACTGCCATGGCATCAAAAAAAGGTTTAGGCTCTACTAAAAACGGGCGCGATTCCAACGCGCAGCGGCTCGGCGTCAAGCGTTTTTCCGGCGAGGTTGTCACCGGCGGCTCCATCCTCGTGCGGCAGCGCGGAACACCGTTCAAAGCTGGCGAAAATGTGGGTCGCGGCTCTGACGACACTCTTTACGCCCGCGTGGCCGGCACCGTGGTTTTCAAAGACCGCGGCCGGATGGGAAAATTCATCTCCATCCAGGCAGCAGCTAACTAAGTTTTCCTCCGAAAAACTCCAACCAAGCCGCCGCAACCCGGCGGCTTTTCTTGTTATAGGCTCCAATGTTCATTGATGAGGTCAAGATCTACGTAAAGGCTGGGGACGGCGGCAATGGCTGTCTGGCCTTCCGCCGCGAGAAGTTTGTCGCGAAGGGTGGACCCTCCGGCGGCGACGGCGGCCGTGGCGGCGACGTGATCATGGTCTCCTCCATGCACTACAACACGCTGCTGCACCTGCGCTACAATCCCGAACACAAGGCGGAGCGCGGCGGCCACGGAGAAGGTTCCAACAAGACTGGCGCCGATGGCGACGACCGGGAAGTGAAGGTTCCCGTCGGAACCATCGTCTACGATTGGAACACCGGCGAGCAGTTGTTCGATTTTACCGAGCCCGAACAGCGATTTGTCGTAGCCAAAGGGGGCCGCGGGGGCAAGGGCAACGCCCGCTTCGCAAAACCCTGGCACCAGACTCCTACGGAGCATGAGCCGGGCTCCCCGGGCAGAGAGCTCACGCTCCGGCTGGAACTGAAACTATTGGCCGACGTTGGGCTCGTTGGCTTCCCGAATGCCGGCAAGTCGACGCTGATATCGCGTATTTCGGCCGCACGGCCAAAGATCGCCGACTACCCGTTCACAACTCTGGAGCCGGGTTTGGGTGTTGTGCAACTGCCGGAGGACCGCAGTTTTGTCGTGGCCGATATTCCGGGGCTGATTGAAGGCGCCTCCGAAGGTCACGGGTTGGGTACGCAGTTCCTGCGCCACATTGAACGAACGCGCCTGCTGGTCCACATGGTGGATGTCAGTGATATCACCGGACGTGACCCGCGCAAGGACTTCAAGATCATTTGCAACGAACTTTCCAGCTATTCCGAGGAGTTGGGCGGGAAGCCCATGATCGTCGTCGCCAGCAAAATCGACGCTGCGCAGGACCCCAAGCGCGTGAAGGCCGTAAAGGCCATCGCAGCCAAGAACGGGCTGCAGTTCCTTCAGATATCGAGCGCCACCGGTCAGGGCTTGGAAGAACTGAAAGAGGCAATCGCAGCGCGATTGCTGGCCCCCGCCGCTTTCGAATAGCCCTCGGCGCGGCTCCAGCTAAACTAGATCCGCCGGCCAGGAGAGTCTCGCTCCTAGCCGGCGGGGCGCAGTATCGTAATTCGTCTAGCAAGCCAGTGATAATCACTGTCTTGTCAGTTTAGTGACGGGCCTAAACGACCCGTTACTATATAAAGCGCGTTTTTCGGAAAAAGAGTTGCACCGGACGAAAATATTTTTTTGCCGTCCGGCTCTAGTCGTTCGGAAGCGTCTGCGCTTTCGGCGCCGGAGCGCTTCCGCTGGCGAAATACTGCTGGCCGGAAAGGTTTTTGTACACTCCGCCGGCCACCTGCGCCGCCACGGGGCCGTTCACGGCCTTGCCGCCAGTCAACAGAACCACGACTACCAGTTTGTTGTTTCCCACTTCATTGAAGCTGCCGAACCATCCCAAATGAGTGGGGGTAGTGCGATCAGTGCATGTTCCTGTCTTGCCGAGAATCGGTTCATTCGGATCGTAATGCGCGCGCCGGGCCGTTCCATATTCAACCGCTCCCATCATGCCGGGTTTGATCTCCGGAATCTCTCCGCCAATGTCCAACTGCCGCTTCACGCGAGGCGTAAACCGGCGCAGTTCTTCGTTCGAACGCGGATACTGGAGATGGTACATGGTGCCACCGTTGGCAATCGCCGCAAGCAACGAGGCTAACTGCAATGTTGTCAATTGGATGCCTTCGCCGAAGCTGGTCATCATGCCGACGCCGCCGAACTTCGGCGGGGCTTCCGGCAGAATGCCCGGATACTCGCCATCGATTCCAAGACCCGCTCGTTCGCCAAGTCCGAACTGACGGGCATAGGAATGAACCCGATCAAAACCAAGCTTCTCACCGACTTGCGCGAAGTACGGGTTGTTGGAAGTGGCCAGCGCCTCCGTCATGTCGATGGAAACGCGGCGGCTTAGGCGGATAGGCGTATCTCGCTCCACCACACCCTCATGCAATCCTGCCAACGCGCACACGAGTTTGATCGTGGAACAGGGCTGAAACCCGCTGCCAAGCGCGAGTTTCTGGTTCACAATCGTCAAAACGCGACCTGTTTTTGGGTCAACCACCACTACGCTGCCGTTATAGGGGCCCAGGGCATTCACCGCGGCCTGGCGAATGGTCAGGTCCTCGCCGGACACATCGTCACCCATGGTGGAATCGGCAAAAGTCGGTTCCTTCCAGGGGCCCCCGGCTACAGTGCCATTCCGGCCAGTCCGAGTGCGGGCCAGTGCCCGCTTTCGGGCTGCGGCGGATAGGGTCCGCTTGGTGGCCGCTTTCCCTTTAGGTGCCGATTTGGCCGTTTTGGCCGCGACGACGGGCTTCTTCTTCGCTGAGGGCTTCTTGGAGGGAATGGCGAACGCCGAAAGCGAGGCCGCCATGACAACCAGAGCCGCGAACAGCACCCGCCATCTGGTTGAAAAAATACTCAAATCTCTCTTCAAAACAAAAAACCTTCCTTGCGTTGTTTCGGACTTGAGACTGGCCCACAAGTACTACCGGTAACCCTGACCTTTTGCCTGTTATTTTGCCCGACTCCAGTGTGGTTAGTCAAACAAAAAAACAGCTTATCAACTACACGCTTGTGGCACAGCTTACCTATTGTATCGACGCGACTTGCGGCCACCATTAGGGGGATATTCGTGTGAGAGGAAAAAACCTAGGCAGCCGTCCACCCGCCATCGATTGACACCACGCTTCCGTTCACGAAACCGGCTTCGTCGGAGGCCAGATAGAGGGCCAGATTGGCGATTTCTTCCGGCTTTCCCAGCCGTCCGATGGGCTGGCGTGCGTTCAGTTCCAGCCGAACCTTCTCTTTTTCGTGCTTGTGGTACTTTTCCAGGTAGCCCTCGACGAAGGGGGAATCCACGGTGCCCGGGCAAACGCAGTTCACGCGGATCTGCGTGGGGTAATCGACGGCGAGTTGGCGGGTCATGGCGACAACGGCGCCTTTGGTGGCGCAATAGGCGAACCGCTTCTTGACGCCAATCAGCCCGGCGACCGAACCAATATTCACAATCCGGCCCTGGGATTTCAGCAAATGGGGCATGGCGTAGCGGGTTACCAGGTACGGACCTGTGACATTGACGCGCAACAGGCGTTCAAAATCGGCGGTTTCGGTGTCTTCCACGGTTCCAACCAGCCCGATTCCGGCGTTATTGACCAGCACATCGAGCCGTTCAATGCCAGCGAGGAGGTCACGAATGCCGGCTTCATCGGTGACGTCACAACGGACGGCGCGGGCGCCGGAGAGTTGGGCTGCGAGCGCCTCGGCTTTGGGCATATCGATATCGGCGATCAGAACCGAAGCCCCCGCCGCCGCGAACACGCGGCTGGTAGCCTCCCCGATCCCGCTTGCGCCGCCGGTCACCATCGCGACCCGGCCATCCTGACGAAAAGGTGTAGTCATGTCCCCACGATTGTATCCAAGCCGCGCTAGAATGTTCATCGATCCAGGTAAAGGCCCAAAGGAGCGCCCATAGTGAGCCAAAAAAAGCACGTCCCCTACGTACCGGTAGACCGCAAGATGATGGAATTTTCCTATTCCGCCGTCATAATCGGTTTGGTGATGAGCGTCGTGCTGGGAGCGGCGAACGCCTACCTCGGGTTGAAAGCGGGCATCACGATCGCCGCCACCTATCCGGCCGCGGTCATCGGAATGGCGCTGCTGCGATTTAAGCGGGGGTCGATTCTTGAAGAAAACCTGGCGCGCACCGCCGGTTCGATAGGCGAATCGATCGCGGCCGGTGCCATTTTCACCCTGCCCGCCTTCGTGATTTCGCAGGCCTGGCCGCAGTTCGATGTAGAGCACGGTTACCTGAAATCCACCGCGCTGATGCTGGTGGGCGGCGTATTGGGCGTGTTGTTCGTCTCGCTGGTGCGCCGCGTGATGGTGGAGGACGACGATTTGCCGTTCCCGGAATCGGTGGCGGCGGCTGAAATTCACAAGGCCGGGCAGTCGGCATCGAAGGCCGCGAAGTTTCTGTTCATCAACATGGCGACAGGTGCGGCGGTTTACATTCTCGGCGTCATGAAGCTCTTTGAGCCGGACCGCAATTTCCTGTTTCAGATTGGCAATCTGGGGCAGACGGCGGTGAAGCTTGGGTCCGATCAACGGACGCTGAACGTGGGCGGCGTGACAATGGCGGCGGCGCCGACAATCAGCCCGGCCTACATCGGTGTCGGGTACATCATCGGGCCGAAACTGGCGGCGTTAAACTTCTCCGGCGGGGTGCTGGCGTGGGGTTTCCTGATTCCAATGTTGATCTACTTCCTGGGCGAGGATTTGAACAAATTTCTGCCCCCTGGCGCGACCCATGAGGACTGGCAAGGACTGGCGGCGGCGGTCTGGCGCTATATCGTACGGCCGATCGCGGTGGGCGGGATGCTGGTGGGCGCGGCGAACACCTTGTGGAAGATGCGGAAGAACCTGAGCGTCGGGTTGGGCCGGGCGTTCGCGGAGCTGCGAGGGACGGGCGCGCCGGTGGATCGGAACAACCGGACGGAGCAGTACATGAGCTCGAAGTCCGTATTCGGGCTAATCGGCGTCACCTTTCTGGCGATGATCGCGGTGTACTATTACTTTGCCGGGGCCGTCTGGATCGCGACGGTCGCCGCCGTGGTGATGTTGATTACGGGCTTCTTCTTCGCCACCGTTTCTGGCTCGCTGACGGGTATGATCGGTTCGTCGAACAACCCGGTGAGCGGGCTGACGCTTTCCACGCTATTGATTGCCGCGCTGCTGATGGTGTCGCTAGGTGTGGGCGGCCCGGGCGGGGTGGCGGTGGTGCTGGCGGTGGCCGCGGTGGGTTGCGTATCGGCGGCGGTGGCTGGAGAACTGTTGCAGGACTTTAAGGTCGGCTACATTCTGGGAGGCACGCCGCGGACCATTCAGTGGGTGGAGTTGCTTTCGGTGGTCATCTCCTCTCTGGTGATGTTTTTCCCGTTGATGCTGCTGCACCAGGCCAATATCAAGCAGGGCGGGATCGGCTTTGGCGATGCCAAACTGCCGGCGCCGCAATCCGGCCTGATGGCGCTGATCGCGCAGGGAATCGTGGGCGGCGATATGGCGTGGCCGCTCGTCGGCATGGGCGTCTTCATGGGACTGGGCATGATCATGATGCAGGTGCGAAGCCCCATGCTCGTCAGCGTGGGCATGTACCTGCCCTTCGCCACGACGTTTTCGATTTTCGTCGGCGGCTGCTTCCGCGCGGTGGGGGACTACATTTCCTCGAGGAAAGGTCTCAACGAAGCGCAACGCGCGCGGAGTGAAAATATTGGCATCCTGATTTCCTCGGGAATGATTGCCGGCGAGGGGTTGATGGGCCTGGTGGTGGCTGGCTTCGCATTGGCGGAGGTGTCCCTGCCGGAGTTCTTCAAGGAGCCGAGCTACTTCACCGGCGTAGCCGTTCTGGCCATCATGGCGGTGAACATGATCGCCACGCCCATCGCCAACGCGGGGCATCCGGATGAGCCTGCCCCTCCGACGGCGATGATGTAGCGCCCGTGCATTTCGGGCCTCCATGCGGTGCCCGGGGCCAACATCAATTAACATAGTTACTTGTCCCGCATTACGACTTCCCCCGTTTCCGTAACCACCAGTTGGCCGCAAGTTTATATGGGCGTCGCGTTCACCACCATGGCGACCCTGCTATTGGAACTGGCGATGACTCGCATTTTCTCGGTGGTTTTTTACTACCACTTCGCGTTTCTCGCCATTTCCATCGCGTTGTTCGGGCTGGGGGCGGGCGGGGTGTTTTCCTACGTCATCGCGGCTCAGCCGGCGCCGCTGTTCCGCAAACTCGGGCGGTTGTCGCTTGTGAACGCTGTGATGCCGCTCGTTAGCGTCATCTTCATTCTGACGCGTGGGCAGGAACTGACGAATACGACGCTGGCCGCCGTATACTTTTTCAGCGCGCTGCCGTTTTTTCTGGCGGGAGCGATTGTCTCGCTTGCGATTTCGGAGACGATCGAGCGTATTGACCGTGTCTATTTCTTCGACCTGCTGGGCGCGGCCGGCGGCTGTTTGCTGCTGATTCCGCTGCTCAACAACTTTGGCGGCCCGAATACGGTAATCGCGGCGGCCGTTCTGTTCGCCGTCGGCTCGGCGATCTGGTACAACCTGGATGGGCATCAGCCGCTGCGGGCCGCTTCGGTGGCCGTGGCGCTGCTATTGACCGTGCTGGTGGTGTTCAACACGAAGAACCATTGGATTGATGTCCACTACGCCAAAGGCCAGGCGCTGACGAACGAGATCTTCGTCCGCTGGAACACGTTCTCCAGAATTGCCGTGGCGAAGGAAAAATCCAGCGGCCAGACGCAGATTGTCATCGACGCCGATGCTTCCACCGGCATTATGGATTTCGACGTCGACAACCTGACGCCCGAACAGACGCGTGACCTGACCCAGCAGGGACCGGCCTTCCCCTACCTGATGCGGCCGGGAGCGAAAACGCTGATCATTGGCCCCGGCGGCGGGTGGGACGTGGCGCGCGCGATTGCCGCCGGCTCTAAAGACATTACCGGCGTCGAGATAAACCCGATCATCGCCAACACCATCATGCGCGGCGAGTTCGCCGGCATCAGCCGGAATCTCTACCGGCGTCCCGGCATTCAGATTCACGTGGAAGACGGGCGTAGCTTTGTGCGCCGCAGTACGGAAAAATACAGCGTTTTGCAGGCGACACTGGTGGATACCTGGGCGTCGACGGCGGCTGGGGCGTTCGCGCTGTCGGAAAACAACCTGTACACCACCGATGCTTTCCACGACTACCTGAGCCACTTGAACGACGACGGCGTGCTGGCGATCACTCGCTGGGGGTTTGACCCGCCGCGAGAGTCCGTCCGCCTGCTCGTGCTGGCGCGCGAGGCGCTGGCGCGCCTTGGGGAACAGGACCCGCAGCGGCACGTCATGGTGATTCGGGAGGGTACGCAAAAGGATTTGGAGGGCTGGGGTGCCCGCGACACCGTGCTCATCAGCCGCAAACCGTTCACGGCCGCCGATGGCGCGCGCGCCGAAGAGTTGATCGCCAAGGGACACTTCCAACGGATCTACCTGCCCGGAGACGGGGAGAAGACCCCATTCGGGCAGGCCCTGGCCGTCACCAATCTGGATGCCTGGCTCTCGAAGTATCCGTTTGACGTGACCTCGGTCGATGACAACAGGCCGTTCTTCTTCTACACGGTCCAGCCGCGCGATCTATGGAATTTCCTGACGGCGATGAACAAGGACAGTGCCGACTATAAGATTAACCGCGCCGTTCCCATGCTGTTTTCCCTTGTCGGTGTGAGCTTGCTGGCAACCATCATCATTCTTGCGCTGCCGCCGCTCGTGCTGGGAACACGATTGCCCCGCGAGAAGGGTGTGTTGCGATTCCTGATGTATTTTCTCTGCATCGGAGTCGGCTACATCCTAATCCAGGTAGCGCTTATTCAGAAATTCGTACTGTTCCTCGGCCACCCCACCTATGCCTTGACGGTCATCATCTTCAGCATGTTGGTTTCGAGCGGCGCCGGGAGCTTCTTGAGCGGAAAGTACATTGGCGACGACGACGGAAAGTTGATGCGGGCGCTGGGGTTGGTTACAGTGCTGGTGGGGATGCTCGCCTTCACCGCGGCGCCCATTACTTCGTCCCTTGTTGGCCTGCCGCTGCCGGTGAAGATGCTGATAACGGTGCTGCTCATCGCGCCGGCCGGTTTCTGCATGGGGATGCCATTTCCGCAAGGATTGGCCCGTTTAGAAGGGTTTCACAAGCCGAGCGTGCGTTGGGCCTGGTCGCTGAATGCCGCGTCAAGCGTGTTGGGTTCGGCGGCGGCGATCTTCTTTGCGATATACCTAGGGTTACGAGAGACGCTGCTGCTCGGCGGCGTACTGTATCTCGGCGCGTTGTTCGTAATCAAAACCACTTCTCATCACAGATCTCAACATGTCTCTTGAAACTTTGTTTTCTTTAAAGGGCAAAACCGCCCTGGTCGTTGGCGCCAGCCGTGGCATCGGGCTGGCCATTGCCAAGGAAATTGCGGCCGCCGGGGCGCATACCGTGTTAGCGGCCCGGTCGGCCGACAAGCTGGCCGAGGAGGTGGCGGCGCTTAAGGCTGAAGGGTATAGTGCCGAGTCCCGTTCCATCGACATGACGGATTCGGACTCGATACGGGCGTTCGCGGCGGAGTTCCGCGGGCACACCGACATTCTCATCAATGTTGCCGGCACGAATGTGCGGCGGCGGATGCAAGATTACACGAAGGAAGAATACAGCCGGATTCTGGACACGAATCTGCATGGGATTTTTGAACTTTGCCAGCACATCGGCGGCGGTATGGTAGAGCGCGGCAAGGGCGGGAAGATTATCCACATCGGGAGCCTGATGTCGTTGTTGGGCATTCCGTATCTGAGTGTGTACGCCATCAGCAAAGCGGGCATCGCCGGGCTGACGCGGGTGCAGGCCGCCGAATGGGGTCGCTTTAACATTCAGGTGAATTGCATAGCGCCAGGCTTCATTTTGACCGACCTGAACAAAGACATGTGGGCCCAGAAACATATGCACGATTGGCTGCACGGCGCACAGGCGAATCCACGCATGGGGACTCCGGCGGATATGGCCGGTTTGGCCGTGTTCCTGTCGGCGCCGGCGTCGGATTACATCACCGGGCAGGTGATCGCGGCTGACGGCGGGTACTCGACTACGGCGAACTGGCCGTTTGAACCGGCCTACTAGGCCCGCTATTTGATATTAAGCGTGACCCCTGCGGGGCTGGAGGCGTTGTTGAGCTTAATGGTGACGGGCACCGCCTTGCCGGTAGGCGCAGTTTCCGGCACACGCGCGTTGATTTGGACGATGCCGATCACCAGCCCTGGCGCGTAGCCGGCGTAGAGGATCTCCGCCGGGGCGTCGCCGAGCACTAAAGAAATGCCGGCAATGGAGTTCCCGGAAGGTTCGACCGCGACAAAGCCGTCGGGTGGAATAGGCAGGCGCGGAGCAATTCCAGTGGCGTAGAGAACCAGGACGGAGCCTTTGGTGGCCGGAGTTTTGTCGGAGTTGAGTGCGACATCGCCGGTGGTGGCGTCCACCTGGAACGCCGCAGCGGTTCCGGAGCCACTGCCATTGGCCGTGAATAATGCGGGCGCGGTGCTGACGGAGAGAACCGGAAACACCACGGACTTAATGCCCTGAAACTCGACTTCCATCATGAATGCCCGACCAGGCTCCAGTGTATTCGGTGCAACCACGGAAACCTGGCGGGAGGAGGTATAGATAAGCGGCAGGACTTCGTTATTCAGCAGGACGCGGGTACCGCCTAGGGTGGTGGGCAGGTAGGGCGTGCTTCCGTCCCAGGCAGTGATGGTATCGTGACCCATGCCGGAGCCATACAATGTAAGCACCATGCCGGGGGCCAGGGGCGAGGTCAGTTGTGACGCCGCATTGACCACCGCCAGAAGAACAGGCCCAGGCGGAAGAACTTCGAGCGAGACACTGCCGGAGGCTCCGCCGCCAGGGTCCGGGTTGGTCGCGACGAGCGGTACGCTTCCCGGGTTTGCGAGCAGTGACGCCGGCACCACGACATTGAGCGAGGTGGGCCCCAGGATGGTTGACTTCAGCACGGTATTCCCGCTCTTTACAATGGTTCCGCTGAAGAAGCGGTCCCCCGTCAGAGTGATTGTGCTATCGGTGGCGCCAAACGTAAGCCTGGGAGGCCAAATGGAGCTGATGACCGGGATGCCGGGCTGCACGGTGAGATTTACGGTAACCGTGGAAGTTTTCGTAATCGCGTCCGGAGAGGTTATGGTTACCGAACCCTTCTGTGTGCCGGGAATCAAGTCTGTGACATCGGCGGTAATCGCCAGCGCGGAACGGAAACCGGGGAAAACCGCGCCGCTGGCCGGGGTGACACGCAGCCATTTGGCGCCCGTGGCGGCGGCGGAAAACGAGAGAAGTCCGCCTGTTGTGGTGAGATAGGCTGGAACCGGGGAAGGCGGGAGTTCCCCAAGACGGTAGACGATGTTAATCGTTGCCGGAGAGACTTTCAGATCCGATGGAGCGGCCCTTACGTTCAGCGTGATTCCCACGACCACCGAATCCCCGCCAGTATCGGGAGTTATGAGCACAATAGACTCCGTATACTGGCCGATGGGGAGGGAGGTGGGATTCACGCTCACCTTGATGGAAAGCGCGGTTTTGCCAAGTTGCGGTGTATAGGAGAGCCACTGGCTGCCGCCGGAGTTGGTGTAGACCATGGCGGCGGCCGCACCGGAAGCCGCGGAAACCGCCAGCGTCTGGCTGGCCGGCAAGGCGCCACTTCCCTCCTGGTAGTTGAATATCAGGGCTGCGGGAGAAACCTTAATCGATGGCGCGCCAAAGAGACCCGCCGCCAGAAGCAGGAAGGCCGGAAGGGAGACTTGCATACAACGCACAATCTCTTATCGACCGATTTCGGAGAATCCTCTGGTCAGTTAATTCTTAAGCTCCTCAGGGAACACGGCATACCCCTCTGGCTGCGGGTACTCGGTCTGAAGGAACTGGAGGCGCTTACGGAGGTAGCGGCTGGCAATTTGGCGCGGGCCGGGTTCTACGTCAATATCGCAGCAGATGCCATGCAGGAAAAGCGTGAGTGTGTCGATGAAACTATGGCGGGCGTATTCCAAAAAGAGTTTGGATTCGCCTCGGACGCCGGATTCTTTCTTGAGCAGATCGAGTTTGGCCTTCCAGGAGGCGTCATCCACTTCCCCATGGGCGCGGCTCTTGAGTTCCTCGCGAAGAATATTGCGATAGCCGGCGAGAACGGAATCGGGTTGCGTGAGAAATACGAGCTGGGCCAAAGCGTGGAAGAAATTATGATGATGGTCGCTTGAATCGACGCCTTGCGTGCTGAAGGCGAGTATGTGCGGCTCCTCCGGCGTGCGGGGAGGCAGGTAGGCGACGGGGAGGAGGTTGGCGGGCGCCGGAGGGTCCATGGCCACTAGGCTGTTACGGACGTCGAACTCCGGCTGCTTCTCGGCGGCGCGTTTGGAGGGGCGGGTGCGCTGGGGCGCCTCGCCGGGCCGCTCCAGGTAGGGGACGAACAGAACGACCACTTTGCCGAGGCCGGCCAGGACTCGCGGCGGGAGCGCGGCTACAGGTTCATCGATAAAATCGCGAAGATCCTCGGCAACCAGCGGAACGGCGGCGGCATAGTAGGAAAAAACGGTTCCGAATGGAGTGGCGTCTTTGTAGAAGTGCTGGGCAAAATCGCCGAGATGGAGCTTGGTTTTGTTGAGGCCGGCGAAATCAGTGGGTAAGGGCATCGAATGCTCCTTCAATTCTAACAACTGCGGCCTCGATCTCCGGGCATTGATAGACTTTAGCCATTGGCACACTTGGAAATCCTGATATCGGCCGGGGAAGCGTCCGGCGATTTGTACGCCGCGAAGCTGGTGGAGGAACTGCGGCGGCGCTGGCCGGGGGCGCGATTCTTCGGCTGCGCCGGCCCGCGGATGCGGGCGGCGGGCGTGGAGGCCGTGGTTGAATCGGAAAGTCTTGCTGTCGTGGGCCTGGTGGAGGTGCTGGAACACCTGCCACGGATCTACGGGGAGTACCGCAAGCTGGTGAGGGCGATGGAGGAACGGCGCCCGCGGCTGGCAATTCTCACCGACAGCCCTGATTTTCACTTCCGCGTGGCGGCGCAGGCGAAAAAGCGCGGTATTCCGGTGGCCTATCTGGTGGCGCCGCAGGTGTGGGCGTGGCGGAAAGGCCGCGTGAAAACCATGAAGAAGATCATCGACGAACTGTTGTGCATCTTTCCATTTGAACCTGCCTTCTTCCACGGCCAGGGAATGCCGCAAGCCACCTATATCGGCCATCCGCTGGCCTGGCTGGCTGGGCCGGCGCTTTCCCGCGAGGCGTTTTTCGCAAAGCACGGGTTAAACCCGGCGAAACCCTTGTTAACACTGTTGCCGGGCAGCCGGCTGGGCGAAGTGGGCCGCCACCTGCCCGCAGTAGTGGATGCGGTGGAGCGGATTCGCGCGGAAATAGACCTCCAAACGGTTTGGGCCGCGCCGGCCGGATTCCTGGCGCGCGCGGGCACCAAGTACGATGCCATGTTTCCGGGGTCAAATTTTCGGGAACGGATTTCGCGCGCATCCATCCAAACAGTTGAAGGGGAAACATGGGACGCAATCGCCCATGCCGACCTTGCACTCGCCGCCAGTGGCACGGTAGCTATGGAAGCCGCGTTGATGGGGACACCGATGGTAACTTTCTACAAGGTTTCACCGGTTTCCTGGAAACTGGGCCGGTGGCTGGTGGATGTGCCGTTCTTCACAATGGTGAACCTGGTGGCCGAACGCCGGATTGTACCCGAACTGATGCAGAATGAAGGGGATGGTCCAGGGCTGGCGGAAGCCGCGCTGCGATTATTGAAAGACAAGGCCGCGCAGACGGCTATGCGAAGTGAGTTGGCCACCATACAAACAAAGTTGCGCGGAGAAGGGGACCCTTTGGTCCGCGCGGCGGAGTTGCTGGCAGCCCGGTTTTTCCCTGAACCTTAATCCCCGATTTTAAAGAGTGGACGAATAGAGATGCGCAGAGAGAATGTAGCGGCGATGTGGGTATGGGCGGCGGCAATACTGCTGCCGCAGTTGGCTGAGGCGCAGGCGCGCACGGCGGCTGGCCGGATCGATGTGGAAGAGATCCAGGTGACGGCCGACGTGAATCCGCGAACGCAGTCGATTGCCGCGAAGGCGCGCGTGCGCTTCCGCGCCGTGGACGACAAAATCGCGCAGGCCTCGTTCGAACTGCACAACGCGATGACCGTGAGCGGCGTAACCTACCTGGACGATTCGCGCGTGGATGCAAGCCGCAGTTCCCAGGATTTCAGTATCAAGCTGACGTTGGACCCGCCCATGGTGAAAGGTTCGACCCGGGAAGTAGTCATTCGCTACGAGGGGAAATTGACCGGTGAGGAAGAGTCTCCGGTGTACGGCATCAACTTCGCGGCGTTGAAACCAGAGGGCGGCTATCTGATGTATCCCTCGCGCTGGTTCCCGGTGGCCGGCTACACCGCGGACCGCTATAAATCCGAATTCGTGCTGACGGTGCCCGAAGGGTACAAGGTTGTCAGCGGCGGGCTGGACATGGCGAAGAGTGAGGGCGGAAAGGTAGTCTCGACCTCCAGTTTCAACTCGCCCGGCTTCGGCGGCAGCTTGGCCATCGTGCAAGGGGAAGGGAAGAAGGTCTCTTCCGGCGGGGTGAACTCGTTGATCTATTTCCGCGGCGAGTCTGCTGCCGCCGCCGATTCCTGGGGCGAGGAAACCGGAAAGGTGTTGGGACTGCTGACCACCCAGTTCGGCTTGGCCCCGTCTTCCAATCTGATCCTGGTGGAAACGGCGGATGGCGCGCCCAATGGCTATGCGGCGCCCGGCATGTTGTTCCTCTCTCCCAGGGCGATTGGGAAGGAATCGAATCCGAAGTTGCTCGCGAATCAATTGGCGCGGCTCTGGTATGGGCTCCAGACTTCACCGGCCAGCCGAAACCACCTTTGGATCACCAATGGCATGGCCCGCTACGCCGAACTGCTGCACACCGAACAGACGGCCGCCGCCGGGGCCGTGGAAACCGAAGTCCGCGATACCTATGTGGAAGCCCTCACCATCGATAATCCGCCTCTGATTCAGGCGGCGCGGCTGGAAGACTATTCGCCGGAGTATTGGGCGACTACCGCCGCAAAAGGCGCTGCCGTCTACCAGATGCTGCGCAACGTGCTTGGCGAAGATAATTTCAAGAAGTTCATCAAGGCCATTCCGGAACAGTTCGCCAACAAGAGCGTCAGCACTGACGACATCAGCAAGATGGTCTCCGACCTGGCCGGGCAGGATCTCGGTTACTTCTTCATCCAGTGGATTGAATCGAGTGGCGCGCCGCAGTTCAAACTCGATTTCACGGTGTACCGGACCAACAAAGGCTTCCGCATCATGGGAAAGATCCAGCAGGATTTGGACACCTTCCGCATGCCAGTGGATCTGAAAATCGAGACCGAAGGCAACCCTGAGTTCAAGCGCGTGGAAGTGTCAGGCCCGTCGTCGGAGTTCGTCGTAGAAACGTTTGGCAAGCCGAAAAAGGTAGAGATCGATCCGAACCTGCGCGTGCTGCGCATGTCGCCCACCATGCGGGTCGCCGTTGCCATTCGACGGGGGGAAATGTTCACCGATATCGGCGAACACGGCGAGGCGTTGAAAGAGTTCCAGAAGGCACTGGACGTCAACCGGAACAGTTCGCTTGCGCACTATCGTGTGGCCGACATCTTTTTCCTGCAAAACAACTACCAGGCCGCCGCCAACGAGTTTCGCGCCGTCATGGACGGGGACCTGGAGCCGAAGTGGACCGAGGTCTGGGCGCATATCAATCTGGGGAAAATTTACGACATCACCGGCCAGCGTGACCGCGCGGTGAATGAATACAACCTCGCCGTGCGCACCCGGGATGACACGCAGGGCGCGCAGGAAGAAGCGGCGAAATATTTGAAGGAAGGCTACAAACGGCAGCGTACCGCCGCCAATTAGTGGCCTTCGGCTTCCAGCAGACGTTCCACTTCAATCGCCGCCATGCAGCCGGCTCCGGCCGCCGTGATGGCTTGGCGATAGGTGCGGTCCTGCACGTCGCCGGCGTGGAATACGCCGGTGATGTTCGTGCGGGCCCCGCCGGCGCTGACAATGTAGCCATCTTCGTCCAGCGTGATCTGGTTATTCAGGAACTTTGTGTTCGGAATATGACCAATGGCGACGAAGAAGCCATCTACCGGGCGGTCATACGCCTCGCCGGTGACAACGTTGCGTAAGCGCACGCCGGTCACTTCGCCCTTGGTTACGTCGTAAACGTCGTCCACCACGGTATTGGTGATAATCTCGATCTTTGGATTGGCGACCGTGCGGTCGTACATGATTTTCGACGCGCGGAACTGCTCCCGCCGGTGGACCAGCGTGACACGCTTACCGAAGCGGGTGAGGAAGTTTGCCTCCTCCAGCGCCGAATCTCCGCCGCCGATCACCATGATCTCTTTGTTGCGATAGAAAAAGCCGTCGCAGGTGGCGCAGGAACTAACGCCTTTGCCGATCAGCTGCTGCTCATTCGGCAGGCCCAGCCACCGCGCCGAAGCGCCGGAAGCGATGATCAGTGTGCGCGTTTCCTCCCACACGCCGTCGATTTTCAGTCGAAACGGGCGTTCGGTGAGGATCGCTTCATCCACTGTGCCGTGCCTATATTCAGCGCCGAACTTCTGCGCCTGAATCTTCATGTTCTCCACCAGTTGGGGCCCCAGAACCCCTTCCGGAAATCCGGGGAAGTTCTCCACTTCCGAAGTGATGGAAAGCTGCCCGCCGGGTTCATGACCGCCGATGACGAGCGGTTTCAGCGAGGCGCGCGCGGTGTAGATGGCGGCGGTGTTTCCCGCGCAGCCGGAGCCGATAATGATGACGTTATGCATGAGTAGACGCGAAACGGGGATTGCGCCGGATGGCGCAATCCCCACTTTATCACGCGAATTACGGAAAACCGGCTATCGCTTGCGGCGATAGGCTCCAATGGCAAGCAGCCCGGCGCCGAGCGTCATCCACGTGCCCGGCTCCGGCACGGCGGAGGCCGGAACGGTGCCGGTGATCTCATCGTTTCCGCAAGTGGCGGCAGCGAAGTAGATGTCGAACCCGGAGTTCAGATCGTTCAGCAGGCTCGCGGTGAGCGGGAGGTACAGCTTCGCCAGAAGATTGGTGGAGTTGCCGTTCACTGTCGTGATCGACTGGGAGCCGGTGGATAGCAACTGCGCGCCCGTCGCTGCCGCCCACACCGGCGCGTCGGGCCGGTAAACCCCGGCCGGGTCGCCAAGAACGCTGCGTGACGTCTGCGTGCCCGTGATCTGGTACAGTCCACCTGTCGCCAGCCCGTCGTGGCCGTTCAATATGAATGCGTACGTGTTGGAACTCGTCGTCAGGAAAAAGTCCCCGACGTTGAGCGAGGGCGCAAAGCCGGCGATATTGAATCCGTTAAGGTTTGTGCCGCCGCCGTAGTTGAAGCGGATGTCCACCTGCAACGTGTTGCCGCTCAGACTGGTGAGCTTCAGGTAGTCGATTTCAAAGTAGTCCGGGTTCCCAATCACGTCGTTCGAGTTTTGAGAGTCCAGTTCGTCCTGGAACGTGATTGGCAGGGCCGGCAGCGCCCACATAGCGGAAGACAGCAGCAGGGCCAAAGGCAGAGTGTGAATTATTCGCATGACCAGAGTTTGGTCAGCCGAACGCCAGGACGAAATAGAACTTTTCAACTGGCCGAAAACCTTAGTAAGCAGTACGCCTTCGGCACCGCAACGGCGGAATCGGATACCTCTAGTACGTTCGATGCGCCCTAACGCATTGATTTTTCGTGATCCCGGCACCGGCGACTGCGTCGTATTACTAGTACCTTCGCCGTTAGTGGTCCAGGAGTATGTAGGTACCCCAGGCGGATATGTACGCGAACGCGCTCATATAAAAAAACTGCACAAATGGCCAAAACCAGCCGCCAGTTTCCCGCCTTACAACGGCGATCGTCGAAAAGCACTGCATGGCGAACGCAAAAAAGACCAGCAGTGCGGCCGCGCCGGCGGGCGAAAGGTCTTTCTTCAACGCCTCTTGCAAAGACACAGAGTCCTTATCTGCGTTCTCGATTCCGTAGATTGTGCCCAGCGTGCCGATGATCACTTCCCGCGCGGCCAGGGATGTCACCAGCCCGACGCCGATCTTCCAATCGAAGCCCAGCGGCCGAATGGCTGGTTCAACAATATGGCCGATCTGCCCGGCGTAGCTATGTTCCAGTTGCGGCGGTTTTCCGTCCTTGTACGGCAGGTGGGCCAGAATCCACAGACACGCCGACACGGTCAGAATCACCGTCCCGGCGCGCTTCAAGAACACAATAGCCCGGTCAAACAGCCGAAGCCCGAGGGAACGCAGGCTTGGCATCCGGTACGGCGGCAACTCCAGCACGAACACGCTCTGCTGCCGCCGCAGCACGGTGGAACGTAACAGTTGCGCTGTGCCGACGGCGGCCAGAAAACCCAGCACATAAAGCCCCAGCATCGCCGCCGTTTGTGTACCCAGCAGTGGTCCCAAAAGCGGTCTGTCCGGAATGAACGCGGCGATAATCAGCAGATACACAGGCAGGCGCGCCGAGCAAGTCATGAAGGGCGCTATGAGAATGGTCGCCAGACGGTCGCGTTTGTTCTCAATGGTGCGCGTGGCCATGATGGCCGGCACGGCGCAGGCGTAGGCGGACAGCAACGGAATGAATGCCTTGCCCTGCAGCCCGACAAAGGCCATGGTGCGGTCCGCAATCAGCGCCGCACGGGCCAGATAGCCGGAATCCTCCAGTATTCCAATGAACAGGAACAGCAAGAGGATCTGCGGCAGAAAGATGATTACCGATCCAACGCCGGACCATATCCCCTCAATTAGGAATCCGCGCAGCAAATCGTTGGCGATCAGCGGGGCCAATGCTTCCCCGGAGACCGTAATCCAGTTTTCCACGCCGTCCATCAGCGGTTTCGCACCGCTGAAAATGGCCTGAAATACCGCTATCACGACGGCGAGGAACCCCAGCGGCCCCGCTACTGGATGAAGAAACAACCCATCGAGCCGCCGCGTCCAGAGCGGCGGGTCCGGCGCCCGGTAGTCGCTCTGTTTTCCGATCTGCCCGGCCCACCGGCGGCACCCCGGCAAGTCCTGCAGAATCGGCAATTCCACGCGCTTGGCGGCGGCATGCGGGCGGGCGCTGCTGCCGTCCAGGAACTGTTCTACTTTTTGGACTCCCAGGCCGGTGGCCGCGCTGATGAGCGCTACCGGGCTGCCTAGTTGCGCCGCCAGCGCGGCCGCGTCCACGCTCCCGCCCCGCGCTTCCAGGTCGTCGGCCATGTTTAGCACTACCAGCGTCGGCAGGCCCAGGCTCAGAATCGGCGCGGCCAAAAGCAGATGCCGATGCAAGTTAGTGGCATCCAGAATCAGAATCACAGCGTCCGGCGTGCCCAGGTCCGCCTTGGCGCCCGTCAGAACGTCGCGCGTTACTTCTTCGTCTTCCGAACGCGGCTGCAGGCTGTAGATGCCCGGCAGGTCGATCAGAAACACCTCTCGCCCGCCACTGCTCCGCGCTTTTCCCACGTGGTATTCCACTGTTACTCCGGGGAAATTCGCCACCTTCTGCCGTAACCCGGTCAGCCGATTGAAAAGCGTTGTTTTGCCCGCATTGGGCGGTCCTACCAGCGCCACATAGTGGCGCAATGATCGTCCTTCGGAGTCCTGCCCCGTCGCGGGTTCGGATACCGCCGAGAGGTTGTGGCAGGAGTCCCCCGCGCTCATGGGAGGCCTGAATTGCTCTTCGAAGGAACGTCTCCGCGAATCGAGCCCGCCCGCACTTTTAACTGGCGTGCCGTCTCCGTGCGAAGCGCGATTTCGGAGCCATCCACCCGGTAAACGCGGGGGTCCCCCCCAGGTGCGCACCCGGCGGCCACCACATCACCGCCCGGGAAGAAACCGAGTTCCATCAGCCGCCGGCTGAGATCATCGGCCACGTCCAGGGATTCGAGCACGGCCGTCTGGCCGCATCGAAGGTCCACCAACGATCGCCGCGCGTCCGGTACCGTGGTTTCCGGCAGATCCGTTTGCTTGTTGAAAGTGAGTTGCACTCAACTCCAGCATAGAAATCCTTGACGGCGGTGTCAAGAAGCACCTATGGTGCTCTTCGTGAAACGGAAGGCGCGTGGCAGGCCCTATAAAATTGGGCAGGTTCATGAATACGTAATCTATTGAGAACAAACATTTTGTGGTAACGAAATGTGAATTCCGATGGTATACTTATATGCTAGCCCCCGGTCGTGGGGGATGACTCTCGAAATCCACGTCGTGGATCCGGCCCTTCCGAGACTCCGAATGCCAAGTTCGGAAAATGCAAACGCAAGCCCTGCATCCTTGCCCGGCAACTTTGACCTTTCCTTTTGGCAATCAGCGAGATAACGAAAGATGGACACGAAGTACCCCCTAGTCACGATCATCACGCCCTGCTTGAATATGGAGCCGTATATCGCGGCGACGATTGAAAGTGTTTTGTCGCAGGATTACCCGAACGTCGAGTACATACTTATCGACGGGGGATCGACGGACCGGACCACCGAAATTATCTGCGATTTTGTGGCGAAGAATCCGGATCGCATGAGGCTAATTGTTGAACCCGACGGAGGCGTGGCGGAGGCTCTGGAAAAGGGACTTGCCGTCGCAAAAGGTGAGATTTTCGCCTATATCAACGCTGACGATACGTACTTTCCTGGCGCTCTCCGCACCGCGGTTCATTGGCTCGCCAGCCGCCCGGAACTGGCGGGGGTTTACGGCAATGCCTACTGGATCGACGACGACGGGAATCGCATCGACACCTATCCCACCGAGCCCTTTGACCGCAACACGCTCATTGAATCCTGTTACATCTGCCAGCCCACCTGCTTCCTGCGCACCGCCGTCTTGCGTGAGATCGGCGGGTTCCACACCGAATACCAGGTGGCCTTCGATTACGAGTTGTGGCTTCGTCTCGGGCAGCGTCATCAACTTCTGCGCATTGACGCGCTGCTGGCCAATTCCCGCATGCACCGGGCGAACAAGACGCTGCGCCAGCGCACCGTGGGCTTTGAGGAAGCCAGCCGCGCCCTCCGCCGCTACTACGGCTATGTCCCCTTCCGGTGGGCGCACAGCTATGCATCTTTCCTGCTCGATCAGCGCGATCAGTTTTTTGAACCGCTCCGCCCTTCGTTCACGAAGTTTGTTTTCAGCCTCATTGTTGGTACGCTCTTAAATTGGTCTTCACCAGTCCGGTACTGGAAGGAATGGTTCGCCGTTATGAGTTTGGGTGCGTTCGTGCGCCGCTGGAATGACACATGGGTGGCGCGGCGTTTGGGCATCTTCATTCGGTAACGTTGCCGGCCGCCGGTGGTGTGCAGCGTCTTCATGGAAAAAAAGCGTGCCCTAATCACCGGCGTCAATGGTCAGGACGGTTCCTACCTCGCCGAACTCTTACTCGCCCGTGGCTATGAGGTGTTCGGACTGGTTCGCCGCGTGGGGTTGGAGGCGCCGGAACATCGGCTGGGCCGTCTTCTTCCGCTGCTCGATCGTATCCAATTGCAACCGGCATCACTCGAAAGCTACGCCGGTATTTTTAACGCCGTCGCCAAGATCCGCCCCGATGAGTGCTACCACCTGGCCGCCGCCAGTTTCGTCAGTTACGAGTTCGACGACGAGTTTTCCACGCTGACTACCAACATCAATGGCACGCACTACTTGCTGGCCTCTCTGAAAGATCTGGTTCCGTCATGCCGGTTCTATTTTGCGGGCACCTCCGAAATGTTCGGCAGCGCCGAGGAGATGCCACAGAACGAACATACCCGTTTCCGCCCGCGTTCCATCTATGGCATCAGCAAAGTCGCCGGCTTTGAACTGGTTCGCAACTATCGCGAACGTTACGGCATGCACGCTTCCAGCGGCATCCTGTTCAATCATGAATCGCCCCGGCGCGGGCATGAATTTGTCACCCGAAAGATCACCTCCGGCGTCGCCCGCATTTTGGCCGGACAAGCCAATGAGTTGCGTTTGGGAAATCTGGATGCCGAGCGCGACTGGGGTTTTGCCCAGGAATACGTGGACGCCATGTGGCGAATGCTGCGCCAGCCGGAGCCGGACGACTACGTCATCGCCACCGGGCGGCTCCATTCCGTCCGCGATTTCGTCCGCATCGCCTTCGCCAGCGCCGGCCTGGACTGGGAGAAATACGTCGTCACTGACCCAAATTTCTTCCGCTCCGGCGAATCGGTGGCGTTGTGCGGCGATGCGTCCAAAGCGCGCCGAATCCTCGGATGGGAACCGCGCAAGGGGTTTGAAGAGATGGTGCGGGAAATGGTGGCGGCCGATTGCGAGTCGATGGGCGTCGAACTGCCCGCCGCCGCTGGTTAACGCGAACCGTCGAAGCCGAGGATCTGCCACGCCAGCCGCCGCTGGTCCGCGCCCAGGCCCTCCTCGGCGGGGATCACTGCCGTTTCGCACTCCACGCGGAGCACCGCTGCCTGCCGCAGCGGCACGGTGATCGCGAATTCGCCAAACCCAGGCTGCCGCTCCGCCGTCAGCACGCCGTTCACATAGATCCGCATTCGCTGCCGTTCCAATGGCTTCGCCCACTCCGGCAAAGCTCCGCGAATCGTCACCGTCGCGTAGCAGGCTGGCATCATCCAGTGGATCGTCTCCGATGCCCAGCCATCGGGGAAAATTCCTTGCGCGTGGTGTTGCTCATGGTCGATGATCGCCCGGCACACGTGAACGTAACGCATTGCCAGATAGCGTCCCGCCGCGCCGGGAATCCAACGGCGAATGCGGTCGCCGCCAATTTTGTCGTATGTGTCGAGCCCGTAGAACCACCATCCGGGCGGGTAGCGCTCCCCGGTTTGCGCGCGCAGCAGGCTGGATAGTTCGGAGAAGCGCCTCCCGCCGCCTGCGAAACTCTTGGCCGCTTCGTACTCGCGCAAACAACCAAGTGTTTCCGGCACATACGCCAGCCCATAGCGTTTGCCCAGCCGCACCAGAATGTCCCAGTCCATGCCAAAGTGCAGGTTTTCGTTAAACCAGCCAACCTCCTCCAGGCACGCCCGCCGGAAGAACACCGACTGTTGCAGAATGTAGTCCAGCACAAACGTCAATTTCCATAGGTTGAACGGCTCGGTGAACGGAAACCGCTGCTTGATATTGCCGTCGAAGTCGATCTGGAAACCGTCTCCATAAATGGCGCCCACTTCGGGATGGCGTCCCAGCGCGGCCACCGCGCGCGTTACCGCTCCCGGCAGCAGCGTATCGTCGGAATTCAGGTACGCCGCTACTTCCCCTTTGGCCATTCGCAGGCCCTTGTTGATGGCGTGCGTCTGTCCCCGGTCCTTTTCTGATATGTACGTGAGCCGATCCAAATATGGACGCACCACGTCGGCGGTCGAGTCCGTGGACCCGCCGTCCATGATGATGTACTCGATTCGCGGGTAGTCCTGCGCCAGTACACTCTCAATCGTCGCCTGAATGAAGTGCCCCTGGTTAAACGAAGGGGTCACAATTGTGACCAGCGGGTCGCTCACGGCCGTGCGTCCGCCGCCTGTTCCAGCGCGTCTATGATGCAGGAAAGCTGCCGGTAATCGCCGTTTTCCATCGGGCGCCATACGCGATCGGCCTCGATGGATAACTTGCAAAGTTTGCCGCGCATCTCGCCCGGCAGCGCCACTTCCAACGCAAATGGTCCCGGCGCCGAAAGCCGCGCTTCCTCCAGCATTCGCCCATTCAAACGAACCCGGACGCGGAGGCTGGCGATGGGCGCGATGTGCTTGCCGGTAATGCGAAGCCGCTGGCTTTCCTGCGCCACATCCAGTTCGCTTTCGTATTGGCGCGAAATCCAGCCGTCTTCCCATCGCCCCGTGAACTGCCCGCCAATCCCAGTCATCCGCCGCCATTCCGCCCAATAGCGCCGCAGGTTGTGGGGGTTGTGGTAGGCGCCCAGGCCAAGGCTCAGCGCGTAGGAAAGCGGTGTGGGCTTAGAACGGTCGAAATACTGGTCTTTCCGGTCCAGCAAATAGCAGGCGTATCCGTTCACCCACTCATACGGAACATACTGGTACTCCCGCTTCACCGTTCCGATAATCTCCTGATACACTTTGCGCCGGCTGGACAGCGTCTTGTTGTCCATGTGCATGCGCGACGTGGCCAAATACTCATCCACTTTGCGCACGCCATACATTTTTGCTACCCGGATCCATAGGTCGTAATCCAGCGCGTAGTGCATATTGATGTCGATCATCCCGGCATTGGCGTAGGCCTCACGCAGCAGAAACGCCGCCGGCTGGCACACGTAGCACTGACTGTTCAACGCCTGCAAATCGAACGGCTGCGTCGGGTAGCGGTCTAATACCTTGCCCGTAACGTCGGCATGGTACGCCTCTCCGTAAATCATTCCCACGCCCGGATTGCGCTTAAAGTGCCCGGCCACCGTGGCCAGCGCATTCGGCAGGTAGACATCGTCGGAGTTTAAAAACGCGAAGATATCGCCCGATAGCGCGTGCCAGCCCTTGTTGATGGCATCGCCCTGCCCCTTGTCGGGTTCCGAACACCAGCGTAGCCGGCCGTCATATTTCCTCAATATCTCAACGGTCCCGTCTTTCGATCCGCCGTCCATCACGACATAATCCAGGTTCGGGTATTCCTGCGAAAGCACGCTTTGAATCGTCTCTTCCAGAAACCCGGCCATGTTGTAGGTCGGGGTCACAATCCCAATCCGCGGCCATTCCTCCACCGAAATCCGCGACGGGCGCTGATACGCCGGGCTCGTTATCTTCCGGAAGGCGCCCTCGGTCCGCTCCACCGCCCGCTCCCACGAAAACTCCTTCACCCGTTCGCGTCCCTTGGCCACTAGCTCCGTTCGCAACTCCGGTTCGCGTGCCAGCCTAAGAATACCCTGCGCGATACTCTCCGGGGCCAGCGGATCCACCAGGATCGCGGCATCCCCGGCTACTTCTACACAACTGCCCGAATGGGCCGTAATTGCCGGTGTGCCCGCGTAGAAGGCCTCCAGTAGCGGAATGCCGAACCCCTCGAATTTCGTCGTGAACAGCAAGCCCAGCGCGTGGCGATACACCTCTGGGATCACCCGCTTATCCAGGTACCCCTTGAAATGAACCCGGCCGGCAAGCCCCAGCCGCTTCACTTCCTCCCGTGCCTGCTCCCCGCCCGCGGGGGACCCGCTCAGCACCAAGTGCAAGTCTGCCTCTCCCTTTTCGGAAGCAATTTGCATCGCTTGAAATACGTTGCTGTGGTTCTTATGCGGCCAAAAATTGGCCGGAAAGTACAGGTACTTTTCCGGCAGTTTCAAATTGCGAAATGCTTGCGTTGGCGTTTCCGGTGCGGGCTCGCGAAACTCCGCATCGGCGTCCAGATGGATCACGGCCACCTTCTCCGGCGCGATCTTGAACTTATCGACGATCGTCTCCTTGGCGTGTTCAGATAGTGTGAAAAGCACGTCGGTATTCAACGCGGTCGGGCCATACGTCTGGCGGCGCCATTGCAGCACCTGCGGCTCGAAGAACTCCGGGAAGAATTCGTGCTGCACGTCCGGCATCATCACCGCCGATGGCTGCGTCACCACCAGCGGTTCCAGCACCAGCAGGGGACAGAAAAACAGGTCGAACTGGCCCGCCCGCAGGCCTTTTTCGATCGCTGCCGCTCCCTCCTGGTGCGAAATTCCGATGACTTCGGCTTTCGGCGCGAAACCGCGCACGTTTTCCACCTCTTCGTTGTGCACCCAAATGGTCAGCGAGTGGTGCTGCAATCGGCCCAGCACATTGCGAACGTAGTTTTCCATGCCGCCGATCTTGCCCTTATAGTACTGGCGCAAGTTCACCGCGATTCGCAAAGGAGAAGTGGGGGCCATTAGGAAAATATGCCGCTGATTCGACGGATTATTGAGTGTATCAGCCCCTCATTTCGCAGTTCAAGAATCTCCGCCGTCAGTTGCCGCTCCCGCACGGCCAATTCCATTACCCCGCGGCCGGTCTCCAGGCGCGCCGCCTCCAGGCGCTCTCGTTCCTCGGCCTGTCGCCGCACCGCCTCGGCCAGTTCCTTCTCCAACGCACCTGCCCGCCCCAGAGCCGCGTCTGCTTCCGCCCGCAGTTGGTCAATCGTGCCCTGTTGCTGCTTCAGCAGCGTATCCCCATGTTCGATCACTCGCAGCCTCTCCCCGGCCGCATTTTCAAACATTGCCAATCGCTGCGCGCACTCCTGCATTCGCGTCCGGTGCGAAAGTAAGAGGAGTTCCAACTGCTGGACCTGGGCTGTCAGGTTCCGGATCGCTTGTTCGGAAACCTCCGGATTCGACATAAAAAGCTTACGGTTGCACGGGATTCCGCTGATACCACTCGATCGTCCGCGACAGTCCCTCTTCCAGGTTCACCTTCGCCCGGAAGCCAAACAGGTTCGCCGCCCGGTTCGTGTCGAGCATTCGCCGCGGCTGACCGTTCGGCCGGCTTGTATCCCAAACCAGCGAGCCCGAGAAGCCCGACAGCCGAGTGATTTTCTCCGTCAGGTCCTTGATCGACACCTCAAAACCACTGCCCAGGTTCACCGGTTCCTCGCCGTCGTATTTCTCTGCCCCGGTAATCAAACCGTCGGCCGCGTCCTCAACGTACAGAAATTCACGCGTCGGTGACCCGTCGCCCCAGCAAACCAGTTCCTTGACGCCACGGTCCCGCGCCTCAACGGCCTTGCGAATCAGGGCTGGAATGACATGCGACGATTCCAGGTCGAAATTATCCCTCGGCCCATACAGGTTCACCGGCATCAGGAAAATCGCGTTCATCCCGTACTGTTGCCGGTAGGCCTGGCACATCACCAGCAATGCCTTTTTTGCCACGCCGTAGGGCGCGTTCGTCTCTTCCGGGTAGCCATTCCAAAGGTCTTCTTCCTTAAAAGGGACCGGAGTGAATTTCGGATAAGAGCAAATGGACCCGGCAACGATGGTCTTTTCCACGCCATGGCGCCGAGCAGCCTCAATCAGTTGAATACCCATGATTGCGTTCTTGTAGAAGAACGAACCAGGATTCTCCTTATTGGCGCCAATGCCGCCGACAACGGCCGCCAAATGGAACATCACTTCGGGCCGGTAGGCCGTGAACATCTTTTCGATGCCCGGCTCGGTCGTCAGGTCGAATTCCTTTTGCCGCGGCACAAACACGTGCTCACAGCCCCGTTCGCGCAGTTTATCCACCACAAACGAACCCAGGAACCCTCCCCCGCCGGTAACAACGACCCTCTTCCCTCTTAGATCCACCATTCGCCTCAGCTCCTCCGCGAAAACTCTAGTTGTTGTGCGTCGCCGTCGAAACCACGCCGGCGCGCTGACGCTCTATGGCGTCTACCTCCGCGTCCACCATCAGCCGGACCAATTCTTTGAACCCGGTCTGGTGCTCCCAGCCCAGTTCCACCCGTGCCTTTGTCGGGTCCGCCAACAGCGCGTCCACCTCCGCCGGCCGGTTGTAACGGGCGTCGAAATCCACCAGTTTTTGCCAGTCCAGGTTCAAATGCCCGAATGCCGCTTCTACAAACTCGCGCACGCTGTGTGTTTCCCCGGTGCCAATGACATAATCGGCCGGTTTATCCTGCTGCAGCATCATCCACATCGCTTCCACGTACTCTTTCGCGAAGCCCCAGTCGCGCTTGGCGTCCAGGTTTCCCAGGTACAGCTTGTCCTGCAAGCCCGCTTTGATGTGCGCCGCCGCCCGGGCGATCTTTCGCGTGACGAATGTCTCCCCTCGCCTGGGCGATTCGTGATTGAACAAAATTCCGCTCACCGCGAACATATCGTAACTCTCGCGGTAGTTCACTGTCATCGAGTGCGCGAACAGCTTCGCGCAGGCATACGGGCTTCGCGGGTGAAATAGGGTGTTTTCATTCTGCGGCGGCGCCGTCGACCCAAACATCTCACTCGAAGATGCCTGATAAAACCGGGCCTTCACTCCCGTTTTCCGCAACCCTTCCAACAATCGCAACGCACCCATCCCGGTTATGTCTCCGGTGCTCTCAGGTATGTCGAAACTCACCCGCACATGGCTCTGCGCCGCCAGGTTGTAAACCTCGTCCGGCCGGACATCATAGAGTAGCGTCCACAGGCTACTCGTATCCGATAAGTCGCCAAAGTGCAGAAAGAATCGCTTGTTGTGCTCATGCAAATCGGTGTAAATGCTATCTACGCGGCCCGTATTAAAACTGCTGGACCGGCGCTTGATCCCATGCACTTCGTAGCCTTTTTGCAGCAGGAACTCGGCTAAATAGGAGCCATCCTGGCCCGTTACCCCAGTGATCAATGCCTTTTTCATTCGCGGTTTGCTCTTTGAAATCCTATCGACTAATCCCATCAGAATATCACATGGGGTCTTTCCGCCCGTTTGACGGCCGAAGGAAAGTACTATACTCTAATAGTTGAACAACTGTGCAAGTGTTCATCTGTCATCCTTGCAATCTCATGCGGCGTACTGTTGATCCCACCTGTAAACCCGAGGAGCACGCCGGCGCCCGTCGCTGGCCGGACGTCACTGGAACCGCGCTGCAGCGGGCATCGCGCATTTTTCGCGCCCTGGGCGATCCGCCGCGTTTGCGCCTGTTGGTGCTATTAGCCAAAGGGGAGGCCTGCGTTACAGAAGTTGCCGCCGCGGAGCGGGAGGAGATCTCCACCATCTCGCAGCGCCTGCGTGTGCTGCGAAGCGAGTCCCTGGTCTCTCGGCGCCGTCAGGGAAAGCACATTCTATATGGCCTGGCCGATCAGCATGTGGCCGACCTGATTTTCAATGCGCTAGCCCACGCTAGCGAGCCGCGCCCGGCGCCGCCGCCGGCGCACAAAGAAGAAGGAGCGATTCATGTCACACCAGATTCACACCGATAGCGAGCACACCCATGTCCACGGCCCCGGCTGTGGGCATACGGCCGTGGTCCATGAGGGGCACATCGATTATTTGCACGATGGGCACCTCCACCACCGCCATAGTGACCACTATGACGAGCACGCTATTGCCGTTGGCGCCGCCAATCCGGATGATTGCACCGCCGGACATGAATGCCAGGGCCACGCCGCCGGCCACGTGCATGGGCCCGATTGCGGCCACGAGGCGGTGCCCCACGGCGGACATACTGACTATTTAGTGGCGGGCCACCTCCATCATCCGCACGGCGGACATTGCGACAATCATGGAAAGCTGGAAACGGCGTAGCGGAGTTCCGGCATATGACTGATACTGATCGTGGTGCTTCCCGCGACACTCGGCAACGCCGCGCGATCCGGGCCGCGTTTGAAGCCGCCGGCAGGCCGCTCGATCCAAACGAAGTGCTGGAACTGGCCGCCGGCAGCCATAGCGGGCTCGGCATCGCCACGGTGTACCGCAACATCAAGATGCTGCTGGAAGAAGGGTGGCTGACGGCCGTAGAACTGCCCGGCGAAGTCACTCACTACGAACTCGCCGGCAAGGCCCACCACCATCATTTTCATTGCCGCGCATGCGGCAAGGTGTTTGAACTGAACGCGTGCCTTCCCAACGTGCAAAAACTCGCGCCGCTGGGCTTTCAGGTCTCCGGTCACGATTTGTTGTTGTATGGGGCTTGCCGGGATTGCTCCTGTCCGTGAGACAATAGCGGTAGCGAAAGGGCGGTTAGCTCAGCCGGTTAGAGCGCCTGCCTTACAAGCAGGAGGTCCACAGTTCGATCCTGTGACCGCCCACCATCCCTTTCCTGGCCGCGCAGCGCCACCCCCCCTTGCGGAATGCGCCCGGCCATGTACAATAGAAAACGACGACGGCTAATGACAAGTGGGCGAAAGCCCACTTTTTTATTTGCCGCGCGGATAGCAAATGCGCCAGGAACTAATCGGCAAAATCTGGGAGATCGCGGACCGTGTCGCTCGTGAGGCGAATGTCGAGGTCGTCGACATTGAATTTCTCGGCGGCGGCAAGCACCGTGTGCTCCGGATCTATATCGATAAGGATCCTTCCGTTACGCTGTCCGAATGCCAGAATGTCTCCCAGGGTGTGGAGGCCGTGCTCGATTCGGAAGACATCATACCGGGCGGGGAATACACCCTTGAGGTCAGTTCTCCCGGCGTCGAACGCAAGCTAACCCGGCCCCGCGATTTCGAAAAGTCCGTGGGCAAAAAGGTCAAAATCGTTCTTCGGGAGCCCATCGCCGATTCCACCACCTGGATTGGCACGCTCCAGGCCTTTGCCGAAGATGTCCTGACGGTGGAGCAGGCCAACGGTGCCGCGGCGCGGATTCCGTTGGAAAAAGTGAAAAAAGCGAACTTGAAGTTTGAGTGGTAACGCCGCCGGTCCGCCGGCGCGAAGAGAGGAGTCCCTGTGGGAACGATTTATCAGTCCATCGAGATGTTGAGCAAGGAAAAGGGCATCAATCCGCAGGTCGTCATCGACGCGGTGAAAGACGCCATGCTCGCCGCCGCCCGCAAACAGTTCAAAGGGAATGAGGAACTGATCGCCGATTTCGACGAAAAGACCGGCGCCATTCAGATCTCGGCGATTAAGGTGATCGTGGAACAGGTCCAGGACTCCGTCCGCGAAATCTCCCTTCCCGACGCCCTCGAGTACGACCGTGCCGCCCAACTCGGCGGGGTCATCAAGTTCCCTAAAAAGACCGAGGCGCTCGGCCGCATCTCCGCCCAGACCGCCAAGCAAGTCATCATGCAGAAGGTGCGTGAAGCGGAGCGAGACACCATCTTCAATGAGTTCCACAACCGCGTCGGCGAACTTGTCAACTGCACCGTGAAGCGAATCGAAATGGGCGATCTGGTCTGCGATCTGAGCAGCAAGACCGAAGCCCGGCTGTCGAAGCGGGAACAGTCCCGTCTGGAGAGTTTTCAGATCGGCGACCGCGTCCGCTGTGTCATCAAGAGCGTCGAGCGGAGCGGCAAAAACTCCGGCGTGGTTCTCTCCCGCGCCGATTGCGAATTCGTCAAGCGCCTATTTGAGCAGGAAGTGCCCGAAATCTACGACAACACCGTGGTCATTCGCGCCTGTGCTCGCGAAGCGGGAGAGCGCACGAAGATCGCCGTCGCCAGCCGGGACCGGGATGTCGATTCCGTCGGCGCCTGCGTCGGCATGAAGGGAATGCGCGTGCAATCCATCATCCGCGAACTGCGCGGCGAAAAAATCGACATCATCGAATTTTCAGAGGACCCGGTCCAGTTCGCCACCCACGCCCTGAGTCCCGCCAAAATCAGCCGTGTCTCCGTCATCGATTCCAACGACCGGCACATGGAAGTCATCGTTGACGACAATCAGCTTTCTCTCGCCATCGGCAAAAAGGGGCAGAACGTCCGCCTGGCCGCCAAGTTGATCGGATGGAAAATCGATATCAAGAGCGAAGAGGAAAAGCGTCGGGAAGTGGAAGCGCAGATGGCCCAGTTGCAGGTCTCCGGCGCGCCGCTTTCGGTTTTGATCGATTTCGGTCTGCCGGAAAAGGTGGTTGAGCGGCTGTTTGAAGCCGGCATCGGAACGGTGGAGCGGCTCGGCGCCATGACGCCGGAAGAGATTCAAACCATTCCTGGCATCAATGCAAAAGCACTCGAAAGCATCCAGTACGCGGTGAACGCCTATTACGGTCCCTATGAAGACGAGGCCCCCGCTGACGCTGCTTCCGCCGATGCGCCCGTAGCGTCGGACGCCGCCCCTGCCGTCGCGGAAGAACCAGCCGCCGAAGCGGCGGCGGAAGCCCCTCCGGAGCCCGAATCCGCGCCGTCTGCCGAAATTGCGCCCGAAAAAGAAGCCGAATAGCTTATTGTTAAGTGGCCCGCGCTGCCTCCGCGTCTGTGATTGGAAGTGAATCTGTTACCATGACAGAAGGGGCAGTAACGGCTCGCGTCACCGTCAATGTGCCGTAATGGCCGGGACGCCACCGCCGCGTATTAATTTTTCCTCCATCTATGAGTAAGATCCGTATTAACGAACTGGCCAGGGAGCTCGAGGTCAAGCCTAGCGCGATCATCGACGCCCTCCCGAAGCTGGGCGTTCAAGATAAGAAGACCCATTCCAGTTCGATCGACGACGATCTTGCTCTTCAAATCCGCACCCACCTGAAGAACGACCCAAGCGTCGCCAGGTACCGGATAGAGGACGATCCCCACGCCGATCTCAGCGGCGGGGAAAACGACGACGAGGTGCATGTGGAAACGGCGCCTCCGCCTCCTCCGGTCGTTGAACCGGTTCCGCGCCCGGCCGCCATTCGGCCTCCGATCGTCGCGCCTGTCGCGCCGCCATTGGCCCCGCCTGTCCCGGCACTGCCCGTCGCTCCGGCCGCGCCCGTCCGTCCGCCTCAGCCGGTTGCCGTACCCGTGGCGCCCCCAGCGGCGAAGCCTGCGGAACCTGTGGCAGAAGCCGCCGACGCTCCTGTCGCGGTGAAAGCCACCGCCCCGTTGCGCCCGCCCTTGGCAACCGGTACGCCGATCCGCCCCGCCGTCGCCGCGCCGCCGAAACCGCAAGAACCGGCCCCGACACCCAAAGTCCCTTCTTTGCCCGTCCCTCCGGCCCGCCCGGCCCAACCGGTCTCGCCTCCGCGCCCAGGGCAGATTCTTTCCGGCCCCCGCCAACCGCTCGTCACCCCGGGAACGGGCATGCCCGGCGCTCCCCGGCCGCAGGCGCCTCCCGCGCAACACTCCCCAGGCCCCGGGCCGGGCCGGCCCATAGCGCCTCCTGCTGTTTTCGTCGGCACACCCGGTCCTAGTGCGCCTCCGGCCTCCGCTCCTAGCGCTTCCATCGCTCCCGGTGCCCCCGCGCCTAGGCCCATGCCGACCCCGGCCGCGCCCCGTCCGCCCATGCAGGCTCGTCCGGCCGGCCCCGGCGCTCCCGCGCCGCGTCCCCCGCAGCCGCCCCCGCAGGGCGGCGGCCGTCCACTCGCTGGTCAACCCTCTGCGCGTCCCGTCGTTCCTCCGCGTCCGGACATGGTGGACCGCCTGAAACAGTTGCAGGGCCCTCCAGGCCCCAGGCCCGGCGCCCCTGGCCCGCGCCCTGGCGCTCCGGCCCCCGGCCGCCCCATCTATCAGGGCGGCGGTCAAGGCGGCGGCGCCCGCCCCGGCATGCCCTCTCCGGGCCGCCCCAGTGGTCCTGGTCAGCCCTCTTTCGGTCCCCGCCCCGGCGGACCCGGCGGACCCAATCGCGGCCGTCCCATGCACCCGACTTCGGCGAACATGCTGCAGCCGTCGGCCATGCCCGTCCCGGTCGATCCCGGCCGTCGTGTCGACACCCGCAAACGTCCCCAGGGCCGCGTGAAGGAAGCCGAAGAAGGCAAGCTCCGTCCCATCTACGCGAAGAAGGAGAATACCGACCTTCTCCTCGCCAAGGGCAAGGAAATCACGGTTTCTGAAGGCATAACTGTCAAGGAACTGGCAGAAAAGCTCGGCATCAAGACCACGCTCGTTATTAAGAAACTGGTGGACCGTAAGTTCTTTGCCACCATCAATCAGACCATCGATGTAAAGCTCGCCGAAGATATTTCTCGCGATTTCGGTGCCGTCGCCGCGCAGGTCAGCTACGAAGATGAGCAGACCTGGGAAGTGGAACTGGCAGAGGATCCGAAGGATCTGGTCGTTCGTGCTCCAGTAGTCACTATCATGGGCCACGTCGATCACGGTAAGACATCGCTGCTCGACGCCATTCGTCAGGGCCGTGTGGCCGAGCGCGAAGCCGGCGGCATCACCCAGCACATCGGCGCCTATCAAGTGTCGATCCACGACAAGAAGATCGTCTTTATCGATACGCCGGGTCACGAAGCCTTTACCCGCATGCGGGCCCGCGGCGCCAAAGTCACCGATGTGGTTATCCTGGTCGTCGCCGCCGACGACGGCGTGATGCCGCAGACCGTGGAAGCCATTAACCACGCCAAGGCCGCCGGTGTTCCCATCATTGTCGCCATTAACAAAATCGACAAACCCGACGCCCAGATCGACCGTATCAAGCAGCAGTTGTCCGATAAAGGATTGCTCGCCGAAGATTGGGGTGGCGACACCGTCATGGTGCCCGTCTCGGCCAAGGCGAAGCAGAACCTGGATCTTCTGCTCGAAATGATTCTGCTGGTCGCCGACATCAAGGCGCTCAAGGCCAACCCCACCCGTCCGGCTATCGGCAACGTGCTCGAAGCCAAACTCGACAAGGGCCGGGGCCCGGTTGCCACCGTGCTGGTGCGCAACGGCACGCTCAAAGTGGGAGCGTTTTTCCTCTGCGGTTCCGTGTTCGGCAAGGTGCGCGCCATGTTCGACGATCAGGGCGCCCCCATCCGCGAAGCCGGCCCGGCCACCCCGGTTGAAGTGCTCGGTCTGGAGATGTTGCCGGAAGTCGGCGATTCGTTCCAGATGGTCACCGACACGGCCAAGGCCAAGCAGATTGTCATGTTCCGCGAGGCCCGTTCGCGTGACGTGCAGATGGCCAAGAACAAGCGGATGACGCTGGAAGCTCTCCACACGCAGATGAAGGAGGGCGAGAGCAAGGATCTCAATCTCATCATCAAGGCTGACGTGGGCGGCAGCGCCGAAGTGCTGTCCGACACGTTGCAGAAGATGTCCACCGACCAGGTGCGCGTCCGCGTGCTGCTCACCGGTGTCGGCGCCATCACGGAAACCGACGTGATGCTTGCCACCGCGTCCAACGCCATTGTCATCGGCTTCAACGTGAAGCCGGACCGCAACGCGCAGGCCGCCGCCGAGCGCGAAAAGATCGACATTCGCCCGCACTCGATCATCTACGAGGTGACCGACGAGATCAAAAAGGCCATGATGGGCCTGCTCGCCCCGGTCTTCAAAGAGGTGTACAAGGGCAAGGCCGAAGTGCGGGAGATCTTCCGGATCTCTCGCGTCGGAACTGTGGCTGGTTGCTACGTGCTCGACGGCAATATTCCCCGTTCGGCCGAAGTTCGCGTCAACCGCGACGGCAAGGTTATCTTCACTGGCAGGATCAGCGCTTTGAAGCGATTCAAGGATGATGTGAGCGAAGTGAAGTTTGGTTTCGAGTGTGGTATCTCCATCAACGGATTCAACGACATGGAGAAGGGCGACATTCTGGAAGCCTTCGCCACCGAGCAGGTTGCCCGCAGCCTCGACTAAATATTCCGCAATATGCCGATTATCGGCGTCCTTCATCTCGAACTGCGCATTGACCATGCCGAATCGCTGAAGGACCGGCGCAACGTGATTCGCAGTATTAAGGCCCGGCTTCGCAGCCGTCACAACGTGGCGGTGGCGGAGATCGGGCCTGCCGATATTCTGAACCGCGCTCTTGTCAGCGCGGTGACCCTTTCCAATGACCGAACGTTCGCGGAGAAAGTGCTGCAAGCTGTTGAAGAGGACGCGGCCGGCGTGCTCGGCGGCATGTTGGAATCCTCTTATGTGGAGTGGGTGGAGTAGACGGGTGGGTGTATCGCGCGATCCGCGACGATCAGTCGTACTCTTCCACAGGAACGTACTGCTCATGGATCCTTGTTTTGTCGGATGCTGAGCCGGTTTCATCGACTGACCAATCATGTAACGGATAACGCAGGATTGCGCCAATCGCCGCAGATTTCGTCATGCTTGGCGCCCTTGACTCCTCCGGGCCACTTGGGAGCTTCGGCTTTTACGGGAAAGACACCGTGATCTGATTCCCGCCTACTGCGTGATCTGGCATTCTGGATGCTCGTGACCAATTACACAATTAGCCAACTATGGGGCCACTACTGCCGCATCCCGCGAAATACGAACCGCTCGCTCAACCCAAAGTTCAACACCGCCGTAATGCCAATGCTGATCAGGTTCGCCGGCAGATAGTGCATCCCGAATGTTCCGGTAAGCAGCCGCATCCATACTAAGTTGGACACAATCGATACGAGCCCGTTGGCCAGGTGAAACCGCAACAGCCGCCCGCCCAGCCCCGGCGTGCCCAGCGTCCCCCACGTCCAACGTTCATGCCAGTAGAAGTTGTGCAGCACCGCCACTTCCACCGCGAAAAACGTCGCCCATAGCACGCGCATGTACTGCGAAAACAAGGTCAACGCGGCCAACTGCACCAGTATCCCCGCCAGGCCCACCGCGTTAAACCGCAACCAACGTTTGATCAATCCAGGCGCTCCTCATTGTACAACTGGACCGTGTGCCGGATAGCAGTGATCGCAAACACCAGTAGCACCCCGGCCGCTCCCGCCGCGAATCCGGCGTCATAGAGCTGCCATTCCGATCCGAACCACCGCATCCGCGGGTCCATGTAGTACACAAACAGGTTCCCAATTATCAATAGGATGCGCAACTCCGTCGGCCCGAACTTGAAATAGCTGATCTGGAACTTGTTCAACGAGTGTGTCGCCAGAAACACTTCGGCGCTCAACAGCAGATACCCCACCAGAAACAACGCCGCAATTGCCGGCGCTAAGTGACCGCTTAACGCCATCCCGCCCATCAGGAACGAAATCGCGATGACATCCACCACATGGTCGACATAGTAACCATACCGCGGGCGCTGCCGGTTGCGAACCCGCGCCACCGTGCCGTCCAGGGAGTCCCCAAACCAATTCAATACCAGGCAGATATTCACGATCCACAGTCCAATCGGATTCGTGCTCGAATACCAGTAGGCGGCCGACGCCGCGATCATCGCGCTTAGCCCCAGCACCGTCAAATGATCGGAGTTGACCGCTCTCGGCAGACGCCCGGCGATCCACACCAGCGCCCGCTTTTCCAGCGGTGCCAGAAAGCTCTCTTGTATGCGAACGGTGGTAGCTGCGCTCATGTAACAAAAGACGCCCCTTGCCGATTGCGCGTTTCATGTGCCGTGCCGGACAATGGTAGTTCCCATGGCCAGAACCTACGAACTCGTCCCTCGCCCCGTAAAACGGGTCCAAACCGACCTCCGCCAAATCGTTACTGATTTCCCCGTCCCCGAATCGCTCCCCATCCTCCAGCAACTTCACGACTACGAGCCCGTCGCCATGCAGGGCCAGCCCCCCGTCGTATGGGACCGCGCCGAAAACTTCTCCGTTTGGGACCGTTGGGGCAACCGTTGGATCGATTGGTCCTCCGGCGTTCTCATCACCAATGCAGGCCACGGCCGCAAAGAGATCATCGATGCCATCCAGCGCCAGGCCGGCCATGGCCTGCTTACCAACTACTGCTTCCCAAATGAGATTCGCGCCAACTTCGTCAAGCGCCTGGCCGATCTCATGCCCGCGCCTTTGAAAAAGGTGTTTCTCCTCACCACCGGCTCCGAAACCGTCGAATGCGCCATCAAGCTTATGCGTACCCACGGTGTAAAGGCCGGCGGCCGCGATAAGAACGTGATCGTCAGCTTTGAAAAAGCGTTCCACGGCCGCACCCTGGGCTCGCAACAAGCCGGCGGCATCCCCGCGCTGAAAGAGTGGATCGTCAACCTCGACGCCGGCTTTGTTCAACTCGAATTCCCCGACGGCTTCCGCACTCCCGACACCTCGTTCGCGTACTTCGAAAAACAGCTCGCCGCCAAAGGCGTCAGCCCCGCCAATGTCGCCGGTGTCATCCTGGAAACCTATCAGGGCGGCTCCGCCTCCTTCGCGCCGGTCGAATACATGCGGCAGTTGCAGGCCTGGTGCAAGCAGCACGGCGCCCTTCTCGCCTGCGATGAAGTGCAGGCCGGCTTCGGCCGCACCGGCAAGCTCTGGGGCTTTGAGCACTACGGCATTGTGCCGGACCTCACCACTTGGGGCAAAGGAATCTCCAGTTCGCTGCCCATCGCCGCTGTCATCGGCCGCCCCGACATTATGGACCTCCACCCGGCCGGCTCCATGACCTCCACGCATACCGGTAACCCCGTTTGCGTCGCCGCCGCCGCCGCGTCGCTCGAACTCATCCTCGCCGAAAATCTCACCGAAAACGCCCGCGTTCAGGGTGACCGGATGCTGGCCTACTTCCGCGCAATGCAGGCCAAGTACCCGCAAATCGGCTGGGTGGACGGCAAGGGCCTGGTGGCCGGCATCGCCTGTGTCAAGCCCGGCACCACGGAACCGGACGCCGATCTGGCCTGGAACGCCATCCGCAAGTCCATCGAACGAGGCGTTTTGCTGTTTTCGCCGGTCGGTTTCGGCGGCGGCACCATCAAAGTCTGCCCGCCGTTGAACATCTCCGCCGAAGCGGTGGATGAAAGCCTGGCGGCGTTTGAAGAGGCCTTCGTTGAGGCGCTGTCCGTATGAAACCCGTCCTCGTCGTTGGCGGTGGGATGATCACGCATGATCAGATCCTCCCTGCTCTCTATAAGATGCAGCGCGATGGCGAGGTTGGCGAGATCACGGTTTGCGCCCAGCACGCTAAAACCGTGCAGGCGCTCGCCGCCGCGCCCGGAATATTGAAGGCGTTCCCCGGCCAAAGTTTCAAAGCGTTCCCGGAGCCCTATGCAGGCGGCCCGCAACCCGAACTATATAAAGCGGTTATCTCGGAAATGCCGGAGCGCTCGGTGGTTATAATCGCACTGCCAGATCAACTCCACTTCCCGGCCACCATGGAGGCGCTGCGCCACAACCAGCACGTTATCTGTGTGAAACCATTGGTGTTAACAGCGCGCGAGTCCATCGAAATCGAAAGCGAGGCCCGCAAGCGCGGCCTGTTCGTCGGCGTGGAATACCACAAGCGCTTTGATGACCGTTCGCACAAGGCCCGCCAGTTCTACCGCGCCGGCCGGCTGGGCGAATTCAAGCTCGGAACCGCCCGTTTGATGGAAAAGTGGTACTACCGCGAAAGCAACTTTCAGAACTGGTGTACGGTGGAAAACACCGATTGCTTCACCTACATTGGTTGCCATTACGTCGATTTGGTGCACTTTATTACCGCTTTGAGGCCTGTTTCGGTGTCAAATTACGGCATTATTGACACCTATCCGAACGGCAAACAGGGCTATCTGTGGTGCGACACCCGGGTGAAGTGGGACAACGGCGCCGTCCTGAACCTGCAAACCACGCTCTGCTATCCCAACGAAGGACCGGGCCCGAATACGCAAGGCATGACGCTGTATTGCGGCGGTGGCACCGGCGCCATGCTCGACCACAGCGACCAGTACCGCGGTCTCAGCTATACCCTTTCCAGCAAGCCGGACGCGCCCGGCGCCACATTTCACACCGAGCCAAGCCCCGATTATTTTCAATACAACGACCTGGGCGGCCCCGGCCTGGAGCCGGTTGGCTACGGCGTGCGTTCTGTTGAATACCTCGTCAAGACTATCTATCGTGTTGATTCGGCTGGGGATTTGGCCGCGCGCCAGGCGCTGCTCGCCGAAATTGACGAAAAGGGCGTCCTCGCCACCCCGGCCAACAGCCGTTACAACGAACTGGTCGTCGAAGCCGGCCGTCTATCGATTCTCAACAGCGGCCGCGAAGCTTTGATAGAGTACTCTCCGGAGCCCAAGGTCTCCCTGGCGTGACCGAAGAAGAGATTATCGTTTACCTCGAAGACAGCGGGTATCCGGCGCACATCGTGGAAGCCGGCAGTGAGGGGCTGGTCCAGCGCTGGAATGAGTTCGTCGGCGAGGTGGAGCGCGGCTATCCCTATGGTTTAGTTGAATATAGGCACGATTTGGACTTGCGCGGGGCGATTGCCCTGTTGGGGTTGGAGGATCGTGTGGCGGAAGCGGACGAACGGTTTGTGGAACTGCTGGAACACCGGGAAGTCCGCGTTTGGGAGAGCGGCGGAGGGGAACCCTGGTGGGACTTTGGCTATCCGCGCAACGCTAAGGGCTATTTTTTGAAGAGGATGCGGGAAGCGGGGCTGATCGAAGAGGGCCAGTGATTGGGATTCTGCTAGCGTGGCAGGTGGCGGCGGCGATGCCGCATTTGCAGCAAGGGCGGTTTGCGGATGCCCGGCCGCTGCTGGAAAAGGCATGCGCCGCGAAAGAGCCGAATGGCTGCTATCTGCTTGGCAGGACACTGTTTACGCTGGATTTGTACGAGCCGGCGCGCGCCGTTCTGGGCCCCTTGGCGGCCAGCGATCCGGATCCGTGGCGCGTTTACGATGCAATCGGCTCCGCCGAAGAGGCCATGCGAAAGCCGGTGGAAGCGGAACGGGCCTTTCGTCGGGCGGTGGAGCTGTATCGCGACCGGGGGGCGGAAGCGCGCTATCACCTGGGGCGGTTTCTAATGCGGGAAGGCCGCGCGGCGGACGCCGTCGCGGTGCTGGTTCCCGCAGTTAAGCGTTTTGTTAAGTATGAATTGGCGCGATTCGAACTCGGCCGGGCCTACTACCAAATGGGTAGGCACGCGGAGGCGGAAACGGAACTAGCCGCAGCCCCTTCGTTGGAAGAGGCGCGGCGGTTACTCGGGAAAATTCGGCGGCAGCGAGGAAAGTAGGCTAGACGGCGGCGGCGGCAGGCGCGGCGGCCTTCTTGCGGGTCGTCTTTTTCTTGCCGGCAGGGGGTTGGCGATCGCTCTTCTTCAGGTTCGCGATTACGATGGAGAGAACGAACTTCTTCTCACCGTGGTCGTCGAAGTTAATAACGACATGCTCCTCGGAGCACTTCAACACGCTTCCGAGCCCGAACTTGCCATGTTCTACTTGGGCGCCTTCCGCAAAAGCAGGTTTGGCCATGAAAGGATCTCCTACAACAATGGTAACACAATTGCAAGGCCTATGGGTGGTGGTTTGCGCATTTGCGTTGGGTGCCGTGGCGCCGGCGCAGATCAGGATTTTTCCCATTCCCGAGCGTTGGCCGTTTTTGCGAACCTATTTGGCGCTGTCGGACGCGCAGGCCGCTGGGCTGGACGACGCATCGCAGCCCTATTGGACAGATACTGGAAGGCTGGCAAAACGGCGAGAGGAGTTGGAAACCGAGATTTTCGCCGAGACGGCGCGCAGTCCGTTGCGACCGGCGGAATTGGGGCGGCTGCACGCCGAGTGGGAGACGATTCGCCGCGGGTATACGGCGCTGCAGGAAAGCCGGAAGGCGGCGACGCGCGCTGTTTTGAACGACGCACAGTTGGCCAAACTGCGCGCATTCGATGAGGTAATCGAGCAGTCGCGAGTAGCCGGTGAGTTGCGTTCAAGCGGCTTGACGGGCGTGGATTGCCTCGATTCGACCAGGGCACGGGACGAGCCGGCCTGTACCAGCACGCTCTTCCCGGTGGTAACCAAGATTCCGGAGTGGGGACTTCGGGCGGAAGATGAAGGTCCAGAATCTGGGGTTGGCGGGCGACTGTCTCCAAGAGCGGTTGGCTACCTTGGCCTTACTGCCGATCAGTTTGAACAGGTACAGCAGAACCAGCTTCGAACCTACTCCAGCGGGGAGATTTCGCGCATGAAACAGGTTGTGGCGGAGATTCGAGAGGAAACGCGGAAGGAAACGCTCGATGAGATGGCTCTTGGCGTGCGGTTTGCGGAAGTGGAAGCCTTGCGACGGAAGATGGGTGAGGATACCGCGCGCCTGATTGCGCTGAATCGGGAAGTCTTGACAACGGCACAGAAAGTGAAGCTCGACGCGCTGGTGGAAGCCATGCGCCTATTGAAGACGACAGAAGAGGCCCGATCGTTGAAACTGATCGGGAGCCGCTGTGAAGAGCGAGTCTATGTGTTTTTCGGTGAGAACAGCGGACTTGGCTTCGAAATCTTCGGCGCATATTTCGGTGATTGCCCCGACAAGCGCGCGTTGCAAGAAGTCCCCTAAACCTTCTGGTAACGCGATTGCATGTAAGGAATCCATAATATTGATTGCCGCCCTGACGCGGCAAGCGAGGTGACCTTTGAGACTATTCGGCTACATCCTACTGGCAACGTTGCCTTTATTGGCGCAAACGGGCGCGCGGCCGCGGCCTGATCGCACCGTCAAAGACCGCTCCGCGCAAGGTGCTAACACCCCCGACCCAGACGCCGCCCCCGCCCCTGGCCCGCGCGGCACTGGCTCATATGGACGCTATGCGGTGGTTTTGGACCAGGCCCCCATCGCCGCCGCCGTCCCCTCGCGCGATGCCATTTTGGGGGCCGCTGGCCGAACGCACCGCCAGCGGGTTCGCCAATCGCAGGCCCCGGTCCGCGCGGAACTCGCGCGGCGCGGCCTGCGCGAACATGGCTCCGCCGAAACCCTGGTCAACGCGATCTTCCTCTCCGCGCGCGCCGAAGACGTTGACGCGCTCGCCGCCCTGCCCGGTGTCCGCTACGTTCGCGAATTGCACCCTGTTCGAATGCACATGGCCAAGGCCAATGACGTTATCCGCGCCACCGCCGGCTGGAGCCAGGTGGGAGGCCAGGCGAATGCCGGCGCCGGCATTCGCATCGCGATCGTCGATAGCGGCATCGATCACACCCATCCGGCCTTGCAAGACCCCTCGCTCTCCATGCCGGCCGGTTTTCCTAAGTGCAGCGGCGCGGAATGCGATTTCACGAACTCTAAAGTGATCGCCGCGCGTAGCTTTGTGGACCGCCTAATCTACGCTTATAGTGACGATACACGTCCGGACGACGCTTCCCCGCGCGACCGCGTCGGCCATGGTACGGCAGCGGCGATGGCGGCGGCAGGCGCCGTTGTGGATGGTCCGCTGGGCCGTATGTCCGGTGTGGCGCCGAAGGCTTATCTGGGCAACTACAAAGTATTCGGGTCGCCCGGCGTGAACGACACGACGTTCGATGACGTGATCATCGCCGCGCTAGAAGCCGCACTGTTGGACGGCATGGACATCGCATCGCTTTCGCTGGGCGGCGCGTCTTTGTGGGGCCCGAATGACCGCGGCCAGACGTGTGATAAAACGGGAAACGCGGCCTGCGATCTGCAAGTGGAGGCGGTGGAAAACGCGATCCGGCGCGGATTAACCGTCGTTGTCAGCGCCGGCAATGAAGGCGAAAAAGGGATCGAAATTCCTTCACTGAATTCCATCAGTTCGCCCGGTACGGCGCCGAATGCCATCACGGTGGGCGCCACCGTGAACGGCCACATCCTCTATCAATCCGTGCGCGTGCCAAGTGGCCCGGCGAGCCTCAGCCGTATCAACGCCTACTTTGGCGACGGGCCCCGCCCGCAGGCACCGTTCACCGCTCCGCTGCGCGATGTGGCGAAGCTGGAAGCTGACGGAAAGGCCTGCACAGCGCTGGGGAACGGCACGCTGACCGGTGCGATTGCGCTCATTGTCCGCGGGGATTGTACCTTTGCCGTAAAGGTAAACAACGCGCAGAAGGCTGGCGCGGTGGGCGTGATCGTCTACCAGCCTTCTTCGAACTCCATCTTCGCCCAAAGCGGTATGCAGTCCACCGGCATTCCGATGGTACTGATCGGCAAAGACAACGGACTGGCATTGCAGCAGTATCTGGCGACGAATCCCGACGCGCCGGTAACACTGGACCCGGCCATCACGGCGGTCACGGAACCCTCGGGTGAGATTGCCGTCTTCTCCTCACAAGGTCCATCCACTGGCCTGAACGCCATCAAGCCCGAACTGGTGGCGGTGGGCGCCGATTTGTTGCTGGCCACCCAGAAATACGACCCGAACGGAGATCTCTACGACCGTTCCGGCTATACACGCGCCAACGGCACCAGCTTTTCCGCGCCGCTGGTGGCGGGCGCCGCCGCACTGGTGAAACAGCGCAATCGAAACCTGACACCGGCGCAAATCAAGTCGGCGCTGGTGAACTCGGCGGAGCCGAACATTGGCGATTATGACTATGACGGCAAACCGATTCGCGCGCTGCAATCCGGGATGGGCGCCGGGCAGTTAGACGTGAATAACGCGCTGCGGACAACGGCGGCCGCTGAGCCGGCCGTGGTCTCCTTCGGCTTGGTGACGGCGCTTCCGTTGACGAGCACCGTGCGGATTGTGAACACCTCCGGCGCGTCGCAAAACCTTCGGTTTGGCATTGAAGAAGCGGTAAAGGCAAGCGGCGTCACCGTGACAGTAACACCTGCGACGGCGACGGTGGGCGCGGGCCAGGTAGCGACGCTCACGCTGCGTGTGGCCGGAGCGCTACCGGCGGCGAACTGGTATGAAGGCGTGATTACCGTTGATGGCGGCGGCGCGCCGTTGCGGGTGCCGTATTCCTATCTGATTGGCGACAACACGGCGTTCAATGCGTTTCCGCTGACATCGAATGGCTTCACCGCGCTCGCCAATAGCCGAGTAAGCCGGCTGAATGTGAAGTTTGTCGATAAGCAGGGTGCGCCTGCCGCTGGCGTAACGGTCCGTTTCCGCGCGGAAGTGGGCGGCGGCAGAATCGACACGGCGCTGGCGCGGACGGATGCGTTGGGAATCGCCGACGCGGTGGTCTTTGCCGGCCCCTCGTTGGGGGAACAGGTGTTCAGTGTGGAGGGCGGCGGGCTGAAAGTGGAATGGGTGGGCCGGGCGATTCAGCAGCCAGCGATTCAAACCGGTGGCGTGGTGAATGCCGCCAGCGGCCAACTCGGTACCGGCGTCGCGCCGGGATCGTATATCTCCATCTTCGGCGCGGCGCTGGCGGATACAACACTTGTCTATTCCACCACCTACTTGCCGCTATCGCTGGCCGGCGTTAGCGTCGGATTCGACGTTCCGGGAAAACGGGTGAGTTATCCGGCGCGCATCCACTTTGTAAGCCCCGGCCAAATCAACGTGCAGGTGCCGTGGGAACTGGCCGGGGAGCCGTCGGCTGATTTGAAAGTCAGTATTGGCGACCATTCCTCCGCCACCGTCCGGGTGGCGCTAAGTGACTATTCACCGGCGGCGTTTGAATATACCGATCCGGGCACCGGCCGGCTGCTGGCGGCGGCGTTGGACCAAAGTTTCGCCTTGATCACCTCGGCGAACGCGGTGCGGCGCGGGGGCGTGGCGCAGATTTATGCCAATGGTCTTGGTCCGGTGGAGAACCGTCCCGCGTCGGGCGAACCGGCGAGTACGTCGACATTATCGGCGTGCCGCGTTTCGCCGGAAGTAACAATCGGCGGGCGGCCGGCGCAGGTGCAGTTCTGTGGATTGGCGCCGGGGTTCGTGGGTCTTTATCAGATCAACGCGACGGTGGCGGTGGATACGCCAACCGGGATTCAACCGCTGGTATTGCGCGTGGGCGGTGTTACATCGAAGCAATCCGCGCTGCCTGTCCAGTAAGCGACAATACAAGCTATGAGGCTGGGAAGTGTCGCGATTCTATTGTTACTGGCGCTGAGCGGAACGCTGCCGGCCCAGATTGTGCCGGATTGGTTTGTCGTTGAGTTGAACGAGGCCCCGATGGAGCGAACGCGCGGTGCGCGGCGGGTCCGGGAATCGCAGACCGCGGCGCGGACGGCGATGCGGGCGCGCCTGGGCGCCCGAGCGGTGGTGAAAGACACCGTGGAAGTAGTAATGAACGCGTTGATTGTGCAATCCGGTGCGAGCGCGGCGGAACTTGCCGCGCTGCCCGGCGTGCGGCGAGTTTGGCCAGTTTATGAACTCCATCCGGAACTGGACCGGGCGGTGGACCTGCTGCGGATTAACCAGGCGTGGGAGAAGGTTGGAGGCACAGAGCGGGCCGGGCAGGGAATGAAGATCGGCATTCTGGATTCCGGTCTGGATTTGAAACATCCCGGGTTTCAGACCAGCGACATGCCGGTGCCGGAGGGGTACCCGAAAGGGACGAACGAAGAGATTCGGAGTCTGCTGAACGGGAAAGTGATTGTGTACCGTACCTATGACTCCATGGCTGGATTCGCTGAAAGCTTCGCGGATAATTCCGGCCACGGCACCGGTGTGGCGATGGCGGCGGCGGGGCTGAAGGTAAAGAACGCGCGCGCGGAGATTCAAGGCGCCGCGCCGGGAGCGTGGCTTGGAATTTACCGGGTCTTTGTGGGACCCAACGGGGGCTCTTCGAATACGGCGATCGCGACCAAGGCCATTGACGACGCGGCGGCGGACGGCATGGATGTGATGAATATGAGCTTCGGCTATCTGCCGCAAATTAAGCCGGAATTCGACCCCATGTTGCCGGCGGTAGAGCGGGCGGCATCCCTGGGCGTGATGGTGGTGAAGTCGAACGGGAACGCGGGGCCGGCGCGGCTGACGGGTTCGACGCCGACGACGGGTTCTGTGGGATTGACGGTAGGCGCGAGTTGGTCCGACCGCGTTTTTGCCGCGGGCATCCGGGTGAACGGCGGAGCGCCGATGGCCGCGGTGCCTGGAGACGCGACACCTGCGGAAGGGGGGATGGAAGGCATAGGCGCTAACTTAACGAACCTGATTCGGTGGAAGGGCATGACGCAAGACGGCGGCGGTCTGACTGCGGCGCTTTCGTGGCGGGTCGAAGAAGTGGCGGCACGTGGCGTTTGTGGCCGAGAGCCACTGTTGAACGCCGCAGGCGCCAAGGACAGCGAAACGAATGGCGTCGGCAAGGGCTGATTGAATGCGCCAGACAGAAGCGGTTCTATTGACGTACAGGGTAGCCCCAGGGGGAAATAGCCAAGAATTGCTCGGTGAGTTGATCGAGGACGAGGGCGGCCAGGAGTTTGGCGTAAAGCATACTTCGGGCCAGCCCGATGTCTTTTGCCGGCAAGGTTCCAAGCCCGGTAATTCCCTTTAAACGCTTGAAAAGGAGCTCAATTTGCCATCGGAACCGGTAAAGCTCCAGTACCAGCGTCGCCGGCAGTTGAGCGTCAGTGGTGGTGGTGAGAAGTATGACGTAGGCGGCCGCCTCCAAACTGCGTGGATCGATGGTTTCTTGTTTGCG
>JAEUQC010000160.1 GCA_016789905.1 Bryobacterales bacterium | reverse complement strand
GAGCTACATGTGGTCGTTGCCGTTTGGAAAGGGTCAGCGGTGGGCAACTTCCGGGGCGGCGAGTTGGCTGGCCGGAGGCTGGCAACTGCAGGGCGTGTTCAGCGCGATGACGGGGACATGGTTTTCGCCGTCAGTGGCTGGTATTGTGAACGCACCGGGTAACGCGGATCGCCCGAACCTGGTGGCGCCGATCAAGATACTGGGCAACACGGGGCCGGGGCAGAAGTATTTCGATCCGGCGTCGTTCACGATTCCCACGCAGAATACGCTGGGGAACGCGGGGCGGAACATCATCCAAGGCCCTGGGTTCGGCGGCTTCGACGCGGCGCTGCACCGGAACTTCCAGATCAAAGAGCGGATGCAGTTGGCGCTGCGAATTGAAGCTTTCAATTCGACCAATACGGCGCATTATCTGAATCCAAACGGGAACCGGAATTCGCCGCAGTTTGGCGAGATCAATGGAGCGGAGCAGGATCAACGGCAGTTTCAGCTTGGGTTGACGTTGCGGTTCTAGTCTTCGAGTTCGCCAAACACAGGGCGCAGGACTCCATTTGGAGTTCGAGCGCCCTGTGTTGTTTTTGGAGGGCGTGGTACGCGGAGCGGGCGAGGATGGCGAGGGCGAGGCTCCAGGCGGTGGGGAGGAGGGCTTCGGAGAGATAGTAGGCGATGGCGGCCATGATGGTGCTCTTCTCGCCGACTATGCCGCGGAAGGAGTTTAGGATGCCGAGTGCGGTTCCGAGGAAGCCGAAGAGCGGGGCGGCAGAGGCGACGGTGGCAAGGCTGTTCAGACGGCGGCGGAGATGCCGGCTTTCGGTTGCGGCGACGCGGCGGCAGGCGTTGAGGATGAGTTGCTGGATGTTGACGGGAACGGGCGCGCCTGTGTATTCGGGTGGCTCCACTTCCGGGGCAAGTGCGGCGGCGAGGCGATCAGCGAATGACTCGGATTGCTTTCTCAGCGCCTGTTGGCGCCCGGCGAGGGCGCGTTGGGCAGTATGGATGGTGGTGCCCACAACGAGACCGGTGATCACGGCGGCCGTGTACTTTCCCCAGAAGACGAAGGCGAGCAGGGCCCAGATATCGGGGTAGTAATCCGGCAGGGAGAAGAGGAAAAGGGCGGCGGAGAGGACGAAAGCCGCGTTGGCAATGACGGGGAGGGTTTCGAGCACGCGGGAGTCGTTTTCCGCAGCGCGGCGGCAGGCGGAGAGTATCCGTAGATGCGGGTCGCGGTCGCGGGTCAGGCGTAGAACTGCCGTGTCCATTCTGTTGGTTGGACACGGCGGCAGCGGGGAATGTTCCCGGGATCTGAGGGCCACCCTACTTGCAGCACGGGGACATGCTAAAGCAAGTCCCCGCTACGGTTGCTGCGTGTGGGGTGTTGACTGCTTCGTCCGGAGGGATTACTTCGATTTCTTGTCGATTTTGGCCCAGGTGTCCTTCAGTTGGACGGTTCGGTTGCAGACGAGTTTGTCGCTGGTCGAATCGAGATCGACGTTGAAGTAGCCGACGCGCTCGAACTGGTAGTGGGTGTTGGGCGCGGCGCCCTTCACGCTTGGCTCGATCTTGGCGTTGGCTTTGACGATGAGCGAGTTGGGATTGAGTTGGGTCGCGATGTCGTCGGACTGCGGGGCGTCTTCCAAGAGCAGGCTCTCGTAGAGCCGGGCTTCAAAGGTGATCGCGTGTTCGGCGGAGACCCAATGAATGGTCGACTTCACCTTGCGGCCGTCGGGTGAGTTGCCGCCGCGGCTGGCGGGGTCATAGGTGCAATGAACGACGGTGATCTCGCCGTTTTCATCCTTTTCGACGCTCACACACTTGATGAAGTAGGCGTAGCGGAGGCGGACCTCCTGGCCAGGGAATAGCCGGTAGTACTTGGGCGGCGGGACTTCGCGGAAGTCGTCGCGTTCGATGTAGATAACCTTGGAGAACTCGATTTGGCGGGTGCCCATTTCGGGGTTATCGGGATGGTTGGCGGCTTCGAGCAGTTCGACCTGGCCTTCGGGGTAGTTGTCGATGACAACCTTAATGGGATCGATAACGGCCATCACGCGGGCGGCGCGTCTGTTCAGGTCTTCGCGGATGTGGTGTTCGAGGAGTTGGAACTCGATGGTGCCGTTGGTTTTTGACACACCAATGGAGCCGCAGAAGTTGCGGATGGCTTCCGGGGTATAGCCACGGCGGCGGATGCCGGAGAGGGTTGGCATGCGGGGGTCGTCCCAGCCGGAAACGTACCCTTTTTGCACAAGCAGCAGGAGCTTGCGCTTACTGAGCATGGTGTTGGTGAGGTTAAGCCGGTCGAACTCGATTTGCTGGGGGCGGTGGATGCCGAGGTTTTCGACGTACCAGTCGTAGAGCGGGCGGTGATCCTCGAACTCAAGCGTGCAGATGGAGTGGGTGATGCCTTCGATGGAGTCACATTCGCCATGGGTGTAATCGTACATCGGGTAGATGAGCCAATCGTTACCAGTACGGTGGTGCTCGGCGCGGAGGATGCGATACATGACGGGGTCGCGCATGTTGAAGTTGGGCGAGGCCATGTCGATTTTGGAGCGGAGGGTGCGGGAGCCGTCGGGGAATTCACCGGCGCGCATGCGGAGGAAGAGGTCGAGGTTTTCTTCGACGCTGCGGTTGCGGTACGGGCTTTCGGTGCCGGGTTCGGTGGTGGTTCCGCGAGTTTCGCGGACCTGGTCGGCAGTGAGGTCACAGACGTAGGCCTGCCCCTGTTTAATGAGCTGGACGGCCCACTGGAAGAGCTGTTCGAAATAGTCGGAGGCGTAGAAGAGGCGGTCTTCCCAGTCGAAGCCGAGCCAGCGAACGTCGTTGATGATGCTGTCGACGTATTCGGTTTCCTCTTTGGAGGGGTTGGTGTCGTCGAAGCGGAGATTGCACTTGCCGCCGAACTCCTTGGCGAGTCCGAAATTGAGGCAGATGGACTTGGCGTGGCCGATGTGGAGGTAGCCATTGGGTTCCGGAGGGAACCGAGTGTGGACGCGACCGCCATTTTTTCCGTTCTGGATGTCCTGGATGATGATGTCGCGGATGAAGTTGGAGGGGGAGTTATCGGGAGAGGCTGTAGTCTCGTTCAGACCATCGGTAGGCATTGTATTCATTATATCTGGACACGAAAAAGGGGGCCTCTGGCGAGGCCCCCTTTTCGGTTTGGCGGGAGTGGATTACTGGGCGTGGACTTTATTGACAGAGAAGTCCGAATTCGGCCCGTGGCAGGTAGAGCAGCTTTCGCCGAGCGCGGAGGAGTTGACCTGGGCGTGGGCGGCGGCTGCTTTGGATGTGTGGCAAGCGAGACAGGAGGCGGTTTCCGGACCCATCACGCCGAGGAAGCTGCGGGGATTGTTGACCTTAGCAGCGGTTTCAGGAAGCGGCAACTGTTCGGAGTTATTCACGTGGCACTGGGTGCAAGTGGTGAGGCGTCCGGGGTAGCCGAAGTTGAAGTTATTGGCGCTGCCGCCCCAGATGGTGAAGGTTTCGCCATTGGCGCCGGCGGCGTGCATACCGTGAATCATGGTCCGGAAGTCGATGGTTTGCGCGGCGCCGGCGGTGGCCGGACGGCGGGCGGCATCGGTGTTTGCCGGGTTATGGCACATGACGCAATCTTCCACTGCGTTGCGAGTTCCGCCGTGGAGCCCTAGGGTTCCGTGGCAGGCGTTGCATTTCGCGGTAGAGACTACGGTGCGACGAGCGACGGCCTTGGCGTCCGTGACGGCAAAGGCGAGGGTCTTATTGGGGCCGATATCGCGAGCGACGACTTCTTTCTTGGTGCCTTTGAGAAGCGTGGTATTCCGGTAGCCTTCAATACCAACGGTATACGAACCGCTGGCGGTGGCCGGGAGGGCGCGGCTAAAGGTCCAGAAGTAAACGCCATTGTTCCCCTGGGCGGTGAGAGCAGCTTCGGTGAACTGAGCGCCGAAGTCGGTATTGGGGCCATTGAGGAGCAGAGTGAGGCGTGTCATTTCCGAGGGGAGAATGGGTTTGCCGGTCTTGTCCTTGATGGAGAAGGTAACTGTGGGTGCTTTGCCGGGGGCGCCGTCAGCAACGCTGATGAGTTCGAAGTTCACACCCGCCATTTCGGCCGACTTGGTGGGAATGACGTGGGCACCCTTGATGGAAAGGTCAAATTCGAGTTCGCCCTGGACCGTATGGCAGGTGGAGCACTGATTGTCGGTAACCTGCGGGAGGTCGGCGTGGTTTTCGCCGGTGGCGAAATTGACGTTGTCATGACAGGAGCCGCAAGCGCGGCGGCTGGGCTTGAGCCAAGCATCTTTCTGGGCGGCGGCGGAAGAGTCTTCGTGGCAGGCCTGGCAGTTGCGGGCGTCGGCGGGGAAGCGGACTTTAGAGAAGTCATGCATGCTCTGCGCGTTGCCGATGATCTGGTAGGGCTTGCCGGCGACGACGCTGGGAAGCTCCGCGCCCGTGTGGATGCGGTGGATCATGGTGGCCATGTCGACGGTGTTGCCAGTGTCAGGATCGGTGGTTTGGGGCTGATGGCAGGTGATGCAGTTTTCCATGCTGGACCGGCCGCCGGTGCCGTGGGCGGCGAGTTTATCGTGGCACTTATTGCAGGTGGCGGTGCGAACGATGTCGCGGGTAACGGTGACCGGAGAGCCATCGGGCACGAAGCTGTAGGTGGCATCGAGCGAATTGATACCCAGTTCGAACTCGGTCAAATTGCGATTGGCATAGACCGAGACGGTGTGGGTGGCGGTACGATCATACCCGGCCGGGGCTTTGGTGCCGAAGGTGTAGACATATTCGCCGTCAGCGACCTGCGCCCAGGAGCCGCCGGTGTCGGCACCGGCCTGAGTGGCGGCGACACGAGTGATGGGGCTAGTCTGGACACGGGTAGTATAAGAACGGTAGAGCGTCTCGCCTTTCGGAATGGTGGCGAGGATAAAGCTGGCGCCGATAGTTCCAGGCGTGGTGATGCCGAGGCGATCCAGCGGAAGACCACGTGGATCGGTGAACCGGACGCGAGCCTTGGCGGTGCCATCAGCGGCAATCTCCGCCGACAGAATTCTGAGAACCAAGCCTGGCCGGACGAAATTGATAGTTTTTTCGTCGGAATAGAACGCCTTGTCCGCTGTAGTGAACTTGCCCCCGGTGGCGCTGATCAAACCAACGCAACCGAGCAGCAGAATGCCGAGAGTTAAGATGACAACAGGACGGCGGGAAAAGTTAAGAATGCCCATTAGACCCTCCTTCAAAAAGATCCTTCGTCCCTAGAATAGTCCAAATCCGCGTCTCGTTCCAGACAATTCACACCTCTTTCTTGTCCAGCCAACTGGTTTTTTTTCAACGGTTTAAAGCGGATCAAATTAGCCCGTATTCGATACACCCAGGTGATGGGGTACATCTAAGTGTGGGTGACAATTGAAGTTAGCAGCGCTTACACAATATAGGCCACAAATTGTCTGGTATAGAAGACAGTTGAGACACGGAAAAGCCGGGGGGACTTGTAGCAAGGTCCCCCCGGCGGTTCAGCAAGGTTCGATGAGGAGGCGTTACTGAGCGTGAACCTTGTTGACCGAGAACGCCGAATTGAGGCCGTGGCAGGCAGCGCAGCTTTCACCGAGAGCGGAGGTGTTGGCTTGCGCGTGGGCCTTGGCGGAGTCAGACGTGTGGCAACTGGTGCAGGCGGCGGCCTCCGGGCCGAGCGGACTGATGGGACCGCGCGGATCGAGGACCTTGGTATTGGTAGCCGGAAGCGGCAGTTGCTGGGAGTTGTTGACGTGGCACATGTTGCAGTTGTTGCGTTTGCCAGGGAAGCCGACATGATCGAACGGGATGGCGGTTCCGCCGAAGCCGTAGATGGAGTAGGGGGCGCCGAGTTCGTGACCAGTGTGGATCTTGTGAATCATGGACCGGAAGTCGATGGATTCGGGCGGACCCTGGGCGGCAGGGCGGCGAGCAGCGTCGGTGCCGGTGGGGTTATGGCAGAGAACGCACTGTTCGATGGTGTTGCGGTTGCCGCCATGGAGACTCAGATTGCTGTGGCACTCGTTGCACTTGGCGAGAGTGACGACGGTCCGCCGGGGAACCGGTTGGGGATCGGTGACGGCGAAAGTCATGACCTTGTTGGTACCGGCGTCGCGAACGACCTGCTCCCTCTTTGTGCCTTTCAGGATGGTGAAATTGCGATACCCTTCAATGCCGACAGCATAGGAACCCTTTGCGGTGGCTGGGACCGACGCGGCAAAGGTCCAGGTATAGACACCGTTGCTGCCCTGGGCTGTTCTCACGTCTTCAGAGATCTCAGGACCGTATTCGGTGGTGGGTCCGGCAAGAACGAGCACCAGACGTGTCATCTCACTGGGAAGAATCGGCGCGCCCTTTTTGTCCTTGAGGCTAAAGGTGACGACAGGTTTTGTACCGGGGGCGCCGTCTTTCACTTCCAGAATTTCGAACGTCGTTCCAGGAAGTTCCTTCGAGGAAGTGGCAATGGTATGGGCACCCTTGATGGAGATATCGAATTCAAGTTCGCCTTCCACGATGTGGCAACTGGAGCACTGGTTGTCCGAGGTCTGGGGGAGATTGGCGTGATTCTCACCGGTGGCGAAGTTGACATTGTCGTGGCAGGAGCCGCAGGCGCGACGGCTGGGAACGAGCCAAGCGTCCTTCTGCGCAGCGGCGGAATCGGCTTCGTGACATGCCTGGCAGTTGCGCGGATTCGGCGGGAACTTCACGGCCGAGAAATCGTGCATGCTCTGGGCGTTACCGATGATCTGGTAGGGCTTGCCGGCCCGGACGCTGGGCAGGTCGGCGCCGGTGTGGATTTTGTGGATCATGGTAGCCATGTCAACGGTATTGCCGGTATCGGGGTCGGTCGTCTGCGGCTGATGGCAGGTGATGCAGTTCTCCATGGTGGAGCGGCCCGTGGTGCCGTGGGCGGAGAGCTTGTCGTGGCACTTGTTGCAGGTGGCGGTGCGAACGATGTCCCGGACTACGGTGACTTTGGAGCCATCAGGAACGAAGTTGAGCGTGGCGTCGGCGAGGTTGGTGCCGAGTTCAAACTCCGTCAAGTTGCGATTGGCATAGACGGAGACGGCGTGAGTGGCCGCGCGGTCGTAGCCGCTGGGCGCCTTGGTACCGAAAGTGTAGGTGTAGTCACCATTGGCGCCTCTGACCCACGTTCCGCCGGTGTCGGCGCCCGCCTGCGTGGCCGAGACGCGCGTAATAGGACTGGTCTGCACGCGCGTGGTGTAGGCTTTGTAGGTGGTTTCGCCTTTGGGAATGGTGGCGAGGATGACGCTGGCGCCGATGACGCCGGGCGTCTCGATGCCGAGCCGGTCGAGCGGCAGGCCGCGCGGATCGGTGAATTGAATCCGAGCCTTGGCGGTGCCATCGGCGGCGATCTCCGCGGACAGAATCTTGACGACCAAGCCGGGACGGACAAAGTTTAACGTCTTGTCGTCCGAATAAAAGGCCTTATCGGCCGCGGTGAACTTGCCTTTTGTGGCGCTGAGCAGCGCAACACAACCAAGAAGAATGATGCCGGCGGTTAGTATGACAGCGGGTCGGCGAAAAAGACTGGGAAGTACCATGGGACCCCTTTCCGATTATGCTTCCGACAACAGGATAGTCCTTTTTCAATCCGAGTTCCAGCATAATTTCAAGCCAGGCTGGATGAAATCAACTGTCTTCGTTTCAACAGCTTATATAGGATTCGAGTGGTCCGATATCAAGTACACGGAAGGTAAGTTTCACGCTAAGTCATGGGTTCGCTTGGAGTTACGTATGTGAACCGGATATGGGCCTATTTTTGTCTGATTTCGAGCTAAGCGCGTAGGTGACGGGGCGAAGACACTGGTATGATGGCGCACGTGACTTTACGGATTTTCGCTGTTGCGCTGATGACAGGAGTGGCCGGACTGGGGGAGGACTACTTCCCCGCCCCGGACGCGAAGGGAGGCTGGCGAACGCTGCGGGACTCCGCGCAGATCCGGAAGACGGCCGGGATGGAGGTGGCCAAGCTCGACGAGGCGTTCGCATACGTGGAGAAGACGTCGCAGCACGGGGGGCTGCTGGTGGTGCGCCACGGGCATTTGGTGTACGAGAGGTATTTTGGGCGGGGGAACCGGGAGGCGCTGCCGGAGTTGGCCTCGTGCGGGAAGGCGTTTACGAGCGTGGCGGTGGGGATGATGATGCAGGACAAGCCCGAGTTGTTCCCCAATGGACTGGACGAGAAGGTATACACGCCGAAGTTTCTGCCTCCGGAGGTTTTTCCGCTGGATGACGCGCGGAAGGCGGAGATCTCGCTGGGGCAGGTGTTGGCGATGTCGGCGGGGATTCGCGGGACGAATCCGGTGTATGTAAAGGGCGTGAAGCAGACGTGGGAGAACCCGACAATTGACAACGGGCCGTGGTCGACGACAGATGAGTTTGCGTTGAAGCAGACTCTGTGGTGCGCGCCGGGGGAGTGCTATTCCTATGCCACGTCATCGAGCCACATTCCAGCGATTCTGGTGCGGCGGATGATGGGCATGGAGATGGAGGAGTACATGCGGCGCCGGTTGACCGGGCCGCTGGGGTTTGGCACGTGGGGGTACGCAATGTACCGGCCGAAGTTGAAGAGCGGAATTGACGGGGACGGGCGGATGTTCCACACGCCGGGGGGCGGGAGCATTGCGGTGCGGTCAACGGACATGTTGCGGTTCGGGTATTTGATGTTGAAAGAGGGTCGCTGGGGGAAGCGGCAGATCCTGCCGGCCTCGTTTGTGAAGATGTGCGGACGGTCCGTAACGTATAACCCGCACTTCACGCATTCGTTCAATTTCAACGTGAACGATGACGGGCATTTGGAGGGCGTGCCGAAGGATGCGTTCTGGAAAGGCGGGTCCGGCGGGTATGCGATATACGTGGTGCCATCGCTCGATCTGGTGATTTATAAGATGGGCGGGACGGAGGGGCAATACGACCCGGCGCTGACGCGGCTGCCGGTGAAGTATAGCTACGATGGGTCGCGGAAGGATTGGAAGGCGACGGCAGTGGGGGATTCGACGGGGAAGACGCTGCAGATGGTGGTGGGGGCGGTGGCGCGGTAGCCAATCGCCCCGGCTGGGTTAATTGCCGTTGTTTCCGTCGGCGGCGTCGCCAAGAACGGCTTGGAGAAAGACGCGCGTCAGAAGGTAGCTGGAGAGGAAGCCGGTGGCGGCGAAGTAAACCATGAGCGCGTAGGCGAACGACTGCATGTGTGCGCCGCCGAGGGACAGGGCGATCAATTTGGACGCGAAATCCAGTTGTGTGATGAAGGCGTTCCATTGGGTGAGGGTGACGCCGACGATGATCTTCGTGAGCCAATCGGAGATCTGCTCCAGGTTGGTATTGACGGAGAGGCGGATGGCGGGGTTGGGCACTGCGGCGGGGTTGGGCGCCGCGGCGGCGGCCGCGGCGGCCACGGCGGTGGCAGCCGTGGGTTCCGTACGGGGGATTCCAAACAGGAATCCGATGATCCAACCGATGGAACTGCAGGCGCCCGCCCAGAGGGTGGCTTGCAACCAAAAAGGCCAGGCGCCGAAAGCAACGGCAGCGACGCCGATACTCAGGGCTCCGGCGGCGGCGCCGGCGATCAGTTTCACTGCATTGGGCATTTGGGACAGCATGGTGGGGGGACGGATTGGGTTCGGGCATCGGCTCCATGGATTCACACTCCTTTGATGTAGGGTTGGGCAGGCAGCGGAAACGTGGCGGTGCCTGGCCCCTAAACGGTTAGCGAGAAACGGGAGCGAAGGGTGACAGACGGGATATACTCACTGCGATGCGCCATTGGTGGATGCTGCTGATTTCTGTTGCCGGCCTGGCCGCCGATTTCGAGCGGGATGTGCGCCCGCTGCTGGCGCGGAAGTGTTTCGGCTGCCACGGGGCGGGGCTGCAAAAGAGCCACCTGCGGCTGGACCGGCGAGCCGATATGCTGCGTGGCGGGGAGAGCGGAATACCGGCCGTCGTGCCGGGGAAGAGCGCCGATAGTCTATTGATCCGTTATGTTTCCGGGACGGATCCGAAACTGGTGATGCCACCGGCGGGACCCCGGTTGACCGCGGCGGAGATTGCGCTATTGAAAGAGTGGATCGACGAGGGCGCGCGGTGGCCGGGAGAAGCCGAAACGGTGGCGGCCAAGGCCGATCCGCGGCTGGCGCACTGGGCATTTCATGCGCCTGGGAAGCCGGCTGTGCCGGCGACGCGGGATGCGGCGTGGGTGCGGAATCCGATTGACGCGTTTGTGCTTTCCAAACTGGAAGCCAAGGGCTGGCGTCCGGCGGCGCGGGCAACGGACGGCGACCTGCTGCGTCGGATGTATTTGGACATTACCGGGCTGCCGCCGACCATCGCCGAACAGGACGCGTTTCGCGGGGATTTCGAGGAACTGGCGCGGGAGTTGCTGGCGCGGGGCTCGTATGGCGAGCGCTGGGCGCGGCACTGGCTGGACGTAGTGCGCTATGGGGACACGAATGGGTACGAGCGGGATGAGATTAAGCCGCAGGTCTGGAAGTTCCGGGACTACGTGATTCGCTCGTTCAATTCCGATAAGCCGTTTGACCGGTTTGTGATGGAACAGTTAGCCGGCGATGAACTGCCGGATGCGAACGCGGAGACGCTGCTGGCGACGGGCTATGCGCGGCTGGGGCCGTGGGACGATGAACCGGCCGACCCGGCGGAGGACCGCTTTGACCAACTGGACGACGTTCTAAACACGACAGCACAGGGATTCCTGGGACTGACGCTGGCGTGCGCGCGGTGCCACAACCACAAGTTTGAGCCGCTGACGACCAAGGACTACTACGGCATGATCGCTGTGTTCAACGGGCTGGAACGGCCGCGCAATGGGCGAACCGAACTTGACCGGCCGATTGGGACCTGGGCGGAGATTGACCGGTTCAACGAGCGGGAGAAAAAGATAGCCGGGTTACGGGAAGCGGCCAAAGCGGAGTGGGCGGCCGCGGCGGGCGTGGATGTGAAGAAGCTGAGCAAAGAGCAGGCCAAGGCGATGGCGGAAGCGCTGGGGAAGCTGCCCGTGGAAGAAGAAGTGGCGCGGCTGAAACGGGAGACTGCTGACCTGCCGCGGGGCTACTTCATGGAGGAGCGTTCAGCAACGGTGAAGCCGACCCATATCCTGATACGCGGGAAGGCGACTTCGCCGGGGCCGGAGGTTGAACCATCCGTACCCGCGGTATTGGCAAAGACGCAGCCCACGTTCGCCTTTGCCGGCACGCGGACGAGCGGGCGGCGGCTGGGGCTGGCGCGGTGGATCGCGTCGCGGGAGAATCCGTTGACGGCGCGGGTGATTGTGAACCGCGTGTGGCAGTGGCATTTCGGGGAAGGGATTGTGAGAACGGCGAACGACTTTGGCGTGATGGGCGATAAGCCATCGCACGAAGCATTGATTGACTGGCTGGCGGTATGGTTTATGGACAACGGATGGTCCTTGAAAAAGCTGCACGCACTGATTCTGGGGAGCAATACCTATCGCATGGCGAGAACGGGGAATGCGGCCTACGCGGCGGCGGACCCGGAGAACCGGCTGCTGTGGCGGATGCCGTACCGGCGGCTGGAGGCGGAGGCGATTTTGGATTCGGCGCTGGCGGTGAGCGGTAAATTGAACCCGGCGATGTACGGGGAGTTTGTCTACCCGAAGATGCAGAAGGAAGCGCTGGAGGGATCGAGCGACCCGGGGAAGATATGGAAGCCGTTTGAGGAAGAAAAGGCGTCGCGGCGGGCGATTTACTACATCGTCAAGCGGTCGTTGATGGTGCCTCTGCTGGAGGTGCTGGACCTGTGCGACACGGCGCGTCCGGCGGCGAAACGGCAGACAACTTCGGTGGCGCCGCAGGCGCTGCAACTGTTCAATGGCGACTTTATGAACCGGCAGGCGAAGTACTTTGCCGAGCGGCTGCGGCGGGAAGCGCAAGGGGACGCGGCGCGCATTGAGCGGGCCTACCGGCTGGCGCTGGCGCGGCGGCCGCGGGCCGGGGAACGGGAGGCGATGTTGAGGTTTTTGCGGACGGGCAGTTTGGAAGAGATGTGCCGCGTGATTTTGAATCTGAACGAGTTTGCGTATGCGAATTAAAAAGACACGGCGGGATTTCATCTGGCAGACGGGCGGGGGCTTTGCGGGGGTGGCGCTGTTGGACCTTTTGACGCGCGATGGGCGCGTATCGGCCAATTCGATCCTGGCGCCGAAGAAGCCGCATTTCGCGGCGAAGGCGAAGCGGGCCGTGTTCCTGTTTATGAACGGCGCGCCGAGCCAAGTGGACACGTTTGACTACAAGCCGGAACTGACAAAGTACAACGGGCAGGCGTACAAGGGGCCGCTGGCGGTGGGGTCCAACGGGCGGCCGGTGGGGTATTTGATGCAGTCGCCATTCGAGTTCAAGCCGCGCGGGAAGAGCGGACTGCTGATAAGCGATCTGTTTCCGCACACGTCGAAGTTCGCCGACGATTTGTGCGTGATTCGCTCCATGTACACCGACACGGCGGCGCACGCGTCGGGGTGCCTGCAAATGAACACGGGCAGTATTTTTCTAGGCAAGCCGAGCGCTGGGGCGTGGGTGACATACGGATTGGGAACCGACAACCAGAGCCTGCCTGCATTCGTAGTGATGACCGACCCCAGAGGCGGGCCCATTGGCAGCGCTTCGAACTGGACGGCCGGGTATATGCCGGCGGCGTACCAGGGGACGTTGTTCCGATCGGGGGCGGCGCCACTATTGGACCTGCAGCCGCCGGCGGGGGTGGACGACCGGACGCAGCGACAATCATTGGATCTGCTGAAGCAGTTAAACGAGGAGCACCTGGCGGCGCGGGCGGAGGAGACGGAACTGGCGGCGCGGATTCAATCGTATGAACTGGCCTACCGGATGCAGATGGAAGCGGCGGCGGTGGTGGATCTATCGCGGGAGACGGCGGCGACACGGGAGCGTTACGGACTGGACGATCGCTTGACGGCGGACTTCGGAAGAAAGTGCCTGATGACGCGGCGATTACTGGAGAAGGGCGTGCGGTTTGTGCAGCTCTATTCGGGCGGCGGGCACATTGAAGACACCTGGGACGGCCACAATGACTGCATTACGAACCACAAGCTACATGCCGGTGAAACGGACAAGCCGATCGCGGCGTTGATGGAAGACCTGAAGGCGACGGGTTTGTGGGACGAAACGCTGCTGCTGTGGGGCGGCGAATTCGGCCGGACGCCGACAAGCGAAGGGGTGGGCAAACCGGGACGGGACCATGACTGGCACGGGTTTTCGATGTGGCTGGCTGGGGCGGGGGTGAAGGGCGGGCAGGCGATTGGAGCGACCGACGAACTGGGGTTCGCGGCGGTGGAAGAGCGGGTGCATGTTTCCGACCTGCACGCCACGCTGCTGCACCTGCTGGGGCTTGACCACACGAAACTCACGTATTTCTATCAAGGGTTCAACCAGCGGATCACGGGTATACGGGGGGAAGTGGTGCGGAAAGTACTGGCGTAAAATTTTTTGCATCGCCGGGAATCTGGCGGAATCACGTGGGAGATGGACGATTCGTGTTTAATCGTCGGAGCGGGCATGAGCGGGTTGGCCGCGGCCGGCGCGTTGCGCAACGCAAGTTGGCACGTAACCGTGCTGGACAAGGGACGGGTGCCGGGCGGCCGGATGGCGACGCGGACCTTTGACGACGGGCGATTTGACTACGGCGCGCAGTTCTTCACGCTGCGCGACGAGGCCTTCGCGACGTTGGCACGGCCATGGATCGAGGCCGGGCAGGCTGTTCCATGGAATGAGAAAAGATACCGGGTTCCTGGCGGAATGCGCTCCATTGCGGAGGCGATGCAGGAGGGCCTGGATGTACGGCTTTCGGAGAGAGTAGCGCGCGTGCGGCAAACGGCCGGCGGGTGGGAGGCGATTGCGGATTCCGGAGAGAAATTCCGCGCGGCGAGTTTGCTTTTGACTCCGCCGGTGCCGCAGTCATTGCAGTTGCTGGCGGCGTCGCAAGTGGAGCTGAACGAAGGCGACTGGGCGTTGCTGGAGGGCGCTAGTTACTGGAAGTGTATAACGGTATTGGCCAGAATTGATGGCCAGACCCACGCCGGAGCGGACGGCTTCGCGGCGCCGGAACGGGGCCCGTTGCAATGGGTGGCTGACAACTTCGCGAAGGGAGTTTCGCGGCTGCCGGGGTGTTTGACAATTCATGCGACGCGGGAGTTCAGCGAAGAGTATTGGGAGCGGTCCGCTAGTGAAACGGCAGAGGCGGTTCTGGCGGCGGCGGGTGCGTATTTCGATGGGCGGGTCCGTTCATACTACCTGCACCGCTGGAGGTACGCTGAACCGGCGGTGCAACTGCCTGTTCCATTCCATTCCGTAGGAACGCTTGTCTTCGCCGGGGACGTTTTCGGGGGACCGCGGATAGGAGGCGCGGCCGCGTCGGGACTGGCGGCGGCCGCGCACCTGTTGCGTCTGCGCGGAGAACAGAAGAGCTCTGAATAAACGCGCTATAACGCGTTGGCGGGAAGCGCCAGGAGCAGCGCGAGAAGAATCGCGAAAAACAATGCGCGTGCCATGACAGCCCCACAGTAGTCCTGCACGAGACCGTTAGCAAGGGGGTGAGACGAGCCATTGTTTGGCAGCGTCGAATTCGGCGCGGGCAGCTCCGTGTGCAAAGAGGATTTCGGCAAGCTCATCGTCGCCGTGATAGGCGGCGAAATCGATGGCCTCCAGTTGGCTATGGGTTTGCGCGTGGACGGGAAAACCGGACTGGAGCATGTTTGAAACAGCGGCGTGGTTCCGCATCCAGGCGGCTTCAGGAAGCAGGCGATGGTCCTGCGGCGTGAGCGGGGAGGGGGGAGGCGTGGCGGCCGGTTGGTGCCAGAGTTGATAGAGCCAGTAGTCGGTGGGAGTGGCTTCGGGTGCGGTGGCACCAAGATCGGCGCGGCCAAAGCGGATGGCCTGGCGGCGGGCGGTGTGATTGTGAATGTTGATGATATCGGGGCGGGCGCCGTGGTGCAGGAGGAGATGGAGGGTGGGGGTGTCGCGGCCGCGGCGAATGGCGTGATGGAGACTCATTTCGCGGTCGCCCTGGCGGGAGCGGAGATTGGGATCGGCGCCGGCATGCAGCATTTTCTGGAGGCCGGAGAGGTCGTTGAAATCGAGCTTGCGAAGAAGGCAATGGCTGAGCCAGGGAGGTTCGAGCGCGGGGGAGGCGAGGATGGCGTCGAGGATGGCGTGGTGGGGGTGTTGGCAGGCGTGGTAGAGAGCTTCGTGATGATTGGGGTTGGCGCCGGCAAGAAGGAGCAGTTCGGCCATGCGTTGGAGCGTTTCCTGCGGCGCGACGGGGGGATGGGAAGCAAGCAGGACGAGGCCGTGGGTGGCGTGGGAAGGGTCAGCGGCGAGAAGAACGGAGAGGGCGCCGAGATCGGCGGTTTGAATGATGATGTCGATCATGCGTGGCTGGTGGCGGTGTCGAACCCGAGGTACTGCACCTCCTCCTCAATGGAAAGATTAAATTGGTGCCAGGCACGGGTTTTTAGTTCGGCGATGAGGGCGAGGAGGTCGGCGGTGGTGCCGTGGCCGGTGTTGTAGATGAGGTTGGCGTGATAGTCGGCGACTTTGATGCCGCCGACTTGCAGACCCTTGGCGCCTACCTCTTCCAGAAACCAGCCGGCGGGGACTTTGCCTTCGATTACCTTGGCAGGCGGGACGGCAGCACGCGCCCGATCGGGGAGATCTTTGTAGAGAAAGTTCTTGAAAATGCTGCCGGCGCAGGCCATGGAGGGTGGGAATTTGGCATCGCGGGTGGCACGGATTTTTTGGGAGACGGCTTGGAGGGCGGCGGCGTCGCCGGGTTCGAGTTGCAGGGTAGCGGAGAGAATCTGATACTCCTTGTGCTCCTTGAAGCGGGAGTGGCGATAGCGAAAGCCGCACTCCGCTTTCGACCATTGGCGGAGTTCGCGGCCATCGAAGAAGCGGACCGATTCAACGCGCTGGTGGATGGACTGGCCATAGGCGCCGGCGTTGCCATAGATGGCCGCGCCCACCCAGCCGGGGATGCCGGCCATGGATTCAAGACCGGCGAGCGCGTGGGCGTTGGCGGTATCGACTAGGGCGTTCAGTTCGGCGCCGGCGTCCACAAAAATATTGGTGCCTGGCACCAATATTCTGGAGGCGGAGTAGCGGAGGATGGCGCCGGGATAGCCGGCGTCGTTGACGATGAGATTGGTTCCGGCGCCGATGGAGGTCCAGGGAATGCCGGCGGCGGCGAGAGTGATGTAGGCCTGTTGAAAGGCCTCCGGGGTTTCGGCGTCAGCCAGGAACCAGCAGGGGCCGCCCAGGCGGAAACGGGTATGGTGGCGGAGTTCGGCGCCGGGAAGCACTCGCAAACCGGGCACTTGCCGGAGGTGGTGCATGGCGTCATGGGAAAACGTCATCTGTTTTAGGCTAACGCAGAGCGCAAATTTTGTGACTTTTCTGGAACCGATACGTAGTTAGATTCGTAACTAACTGGCAGTGCGGCAGGTACAACTATGACTGATGAAATAATCCGCTTGCGCGGCGTGAAGAAGGTTTTTCAGACCGACGAGGTGGAGACGCACGCGCTGATCGACATCCACATGGAGATTCGGCGCGGCGAGTATGTATCGATTTCGGGACCTTCGGGGTGCGGGAAGTCGACACTGCTGGCGATTCTGGGATTGCTCGATTCTCCCTCCGGCGGCGAGTATACGCTGCGCGGGCAGCCGGTGGCTTCGTTGAAAGCGGCCGAGCGGGCGCGAATCCGGAACCGGGAGATCGGTTTCATCTTCCAGGCGTTCAATTTGATTGGCGATTTGACGGTGTATGAGAATGTCGAACTGCCATTGACGTACCGGAATATGCCATCGGCGGAACGGCGGAAGGCGGTGCTGGACTCGTTGGAGCGCGTGGGTATGTCGCACCGGTCCAAGCACTACCCCTCGCAACTTTCGGGTGGACAGCAGCAACGCGTGGCGGTGGCGCGGGCGTTGGGCGGAAGCCCGTCGATGCTACTGGCCGATGAGCCGACGGGCAATTTGGATTCGCAGAACGGGGAAGCGGTGATGACGCTACTGGAAGAGTTGCACGCGGGCGGAGCGACGATTTGTATGGTGACGCACGACCCGCGGTTCGCGCGGTGCGCGGAGCGGAGCATCCGTCTGTTCGACGGGCGGATTGTGGAAGAACATGCAATGGCGTCGGCAACTGCGTCATCCTAGTGCGATATGGCCGCTCGATTCGCCGGATTCCCCAAAGAAGGTCTCCAGTTCCTGCAGGAGCTGAAAAAGAACAACACGCGGGAGTGGTTCACGCCTCGGAAAGAGACGTTTGAGCGCTGCGTGAAGGCGCCAATGGTGGCGATGGTGGAGGCAGTGAACGGGGAACTGGCGGGATTCGCGCCGGATTATATGACAGAGCCGGCGAAGGCGGTCTATCGGATTTACCGCGATACGCGCTTCAGCAACGACAAGACGCCGTACAAGACGCACATCGCGGCGAACCTGCACAAACAAGGGGCGGACAAGCACGCGGCGGCGGGATATTACTTCAGCGTGGGCGCGGAACAGATAGAGCTGGCGGCGGGGGTGTACATGCCAGGGCCGGAGGAACTGCTGCGGCTGCGGCAGCATATCGCCAGCAATTTCGAAGAGTTCCGGAAGCTGGCCGCGGATAAGAACGCGACGAAGCTGGCCGGGGAGTTGAAGGGCGACTCGCTGGCGCGGCCGCCGAAGGGATTTTCGGCGGAGGACCCGGCGATTGAGTGGATCAAAAAGAAGCAGTGGTATTACTACAAAACCGACATGGACCTGGGGCTTGCGTTGACGCCGAAGTTCCTGCCGGAAGTGGTGAAGCGGCTGAAGGCGATGAGTCCGATGGTGAACTTTTTGAACCGGGGCCTGGCCGCGCGGAACAGTTCGCGCGATTTCCTTTTCTAGCCGATCCGGCGGAAGATGGAGGAATATGCGATTAGCGCTCCTTCTTCCAGTGGTGTTGAGTCTGACCGCGGTTGGACAGCCGGCGAAGTACCGGCAGGGCCACTCGCATTTGGGCGAAGGCTTCAACGAAGGGCCGCGGCAGAAGCCGTGGGAGATGGCCGGCGCCGGGCAGGTCTCGTTCCCGATTACGCATAAGAACGCGGAAACGCAGAAATGGTTCAACCAGGGCGTGGCGCTATTGCACTCGTTCTGGTATTACGAAGCGGAACGGTCGTTCCGGTGGTGTTTGCAGTTGGAACCGGAGAACGCGATGGCGTGGTGGGGCCTGGCGCGGAGCCAATCGGGAGGACCGCGGGCGAAAGAGTTCCTGCAGGAGGCGGTGAAGCGGAAAAGCGGCGTGAGCGAGCGGGAGCGCATGTATATTGAATCCGACGCGGCCAGCCTGCTGCCGGAGGTGGGGGAAAAGCGGGAAGACAACCGGGGCCGGCAGATACTGGAGCGGCTGGTGATGCGATTCCCGGAGGACCTGGAAGCCAAGGCGTTCCTGGCGCTGGAAACGATGGGCGAGAACCGGATGGGCACGGAACTGCTGATCCGCGACGTGCTGGCGAAGGCGCCGGACCACCCTGGGGCGCACCACTACCGGATACACAATTGGGACGGGAAGGACCCGGAATTTGCGCTAGTCAGTTGCCGGCGGTACGGGGAGGTGGCGTCCGGCATTGGCCATGCGGTGCATATGCCGGGGCATGTGTACGCAGGCGCGGGGATGTGGCACGAGGCGGCAATCTCCATGGACGCGGCGACGCGGGTGGAGAAGAAGTACATGCAGGACCGGCAGACGTTCCCGTTTGAAAACTGGAACTACCCGCATAACAAGAACTACCTGGCCTACATCCAGGCGCAACTGGGCATGGAGAAGGCCGCGCTGAGCGCGGGGCGGCAACTGATGGCTGCGCCGCGAATGGAGAAAGTGAACCGGCGCAGCGACGCGTTCCCGCTGCACATGGAGGCGCAGATTATTCTGTTGCGCACGTATGTGCGGTTCGGCCGCTGGAAGGAACTGCTGCAGGCGGAACAGTTCGAATGGGATGGGGAGAAGTTGGGCAACAAGACGCAGCGGCCGTATGTGGAGGCGCTGGCGCACCTGGCGCTGGGCGACGCAGGGAAGGCGCGGAAAGGGCTGGCGGATCTGGAAGCGCTGAAGGACGAGGTGGAAAAGAAGAACGACTACTATGTGAAGTCGTGGCATCCGGTGATGGTGCGGGAATTGAAGGGGAAACTGCTGCTGGCGGGGGGGAAGACCCTGGAGGGGCTGACGGAACTGGGGGAGGCGGCGCAGGCATGGGGCGAGTTGCTGCGGCAGCAGAACGACCCGCCGTTTTATCCATCGAATATTTACGACGACCTGGGCCGGGCGTATTTGACGGCGAAGAGCCCGACGCTTGCGGCGGTGGCCTATGGAAAATCGCTGGAGCTGGTTCGGAACAACGGTTGGGCGCTGGCGGGGCTGGCGGAGGCGCACGCGGCGTTGGGGGAAAAGGACAAGGCGGCGGGGTATTCGGCGCGCTTGCTGCATGTATGGGGCGACGCGGATACGCCGCCCGCGTTTGCGGGACAAGCAAGCGATCAATCGCCGGGGCCGCAGCGAAACTACAAGAAGACGACTTTGAGCAGCATGGGGCCGGACCAGTGGATGCCGTTCGCGGCGCCGAAATTGGACGCGTTGGACCCGCAGAAGAAGCGGGTGGCGCTGGCCGAATACGCTGGGCGGAACGTGGTGCTGATTTTCTACCTGGGGCAGGAGTGCGCGCACTGCCTGGAACAGTTGCAAGCGGTGGCCAAGCGGAAAGATGATTTTGAAAAGCGCAATGTGGCGGTATTGGCGATATCGAGCAACAAGCCGGAGGACAACGCCGATTCCATCCGGCTAAAGGAACTGCCGTTCCGGCTGCTCTCCGACGAGCGCTTCGAAAACTCCAAGCGGTTCCTGTCCTATGACGATTTTGAACGGCTGGAACTGCACTCGACGATTCTGATTGACGCCAAGGGGCGCGTGCGCTGGGCGCAACGGGGCGGCGATCCATTCACCGAGTTCGACCGTTTGTTCCAAGAGATCGACCGCGTGAATAAAAATACAGATTAACGGAACGAATTGAAAACTCGTCCGTATAACCTTTCAACGGGATCGTCTCCGCTAGAGAGACCCTTTCCCCAACGACAACCCCCTCTAGCGGAGACCCCGATTGATCGAGTCGAAACGGGACTTGCTTGACAATTCAGGAGCCTGGACTGTCCAAAAATCCCAGTTATGGACAGAATAACAGTTTCGTGAATTTACGCAAATGAAATTCCGCGTTCCGGTATAGTGTCTGGATGCGAATTGCGGTTGTGCTGGGGCTGGCGCTAAGCGCGATATTGACGGCCGATGACCGGGGCCGGATCCTGCGCCTGGACCATTATGTGAGCGTGAAATCGGCGGTTCCGGCAATTGCCGGGCAGACGGCGCAGATTTACGTGCGAGAGGTGACGCAGGCGGGGCGGCGGAACGCGCCGGCGGTGCTGTTCATCCACGGCGCTGGGACGCCGGCGGAGGTCGCCTTCGATGTGCCCTACGCCGACTACAGTTGGATGGCGTTTCTGGCGCGCGCCGGGTATGACGTTTTCTCGATGGACATGACCGGGTACGGGCGATCCACACGGCCGCTGGCGATGAATGATCCGTGCAACCTGGCGGAGAGCAAATGCGCGCCATCGTATGGCCAGCAGATGACGACGCTCGCTTCCGATTGGCACGATATTGGCGCAGTGGTGGACTATGTGCGCGGCTTGACGAAGGCGGAGAAGGTGGACCTGATCGGCTGGTCACTGGGCGGGCCGCGGGCGGGCGGGTACGCGGCGCATCATCCGGAGAAGGTGAACAAGCTGGTGCTACTGGCGCCGGCGTACCGGCGCGGGGCGCCGCTTTCCGCTCCGGCGGTGGTTCCGGCGAAGGGCCCGGCGTTTGGTTTGCAATCGCGCGCCGATCTGGACGCGAATTGGGACCGGCAGATCGGCTGCCCGGACCAGGTGGATCCGAAGGCGCGGGAGACCGTATGGGCCGAGATGCTGGCGAGCGACCCGCAGGGCGCCACGTGGGGGCCGGGCGTGCGCCGGGCGCCGCTGGTGACGGTGTGGGGATGGAATGAAAGTGTCGTCAACAAGATCCAGACGCCGGCGCTGCTGGTGGCGGCGGCGCATGACAAGCAGGTGCCGCCGGCGGGTGTGAAGACCCTTTACGACGATTGGGGCGCGGCAGGGAAGGTATATTTAGACTTGGCCTGCACATCGCACAACGCGCTGTGGGAAAAAAACCACCTGCTGCTGTTCCGGGCGTCGCTTGAATGGCTGCGCGACGGTACTGTGAACGGCAGCAAAGAGGGCGTAACTCGGCTGGGGTACTAGCTGAGCCGGGCGCGCACTTTGTCGCTCAACGCTTTGCCATCCACGCGCTTTCCGGCGAGTTTCGCCTTGGCGGCGTTCATTACCAGGCCCATCTTGGCCTTGTCGGTGATGCCGGTTTCGGCGATGGCGGCTTCAATGGCGGCGGCTATTTCTTCGCCGGAAGGAGCGGCGGGCAGGTAGGACTCGACCAGGGCGAGTTCGGCGGCTTCTTTATCGGCCAGTTCAGCGCGTCCATTGGCGCGGAACATCTCCATGGACTCTCGGCGCTGCTTGGCGATGGTGTTTAAAACCTGCATCTCGCCGGCCTCGTCGAGCGGCTTCATGCTGTCAACCTGGAACTTCTGCAGCGCGGCCTTCAACATGCGAATGGCGCTGAGGCGGGCCTCATCCTTGGCCTTCATCGCGGCCACCATATCCTTCTGTATCTGATCGAGTAGAGGCATGATTTGTTATTCTACTAGTACGCTCTCGCAGTTCCCAGTTTCCCTTTCCCATGCACATTAAAAAGCAACGCCTTCTGACACCGGGCCCGACGCCCCTCTTTCCTCCCGCATTGCAGGCCATGATGGCATCCGACGTGCACCACCGCACGCAGGACTTTGTGAAGATTCAGAGCCAGGCACTGGCCTCTTTGAAGGAAGTTCTGGGCACCCAGAATGACGTATTCATTCTGGTGGCCAGCGGAACGGGCGGCTTGGAAGCGTCGGTATCGAACTTCCTTTCGAGCGGCGACAAGGTGATCATCTGCTGCGCCGGAAAGTTTGGCGAACGGTTTGTGGAAATCGCCAAGGCCTATGCGTTGAACGCGGTGGTGTTGAAGGCCGAGTACGGCGATGTGGTGACGCCGGACCGGGTGGCGGCGGCGCTGGCGGAAAATCCGGATGCCAAGGCGGTGATGGTGCAGGCGTCGGAAACCTCGACAGGCGCGATGCACGACGTGGAAGCGATGGCGGCGGCGGTGAAGAAGACGGACGCGCTGTTTATCGTGGACGCGATTACGGGCATCGGCACCATGCCGCTCGATATCGACGGCTGGGGCATTGATTTGTGCGTGGGCGGTTCACAGAAGTCGTTCATGATTCCGCCGGGCCTGGCGTTTGTAACGGTGAGCGCGAAGGCTTGGAAGGCCAATGAAACGGCGACGATCCCGCGTTTTTACTTCGACCTGAAGAAGGAAAAGAAGATGATCGACAAGGGGGAGGGGTCCAGTTGGACACCGAACACGTCGCACATCATCGCACTGAACGCGGCGCTGGATTACATCAAGGCGCTGGGCATGCCGAAGCTGATTGAGAACGCGCAACTGCTGGCCAAGGCAACGCGCGCGGCGGCGGCGGCATTGGGCCTGGAACTGTTCGCGCCAAATAGCCCGGGCAACTCCGTGACGGCCATCAAGGCGCCGGCCGGGATGGATTCGGGTGTGATTGTGAAAGGGTTCCGCACCAACTTTGGCGCCATTATCGCCAACGGACAGGGAACGATGAAGGGTCAAATTTTCCGCATGGCGCATCTCGGCTACTTTGATTTCGCCGATATGTTTGCGGTGATCGCGGCACTGGAATTGATTCTGCACGCCAATGGGCACAAGGTGGAACTTGGCTCCGGCGTGGCGGCGGTGCAGCGAGTATATGCCGAAGCGGCGATGCCGCCGGCAAAGGCGTAACTAAACGGGAGCGGAAGCAAAGCAAATGAAGATTCTTGTAGCGGAACCACTGGCAGCGGCCGGTCTGGAGCTATTGCGCGCGCAGGCGGGATGGAACGTAGTGGTCTCCAACCCGAAGGAGTATGCCGAACACCTCGGCGACTGCGACGCGTTGCTGGTGCGCAGCGCGGTGAAGGTGAACAAAGACGTGCTGTCGAAGGCGCCGAAGCTGAAGGTGGTGGGACGCGCCGGAGTGGGCGTGGACAACGTGGACCTGGAAGCGTCGACGGCGGCAGGTGTTCTGGTGATGAACACGCCGGGCGGAAACGCGATTTCGGTGGCTGAACACACGATTGGGCTGATGTTGTCGTTGGCACGCGCCATTCCGGCCGCCAGCGCCTCCACCAAAAGCGGCAAATGGGAAAAGAAGAAGTTTCAGGGCAATGAACTGCGCGGCAAAACGCTGGGCGTGATGGGCCTGGGCTCCATCGGCCGGGAAGTGGTGAAACGCGCCGCCGGGTTCGACATGCGCATGATCGCGCACGATCCGTTTGTGAACCCGCAGACGGCCGCCGACCTGAATGTGGAATTGGTTTCGCTGGACGCGCTGTACGCCCAGAGCGACTATATTTCGCTGCACATGGCGCTGACGCCGGAAACGCACGGGATGTTGAATGCCGCCGCGTTTGAGAAAATGAAACCCGGCGTGCGGATTATCAACTGCGCCCGCGGGGAACTGATCAAATCCGCCGACCTGGCGGCGGCGATGAACAGCGGAAAAGTGGGCGGGGCCGGCCTGGACGTGTTCGAAAAGGAACCGCCGGCCGCGGACGACCCGATTCTGGCGTGCGAGAACCTATTGGCCACGCCACACATTGGCGGCTCCACCGACGAAGCGCAGGAGATCGTCGGCGTGCGCATCGCCGAACAGTTGGTGGAATACCTCATCAACGGTGTCGCCTTGAACGCTGTCAACATGCCGGCGCTATCGCCGGATATGTATAAGGCCGTGGGTCCGTACATCGCGCTGGCGGAGCGGCTGGGCAACTTCGCCGCGTTCGCCGCCGCCGGTCACCCGAAGGGCGTCCACCTCACCTATTCAGGCCGCATTGCCGACTTCAACACCACGCTGCTGCGAAATGCGGGCATGGCTGGCGTGTTGAACCGGTCGCTCGAACAGCGGGCGAATCTGGTGAACGCGATGCCGATCGCCAATGAACGCGGGCTGAGCGTCGCCGAAAAGCACGAAAAGCGGACCGGGCATATTGATTCGATCCGCCTGGAACTGGAAACCGATGCCGGCACCACAGTGGTGGAAGGCGCGGTGATCCTCAACAAGCCGCGGCTCATCATGGTGGACGGTATTTACTGCGAAGCGACGCTGAGCGGCCATCTGCTCTACCTGATGAACAACGACGTGCCAGGCGTGATTGGACACGTCGGCAACGCTCTGGGGAAGGCCGGTATCAATATTGCCAACTTCTCGTTGGGACGCCAGGAAACAACCGAAGCCGGCCAGCCGGTGCGGGCCATCGCGGTCATCGAAATCGATGGCGTGGTGAACGAAGTGGTGAACGCGGACCTGAAATCGAACCCGGCCATTCTGACCGTGCGTCCGGTGGAATTTTTGGCCTAAATTTGTTGCAAAGGCAAGAAAAGGGCCGTTCCCGGCGAGGGAACGGCCTTTTTTCTTGCAATTCCATAAGTCTTGTGTTTGCAGGCAAGGAGCCTTGTGATAGCATAGAAGTGCTCCCCGAGGAATTCCCCTCGAATAATCCCACCGCAACGGAGTGGCACGCACCACCGAATGAGTAACACCGTTTTCCTTGGCAACCTTCCTGCCTGGGTGACTGCTGACGACATCAAGTCCTGGCTCTCTGCTGAGAACCTCGTGGCTGATTCCATCAAGGTCATCCGTAACCCAGAAACACAAGAATCCAAAGGGTTCGCATTTATCGAAGCTCCCAACGTGGAGGAGATGAATTCGATCATCCGCCGATTTGATCGCGCGCCTCTAGAAGATCGCATGCTTCGTGCCAATCCCGCACAGCCGCCGAAATCGAAAGGCGGAGCGCCTGTCCGGGCCGCTGGACCCATGACTGGGCCCCCTGGCGGGGACCGGAACAAGCGTCCGCGGCCAACCCGCGACGCTGCTGGCGGTCCACCGGCGGCGAAGCGCAAAAGCAACAAGCCGCAGCCGACCAGCGCCTTTGCTGAAGAGCTGGCAAAAGCGCTGTAAAGCAAAGCTTCAAGAAATACGGCAAAAAAGGCGATCCCCAGCGGATCGCCTTTTTGCTTTTCGAGCGGCACCGTTGTTCTCCACCGGTGACTGTTGTAAAGTACGCTCATCGCCGGAGGATCATATGAAGGACTTTTTACTACTCCGGGCGACGCTCTTTCTTCTCTTAGTGGCGTCCGCCTGGTACCTGAAACCGTTCGGGATGGAGGGTGTTTTCGCCGCGGGCGTTGGGGCCGTGCTGTGCGCGGTGATCCTGCTTTTCGAACACCGGATTCGGGAAATCACCCTGAAACGATTGATCGGCGCGGCTCTGGGAAGCTTGCTCGGCATTATAGGCGCTTACCTCATTTCGCTCGTTCTGGATAAAGCCCTCGCCGGAGATCGCGCCACTCTTCCTTTCCTGGAACTGGCCATCCTGATGTGGATGACGTATTGCGGCCTGGTGATCGGCGCGCACAAAGGAGACATGCTGAACCTGGCGGCGCTGGGCGGCGTCTTCGGCGGCGAAATCTCCGCCAAGCAGACATTCAAGATCCTGGACACCTCCGTTATCATCGACGGGCGCATTGCCGATATCGTCGAAACCGGATTCCTGGACGGCGTGCTGGTGATTCCCCAGTTCGTGCTGCGCGAACTGCAACTGGTGGCCGATTCGGCCGATTCCATGAAGCGCAATCGCGGCCGCCGCGGCCTGGATATTCTGCAGAAGATTCAGAAGAACCCGGACCTGCAGGTCCGCATCGTGGAAGACGATTTTCCGCAGGTGCGCGAAGTGGACATGAAGCTGATCGAACTGGCAAAGGTGTATAGCTGCAAGGTGGTCACCAACGACTTCAACCTGAACAAGGTGGCCACGCTGCACGGCGTGGAGGTGCTGAACATCAACGAACTGGCCAATGCGCTGAAACCCGTTGTGCTGCCCGGTGAGACGATGAAGGTCTTCATTCTGAAAGAGGGCAAGGAACTGAACCAGGGCGTCGCCTATCTGGACGACGGAACGATGGTGGTGGTTGATCACGCGAAAAAACAGATCTCAAAAACCATTGAAATCACCGTGACCAGCGTGCTGCAAACAACCGCGGGCAAGATGATCTTCGGCCGCTACGATGAACGGATTCATAGCGTGGAAAAGCCCGCCGAACGCGCCGCGTCCAACTGAATCGGGCTTACAATAGCGTATTAGGCTCACCCGATAATGAAAGTCGCAGTCATTTTACCCGCCGCCGGTCTTGGGACCCGCATGGCCAAAACGCATGCCGACGCCGGCACGCAAAGCAGGAAGCAGTTCCTGCAGTTGGAGGGCGTTCCGATTCTGCTGCACACCATCCGGAAGTTCGCCCGTTGCGCGGCGGTAGGTGAAATTGTAGTCGCGCTGCGGGGCGACGATATCGCCTGGGTGCAGGACCTGCTGGACGAAGAAAAACTGGCAAAGCCGGTGCGGCTGGTGGTGGGCGGGGAGTCTCGCCAGCAATCAGTGGAAAACGCACTGGGGCACTTGGACGCCGGCACCACGCTGGTAGCGGTTCACGACGCAGTGCGCCCGTTCGTCGATCTCGACGGCGTGGAACGTGTCATCAACGAAGCCGCCGCGTGCGGGGCGGCGATCCTGGGCATTGTTCCAGTGGATACGGTGAAACGCGTCCACCTCAATCGCATTGAAACCACGATTCCGCGCGAGCGCCTGGTGATGGCGCAGACGCCGCAGGTCTTCACGCTCGCTATTCTGCGCGAGGCGTACGAGAAAGCGTCCGCCGATGGCTTTGTGGGCACCGACGAAGCCAGCCTGGTGGAACGGCTGGAGAATGTGAACATCCACGTCGTGCCAGGCAGCGACCGCAATATCAAGATCACCAAGCCCACTGACCTCTATCTGGCCAAACTTTTCCTGGCGGAGGAGAAGGAGCGCCAGCAGGCATGACCGCCATCCGCACCGGGCTGGGCTGGGATAACCACCGCATCGCCGAAGGCCGCCCGCTGATTCTGGGCGGCATTCACGTGCCCTGCGAATTCGGACTCGACGGGCATTCCGACGCCGATATCCTGCTCCACGCCCTGACCGACGCGCTGCTGGGCGCGCTGGCCCTGGGCGACATCGGCATGCACTTTCCCGACACGGATCCGCAATGGAAAGGCGCCTCCAGCGACCGTTTCCTGGCCCATGCGGCCGCGTTGGCGCGGGAGCGCGGCTGGACCATCTCCAACGTGGACACCACCGTAATTCTGCAGCGGCCGAAGCTGAAGGAGTTCCGTGAACCCATTCGCGCCAACGTCGCGCGCCTGCTGGAAATGGAGTTGGACCAGGTGTCGGTAAAGTTCAAGACGGCGGAAAAAGTAGGCCCCGTGGGCGAAGGTAAATCGGCGGAGGCACAGGCCATCGCCACGCTGATCCGTTAACAATGGCACGACTGGTTCGACCGCCGGGCCCGCGCACACTCTCCATCGGCGGCAGTTTTTCTGCGTTCCGTTCCGACCCGCTCGCCTTCCTCACCCGCTGCGCCGCCGAATACGGCGACGTGTGCTACTTCCGCGCCGCGCATCAGCACATGTACTTCCTGAACTCGCCGGAGCTGGTGCAGGAGGTGCTGGTGAACAAGAGCGCCTGCTTCATCAAGAGCCGCATTCTACAGCGCGCCAAAGCGCTGTTGGGTGAAGGGCTGTTGACCAGCGAAGGCGCGGCCCACCTGCGCCAGCGGCGGCTGGTGCAGCCGGCCTTTCACCGCGACCGCCTCATCCGCTACGCCGCCGACATGTCCGCGCTGGCCATCCGCGCGCAGGGCCGGTTCACCGATGGGGCCGTGGCCGGCATGGACCGGGAGATGATGCGGCTCACTCTGGCCATTGTCGGCCGCACGCTCTTTAGCGCTGAGGTGGAGCACGAGGCGGCCACCGTGGGCGAATCCATGAACGCGCTCATCGAGATGATGCCGCTGCTGATGTTCCCGTTCTCCCAGCACCTGCTGCGGCTGCCCGTGCCGTTCATGCGCCGGTTCCAACACGCCGCTGAAACGCTGGACCAAACGATCTATCGCATCATCGACGAGCGCCGCCGGAGCGGCGAGGACAAAGGCGACCTGCTATCCATGCTGCTGCTGGCGCGCGACGCCGAAGGCGACAACACGGGCATGACCGACCAGCAAGTGCGCGACGAGACGCTGACGCTCTTCATCGCCGGCCACGAAACCACGGCCACCGCCCTTACCTGGGCCTGGTATCTGCTGGCTGAAAATCCCGCCGCCGAAGCGAAGATGCACCACGAAATCGACACCGTGCTGCAAGGCCGCGCGCCCTCGTTCTACGACGTGCAACGCTTGCCCTATACCAGCCAAGTGTTCAGTGAAACCATGCGGCTCTATCCGCCCGCCTGGGCCATTGGGCGCATGGCCACCGCGGACATCGAGATCGGGGGCTACCGCCTGCCGCGAAAGTCCATCGTGCTGTTGAGCCCCTACACCATGCACCGGTCCGCGAAGTGGTGGCCGGCGCCGGAGGAGTTCCGTCCGGAACGCTGGAGTATGGAGGACAGCGAGCGCCCCAAATTCGCCTACTACCCGTTCGGCGGCGGCCCGCGCCTGTGCATCGGCGAACGCTTTGCGTGGATGGAGGGCGTGTTAATACTGGCCACCCTGGCGCAGAAGTGGCGCTTCCGGCGCGCGGACGCGGCGCCGGTGGTGTTGGCGCCGCTGTTGACGTTGCGGCCCAAGGGCGGCCTCCGCCTGCGCGCGGAGGCGCGTTCCCTAATGCCCTAGGCTCTTCTGCCGCGCCGGCAAGAACTCGTCCCCGGCGCGCCAGGTGGGCATGGACGGCTGGTTGGCAACGTACATGCCAATGGTAAAACCGAACCGCGCCATCTGCTCCGGACCGCCCATATCCCAGCTTTCTTTGTACTCATCGCTCGGCTGGTGATAGTTCTTGGCGTTATATTCAAACGCCAGTTGCGCGCCGGCCGTTTCGTCCTTGCCGATGTATTCGTCCCCCATGTTGATGGAAAAGGCCGGCACCCCGGCGCGGGCGAAGGCAAAGTGGTCGGAGCGGTAATAGTGCCCCTGCTCGGGCCGCGGGTCGGGCTTGATGGCTAGGCTGAACCGGCGCGCCACCTGCTGCACAATCGGGTACACCGACGTGCGTTCCGCGCCGTTCACCACCACGTCCTTCACGCGGCCGAACGGGAAGAAGGAATCGAAGTTCAAATTGAGCGCCGTCTTGCCCACGGGTATCACTGGGTGCGCCGCGTACACCTCCGCGCCGCGCAGGCCGCTTTCCTCCGCCGTCACCGCCACAAAAACAGCCGACCGCTTCGGCCGGTTCCGCAGCCCGGCCCACGTGCGGGCAATTTCAATCAGCACCGCGCAGCCGCTGGCGTTGTCCACGGCGCCGTTATAAATCTTGTCGCCATTCACGGGGTCGCCAATGCCCAGGTGGTCCCAATGCGCGCTGAAGACGACAGCTTCTTTGCTCAGCACCGGGTCACTGCCCGGTATAATCGCCGCCACGTTCGCCGCCTGGATCGGCCGGACCTTGGTGTCCACCGCGCCGCGAATCCGAATGCCAAGCGGAATCGGCTGGAACCCGCGCGTATCAGCTTTCTTCAGCAGATCGTCCACCGTGTGCCCCGCCAGCGCCAGCAACTGTTCGCCCGCCGCGCGCGAGACCCAGCCGGCAAACGCCAGCGCATTCCCGCCCGGCGCCAACTTCACCTGCGGGTCTTCTTTCCCCCACGAACTCTTCACCACTTCCCAGCCGTAGCCGGCCGTGGGCGTCGTGTGGATCAGCACACACGCAACCGCCCCCTGCCGAAACACCTCTTCGTACTTGTACGTCCACCGTCCGTAATAGGTGAGCGCGCGGCCGCCGAAAAATTTCGCGTCTTCACTTGGCGGCTCATTGGTGAATAGCACGGCCACTTTTCCCTTTAGGTCCGCGCCCTTGTAATCGTTCCAATCAAACTCCGGCGCCGTGATGCCGTGGCCAACAAAGACAGCCTCCGCGTCAAACTCGGCCCGCGATTTCTGCTGCATCGTATTGCCCACAAAACCGGTGGCCCAGTCAAACTGCACCGACTTCCCATTGGCCGCCGCGCCCAGCCGCGAGGTCGTTTGCGGCTCCACGCCCACCAGTTCCACCTTCTGGAAATACGTACCGTTCTCCCCGGCCGGCTTCGCGCCCGCAATGGCCAATTGAGAGGCGATATAGTTCGTGGCTAGTTCCCCGCCCCGCGTGCCCACGCCGCGGCCCTCCAGCAGATCGCTCGCCAGGAAGCGAATGTGGGCGCGGATGTTCTCACCCGTAATAGCTTCCTGGGCGCCCAGCGCCAGCGTCGCCGCAAGCAAAGTCCAAAGCAGTCGCATAGATTCAGTTTAGGGCAGGATGACCATCTACCGGCCCAGCCACCGCATCAGCCACTCGCGCCATGCGTCATCAATCGCCGGCCCCGTCGCGTGATGGCCGTCTTTCGTCAATGCAAAGCGCAGCCGGTCCGGCACGCCCAGCAGCCGGTAAATCTCATGCGCGCGGTTCACGTAGCCCCAGCTCTGCTGGTCGTCCGAATCACCACCGTTGTCCACACGGTCGCCCGCGCCGCCAATCAGCAAAAAAGGCTTCGGCGCCGCCAGCGCCAGCAATTCGTGATGGTCATGCTCCAGCCCGGCGCGGCCCGCATCCGGGTTCAGCAAACTCAGCACCGTCTTCTGTGGCGTGTCGATGTCGGCGAAGGTCCGCGTCCAGTCCATGTACCACGGCGCGTAGTAGTTGGTGGCCCCGTTCAGCGCTATGTGCGGATCAATCGACACCACCGCGGCAATCTCCGGCGCAAACGCCCCCACATACACCGCCGTCTTCGCACTGAGCGAAAAGCCCATGAACCCGATGCGCCGCCCGTCCACCTCCACGCGCGACCGCAAATACGCCGCCTGCTGCCGCACATCCCACACCATCCGGCTCAGCCCCGCCCACCGCCCGAACCGCTCGTAGACTTTCTCCGCCGCCTGCTTACTGTAGCTCGATCCGTCCCGATAATTGCGTATGTGGCTCCACCCGGTCAACACCACAAAGCCACGTTCGGCCAGCCACGCGCCCCACCATTTTTCCGGCTCCTGCCAATCCGGCGTGGTCGATGTCCACGCAATCACCGCCGGAAACGGCCCGCGGCCCTTTTTCGGCAGTAGCAATAGCGACGGCTGCCAGAAGTCTTTCTCCAGCGCCAGTTCAATCTGTATCCGTGTATACCCCGGCAACTCCACTCGCGAAATCTCCCGCATCAACGGCACATCGTGGAACCACCGCCGGTCCTCCCCCGCCGGCTCCAGCTTGCCCAGAATCTGTTTCCACGCCGTCAGCACCTCCGGCCGCTTCACGCGCTCCCACTCCTGGCGCGTCGCCGCCAGCCGCCGCAGTTCCACCGTCTCCGCCCCCGGCTCCGGCGCCGGACTGCGCGTTGACGACACCCGATGCTGGAAAAAGCCGGCGGCCGTATCCTGCCCAAATACGATAATCCCCATGGACAATAGGGCGATTAGCTTGCTACTTTGGAATAGAAACATGGATTCGCGTACTCTCAGCCATCTTCGCGCGCTGGAAGCCGAAAGCATACATATTATGCGAGAAGTCGTCGCCGAATTTGCCAAGCCGGTGATGCTCTACTCCATCGGCAAGGACTCATCGGTTATGGTCCGGCTCGCGCAGAAGGCTTTCTTCCCCGGCAAACTGCCCTTCCCGTTGTTGCACGTTGACACCACTTACAAGTTCCAGGAGATGATCGAATTCCGCGATCAGTTCGCCCGGGATTTGGGAGCGGAGTTGATTGTCCACACCAACCGGAAAGCGATCGACGAAGGGGCCAATCCCTTCAAACTCGGCACCAGCAAATGCTGCGCGCTGCTGAAGACGCGAGCGCTGCTGGACGCGCTGGAAGAGGGCGGCTACGACGCGGCTTTCGGCGGTGCGCGCCGCGACGAAGAGAAGTCCCGCGCCAAGGAGCGCGTCTTCTCCTTCCGCGACAAGTTCGGCCAGTGGGATCCCAAGACGCAGCGGCCCGAACTCTGGAGCCTCTATAACAGCAAGGTGGAAAAAGGCGAATCGATCCGCGTTTTCCCGCTGTCGAACTGGACGGAGATGGACGTCTGGTCGTATATCGAACTCGAAAATATTCCCATCGTTCCGCTCTATTACGCCAAGGAACGGGAGATGGTGGTGCGCGGCAATCAGTTGATCCCGCTGGAACACAACATGCCGCTGAACCCTGGCGAAAAGCCGCAAATGGTGATGAGCCGAATGCGCTCGCTGGGCTGCACGTATTGCACCGGCGCCATCCGCAGCGAAGCAGCCACCATGCCCGAAATCATCAACGAACTTGTGCAGTTCCGCCGCTCCGAGCGCGAGAACCGGATCATCGACCACGACCAGGAAGGCTCCATGGAAATCAAAAAGCGCGAGGGATATTTCTAGGTCATGTCGGAATCGCAACTGCTCCGCTTCTCCACTGCCGGCAGCGTGGACGACGGCAAGTCCACGCTCATCGGCCGTCTGCTTTTTGAGGCCAAGGGTGTCTACGAAGACCAGATGGCGTCCATTCAGAAATCGACGCTCAATCGCTCCACCGGCCCCATCGATTTCTCTTTGCTAACCGACGGCCTGCGCGCGGAACGGGAACAGGGCATCACCATCGACGTGGCTTATCGCTACTTCGCCACGCCCAAGCGCAAGTTCATCATCGCCGACACACCTGGCCACGAACAGTACACGCGCAACATGGCCACCGGCGCCTCCACGGCGGACCTCGCCATCGTGTTGATCGACGCGCGCAAGGGCGTTCTTCCCCAGTCGCGCCGGCACGCCTATATCGCCTCGCTGCTTGGCATTCCCTATATCGCCGTCGCCGTCAACAAAATGGACCTGGTCGATTTCAGCGAGACCGTTTTCAATCAGATCCGCGCGGATTTCTCCGCCTATGCCAAGGAAATCGGCCTGAAGAACCTCTCGTTCTTCCCCATCTCCGCGCTCGATGGCGACAACATCGTCGAGGCCAGTCCGCGCACGCCCTGGTACAACGGCACGCCGCTGCTGGAACACCTCGAATCGGTGCCCGTCGCCGAGGACCGCAACTTCACCGAACTCCGTTTCCCGGTTCAATACGTCATTCGCCCGAACCTGGATTTCCGCGGTTTCGCGGGCCAGCTTGCCTCCGGCGTGCTGAAGCCCGGCGATGAGGTGATGTCGCTGCCCGCGGGCCGTGTTACCCGTGTCAAAGAGATTCCCTCGTTCGACGGTCCCATCGCCGAAGCCTTTCCGCCCATGTCGATCACCGTCGTGCTGGAAGACGAAATCGACCTGAGCCGCGGCGACATGCTGGTGGACCCGAACCACGTGCCGCATGTGTCTCGGCGCTTCGCGGCCAAGCTCGTCTGGATGCTGGACGAAGCGGGCGGCCCCAATCGGACGTATCTGCTGAAACACGCCACGCAGACGGTGCCGGCCGAAATCCGCCGCATCCGTCATCGCGTCGATATCAACACGCTGGAAAACGTCCCCGCCGAACAGCTCGCGTTGAACGAAATCGCCGCCGTCGTCATGGAGACGCGCCGCCCGCTGTTCTTCGACGCCTATACCAAAAACCGGGCCATGGGCGCGTTCATTCTCATCGATCCCATCAGCAACCTCACCGTTGCCGCCGGCATGATTGAAGAATCAACGCCGGACGTAGTGGAGCCTTTGCAGCTCCGCAACCTGGAATTCACCGGCGAATCCGCCGAATCGACGGCCGGCACGCAGTTGACGAACGCGGAACGCTTCGCCCGCGCCGGGCACTACCCGGCCACGGTTTGGCTCACCGCCCGCCGCGCGGTGGCCTATTTGTTGGAGCGCCGCCTGTTCGATCTTGGCTGTCAGGTACACGTGCTTGCCGACGATAGCGAAAGCCACCTGCTCCCCGAGCTGTCGCGAGTGCTGAGCAACGCCGGGCTGATCGCCATCTGTTCCATCGCCTCGCCGGACCCGGCCGAGCGCGACCGCGCCGCATCCTTCGCCGCCGTCAACCGGTTCCTGGAAGTTCCCGCCAAGGAACTGCCTTCACGCGATGAAGACGCGGTGGAGGTACTCATCAAACGCCTCGAAGACCTGGGCGTACTCCGCCGCAAGGACCGCTTCGAACGCGGCGAAGGCATCTAACATTAAATTGGTGCCAGGCACCAATTTAATGTTGGGGCAGGCAGTTCTTTACGAAGGCAAGGTAGCCGTGCTTCCCGCCGCGGCTACTCCAGCGTTTGACGGATTTCATAATCGTCCGCAGCGCGAACACCGCGTCCGCCAACTCCTTTTGCGAAGCGGAAACCGGCCTGGCCGCTGGCGCGCGCCCCGCTTCCTCACCGGCGTAGTGCCTTGTCAACGCATCCAGCCCATCGTTCACGTCAAAGTCCGTAATTGCGCGCATCATCCGGCGAGCCTCCACAATCGAGAACTCCATACTCTGCAGGAGATCAAGATTATCCTCACCCTGCTTTTCCAAACCAAACGGCTTCCTAACTATGAGCCTATATACGCGTCTCGTCCGGCCGCCATTTCTGAATCGCGGCCTTTATCCGCTTTTGGTCCAACCGTTCGTCCAACGCTCGCCGCACCAGTGTCGCCAACTCTCCATCGGAAGCAAAGCGCAGCCCCACCCACTGCGCAAGCGTCAACTCATCCAGCCGCGCCGCCAACTCGGCGGGCAGCAGCCGTTCCATCCGCAATCGCTCCTCCAGCCGGATCAGCCGGTCCTGCACGCGCAGCGCGTACATGCGCGCCCGCAGCACCAGCACATACAACGCCACAGTAAGCACAACCAGCCATAGTGTCATCGCGTTCGGATACGCATAGGCGTGCTTCACGGAATAGACAATTGTGACCACCACCACTGGCATCAAGAAGAAGTGAAAAACCGGGTCCCACTTCGTATGGTTCTTGAAACTTTGCTCGGCCATGACTACTAGCTTACTCGCCTTCAGCGCTTGCCGAAGGTGAAAACCACGTTCCGTCCGCGGCCCTCAAGGTAGTGATACATCCACTGCTCGTACCCCCGCGCCGGATGACTCTCAATCTCGTCGGGCGGCCCGAAAACGATATATGTTTTGCCCTTCTCCGTTTTCCAGCCTTGCGCCCCAAAACGGTCCATCGTCCAGGCGATGCGCCGGTAGTGCTCCTCTTTCCGCTCGTTCCTCTCCGTTCCCGGCGTCGGGTCGCGCCGTGCCCAGAACTGCTTCACGAACTCCTCGCGCTCTGCATCGTCCCGCAAGGATAGATAAGCCTTCTTCTCCTCCGGCTCTATGATGTGCACCACATCTTCGTCCACCCACTTCTGCCACGCGGACGTTCCCTGCCCGGCAAGCCCAAGCGCCGCCAAAAGTACCACCGGCCATACCGCCGTCTTTGGCCGCGCGCCAAGCAGCCGGCCCACCCTCCCGCGCAGCGTGCCGCCCGTCCAACCCATCGCCGCCGCCGGCGCCCGCATCTCTTCCAGCGCAACCAGCGCGCGGGCGTATTCCGCCCGGTTCGCTCCCGCTTCAATCGCCATATCGTCACAACTCCTTTCCCGTTCCTGCCTCGCCATGGCCGTCATCCACCACATCGCCGGATGATAAAAAAACACCATTTCCAACGCTTGCAGCACCCACTCAAACACATAGTCCAGCCGGCGAATGTACGCCAGTTCATGCAGTAGGATTGCCTCCAGTTGCCCGGCCGGCAGCCCGGCCAGCGTCGCCAGCGGAACCACAATCACCGGCCGGCGCCAGCGTGCCGTAAACGGCGAATCCCCTCGTGCCGCCGTGCGCATCTCCACCGCCCTGCCCACCCCCATTCGCGCCCGCAGCAACTCCATTCCCGGCCAGGGAATCCGTTCCGCCCGCGCGATCAGCGTCTGCAGATACAACCATCCGCCCACCGTCCGCAGCGAAAGCAAACCCGCGCCCCACATCCACAACACGCCCGCCGGCCGCGCCCAGGACGCCTCGCCAAAGCCCACGCCCTCCGCGCCCACACTCGCCCCCGCTAACAGCAGGGGCGCCGCCGCCGCCGTCACCAAAACCAGCACATACCGTGCCGCCGGCCGCAGCCCATCGCCCAACCGCAAGCACACCGCCAGCACACACGCCGCCGCCGTTATCCACCAGAACGAACCCAGCACCGCGCCGCCCACCAGTTCCGGCGTCATCCCTTCCCCCGCTCCCAGGCATCAATCATCTTCCGAAGTTCTTTCAGTTCGCCCTTCTTTGGCTTCCGTCTCGACAGCGCCCGTTGCATCAACTCCGCCGCCGATCCGCCGAATACCCGTTCCAGCACATCCTCCACGGCGTCCGCCTGCAGCGCCTCTCGCTCCACTGCCGCCCGGTACACATGCGCCCGCGCCTCCTCGTCCCGCGCCGCCAGCCCCTTTTCCGCCAATATCTGCATCAGCTTCAAGGTGGTGTTGTAGTGCCCGGCCCCAATCTCTTCATGCACCGCGCGCACCGTGGCCGGCCCCAGCTTCCACAGCGCCTGCAGTATTTCCCACTCTCCCGCGGTTGGACGAATCCGGCTCATGCAAGAACAATATACGAAGACCTTCGTAGTTGTCAACGAAACTCTTCGTAGTTTGGCCGTTTAGTGCGTATCGTGACAGAGATCACACTTGTTCGAAGCCTTGTGCTGATCGTGGCACGCCATGCATTCCGCCATGTAAATCGACTTTTCCTGCCCCAGCGCCTCCCGCTCCGCCACAGGACCGTGGCACACCGCGCATTCCGCTTTCGCCTGCCGCACATGCACCTCATGGGAGAAATAGACCGTCTTTGGCAGCTTGTAGACGCGCACCCATGGCACCGGCCGCTTCTCCTTGGCGAAGCCGGAGAGCTTCTGAATCGCCGGGGCGTCGCTCTTGATCGAACTATGGCACCCCATACACAGCGCTTCCGAGGGAATGCCCGCCCTGTCGCCCGGCGGCTTCATCGCGTGGCAGTTGCGGCATTGCATTCCCGACGCTACATGGGTTTTGTGACTGAACGGAACCGGCTGCTCCGGCGCCGGCTTGGGTACAAACACCTTGGCCGGCGGAGGCGCCTGCGCCCACATCACCGCGGCCGCGACAAACAGAAGCGTCCTCATCGCGGCAACGCGAACGCGACGAAGTCGCCGGTCTTGTAAGGACCCGCCTCGCTCGGCTCTTCCGGATTCAAATCATCACTCACCGGCACCACCACAAACTGCCGCCCGCCGGCCATGTACGTGCTCGGCGTCGCGAATGCCCCGCCACCCAGGTACTTCTCCCACAGCACCTTTCCGGTTCGCGAATCATAGGCCCGGAACACGCTATCCAAAGTTCCGCCCGCGAACAGTACGCCGCCCTTGGTGGCAATGTTGCCGCCTCGAATATAGGTCCCCGTCCGCGGCACGCCCCGCGCCGTCAGCTTCTTAAACTCTCCATGCGCTGTCTGCCAAACGATCTTCGCGGCGTGCAAATCGATAGCCGAAATCTGCCCCCATGGCGGACGAATTACCGGATACCCTTCGGCGTCCACATTCCGGTGGTACCCGTTCATTTCGTACGGATACCCCGCGTCCTTCTTTGCGGCGAACAGCGCCGTGCTCCATGGAATCTCATTGTGGCTCACGTAGAGCATTCCCGTTGCCGGGTCGTAACTTCCACCGCCCCACAAACCGCCGCCATGAAACCCGGGCATCACCACCAACTCCTGAAAGCCGGGCGGTGTGAACATTGGCCCAAACGCAAAATCCTTCACCGCTTCCCGGCCCGCCGGCGTCAAGTCGTCCGCCGAAATGCCCTGCCGCGAAAACGCCGGCGGCGCAGTTACGAACGGCTGTGTCGGATAGGTCTTCTCACCGGGCACTGTCGATTGCGGTACAGTCCGTTCCTCAATCGGATACAGCGGCTTTCCCGTTACCCGGTCCAGCAGATATACCCACCCGGTTTTCGATACCTGCGCCACCACATCCACCAATCGCCCCTTGTGGCGAATGGTCACCAGCGCCGGCTGGCACGGAATGTCATAGTCCCACACGTCGTGGTGTACGGTCTGGAAATGCCAGATCCGCTTGCCGGTATTGGCGTTCAGCGCGAGCACGCAGTTGCCGAACAGGTTTGCGCCCACTCGGTCGCCGCCGTAGAAATCGAAAGTCGGCGATCCCGTGGCCACAAACACCATCCCGCGCTTTTCATCCACGCTCATCCCGCCCCAGCAATTCGCGCCGCCCGCGGTCTTCCACGAATCCTTCGACCAGGTTTCATACCCGAACTCGCCCGGATGCGGAATGGTATGAAAAATCCACCGCCGCTTGCCCGTGCGCACGTCGTAGCCGCGAATATGGCCCGGCGCCGCGGGCCGCGGGCCCTCCTCGGTCCGAGTCGTGATCACCAGCACATCACCGCAAATCGCGCCCGGCGTCGTGGAGCCAAGCGACAGCCCGGTCATATCCCGGTCCACGTCTTTCTCCACGTCAAGCGCCCCGCCTTCGCCGAAGCCCTCCACCACCTTGCCCGTCGCCGCGTCCAAACACCAGATCCGGCTCTGTATAGGCGCGAATACGCGCCGTGCCTTCCCATCGGTCCAATAGGTCACCCCGCGCGACGCCCCCGCCGCGCGGCGTCCGCCCCCGGCCACGTTCGCCGGCGTGTGCGTCCACAGCAGTTTGCCGGTCGCCGCGTCCAGCGCCTGCACCACCAGGTCCGACCCAATGATGTACATCACACCATCCACCACCACCGGCGTACACTCCACGCTGCCCCGGTAGCGCGAGTTCGGCGCCGCGCTATGGTGCACCCACGCCACTTCCAGTTTGCCCGCATTCGCCGCCGTGATCTGTGATAACGGTGAATAGTGCGTCGCCCCCTGGTCGCCGCCGTAGTATCGCCAGCCCGCCTCGGGCGCAGCTCCCATGGCGGGCGCCGCGCCCGCCGCCAGCACGCGCATGAACCTACGCCGGTCCATACTAACGGCTCCTCCCGCTCGTTCGAATCTTGTTCAGCGCCTCTTGAAAAGCCCTCACCCGTTCCCCATTCGCCGCCGCCACATCCTGAGTCTCTCCGCGGTCCGTGGCCACATTGTATAGTTGCGCTCCCGGAGCATTTCCCAGTTCCGTATTCGTCGCCGCGTTCAACTTCGGCCCATTGCTCGGCTCAATCATTTTCCAGTCGCCTTCCCGATACGACAATGCCCGCGCGTGTTCCACAATGTGCCCGCGGCCCTTCCTGTCTTTCCCCAGCAGCGCGTCCAAGACATCCATCGAATCCGGCCCTGCATCGCCAGGCAGCGGAACACCCGCCAGCCGCGCGAAAGATGCCAGAAAATCCTGCTGCCCAACCAGCGCTCCCGACACTGCCGGCTTCACCCGCTCCGGCCACCGCAACAACAATGGCACTCGCGTTCCGCCTTCAAAGTTGCTGTACTTCCCGCCCCTGTGTGGCCCGGCCGGCTTGTGCCCGCCCAGTTTCTCCACCGCGTCGTCCTTGTACCCGTCGTCCACCACCGGTCCGTTATCGCTCGAAAACATGACGATCGTGTTCTTGGCCAGCCCCAACGCATCCAGCTTCTTCAGTACTTCGCCCACGCTCCAATCCAACTCGGCGATCGCATCGCCCCGCGGCCCCATTGTCGTCTTCCCGGCGAAGCGCCTGTTCGGCACGCGCGGCACATGAATGTCGTGCGTGGAAAAGAATAAGAAGAACGGATTCGCCCTGTTCTTCTCCAGGAACGTTACCGCTTTGCCCGTCAACACATCGGCCATGTCCTCATCCACCCACAACGCTTTCGTCCCGCCCGTCATGTAGCCGATCCGGCTCACGCCGTTCACAATCGCCATGTCGTGGCCGTGGCTCGGGTGTACCTTCAGCAGTTCCGGGTTCTTCTTCCCCGTCGGTTCATTGCCAATCGGTTTCGTGTAGTCCACGCGGATCGGATCCGCCGGGTCCAATCCCACAACGCGATGGTCCTCCACATACACGCACGGCACACGGTCGCCCGTCGCGGGCACCAGGAACGCGGAGTCGAACCCAATTTCCAGCGGCCCCGGTTTGATCTCGCCATTCCAGTCAATATTTCCGCTGCCCAAACCCAAGTGCCATTTGCCCACAACGCCCGTCGTGTACCCGGCCTTCTTCAACATCGCCGGCAGCGTGAACCGTCCCGGTTCAATAATCATGCGCGCATCGCCGGGCAACACGCCGGTCCCCTTTCTCCGCCAGGCATACTCACCCGTGATCATCGAATACCGGCTTGGCGTGCATGTCGCCGAAGAAGAATGCGCATCGGTGAACCGCAGCCCCTGCTTCGCAATGCGGTCCAGGTTCGGTGTCTTCACCGCCGTCGCGCCGTAGCAACTCAGGTCGCCGTAGCCAATGTCATCGGCATAGATCAGCACCAGATTCGGCTTCTTCGCCTCCGCCGCCAGCAACCCCGCGCCGCACATCCCCAGGAACGTTCTTCGATTCATAGCCTCATTCTCCCCCACCACCACACGGCCCACAAAGCCATGCCCGCCAGCACCCCCTTCAGCACCAGCAACAGGCTCCACTCCGGCGCCGGAAGCGAGTACCGCCCCAATACTTCCGATCGCTCCCATACCCAGTGCCAGCCCGTATGCCCCGCCAGCGCCGACAGCACAATCACACCGAGCCGCTCCTCCACCCGTCGAAACGCCAACGCTAACAACGGAGCCATCACCGCCAGCGCCGCCAGTTGCCCCAACTCCACGCCCAAATTGAACGCCAACAGCGCCGCCGTCAGGTGGCCGCCCGCGAATTGCAAAGATTCTCGCAACGCGAACGAAAACCCAAACCCATGCACCAGCCCAAAAACAAACGCGAGCATCCACGATCCATGCCCCGCCCAGCCCAGTATGTTGCCCAATGCCAACAGCACGATCGACGCCGCGATCCCCGTCTCTACAAGAGGCGGGAACCACAGACCCTCCGGCGCCATTCCCAACGCCGACGCCGCCAGCGTCACCGAATGCGCCACCGTGAACGCCGTCACCACCGTCACCAGCGGCCGCCACTTTCGCACCGGGATCACCAGGCAAAACACAAAAAGCAAGTGATCCTTGCCGTCCAGAATGTGCGCAAATCCCATCTTCACAAACAGCCAGGCCGCCTGCCCCCAATTCGGCCGCAGTGGAAACGCGCCCTGCTCACCGGGCACCAGAAACGTGTCGCCATCGTAGTGGACCACGGTCTGCACTTTTTCCCCTAGATCCGCGAAGTCCGGCCGCAGTGTGAACGCGCCGTCGGCGTGCGCCACCGGTATGGAGAGCTCCACGTCGAAGAACACCTGTTTCCAGAACAGCTTTTCTTCGTTCGCCGGCAGCGGCTTGCGCAGGTGCGCCGCCGCCGCGTCGAACGTCGCAAAGGACCGGTCGGATTCCATTGCTATCTGCGTCCGTGCCACCTGTCCGCGCGGCGCCGCCGCGCCGTCAACAAACAGCATCACTTTATCGGCCACCCATATCTGCGCCAGTCCCGCCAGCCGCGGCCGCAGCGCTTCCAAATCCATGTACCCGCCTGCGATTGCCGGAAAGTCCACATCCCGTACCGCTTCCAACGGAATTCGCGCCAGCACGCGCATCACTCCGCCCTCGGCCCGCATCTGCATCTGCACCGTTACGTTCGCCGGCGCATCATGCGCCCACATCACCACGCCCGCCAGTGCCGCAAAGAGGTACCGCAATCTCGTGTATCATAGCGAACACTCTTCCTGGAGGAAACAGCCATGTGTTGCTCGTTCGCCAAGCCCGGTGCGTTTCTCGCGATCTTCCTCGCCGTCGCCGGCGCTGTCTATCTTTTGGAGCAGCGCGAGACCGTCGAAGCCGCGGGCACGCAGGCGCCCCGTTTCGAAGTCGACCCGATGTGGCCGAAGCCCCTTCCGAACCATTGGATTCTCGGCGCGACGATTGGCGTCGCCGTCGATGCCAAAGACAACGTATGGATCATCCATCGCCAGGGTTCGTTGGAAGAAAAGGAACGCTATGCCACCTGGAAGCCCAAAGCCAGCGAGTGCTGCGTTCCGGCCCCGCCCGTCCTCGGCTTCAGCCCCGCGGGCGACCTCATCGCCAGTTGGGGCGGCAGCGATGGCCCGACCTATGAGTGGCCATCTTCCAACCATGGCATCGACGTCGATCACAAAGGCAACGTCTGGATCGGCGGCAACGGCCGTGGCAAACTGCCCGCCGCGCTCGCCCATGATGAAAGCAAAATGTCGGCCGCCGGCGCCGTTCACGATTCCATGCTGCTCAAGTTCACCCAGTCCGGCAAGTTCCTCATGAACATTGGCAAACCCTTTGCCAGCAAGGGGTCGAACGACATTGAGAATCTCCGTCTCCCCGCCAAGTCCATCGTCGATCCAAAAACGAATGAGCTGTATGTCGCCGACGGTTATGGCAACCGCCGTGTCATTGTCTACGATGCCGACACCGGGAAATACAAGCGCCATTGGGGCGCCTACGGCAACAAGCCGGACGATACCGACCTCGGCCCCTACAATCCGGAGGCGCCAATTTCCAAGCAGTTCCGCACGCCCGTCCACGGCGTCATTCTGTCCAACGATGGATTGCTCTACGTGTGCGACCGAACCAACAACCGCATACAGGCTTTCAAGACCGATGGCACGTACGTAAGGGAGGGTTGGGTGGCCAAGCCGACCCTTGGCGATGGCGCGGCCTTCGACGTAGCGCTTTCCCGCGACCCCGGGCAGAAGTATTTATATGTTGCCGATGGCTCGAACATGAAGATCCATGTTCTCCTCCGCGAGACGCTCGAAGTGCTGACGACCTTCGGCGACGGCGGCCGCCAGCCCGGCCAGTTCTACGCGGTTCATTCGATCGCCACGGACTCGAAGGGCAACATATACACCACGGAGACCTACCGTGGCCAGCGCGTCCAGAAGTTCAACTACCGCGGCCTGATGAACATCGCCAAAAAAGACCAAGGCACCGTCTGGCCCAAACATTAAATTGGTGCCAAGCGCCTATTTAATCTTTCGGGCCCAAATTTCTCACACCGAACGCCGGAGTCGGCACCAAAAACCGGCATTTCCGGGCAAAACCCCGCTCCCGTCAGCCTTCCAACATTAAATAGGCGCTTGGCACCAATTTAATGTTTAGCGTGTGGCGAAGGAGATGATCGTGTTCCCGGCGGCGATCGCCACGAACTGCTTCCCATCCGCCAAATACGTCATCGGCCCGGCGCGCCAATTCTGCCCCGTGTTGAAGTGCCACAACAATTTTCCCGACGCCGAATCCGCCGCCACAAACGCACCCCGCCCATCGCCATAAATCAACAGCCCCCCCGCCGTCGCCAACAACCCGCTTCCCAAGATTCCCCCGCCTATCCGCGGTATCTCAAACGCCAACTTGCCCGTCCGCACATCCACCGCCTTCAAGAACTTCGCCTCTCCCGGAACGCGCTTCGTCCCTCCCCCATAAAACGACTTCCCCGCCTCCCACCATTCCCCATTCTTCGAATAAATCGTGCAGGCCTCCGACGCAAAGAAGTAGTACAACCCCGAAGTCCCATCAAACGCCGTCGAGGTCCAATTCGCCGCGCCCGCCACCGATGGACACGTCATCTGCCCCGCCTCTGTCGGCTCACTCCCCGGCAGCAACACCGGCCGCCCATCGACCCCAATTCCGCTCGCCCACGTCAACTTCTTCACAAACGGCTCCGCCCGCAACAGCTTCCCCGTCACGCGGTCCAACACATAAAAAAACCCATTCCGGTTTGCCTGCACCAGCAGCTTCTTCCCCTCCAAATCCACCAGCACCGGCGGCTCCGTCGCGTCCCAGTCATGCACATCGTGCGGCGTGAACTGGTAGTGCCAGCGCAGTTTGCCCGTCGCCGCGTCCAACGCCACCACGGAATCGGTGTACAAGTTATCTCCAACCCGCTCATCCCCGTTGTAATCCGGACACGGATTCCCCGTCGGCCAATACAGCACCCCCGCCGCCGCGTCGTAGGTCCCGGTCAACCATGTCGTCCCGCACCCATGCTCCAACGCCCGCCCCTTCCACGTCTCGGCTTCCTTGTCCCCGCGCGCCGGAATCGTCCAGAACCGCCACACGCGTTCGCCCGTCGACGCTTTGTAGGCGTCCAAAAATCCCCGCACTCCTTCATCCCCGCCCGAAATGCCAGAAATCACCAAATCGTTCACCACCAGCGGCGCACCCGTCGCGCCATAGTTCTGCCGGTAGTCCGCCATCTCCACATCCCAAATCACTTGCCCCGTCGACCTGTGCAGCGCCAATAAATGTGCATGATCCGTTACCAGGAACACGCGATCCCCACGCACCGCCACCCCGCGATTAATCCCGCTCGCCGCGTCCCCGGCCAGTCCCTTCGTCCGCGGCCGTTTGAAGTGCCAAATTTCCCGCCCCGTCCCCGCGTCCAGCGCATAGGCTTCATTCACGCTCGTCACATACATCACCCCATCCACCACCACCGGCGTCGTCTGCAAACCCGCCGGCGCGCCCGTCAGCGTAAACATCCACCGCGGCGCCATCCCGCCTACATTCCCGCGGTCAATCTGTGTCAATGGGCTGAACCGGTTCCCGTCCAGCGTCCCGTTATAACTCGGCCACTCTCCCGCCCGCGGCCGCGCCACCGCGTCAAACGATACCCCCGTCCCCAGCGCCGCCCCCAGCGCCACACCGGGCGCCTCCCGCAGCGTGCTCAAATATGCCACCAGATCCTCCGCCCCCTCCTTCACCGCGGCCATCAACGGCGGCCCATCCACTGCCGACGCAATCTGTTCCCGCCGCAGCAAATACAACTGCCCGTCCACTCCCAGCACCTGCGTCTCAAACGGGCTCCAGTTTTTTGCAATCCCACGTACCACCCGCCCATCGCGCAGCGTAATCGTTGTTGACTCTCCCTTCCCGCCCCGCAGCGCCTCCCTCAATTGCGCCACCGTCCGGTCCCGGCCCACCGTCGACAAATCCGGCCCCAATACGCCGCCCGCCCCGCGCACCATGTGGCAGCCCACACACTTCGCTGCGAACAGCTTCCCTCCCGCTGCCGCGTCCCCCGCCACTGTCGCCTCCCCCCGCGCGCCCTTCAAACCCCAGGTGTAATCGGCGATCGCTTCCAGTTCCGCCGCCGGCAGCGGAAACGCCGGCATACCCGCCCCCGGTATCCCATTCCGGATCACTTCCGCCATCAACGCCCTCGTCGTCGCCTTCGGCGCCCGCACATTCAATATCCCCGGACCATGTCCGCCGCCTGATCCGTCCTCTCCATGACAACCCGCGCACCGCGCCATGTATGCGCTCTTCCCCGCTTGCCCCCAGCCAATCACGCTAGTCAACAGCAGCACAATGGAAATTCGCATCCCCCAACTCTAGCGCGCGTTCATGTTCCCGCGCACACCGCCACAACCAGACTGCGCAGCCATCGGTGCGCACCATCGGCGTCCAGCCTCGGATGCCACAGCAGAGACACGCTCACCTCAGGCGACGCGAACGGCAGCGTAAAACTATACATACCTTCGCGTAGCTTCCCTGTCTGGCGGGCCGGAACAGTGGCGATCAGGCTGGTTTCCCGCGCCAGCGCCAGCGCCGCTGAAAAGCCGCCGGTAATCGTCACTATCTTCCTTTCCAGCCCCAACGTGTTCAACGCCTCGTCAATTGGCCCCCGCTCCTCACCACGCCGGGACAAGTGGATGTGCTCCCCCCTGGCATAGCGCGCCGCGGTTACCCTTCCCTTGCTCAACGCATGACCCGCCCCCACCACGCCTACAAACCGGTCCCGGTACAATACCTGTGCCCGCACCTCAGGACTGGTTGCCAGCCCCACCACGCCTATCTCCAGGTCCACCGTGCCCTCCCGCAGCGGACCGCTCTCCTTGTCCGGTTTCAGCGGAAAGCACAGTCGGACACCCGGCGCCTCCGCTGCCGCGCGCGTAATTAGCGCGGCCCCGTGGTTCTCCACAAAACCCTCCCGCGCCCGAATGGTAAACGTCCGCGCCAATCGCTGTAAATCGAGCTTTGGCGCCGGCCCCAATAAAGCGGCGCCCTCCCGCACCACTTCGCTCACTCGCGCCCGCAATTCCACCGCGCGCGGCGTTGGAACCAGCCCTCGCCCCGCCCGCACCAGCAGCGGATCTCCCGTCGTCCTTCGCAGCCGCTCCAGCGCACGGCTCATCGCCGATGGGCTCAGCCGCAGCCGCCGGGCCGCCCCCGCCACGCTCCCCTCCGCCAGCACCGCCTCCAGCGTCACTAATAAATTGAAATCCGGCATGTCCCGATTCTAGGGCAATTCACCTCTCTTATTGCGTCTCATGCACGAATACAGTGCAACCGATGCGTCTTCCGCTATTCCCAAAAAGACCGCATCATCCCAGTAGCGGCTACGCTAACGCCGCCAAAAAGTAGAGGCCACCATGCAAGCAACGACTCTCCCCCGTCCCCGCCTGGCACTCGCCAGCCTGTCCCTCTCCATGCTGATGTCATCGCTCGACACCAGCATCGCCAACTCCGCCCTGCCCGCTCTGGCGGCGGCCTTTCAGGCGCCTTTCCAGGCTGTTCAGTGGATTGTTCTCGCCTACCTGCTCTCCCTCACTGCGCTTATCGTCGCCGCCGGCCGGCTCGGCGATATCTTCGGCCGGCGACGCCTACTGCTCGCCGGCATCACCGTGTTCACTGCCGCCTCCGCCCTTTGCGGTCTGGCCCCGGCTCTGGGCATTCTCATCGCCGCCCGCGCCGTGCAGGGCGCTGGCGCCGCCATCATGATGTCCCTCTCCATGGCCTCCCTCGGGTCGATCGTCCCGCAGGGAAAGACCGGCGCCACCATGGGATGGCTCGGCACCATGTCCGCGCTCGGCACCACCCTTGGCCCCTCCCTCGGCGGTTTGCTCCTCGGCGGTTTCGGGTGGCGGGCGGTTTTCCTCGTCAACGTTCCCCTCGGCCTGTTAAATCTATTTCTTGCCGCCCGCCACCTTCCGTCCAGCCAACGGCCGCCAAACGCCCCCCGGCCAGCCATTCACCTGATGGGCGTCCTCCTGCTCGCGCTCTCACTCGCCGCTTACGCCCTCGCCATGACCGCCGGCCGCGGCGCCCTCCCGCTTCTTGCGCTCTCCGCCGCCGCTTTGGCGCTATTTCTCCGCGCCGAAGCAGCCGCGCCCTCGCCATGGATCCACCTCGCTCTCTTCCGCGCTTTGCGCGCACCGCTGGCCATGAGTGCCCTAGTGGCCACCGTCGTCATGACCACCTTTGTCGTCGGGCCTTTTTATCTCTCCCGCGCGCTCAGTTTGCCCCCCGCGCGCGTCGGCCTCGTTCTCTCCTTCGGCCCATTCACAGCAGCCCTTGCTGGCGTCCCTGCGGGCTGGCTTGTGGATCGTTTCGGCACCGCCCGAATGACGCTTGCCGCCCTCATCGCGGTTTTCTCCGGTTGTGCCGCCCTATCGCTCAGCCCCATCGAATGGGGCGTTCCCGGCTACGCCGCTCCTATTGTTGTACTCACCGCCGGGTATGCCCTCTTCCAGGCGGCGAACAACACAGCCGTCATGGCCGCCATCGATTCCGCTCAGCACGGCGTCGCGTCCGCAACCTTGGGCCTAAGCCGCAATCTCGGGCTCATCACCGGCGCCGCGGCCATGGGGGCCATCTTTGCGCACTCCTCCGCCGCCTTCGGTATCGCCGCCGGCCTTCATGCGGCATTCTCCGTCGCCGCCGCTCTCATCGCCGGCGCCATTGGCATTCACTTTCGCGGCCGGCCGGCCCTCACGCCAGCGATGGCAAAAACGCCCGCGCGTAGTCGATACACTGCTGGTTCAATTGATCTTCCAGCGCCAGCGCACCCTCCGGCGACAGCCCCGATGTCCGCGGCAACGGCTTCTTTGGCGGATGATTCCGGATCCAGGAAACCAGCATCGCCAAGTCCTTCGACGGCGCCGGGCTCTTCTCGTCGTATACCTTCCAGTACTGCTCCGTGAAGATCGGCACCTTTAGCGGGTCCCGAGTCAGCATCTCCAACTGGAACAGCATCTTCGGGTCTTTTTTCTGGAATCGCGCCACAATCCCCGCCAGGTCCAGATGCCCGTCCCCGAACCCGACCTCGGACAACAGTATCCCCTCGGGATAGAAATCCACCCCAATGTCTTTGAAACTCACATAAATCGTGTACGGCGCCAGCGTGTCGATCGTCTGCTGCGGCGTCTCGATCAGCGACACATTGTTCACCAAATCCAAGCACACTCCAACGTATTCACTTCCAGTCGATTTCACCCATCCCGCCAACTCCTCCGACCGCCAACCCTTATGATTCTCAATCGCCAACCGCATCTTGTACTTCCGCAAAATCGGCTCCACCAGCCGCACACCGTTCCGGCACGCCGCGTCGAAGGCATGGAACTCTGCCGCGCTCTTGAACTGTTCGTACCGCCGTCCGCTGAATGGATCGTGAACGCACTCCACCCGTCCACCCATCTCCGCGCACGCCTTCACCGCCGCTTCATACCTCGGCAAATCCGCCTCTGTCCGCGCCGTCCGCACCAGCACCACCAGCCGCATGTCGTACTTCTCAATCTGTGCCCGCAGCTTCGCGATCTTCCCCGGATCCAAATCCGCCGGCAGCGTAGTATGCGCGTTTCCCAAGCCCTTCTCGTGCGCATACTCCACGATGTCCCAATTCTTCCCCATCGCCCGCGCCCGCGCGCCCAGCCCCGGCCCCGCCGTTCCCATGTATCGCAGTCGCTTTGGCTGCGCCGCCATCGCCCCCGCCGCCGCCGTGCCAAGTAGTGTTCGTCGTGTCATGCAGCAGATACAGTATCACGACGGAATACCATGGGAATTATGTGGAAGCTTTTGTCCGCCCTATCGCTCGCCCTCGCCGCCCAAACCTTCACCGCCCGTCTCGCCGGCACCATTACGGACCCCTCCAACAGTCCCGTCCCCAACGCCCGGATCATCGTCACAAAAACCGACACCGCCACCTCCCAATCCACTGCCTCCAACGCCGCCGGCGCCTACGTTTTCCCCTCGCTCCAGCCCGGCCGCTACGACGTCGCCATCACTGCCCCCGGCTTCCAAAAACAAGTTCAGAAGAACATCACCCTCGAAATCAACCAGGCCGCCAATCTCGACGCCTCCCTCACCCTGGCCGCCGTCGCCACCGAAGTCCAGGTCACCGAAGAAGCCCCGCTCCTCCAAACCGAAACCGGCAACGTCGGCGCCACCATCAACGCCCAAACCCTCGACGAACTCCCGCTCATCCAACGCGACGTCATGGCCGTTGTCCGCCTCGCGCCCGGCGTCGTCGCCAAAACCCAGGTCGGCGATGCCCGCGGCGGCCGCGGCGTCTTCAATTCCAACTTCTCCGTCGGCGGCGGACGCACCTCCACCAACGAAGTCCTCCTCGATGGCGCCGTCAACACCATCGGCGATTTCAACGGCGTCGCCTTCTCCCCTCCGCCCGACGCGGTTCAGGAGTTCCGCGTTGAAACCAACTCTTTCTCCGCCGAATTCGGCCGCACCGGCGGCGGCGCCGTCAATATCGTCACGAAGTCCGGCGGCAACCGCTTTAACGGTACCGCTTACTACTACCATCAAAACGACTTCCTAAACGCCAACAGCTTCGTCAACAACCGCTTCGGCACCGTCCGCCCCGTCCTCCGCCGCCACCAGTACGGCTTCACCGCCGGCGGCCCCGTCCTCATCCCCAAACTCTACAACGGCAAAAACAAAACGTTCTTCTTCACCGCCTTCGAAGGCCGCCGCGAAAAGGATCCCGTCCGCTCCATCACCAGCGTTCCCACCGCCCTCGAACGCGTCGGCGACTTCTCCGAAACACGCTTCCTCTCCGCCGCCGGCCCCCAACTCATCAACATCTACGACCCCGCCACCTCCCGCGTCGTCAACGGCGTTCGCTCCCGCGCCCTCTTCCCCAATAATCAAATCCCGCGCGATCGCTTCAACCCCGTCGCCCTAAAAATGCTCAGCGAATACCCCGACGCCAATCGCGCCGGCTCCTCCATCACCGGCCGCCAGAACTACCTCTTTGCCGGCAATCGCGGCTACTCCCGCGATCTCTCCACCACCCGCCTCGATCACAATTTCAGCGAGTCCCACCGCATCTTCGGCCGATTCTCCCAGCAAAAATCGCTCGACACACAGCCCAGCGTCAAGGTTCGCTTCACCAACTCCAACAACACCAGGGACTCCTTCTACAACACCGGCCTCGACGACACCTTCCAGATCACCCCGCGCCTCTTCAACGTCTTCCGCTACATGTACGTTCGATACCGCGCCAACCTCGTCTCCAACTCCCTCGGCTTCGATCCCACCACATTAGGCCTGCCCGCCTACATCCGCGATTCCGCCAACGTTCTCATCTACCCCAACGTCTCCATCGGCTCCGGCATCCCCGATCTCGGCGGCACCGCCTTCAACAACCAGCCCCGCGACACCCAAGGCTTCCAGAACAATCTCCTCTACGCCCGCGGCGCACACACTCTCAAAATGGGCGCCGAATACCGCCTATACCGTTTCTATCCCTACCAGATATCCAATCCCACCGGCGCCTATACTTTCAATCAGTTCTACACCTCCAACGACCAACTCGGCGCCGCCCGCCCCGAACAGGGTCTAGGGCTCGCCAGCTTTCTCCTTGGCTTCGGTGCCTACACCTACGAAAAGGTGGAACCCCTCAGCGCCTTCCAGCACTACTTGGGCAGCTACTTCCAGGACGATTGGAAGGTAACCCCAAAACTCACCCTCAACCTGGGCGCCCGCTGGGAAGCCGAAACCGGCACCGGCGAAGCCCATGATCGCCTCACCTACTTCGACCCCACCAAGGGCGCCATTCAATTCGCCGGCGGCCCCAACCCGCGCACCATCCGCAAAACCAATTGGCGCAACTTCGGCCCCCGCCTCGGCTTCGCCTATCGCCTCGACAACAAAACCGCCCTCCGCGGCGGCTACGGCATCTTCTACCTCCCAATCGGCCTGGAAACCGCCATCGTCACCACACCCTTCAACTACAACGTCATCGCCGACGTCTTCAACCCCGACTATTCCCCCCGCACAACCCTCAGCAACCCTTTCCCCAACGGCATCGTCCGCCCCAATTCCACAAACCGTGTCGACGATGGCTCCTTCCGCCTCGGCAACAACGCCAACATCGTCCTCCGCAACCAGCCCAACTCCTACGTCCAGCAATGGAACTTCGCCATCGCCCGCCAAATCGGCCGTGCCAGTTCCATCGACGTTACCTACTTCGGCAACCGCGGCGTCCGCCTTCCCACCAACTCGCTCGAACTCAACCAGATCGACCCCAAGAATCTCGCCAATGGCGGCGCCTTCCTCAACGAGCGCGTCCCCAACCCCTTCTTCGGCCGCGGTCTCCCCGGCCTTCTCTCCCAGGCCACCATCCCCCGCATGCAACTGCTCAAACCCTACCCCCAGTTCGCCTCCCCCACCACCGCCAACGCCTACGGCGGCAGCCTCATCTTCTTCCGCCCGCCCGTCGCCGATAGCATCTATCACGCCGTCACCCTCCGCTACGACCGCAAGTTCTCCCGCGGCTTCAGCCTCGGCGCGCACTATACAATCTCCAAAGTGCTCGAAACCGGCGGCGGCGGCAACGGCATCGCCTTCCTCGATCCCGCCGGCATCCGCGACATCTACAACATCCGTCTGGAACGTAGCGTCGGCTCCTTCGACGTGCCACAGCGCGCCGTCATCACCTTCGCCACCCAACTCCCCTTCGGCCGCGGCAAGCGCTTTTTCAACAAGAGCAAACTCGTCAACCGCTTCATTGGTAACTGGCAACTCTTCGCCAACTCCACCATGCAGGCCGGCCTTCCCGTTAACGTTGGCGGCCCCGATATCTCCCGCATCGCCGGCGCCAGCCCTTCCCGCGCCAGCGTCGTCGCCGGTGTTGATCCCAAACTCCCCCTTAGCCAGTCCATCGCAAATAGCCGCGATTGGTCCAACGCCTGCGGCTGCACCAAGCCCTGGTTCAACCCCGCCGCTTTCACCACCACCCCGGAATTCCAGATCCCCAACGGCCCGCGCTTCCTCCCCAATGTTCGTGAAGGTTGGCTCCGCTCCATTGACGCGAATCTCCAAAAATCCGTCTTCGTCACTGAACGCATCCGCCTCTCGCTCCAGCTCCGTGCCTTCAACGTTCTCAATCAGGTCAGCTTCTCCGGCCCCAGCGTCATCACCGTCGGCCAGGCTAACTTCGGCTCCGCCGGCGGCGTTGTCGATAACGCCCGCCGCGCCGAAGTCGGCGCTAAACTCTACTTCTAGCTCCAGGAATGGGACAATTTGTCCCGCCCGCCGCGCCATTCTGTCCAGGTAACCCTCTGGTTTTCAACGATATAGAGTATTTTTCCGGCAAAACTCCACCTATAGTTCCATTGTTGCTCCACCCGCACGGACCTACGCTAAGAACACGGCAATAGTACATGCGATCCGGTCCTGAAAACCTCAGTACTGGAGCAACTTGAAAGTTGGTAGAGAATTGTCACCCCGAACAGTCTTGGACACGTTAGAAGAACAGCAGGTTTCTGCGGTCACCTTCCCGCGATCCTCGCCTCAAGCCGCAACGCCGGTTCCTGTCACACGAGAGCGCACTGCCGACCAGTACATGTCTCCTCTCAATCTCTGCAGCAAGTGGCGGAACCCAACGTTTCACCGCCTGGCCATCCTGCCGCTGCTGGCGGCGTTGTTCATTGTTCCGGCGTCTTCGGCACCCTCCAAAATATCGGAGCAAATCAAGCGCGCCGATGCCAATAAGCCGCTCGACGTGATCGTGCAATATATCGTAGCGGCAACCGAAAACGACAAGTCGAAGTTGACCGGCAAAGGCGCCATTGTCACCGGCAGTTTCGACAAAGTGAAATCCGTCGCCTATCGCGTCAACCCCAGGGAACTCACCGTCCTCGAGTCCGACACTGGCGTCCTCTACGTCGCCCCGGTCCGCGAGATCAAGGCCCACATGCTTTCCACCGCCGTGCAAACCACCGGCGCCTACATCGCGCCCAGCTACGGCCTTACCGGCGCCGGCATCGGCGTCGCCGTCATCGATTCCGGCGTCTCGCTCCATCCGGACTTGAAACAAGCCAATTGCACCGGCTCCCGCATCGTCTACAGCCAGAACTTTCTCACCACCGAAACCGGAACCGCCGACGCCTACGGCCACGGCACCCACATCGCCTCCATCATCGCCGGCAACGGTCTCTGCACCGGCACATCGGCCAGCCTCCCCCGCATGGCCGGCATTGCCCCCGCCGCAAATGTCGTAAACCTACGCGTCCTGAACTCCTTCGGCATCGGAACCGACGCGGGCGTCATCGCCGCCATCAACCGGGCCATCGAACTGAAAGCCACATACAACATCCGCGTTATCAATCTCGCCCTTGGCCGCTTCATCGGCGAATCGTACCAGCTCGATCCGCTCACCCAGGCCGTTGAAGCCGCCGTCAACGCCGGCATTCTGGTCGTCTCCTCAGCCGGCAACTTCGGCCGGAACACCCTCTACGATCTCAACGGCTACGGCTCCCTCACCTCCCCCGGCAATCACCCGCTGGCGCTCACCGTAGGCGCCATGAACATGAAGAGCACCACGCCGCGTTCCGACGATGTCATCACCTCCTTCTCCGGCAAGGGCCCCTCCGCGCTGGACCATATCGTCAAGCCCGACATCGTCGCTCCCGGCAACTGGATCGGCGCCGCCAATGTTCCCGGCTCCACTCTCGCCAACCTCTTCCCCGGCAACCTCGTCGGCGGCGGTTACCCGTCCGGCAGCTACATCTCGCTCTCGGGAACCTCCATGGCCGCCCCCATGGTCTCCGGCGCCGCCGTGCTCCTGTTCCAGCAGACTCCCGCGCTCACGCCAGCCCAGGCAAAGGCCCGCCTCATGCGCACCTCCTCGAAGACCTTTCCCTCGCCGGAAACCTATACCGTGTTCGGCTCTTCTGTCCCACTGGTCTGCTACTACGATCCCTTCACCATCGGCGCCGGCTATCTCGATATCCTCGCCGCACTGAATGACACGGCCACTTCCACTGCCGGTGCACTCTCCCCCGCCGTTGCACACACCGGCTCCAACGTCATCCTCATCGATGCGCCTTCCACCAAGAAGTCGCAGAAAGTGACCTGGAACAACGTCGCGCCGTCCATTTACGGTTCCTTGAACGTTTCTTCCAACACGTTGCTCGGAGCCACCGGTAAGGCTTGGGGCGATACCTCCGTCTCCGGGTTCAGCGTCCTCTGGGGCGAAAGCGTCCTTTGGGGAGACTCCGTTCTCTGGGGCGACAGCGTCCTCTGGGGCGGCAGCATTCTCTGGGGCGATGTAATCCAACTCGGCGACTCGCGATAAAACACCACGTCAGCCAACACAGCCTCTCGGCCCTCCATCCGTAGCCGAAACCAATTACGCCCGAAAGGTATTCTCGATATGAAACTGCGCGCATCGCTTCTCCTAGGCCTTTTCTCCATCACGATTGCCTCCGGCCAGGCAAGGCTGCCCCGGTCTCTCGAACCGGCCGCCGAAACCGGCACACTCGCCGCGGATCTGGCCGCCCTCGATCCTTCCGCTCAAATCGACATCATCGTCCAATACCGCCAGGCCCCTGCCCCGCGCCACCACCAAAAGGTCACCGCCCGCGCCGGTCGCCTCAAAACTGAACTGCACGCCATCAACGCCGGACACTACTCCATCGAGGCCCGCCATCTGGCCGCCCTCGCCGCCGACCCCGATGTCGCTCACATCTCCCCGGATCGCCCCGTGTTCGGCAAACTCGATTACGCCGGCCCCACCGTCGGCGCCACCCTCGCCCTAGCCAATGGCTGGGACGGCGCCGGCGTCGCCGTCGCCGTCATCGATAGCGGCGTCACCGATCACTGGGACCTCCGCATCGGCTCCGACAACCCGAACAACGAAAAGGCCGGCAAATCCCGCATGGTCTATGAGGAAACCTTCGTCCCCGCCAATTCCAACGGCGCCAAAACGATGAAGGATGAATACGGCCACGGCACCCACGTCGCCGGCATCATCGCCAGCAACGCCTCCTCTTCCGACGGCAAGAACTTCACCCATACCTTCCGCGGCATGGCCCGCCGGGCCAATCTGGTCAACCTCCGGGTCCTCGATGGCTCCGGCGCCGGACGCGATAGCTACGTCATTGCCGCCATCCAACGCGCCATCGCCCTCAAAAACACCTACAACATTCGCGTCATCAATCTCTCTCTGGGACGCCCTGTCTATGAATCCTACACGAAGGATCCGCTCTGCCAGGCCGTCGAGGCCGCCTGGAAGGCCGGCATCGTCGTGGTCGTCGCCGCCGGTAACGATGGCCGCAATAACACCCTCGGCCGCAACGGCTACGGCACCATTAACTCGCCCGGCAACGATCCCTACGTCATCACCGTCGGCGCCATGAAGACCATGACCACCCCGGTCCGCGCCGACGACCTCATTGCCAGCTACAGCGCAAAAGGCCCCACCGCCATTGACCATTTCGCCAAACCCGACCTCGTCGCCCCAGGCAACCGCGTCATCTCCCTGCTGATGAACACCAACAACTGGATCTCCGACCAATATCCGCAAAACGTCGTGCCCTACTCCTACTTCCAATCCACCGGCGCCGACAATCTTTCCTACTGCTACGTCTGGCTCAGCGGCACCAGCATGGCCGCCCCCATGGTCAGCGGCACCGCCGCCCTCATGCTGCAAAAGGATCCCGGCCTCACTCCGGACCAGGTGAAGGCACGCCTCATGAAAACAGCCTCCAAAACCTTCCCCTACTACAGCACCGCCACCGACCCCGCCACCGGCAAAACCTACACCAGCCAGTACGACCTCTTCACCGTCGGCGCCGGCTACCTCGACGCCATGGCCGCTCTCAACAACACCCATCTCTCCTCAAAATCCGCCATGTCCCCCGCCGTCAAGCGCGATCCCGTCACCGGCAAGTTCCGCCTCGTCGCCGACGCCTCCGCCCTCTGGGGGGAATCCGCTCTATGGGGCGAAACCACCGTCTGGGGAGACCAGGTCCTGGTGCGCGGCTACTCCGCCCTCTGGGGCGAATCCGCCCTCTGGGGAGAGTCCGCCGTCTGGGGAGACAGCACCTCCCAGGCCTTCTCCGCTCTCTGGGGAGAGTCCGCCCTCTGGGGAGAGTCCGCTCTCTGGGGCGAAAACGGCCCCCGCCTCGTCGAATCCGTCAACGTCTTTCTCAACGGCGAAAAATAACCCCGCCCCTGCTCACTTCACCGGCAGCCCGATAAACGACGCCTCCCCAGCCCCATGGTGAATCCGCTGCGTGGCCTTCTTGTAATCCTCCGGCTTCGCCCAAAAGATGTTCGCCACGAATGTCTGCGGGTTCCGGTCATACAGCGGAAACCATGCCGATTGCACCTGCACCATCACCCGGTGCCCCTTCCGGAACACATGGTTCGCGTTCGGCAGCGCGAACCGGTAGGTCAGCGCCTTCCCCGGTTCTATCGCCTTCGCCACCTCCAGGCTCTCCCGGTATCGCCCGCGAAAGATGTCTCCGGCCACCATCAGTTGATAGCCGCCCATCGCCGGTTGCTCCGCCACTTCGTCCGGATACACATCAATCAGCTTCACCACCCAGTCGGCGTCCGTCCCCGTTGTCGACGCCACCAGGTTCACCATCGGCGCCCCGGCTATCTGTAGCGGCGCCTCCAGCGGCGCCGTTACAAACACCGCCACGTCCGTCCGCCCCGATGCCTCCCGTTGATCGTCCACCAGCCACAGCGGCCATGTCAGCCCCTTCACCGCGTCATATCCCGTTGGCCGGATCGGCCGCGCCCGGAACGGCGCCGGTTTCGCCGGGTCCGCCACATACTCCGTAAACCGCTCCCCCGCGGGCTCCCCAAATCCTGCCCGCCCCCCCGCCTGCAAGTACAGCCGCTTCTCCTGAACCCCCGCCGGCGGCCAACTCGCCAGCCTCCGCCACTTGTTTGTCCCTGTCTCAAACGCCGTCACCGTCGCCACGTCCGCCTTCGGCGCCCCCTCCCGCAAATACTGATCCAAAAACGGCGCCAGTATCTCCTCCCGGAAATACAGCCCCGTGTCGCTCCCGAATTTCAACGCCCCCAGCGTGCTCCCGTCCCCGATCATCTGCCCGTGGTACCACGGCCCCATCACCAGAAACACTTTGTCGTTATTCACATCCTTCGGCTTAATGGCCCTATAAACCGCCGGCGCGCCATATATATCTTCCTGGTCCCACAAACTATGCACCAGCATCACCGGCACCCGCAGCGGCTGCCGCTCCAGTATCCGGTCCATCGCCTGGTCCTGCCAAAACGCGTCATACGCCGGATGCTCCACTATCTTCCGCCAAAACCCCATCTGTTCCAGCCCCCGCCGCCGCGCCAACTCCCCGGCCGACCCCGCCTGCAAATACATCTCATAGTCGTCAAAGTGCGTCGACCACCACCCCACAATCGAATCGTTGTCCCGTGTCCCCTCCTGGTTCCAGATGTATGGCATGTTCTGCTGCCGAAATGCCCCGTTGTGAAACCAGTCGTCGCCCTTCCATCCATCCACCATCGGATTCATCGGCACCGCGACCCGAAGCGCCGGATGCGGATCCACCAGCGCCATCAGCGGCAAGAACCCGTCATACGAGATCCCCAGTATCCCCACGCGCCCGTTCGTTTCCGGTATGTTCTTCACCAGCCAGTCAATCGTGTCGTACGTGTCCGTCGCATGGTCAACCCCTGTCCGGTTCCTCGGCCCCCGCAGCGGCCGCGTCATCATGTAGTCGCCTTCCGATCCATACTTCCCCCGCACATCCTGCAGCACCCGTATGTACCCCCCGGCCACAATCACATCCGCCGCGTTGTCATAGCCCTGCAGGATCGGGCCCAGCCGCGCGCTCTGCGTATGGTTCGATAACGCCTTGGCGTCATACGGCGTGCGTGTCAAAAGGATAGGCGCCTGCCGCGCCCCCTTCGGCGTCAGCACCACCGTGAACAGCTTCACCCCGTCCCGCATCGGAATCATCACATGCTGCCGCGTATACCCGAACGCATCCGCCGGAATCGTCACCTTCGCCGGCGTCTCCGTCTGCGCCGCCAACACCCCGGCCGCCGCCACCAGCAACAAAACAATTGCGCCGCCCATCACTCGTTCCCTCGCCATGCAACGATCATGCCACACCCATCCCCGCCTCCCTCTTGACAAACCGCAAACCTTGAAGGAAAATTTTTCTTCGTAGTTACTTAGTACCACTTATAGGAAGTATCCATCCCCATGTTTCTCCGTACCGTTCGCTCGGTGCTCACGCCCCTCGTGTGCCTTGCCGCCCTCGCCCTCTCCGCCCCGGCCGCCGTCTTCAATTTCTCCGGCGCCTTCACCTCCGATGGTGACGTGCAGTTCTTCAACCTCTCCCTCGCCGCCGATGGCGTCATCGACGTCCGCACCCTCAGCTACGGCGGCTGGAGCTCCCCCTTCGTCAGTTCCGGCGGCTTCGCCCCCGTCCTCGCTCTCTACGATCAGGCCACCGGCTCGCTCCAGCAATCCGATACCGTCGGCGGCACCGCCATCGGCGCCGGTTGCAGCAATGGCGCCGTCCAGGACGCCTCCACCGGCTTCTGCGAAGACGCCACCCTCGGCTTCAACACCACCGCCGGCAACTACCTCCTTGCCCTCGCCGTCCAGCCCAACACCCCGCCCGCCTTCCTCCCAGACCCCTTCCTCCTCTCCCCCGGCCAGAACTTCCCCGGCGGCCCCTTCGCCGACCCCGGAGACCCCACCGGCCTCACCCTTCGCTCCGGCAACTGGGCCCTCCAAATCTCTCTCAATGGCTCCGCCGATAACGGCGTCCCCGAACCCTCCACCCTATACACCGGAGTACTCGGCCTCCTCGCCGCCATCGCCCTGCGCCGCGCCCGTAACTAATTCACTCCTGGATCAACTCAATATGAAATACCCTATACTCTTCTCCCTATTGCTTTCCTCCGCCGCCTGGCCCGCCCAGGGCCTGCTCACCGGAGATGCCTTCACCACCTCCGCCAACGCCGCCGCCAACTTCGGCGCCAACCCCCAACTCGCCGTCGGCAACGGCGCCACCTCCCTCATGCAGTTCAGCCTCGCCCACCTGCCCCCCGGCCTCCAGGGCTCCAACATCGCCCGCGCCACTCTGCTCCTCTACGTCAACCGCGTCACCACCGCCGGCGGCGTCTCCATCGCCGGCCTCTCCGGGTCCTTCATCGAATCCTCCGTCTCCCACGCCAACAGCTCCGGCCTCGTCGGCACCACCCTCGCCGGGCCCCTGCCGCTTTCCGCCGCCTCCACCGGCGCCTACATAAGCTTCGATGTCACCTCCCGCGTCCAGTCCACCCTCCTCACCGGCTCGGTCGGCTTCGCCGCCGTCTCTGATGGCGCCGCCGTCGTTCAATTTGATTCCAAGGAAAACACCCTCTCCAGCCATCCGCCCGAACTCCTGCTCTCCCTCGTAAGCGCCGGCCCCCAAGGCCCCAAAGGCGACCAGGGCATTCCAGGTGTCCAGGGAATCCAAGGTATCCAGGGGATACAAGGGATCCAGGGCCCCGTCGGCCCCGCCGGACCCGGCGCCACCTTCTCCGATCAGAACGCTACCTTCGCCATTCCCGCCGGCAACGGCGCCCGCATCGGTTTGTCCTGCGGACTCGGCCGCCCCACCGGCGGCACCTGTGGCTATGACGCCTTCGATACCGGTGCCTACGATGTCTCCGTTTCCTACATGGGCGTCCAGAACGGCAGCCCCGAACTCTACATGTGTACCGCCATCAATCGCGGCACCGTCAGCCGCACCATTCGCTACGGCGTCACCTGCCGCTTCCCCGTCGCCGCCGGCGGCGCCGCCGCTGCCGCCATCGCCGCGCCCCCGCCGCCGGTCATATCCCTCATCCCGCTCAAGTAGCGTTCTCCCCGCCGGGGCGTTGCCAGTCACCGCCCCGGTCCCCGAACCGCCTTCCCGCCTGCCAAATGCTCCGCCTAGCCCCCCTTTCCGATAAGCTATTCCCTTGCCCCCCGCGCTGATCCTCGCTGACGATGCCACCGGCGCCCTCGAATGCGCCTCCCTCCTTTCGGCCTACTCCCGGCGTTCCGTCCGCGTCATCGATACCCAGTCCCGCCATCTCTCGCCCGCCCACGCCGCCGCCGCCATCCGCCCCTACGCCCAAACCCCCATCCTCTACAAAAAAACCGATTCCGCCCTTCGCGGCAATATCGCCGCCGAACTCGAATCCCTTCTCCCACGTACTGTCGTCTACATCCCCGCCTATCCCAACCTCGGCCGTACCGTCCACAACGGCCATCTCTTCATCCATGGCGTCCCCATCCACCAAACCGATTTCGCCCGCGACCCACGCCACCCCGTCACCTCCTCCCGCGTCGCCTCTCTCTTCTCCCAGTCCATTTCCATACCCGCCCCCCATGCCCTCGCCGAGCATCTCTCCCAACCCGCCATCCTCATCTGCGACGCCGCTACCAACCACGACCTCACTCAACTCGCCCTCTCTCTCCAACACGCAAACGCCGTCGTCGCCAGCCCCGCCGGCTTCCTCCCCCACTGGGCCCCGCTCCAGAATTTCAAACCCGCCTCCCCCCCAAGCGTCCCCGCTCCCACCCGCTGGCTCGTCCTCTGCGGCAGCCTTCACCCGCAGTCCCTTCGCCAGGCCCAACACGCCCGGTCCCTCACCCTCGCCGTCCTCCAGACCCCGTTGGCGCCCCAGCCGGATCCCGATGCCGTCGCCGCCCAATTCGCGCACCATGCCAAACTCGTCATCGAACAACGCCGCCCCAATGGCATCATCGTCATGGGCGGCGACACCGTCTTCGCCCTCTGGCACGCCCTCGGCGTCACTGAAATCGTCCCCCTCCCGGAACGCCTCCCCGGCGTCGCCGCCAGTTGGAGCCCCCAACTCCGGATTCTCTTTCTCACCAAGGCCGGCGGGTTCGGAGGCGATACCCTGGTAGAACAGATCCTGGATACTTTCAAATGAATCCCATCGGAATCACCATCGGAGATTCGAGCGGCGTAGGCCCCGAAATCCTCCTCAAAGCCGCCCACGAAAACCGCATCCCTGTCCCCTACGTGGTCTACGGCGACCTCGCCCCGCTCGCCCGCCTCAACGAGCGCTACGGTCTCCCGCTCCATGCCATCACTAGTCCCGCCGAATACCGCCAAGGGACCGTCAACATCCTCGACGCCCAACTCCTCCAGCCCGCCGATCTCACCCCCGGCCGCATTAACGCCAAGTCCGGCCACGCCGCCCGCGAATACGTCATCCGCGCCACCCGCGCCGCCCTCGCCCGCGAAGTCTCCGCCATCGTCACCCTCCCCATGAACAAGGAGGCCACCCAACTCACTGACCCCTCCTTCACCGGTCACACCGAGTTAATCGGGGAGCTCTGTGGCAGTGACGACGTGACGATCATGCTCGCCTCTCCGGACCTCATCGTCACCCACGTGTCAACGCACTGTTCCCTCCTCCAGGCCATCGAGCGCTGCCGCCAGCCCCGCATTCAGACGATTATTGAACTCACCCACCACGCCGTAAAAAAGCTCAAGCCCGCCGCCCGCATCGCCGTCGCCGGCCTGAATCCCCATGCCGGCGAAAACGGTCTCTTCGGCACGGAAGAAATCGAACACATCGCCCCCGCCGTTCAGTGGGCCAGGGCGCAAGGCTGGAACGTCGAGGGCCCCCATCCGCCCGACACATTGTTCTACATGGCCGTCCGCCGCCGGCAGTTTGACGCCGTGGTCTGCATGTATCACGACCAGGGCCACATCCCATCAAAACTTCTCGATTTTGAAGGCGGCGTCAACATCGCCCTCGGGCTGCCCATCGTCCGGACCTCGGTCGATCACGGCACCGCGTTCGATATTGCCTGGAAAGGTCTGGCCTCCACAACAAGTTTTGAAGCCGCCATCGACATGGCCATCCGCCTCGCCGCCCTGGAAGCCGTGCCGCCATCCGCTCAACCCTAATGCGCGCCGCCTTCGGAACTCGCGCCATGAAATCGGCACTCTTCCGCAAAAACAGTCAAATGGGTGCCGCACACGTTTTCGGGAACTCGCTTGCCCTCAGATTACCGTCGCTCAGAGTATCCGTATTTCGGAAGTACCCTCACCGCTAGGTTCTTACACCATGCCCCGTACAATCGCTGTTGCGATGCCAAGAAA
>JAEUQC010000139.1 GCA_016789905.1 Bryobacterales bacterium | reverse complement strand
GCGGTGTGGAGATCGACATGGCCTGGGCCAACGGCAAGCTGACCACCGCCACCCTCCGCAGCCAGGCCGGCGGCACATTCCCGCTCCGCCTCCAGCGCGCCGCCCAAACGCGGTCCATCACGCTCGCTCCCGGCCAGCCGCGCATCATCACCCCCTGAATTGCGGCGCCGCCGCGCGGGGTGTAGTGTGGAAAGGCCACTATGACCCACCCCGCCGCAGCGCCTTCCGTTTCCTTCACGCGCCCCATTGAGGGCGCCTACGCTGAGATCCTCACGCCAGAGGCGATTCAGTTTCTCGTGCAGTTGTCCACCCGGTTCGACGCGCGGCGCGAGGCCCTGCTGGCGCGCCGCGCCGAACGCTGGGAACAACTGCGCCACGGCGCCCTGCCCGCGTTCCTGCCGGAAACACGCGCCATCCGCGAATCGGCCTGGACCGTGGCGCCCATTCCGCCGGCGCTGCGGGACCGGCGCGTGGAAATTACCGGGCCGGTGGAACGAAAGATGGTTATCAACGCGCTGAACTCCGGCGCGTCCGTTTTCATGGCGGATTTTGAAGACGCCAACTCGCCCACCTGGGACAACAACCTGCAGGGCCAGCTCAATATGCGCGACGCCGTCAACGGGTCCATCTCCTTCACCAGTCCGGAGGGCAAGGAGTACAAACTCAACGCCTCCACCGCTGTGCTGCTGGTGCGTCCGCGCGGATGGCACCTGGAGGAAAAACACATGCTGGTGGCCGGCAAGCCCATCTCCGGCTCGCTGTTTGACTTTGGCCTGTACTTCTTCCACAACGCCGCGGAGTCCCTGCGGCGCGGGCGCGGGCCCTATTTCTACCTGCCCAAAATGGAAAGCCATCTGGAGGCCCGGCTGTGGAACGATGTCTTCGTCTTCGCCCAGGATTACTGCGGTGTGCCGCAGGGCTCCGTACGCGCCACGGTGCTGATTGAGACCATCCTCGCTTCGTTTGAAATGGACGAGATTCTCTACGAATTGCGCGACCATTCCGCCGGACTGAACTGCGGCCGTTGGGACTACATTTTCAGCTATATCAAAAAGCTCGGCCACCGCGCCGACCGGATTCTGCCGGACCGCGCGCAGGTCACCATGACGAAGGCCTTTTTGAAAGCCTACGTCGACCTGTTGATTCAGACCTGCCATAAACGCGGCATTCACGCCATGGGCGGCATGGCGGCGCAGATCCCCATTAAGAACGATCCGGCGGCGAACGAACAGGCGCTGGAACGCGTTCGGCAAGACAAACTGCGCGAAGTGCGCGCCGGGCACGATGGCACCTGGGTTGCGCATCCGGGGCTCATTCCCATCGCCAAGGCGGTGTTCGATGAGTTCATGCCCGCGCCGAACCAGATTGACGCGAAGCGCGAAGATGTCCACGTGACGGAAGCCGAACTGCTGGAGCCGGTGGCGGGTGAAGTGACCGCCGCCGGTCTCCAGATGAATGTGGACGTGGGCATTCAGTACCTGGAGGCCTGGCTGAACGGGAACGGGTGCGTGCCGATCTATAACCTGATGGAAGACGCGGCCACGGCGGAGATTTCGCGTTCGCAGGTCTGGCAGTGGGTGAAGCATGGCGTCACCATGGCCGACGGGCGGCGCGTGACAGCGGAACTGGTGCGCGCGGCGATTGACGCCGAACTGGCCGCCAAGCCCGGCACTCCGAACAAGCAGCGGGCGGCGGCCATCTTCGCGGACATGATGACGCGCGACGATTTCCAGGAGTTTCTTACCACGGCGGCTTACCGCCACATCGATTAGGAATCGCGGCCGGGGATGACATTGGACCCGCTTGCCGTCAACGGCGTTTTGCGCCTGCCCGGCGTGTTCGGCGCCGAGGAGGCCGCCGCCATGCGCGCGGAGGTGGAGCGTGTGTTGGAGCGGATGGCGATGGTGGAGATTGTGGGAGCGCTGCGGCCGCCGCCGGAGGCGGGCGATGCGCTGTGGGAAGTGGGGCGAGCAAGTGCGTTCGCCGGATTGCCCGCCACGGTGAGCGCGGCGATTGACGCCGTGGTGGGGCCGCACGTCTGGGAGCCGGTGGCGGAAGAGGGCGGCGGCCTGGCGGCGCCGAACCTGCCGCTGCCGGGCGGTGTGGAGTGGACTGTGCCACATGCGGCGTGGCACGTGGATGAACCAACGTCAGCGGTGCGGGAGCACGGCTGGGGGCTGTTGGCGTTCGTAATGCTCGACGCTGTGGAGGCGGGCGGCGGCGCGACGGTGGCCATCGCCGGGTCCCAGCGGCGATTGCGCGCGCTGGCGGCGACGGCGGCGCCAGAGGGGCTGCTGACCACGGAAGCCGCGATGGATGCCCTGCGCCGCGAAGAGCCGTGGTTCGAAGAGCTGTTCACCCCGGGCGGCGATCCGCTTGCGCGCGTGCGGCGCTTCATGAACACGGAGTATCTTTCGGCGGGAATTCCGCTGCGTGTCATCGAGTTGACCGGCGGCGCGGGCGATGTGGTGCTGATGGACCCGCGCTGCCTGCACACGGTGTCGGCCAACACGCGGCGGCCCCGGTTGCAGATGCGGCTGACGTGCCGGCGAGCCGTCTAAAGTGGGTGGTTGGCCACACCGGCGGCAACGTTGGCTGGCGTCCGCTTAGTTGTCCGAAAGGAAATGCGCACCGGTGGCCGGGAACGCGGCAACAGCAAGTTCCTGGGAAAAAGTGAGCGTTCCTTTGCAGTACAGGATCGCCTCGGCGGCGCGGTGGACTTGTTGGGACCGGGTGGAGATGGCCTGGTCGAGCGCGCCGGAAAACGCGGCGAGAACGGCCGGCTGTGAGTCCCGCATCGCCGCGCCGCGCAGCAGCCGGGCGGCGAAGACGGACAAGGCCGGGCGGTGCAGGTAGATGCCGGCAAGCTCGCCGAGGCTGGGCTGGGCAAGCAGGCGGCGGCGTGTCCGCGAGGCCGCGAGAGAAGCAGGAAATAAGGCACGAGCGTATTGGGTGTAGTTATCGTCCGGGGGCGCGGAGAGAACGCGTCGGAAAATGGGCTCCATATCGATGCCGAGCGCTTCAGCGGCGGCAAGCACAAGCGGAAAGGCCGGCATGACGGCGGCGTGAGGCAAGAGATAGCGCGAGAAGTACTCCGCTGCAAACGATAAATGGGCAGACGAGCCAAGCTCGGCCAGGGCGCGGACGATGTGGAGCGAACGGCAGAGTTGATCGTGATTCGATTCCTGACCGGTGAGGAACGTAGCCAGGCGGGCGAGAGGCTCGGGCTGTTCGTAGAAGAGCAGGAGTTCCAGAAGACGGTCGAAAACTTTGGGCGGCGCGGCGGCGGTGATGTGCAGCGGAACCCAATAGGCGATGAACCCGGGATCAATGCCGCGCGGAGCGTGATGGGCCGGCACGCCGTGGAGAACGAAATCGCGCAACAGCGCCGTGGCGAGCGATTGCGGCTGGCGGACGCTGGTGATCTGAACGGCGGGGAGCGGCATAGGCGGTTACCAACGCTCCAATTTGCCGTCGCCCACGGCAAGGATGGTCTGCGTAAGATTGGCGTCGAAGTAAACTCCAGCCGGGATGGAATCGAGCTCCATGGAGACGGAGAACGGATCGTCGTTGATGCGTTTGGCCGCGTCGAAGGGGATGAACAGCGGGGGAATGCGCTGCAGGAGTTGATCGTAGGCGTGAGGGCCGGCGGGGTTGGTGTGACTGTAATCGGAAAGGGCGTGGGCGGCTTCGTGGGCCAGCAGGGATGGATTGGTGTCGTCCTCGTTCAGCACGCCGGCGCCGTTTTGATAGTAAGCGACGACGACGGCGGAACGGTACGGGAGCGGCGGGCGGTGAGAGGCGGGGAAATGGCCAAACGAAGGAAAGGCCTGGCCCATCAGATCGGCGTCGAGCATGCCGCCGACGACAATGCAATGCAGGGCGTCGTCGTCAACGGCAGCCAACTGCAGGAGCCGCTTTAGTTCAATGGTGAGCATGGAGGGCGAACTATCTTCGGCGATGCCGGACTGGACCTGCGCGAGATTGACGTTGGGGACTTCCGCGGAGACGTCACTGGTGTTTGCGGTGATGGAGACGATGAGGCGCAGGCCGTTGGCTTCGTGGATGACCACGTCGCAGGCCGGATGGGCGGCGTTGCGCTGAAGGGGCGTGGGGAAGGCGTGTCCGTTGAGACCCGGCGGGAGCGACGCCACGATGCGCTCGCCGATTTGGAGCGGCGTATCGTTCAGGTCCACGGGAACGGAAGGAAATGGAAATGCGTTGCCGGCCTCGGTGGTGATGTGAATGTCGATCTGCCCGGCGACGGCCGCGGCGGCGCCTTGCGCGTGCGAGAGGCAGATCATGTTGCGCGCGGGCGGGTCGTAAATTGTGAATCCGGAGATGCGCGGGGCGATATGGGCCTGCGCGTAGATGCGGCGGAAGTACTTGTAGACGCGGAGCCGGATGTTGCGCTGCACATCCGGAATGGGAACACCGCCGGGAATCGTGTTGGCGCCAACGTTTTCCCGGATGATGTGGAAGTGCAGGCGCAGGCGGCGGCGGAAGTCCAGGCTGATTGGCGCGGAGGTGGAGACACGGCACCTGGGATTGCCGGGGCAGCGTTGGACCTCATACGTGGCGCGCACAAGCTGATCGAGGATTTCCACCGTGTCGTTATCAGCGGCGAGGCCCGTGCCAAGGCCATCGGCGATATCGCTGACAAGCAGGAACTGGCCCTGGTTGGAAGGCGTCGCGAGGTCCTCTTCGTCAACGACGAGACGCATGTACTTGGAGCGGTATGTGTTTTCCGTGCCCGCGCCGACGGCGTTGCAAACAAGCGGATCAATGAAGCGGCCGGCGGTGGCGAAGGGGACGTAGGCATCCACTTCCAGTTGCTGGTTGTACACCGGCTGGAGGGCTTCGAGCCTGACGTTCACGGAGGCGCCGGCGGCCGGGTCCCAGACCTCCACCTTGAACGTGTCGCCGTCAGCGTCGGCATGGGTTTCGTAGCCGTACCCATCGGTAAAGCGCTGGAGGCCGTCTGCGCCGGCGAGATTGGTAACGAAGTTAGAGACAAAGAGGACGGGGGAAGTGGGGTCGTCACGGTAGGGGAGATTGGGGGAGCCGTGAACGAAGCGGATGTTGATGGGCGGGGAGGTGAGAAGCTGGAAGACGTGACGGGTGTCGACTTCGCGGGCGTGGTCTTCCACGGCGAGATCGGGGACAGTGACGATATCGTTCTGGCGAAGTTCGCGGTTGAGATAGGCGGCGTTTTCCGGAAGCGCGCGAAGAGGCCCGCAATCGAAGTAGCCGTAGGTGCTGGCGATGCCGCAAAGACAGTCGCCATCGTTGGCGTGGACTAGAGTTGGCATATAGGCGCGCTGGCGTCCTATTGACAACTCGGGAAAAAGCGGAAATTGGGGTCAACGGGTTCTTATTTTTCGAAGGAGAATTCCCCTCGCCTACCCAATGTCATCCCACAGAAAATTGAGCATTCGCGGCTTGATGGCGTCAAACGCCGCTTCCTGCGGGAACGTGAGTTTGCCCTGCAAATAGACGATGGCCTGGGCGGCGCGCTGGACGATGAACTCCTTCTTCGGCTTCGGCATCTGGCTGCCCAGCGCCCCGTCGAGAATCGCTGCCAAGGCGGCCAGCACCGCGTCCTGCCCATCGGCCATCGCGTGCTGACGCAGCAGCCGGCCGGACCACGTGATCATGGCCGGAGAGGAAAGCGGCGATTCGCCAAGATAGATAAACAGCAGTTCCTGCAACCGGCCGGCGGGCGCGATGGCCAACAGGCGGCGCTTCGCTTCGACCGTGCGCACAGCGGCTGGATAGGAAAGCGTCCGGTAGTCGGAGTACTTCATGTACGGAATGGCGGCGGAGGTGTTCAAGTCCTTTGGCGTTCCTACGGCGTCAATCGCCGCCTGGAGCCGCCGGCCGACGGCGGCCATGTCGACGGCGGGGGCCAGCGCCTCCGCCGTTTCCAGCACCAGATTGAAGAAATCCATGGCCACTGGCTGGGGCAGCAGAAACTCATTGAGATAACGGGTGGCGAAGGCTTGCTGCTCCAGCGTGCCCACTTCCCCGATGGCCTGCAGCGCATACATGGAGACGCGGAAGGCGCGCTCCTGCGACTCGTTGCGCGTCAGCAGCCGGCTGACGGCGTCGAGCACATCTTTACGCTCATAAAAGCGCAGAAGATCTCCGGTGCGCATCATGGCGCTGGGGGAGCAATCGGCCTTGATATTCTCGCGCAGCCAGTAGGAGACGAACTCCGGGTCGATGCCGCGGGGAGCGCGGCGGCCGGCCTCGGTGCCGCCGTCGACGAAATTGCGGAGAACGGCGTCGGCAGCCTGGCCGCGATGACGGACGAGTGTGATGGTGACGGGAGGTGTCGGCATGGCGGTTACCAGCTCCTGAACTTGGCGGCGCTCTGCGTGCGAAGCTCGTCGGCGAGTTTCACCTGTACCTCGAAACCGCCGGGCTGGGTTTCGCTGCGCTGCATCATGCGAACGAGATAGGGGCCGTCGGAAAAACGCTTTGTTCCGCCGACGGAATTGGCCGCGGGAGTACCGGCGCCGAGAATTTCGGTGCGGCTGTGGTTGGCTCCAACAATGGTATGGCTCAAGTCGCACATCACGTGGGCCGATTCGTGCGGCGAGGTGAAGGGCAGGTTATCGCTGTTGTCCAGCACGTTGCCGGAATTGGAGGTGTAGGCCATGATGGTGGCCGAACGGAGAGGAAGCGGCGGCTGGAAACCGGCGGTGGCGGCATGGAACTGCCGGAATGCCTGGCCGCGCAAACCGGGTGTGTTGAACTGGCCGATGACGATGCAGAACATGCCGTCGTCCGCGGTGGGGATCATGCGCATCAGGCGCTTCATGTCGATGGTCGGGTTGCCGAGAGCCGGGTCGGCATTGGCGTCGTCGGCCAGCACGCTCATCAGATTCACGCGGGGGATATCGATGCTGATTCCGGGATTGGCGCTGAGAACGGGCGCGGGGAACAGGTTCACACGCTCGCCGTTATCGGCCGTGATGATGACATCGGCCGACGGATTGGGGTTCCCGTTGGCGTGCGTGCAGGCGGCGCTGGTGCCGCTGAACCCGGCGGGGAGGTTGGCGACGATCAGGTCCCCGGCCTGAACGGGAGTTTCGCCGCCGGCAAACGTAATGGTGGGGACGGCGATGTTACGCGTGGCCGTGCTGATTGTGATATCGATGGTGACCGGAGCGCCGGTGGCGACGGGGAGTCCGGTCAAGTGGGAGATACAAATCATGTTGTTCTCCGGCGGATCGATGACACTGAGCGTGGCCAGCAGCGGCGCCATATCGCACTGGGCGAAGATACGGCGGTACCACTTGAATGTGCGGCGGCGCAGGTGCTGGCGAATATCGGCGGCGCTGATGCCGGTGGGCATGGTGTCGACACCGGGGTTGGCGCGGATGGCGAAGAAATGGAGGTTGATACGCTGCCGAGCGGCCCCGCCAATATCGACCACCTTGGAGACTTTGCATTTGGGGCTGCCGGGGCAACGCTGCACTTCGTAAGTGGCGCGGACCGTCTGATCGAGAATTTCGACGGTGTCGTTATCGCCCGCGGCGCCGGTACCCAGGCCATCGGCAACGTCGGTGGTGAGCAGCAGTTGCCCGGCGGTGCCAGGGGCGGCCAGGTCCTGCTCGTCGACGACGAGCCGCATGTATTTAGAACGGTAGGTATTGCTGGTGGCGGCGCTGACGACGTTGCAGACAAGCGGGTCAATGAAGCGGCCCGCGTCAGTGAACGGGGTGAAGGACGTGACGGTGAGGGCGCCGGTCACCGGGTCCGCCGTATACACGGGCCGCATGGCTTCCAGCTTCACGTTCACGGAGCCGCCGGCGGCAGGGTCCCAGACCTCCACTTTGAACGTATCCGGATCGGCGTGGCCATCGTCGTGGTAGCCATAGCCGGTAGGGAGCGCCTTGAGACCGTCGGTGCCGGCAAGGTTGGTGACGAAGTTCGATACGTGGAGCGTGGTGGTTTCCGAATCGTCGCGATAGGGAAGATTGGGCGAGCCGTGGACGAAGCGGATGTTGACGGGAGGAGAGGTTCTGAGTTTGAAGGAGTGTTTGGCGTCGACAGCCTTGGAGTGGTCTTCGACGTTGCGATCGGGGACGGTGACCTCTTCGCCGGAGATCAATTCGCGGTTGGCGAGGGACGCGTTTTCCGGGGCGTCGCGAAGGGGTTGGCAATCGGCAAAACCGAAATCGGAAGCGATACCGCAAAGGCAGTCACCGGCGCGGGCTATTACTTTCGTGGGCATGGCATTAGTTCAGGTCATCGCAGAGGAAGTTTTCGGTACCAGCTTTGACGGCGTCGAGCGCGGCTTGCTGGGGAAACTCCAGCTTGCCCTGCAGGTAGACGGCGGCTTGGCCGGCGCGGTGAATGAAGAAGTCCTTCTGGGGCTTCTCCATCTCGCTGGAGAGAGCGGCGTTGATGATTTGAGAGAGGGCGCCGACGACAGCGGGCTGGCCGTCATCGATGGCGAATTGGCGAATCATGCGGCCCGCCCAGATCTCCATGGACGGGGAAGAGACGGTCGCCACGCCAAGGTAGATGAGCAGGAGTTCCTGCAGCCGTTGCGCGGGCGGGGTGTAGAGCAGGCGGCGCTTGGCTTCGATGGCGGCGACGGTATTGGGCAGGTTGTTGCGGTTATAGTCGGAGTATTTGCGCCAGGGAAGGCCGGCCGCGCCGTCGAGATTTTCCACCTGCGCGGCGGCGGCGAGCGCGGCCTGCAGGCGGCGGCCGATCACGGTGACATCAATGGCGGAGGCGAGCGCTTCCGCGGTTTCCAGCACAAGCGCGAAGAAGTCCATGGCGATGGGCTGGGGCAGCAGAAACTCATTGAAATAGCGCACGGCGAAGGCTGCCTGTTCCGGAGTGCCCACTTCGCCAATCGCCTGGACGACGTACATCGCCCGGCGGAAGGAGCGTTCATCGGCCTCATTGCGGGTGAGGAAGCGGCTGGTATGTTCGATGACATCCTTGCGTTCGTAGAAGCGAAGAAGATCAACGACGCGCATCATGGCGGCGGGAGCACAATCGGACTGGATGTTTTCTCGCAGCCAGAAAGAGACGTATTCGGGATCGAGCCCGCGCGGGGCACGGCGGCCGGCGAAACGATTGGCGCTAACGAATTGGGCCAGAATCTCAGCCGCGTCCCGGTTCGGCCAGCGGACAAGCGTGATGGGTGGAGGAGGAGGGCTGGACATGAGGGCTTACCAGGATTCCATTTTTTCGGCGCCGCCGGTGCGCATGACTTCGGCGAGTTTGACGTTGCGGTCCACGGCAGTGGTGGTAAGGTTCTGCGAAATAGTGATGAGGTAAGGGCCATCACAGAGGCGTTTGGTGGCGCCGACGGCGTTGGCCACAGACGTGCCGGAGCCGAGCAGTTCCGTGCGGCTGTGGCTGGCGCCGGACTTGGTGTGGATGAGGTCCGTGAGCGTGTGCGCGGACTCGTGGGGCGAAGTGAATGGCAGGTTGTCCCCGCCATCGAGCACGGCGCCGCTGGCGGAAGTGTAGGCCATGATGGTGGAGGAGCGGAAGGGCAGTTCGGGGCGGAAAGCCGCGTCGGCCCCAAGGCACGGAAGGAACGCCTGGCCGCGCAGGCTGGGCGTGCTGAACCGGCCGACAACGACGCAGTACATCGCGTCGTCGGTAACGGGAACCGCGCGCAGCACCCGCTTCATATCGATGGAGAGGAACGAAACGGAGGAATCGACCGAAGCGTCGTCGGACAATACATTCATCAGATCGACGCGCGGGACATCCACGGTCATGCCGGCCGCGGCGGGCAGCACAACATCGAGCAACGTGACGCGTTCGCCGTTATCGGCGGTGATGATGACATCACACGAAGGATTGGCCGCGTTGGTGCCGCGGGGCGTGGGGCTGGCGACACCGGTGAAGGTGGCTGGCAAGCCGGCGATGATGACGGCGCCCGCCTCCACGGGAGTTTCGCCGCCATTGAAAACGATGCGGACCGGCAGGTCGCGCGTAGCGGTTTTGATGCGGAAGGAAAACTGCACTGTGGTTGGATCCGGCAGATTGAGGCCGCGCGACATCCACGAAACGAAGGAGGAAAAGCTGCTGTTGGCGCGCGCATTGGTTACGGGCCGGCCGTGGGAATGCGACAGGCAGAGCATGTTCTCTTCCGGCGGATCGATGACGTTCATGCTCTTTAGTTTCGGGGCTACGGCGGCCTGCGCGAAGACGCGGCGATACCACTTGAAGGTACGCCGGCGCAGGTGCTGTTGGATGACCGCGGCGGTAACGCCAGTTGGCATTGGGTCCACGCCTGGGTCCTTGCGGAAGGCGTGGAAGTGGATGCGGACGCGCTGGCGATCCGAACCGCCGATCTCCACCGTCTTGGTCACTTTGCATTTGGGCGTTCCGGTGCAGCGCTGAATTTCGTAGGTGGCGCGGACCATTTGGTCGAGAATCTCAACGGTGTCGTTGTCGGCGGCCTGGCCGGTGCCCAGGCCGTCGGCAAGATCGGTGACCAGCAGCGTCTGCCCGGCGGCGGCGGCCAGGTCGGCGTCGTCCACCACCAGGCGCATGTACTTGGAGCGGAACGTATTGTCGGTTCCGGAGGAGACGACGTTGCAGACCAAAGCGTCGATCTTGCGTCCCGCGTCGGTGAAAGGAGTGTAGGAAGACGGCGTGAACTGGCCGGCCACGGCGGCGGTGTAGGCCGGTTTCAGGGCTTCGAGTTTGACGTTGACAGAGCCGCCGGCCGATGGGTCCCACACTTCCACTTTGAATGTATCCGGGTCCTGATGGCCGTTGTCATTGAAGCCGTATCCGGTTGGAAACGCCGCCAGGCCGGTGGCACCGCCCAGGTTGGTGACGTAGTTAGACACATGCAGCGTGGTGGTTTCCGAATCGTCGCGGTAGGGCAGATCCGGCGACCCGTGGACGAAGCGGATATGGAATGGCGGACTGCTTTTGAGGGTAAAGGAGTGCTTGGTATCGATGGCCTTGGAGTGGTCCTCCACTTCTTTGTCCGGAACGGTGACTTCGTCCCCGGCCCGCAGGTCGCGATTCAGAAAGGCGGCGTTTTCCCCAAGCGCGCGCAGCGGTTCGCAATGGAGGAACCCGGCGTCGACGGCGATGCCACAAAGGCAGTCACCGTCTCTGGCTGTGACTTTGGTTGGCATAAAAATCTATTCGATTACTGTCTTGTCGCGGTTCGGGAACCGGACCGTTGCCTGGCCGGGCTGGATGCCATCGACGCGCGCGAAACCCTTTTCGTCCGTGGTGCCGGAAGCGAGTGTTCCCTCCGGCGTGAGCACCTCAAAGTACTCGCCTGGCACGGGAAGGTTGTCTTCGTCCTTCACCTCGATTTCGATGAAGTGGTTGTCCGGTCCCTTGGCGTCTTTGGCTGCCTTCGACGCGTTGGAGGGCGTACCCGTGGGGGGCAATGGGTGCGCGGGGCCGGTTTTGGCGCCGCCGCCGGAATAGGTCTTGTGTCCGGTCTGCCCCGGCTTCAACGCTTCCATAATTTTCTTGGCGGCCGAAGCGACGGCGGCGGCAGCCGATTTCGGCGTTTTCGCCGGCGAACCCGAGCCGGAGTTGATATTCACCATGGGGGCAGTGATGGCGACTTTGCCGGTACCCTTCACGGCCACGCCGGAGGTATCGATGACAACCTCCGACCCTCCCACTTTGAAGGTGATCGCCGTGTCGGCTTCAAACGCGATCTCCATTGCCTTCACGCCCATCTTTCCGGTTATCTTCTGCGAATTGTCGGCGCCCACCGTGTCATTCACATTGCCATCGATTTTCCGGTTGACGTCCCCGGTCACCTGCGTCTGGGTGTTGCCGCCAATCTTCATGTGAACGTGATTGGTGACTTCCTCATACGTCGAGTTTTTCACGATCCGGTGAATCTCGTTCTTGATCTCTTCAATGAGGTTGCGTTCGATGTAGCGGTGTACGTCGCGGCCGAAATTGCCGTGCGTGTCGTTCTTGACGCGGGTGTGGTAGTCCTTCTCCGCGTGCAGAAAGATAAACTCCGAACCCTTTTTATCCTCGAACTGAAGCACGTTTAAATTCTCATTGCCGCCCTTTTCGGTGCGGGACTGAAAGCCGGATTGCGTCTTGTTGTCCGGGAGAGTCCAGGGGGGCATCATGTCAGCGTTGTAGACGCTGCCGACCACGATCGGCTGGTCCGGGTCCCCCTCCTCAAACGCCACCACCACTTCATGGCCAATGCGGGGAATGGAAATGAAGCCGTAGTTCTTGCCCGCCCACGGGAACGCACACCGCACCCAGCATGAACTCGACGCGTTGAACTGTATCGAGCGATCCCAGAGAAACTGGACCTTGATGCGGCCGTACTTATCGGTGAAGATCTCCTCGCCGTCGGGACCAACAACAACCGCGGTTTGCGTGCCGTGAATCACCGGTTTCTGCGCCACTCGCTGCGGACGGAATTGAAGCACGTAGGGAATGCAGTTGAAGACGATTTCGGCGGGAGGGGATTCCAGGTTATCGTCGCCGGAGTAGCCGCCCATCTGCGGAATGGAAAAGTGGGACCGCGTGAGGGTGTAGGTATCGTTGTCTTCGTAGTGGCGGTCAAAGGTGAATTTGAAGCCGGGCGTGATGCCCAGATAGGACGTGTAGCCAGTGATATTCAGCGAATTCACGGCCTCCTGCTGCATCCGGATCTTTGCGGTCCGCTTGTTGTCCTCAAAGATTTTCTGGAGTGCGGCGGCCTCATCGCCGCCGGAAGTGTTGACGCCGTCAAAACGCTGCGCGTAGCCGCCGGGATAGTCGTACAGCTCCATTTTGTCGTTACCGCCGACTTTCAGTTTGTGGGTGATGTCGCCCACTTGCACGGTTTCGACGATCAGTTCCTGCGCTTCCAGCGATTTGTGCGGGAGTTCAAAGGAGTGGTCCCACAGCGTGGTCTTGCCGGAGCGCAGCGTCTGCGACTTTTCCCACGCGTATACCACGGCGACATCTTCAACGCCGGCCAGATCGGGATCGTAATAGAGCGTGGGGCTGTGGGGCAGTTCTTTGTGCGTGGTGGTGGCGTCGGCCACAACCATCACGTGGTTGGCTTCCTCGTGCTTAAAGTAATAGCAAATGCCTTCCTCTTCCATCAGGCGGCAGGCGAAATCGAAATCGGATTCCCGGTACTGGGTGCAGTAGTCGCGCTTATCGTAGGTGCCCTGCAGTTCCCAGGTCACGGTGAAGCCCACCAGCACGGCTTTCAGGATATCTGGCACGGAAATCTGCTGGAAAATGCGGCTTTGGGTGGTGCGGGTCAGGAGCCAGAAAAAGGGAACCGCCTGCAGGCTATAGGCAGTGTTGGTGTACCCGCGCGCGCCGCGCGTCACCGTCTGGCACACGCCATGGAAGTAGCGCTTGGGAGCGTTGGCGTCAACAGCGTCCAGCAGCACCCGGACACAGATTGGCTGGCCGACAAGCTTCGAGAAATCGATTTCCGTATCGTTCGATGCGAAGGCTTCCACACGGAAGCTGAACAGTTCGGAGATGCCTTCCATACCGTCGATGGAACGGATCAACAGCTTGTCTTTGCCCAGGGGAGTGGTGAGCTCCAGCAGTCTAGTTTCCTGGGTGAATTGCGGCATAAGTACCTCTTCTGCTTAACGCGGAATCGAGGGACTTATACCTGCAAAGAATCCCCCGCGAGATCCCACTTATGAGATGCTCTCACGTTATCGTACTCGTTCCTGGCGATCGATACAGCAGCCGCCAGCGAAACGCGCCGGGAGAAGGGGAAGAATGGCATGACAGGCGGCTTGGGCTGCACCTGATCGGGTGGGAGTTCGGCGGCCCAGTCGTCACGGTAGCCGGTGAGGTTCTGGCCGCCCAGGCCCGCCTGCACCCCTTCCCTGGTGGCGCGGTCCTTAATGCGTTGCAGCCGCATGGCCACTGTGCGCGCATCGTCGACGCGCGATTTCGCCGTATTCATGGCGTCTCGCGCCTGGCGCATCACATCGCCGATGGGCCCGGACATCTTGCCGAAGGTGTTGTCCATAATCAGTTGCCACACCGGCATGAAGGTGTTCCGGAAGTTCAACGCCAAAAGCCACGGAAAGGCGCCGAGATAACCTTCGTAGGCCAGCGCGGTGGCGGATTCCGCCTGCTGCCGTATGCCCTCCAGCTTGTCCACCAGTTCGCCGATAGTCAACTCCAGCGCCACGTTCATGCGCCGCAGCACCTGGGTGTTTAGTTCGTCCAACCCCTTATCGAGCAGCGCCTGGCCTGGCTGTACGTTCACGCCCTGCATGTTGAAGCCGAAGTCCTTGGCCGTCTGCAGAAACTGGACGTTCTCCATGACAAGGTTCACCAGCCGGTCCAGCATCCGCCTCCGCGCGGCCTTGAACACGGAGTACTCGTTGATGGGCTGCACCGCCGGCCGGTCCATCAGTTTCTTGTAAATCTCTCGCAGAAACTCGTTATTGACAGTGGTGATTTCGGTGATGATCGTTTCAATGAAGCCTGGCAGGCTGGAGGTGCCCAGACCGGCCTTGAAACCACTAGTGATAAGCGTTGCCAGCTCTTTGGGCGGCAGCGGGCCCGGCGAGTTCGGTGGCGCGGGCGGCGGGACAATCTGGAAGGCTTCCTGCAGATAAGCATCGCCGGGCGCGGGCGGCTGGTTGGGGTCCGGCTCAACAAAATCGCGGATGGTATTGGAAAAATCCTCGACATCGGAGCGAAGCTGTTCGAACCGCTGGCGCGCGTCATCCAGGAACCCGATGCCGGTGGGTGCCGGCCCGCCCGCTCCCCCGCCCCCGGTGGCGGCGGGCCCTGGCGGCAATGGGTACCAGAGGTAGAAGGCGGGCGTCAGTGGGCCCTGTAGCGCCGCCACCGTATAGCGCCGCACGGTGCGTTCGATGGACGCTTCCAAATCGAGGGCGATGCGGACGTAGAAGTGCTGGTAGACGTCCATGGGCTTAAACGCCAGCCCTGTGACGAAGTTCAACACGTCGGCCACTTGCGGTGGAATATTGCCGCCCAGGCCCGGCATTTTTCCCAGCAGCCCTCCGCCGGGATCGTTGGCCGGCGGCGCCAGCAACCGTTGCTGAAACGCCCGGTAGTTGCAGCGCGCCTGTTGCAGGTCGATGCCCGCCTGGTGGATGTCGCGATACGTCGCACTGGCCGAGTTGACCCGCGCCGCGGCGGAACGCACCAGCGCGCCCATCGCATTTACCTCTCCGGCAGTCGGCGCGGCCGCTCCGCCGCCGCCCGCGCCCAGCATATCGGCGGCCATGCCAACCATCTGCCCCAGCCCGCCCTTGGATTTTTCCAGCGCGTCCAGCACGGATTGGCATCCGGTCATCATCCCGGAAAGCAGCAGCGCCTCCCGGTGCAGCGCCGCGCGGAATTGAAAGCCCCGCAGCCGCGCGCCGTTGGGAAATGTCTCCACCGCATCGTCGCGCTTGGGGTCGTGATGGAAGTTCTTCGAATTGTCCAGATGAACGTGGCCCATGTGGATGAACTCAATCACGGCGCCCGCGTCGATGGGGCGCCGCACCTCCGGCGCCTGCGCGCCGGCCAGGTTCATCAGCGGCAAGCCGAGGTTCTCACCCTTGTAAAAGACCAGCCGGGCGTTGCCCGCCGCGGCGCCGGCCGCCTGGCCGCCCAGCATCCCGCTGGCCGCGTCCATTGCTCCTGAAACTGCTCCTAACATGGTTGCTCCTTAGCTATGGACCGATTCGAGTTTGGCCCGCGTGGCGCCGTCCAGCTCTCCGCTTTGCGGCAGCTTGTGATCGGCCTGGAACTGCATCAGCGCCTGTTTGTACTGGTCGGTTTCCTCTTCGCTATCGTCGCCGCAATCGTAGCCCAGGTTGTTCAAACGCTGCTTGGCTCCGCTGGTCAAATCGATGGGATTCAAGTGGCCGACGTTCACCGGGTACTCTTCTTTGCCGCCGTTGAGTATCAGCTTTCCACCCTTGGAATTTGGCTTGATGAAGTGCTCAATATTGCCGTCGGCGTCTGTCGTTCCCTGAATTGTCTTGTCGTCCAGAATCAGCGTGTACCGCTCGTTGCGCCGCGGTTCGCCCAGTAGGAATAGCTGGATTTTCAGCTTCGCCGGAATCCCCTTGCGCACGAAGGAGTGGCGCGTATCGGTGGCGCCGGTGTACTCTTTCACACGGATTGGCGGCACCGTCACTTCGTCGCCGGGCGCCAGGATGTTCGGGTTTTTTCGCTTCGCTTTCAGCTCCGCGTTCGCCCCCAGGTTCCATAGCGTTTCCCAGAAGTGGCCGTAATCGTGGGCGATGGATGGGATGCTATCGCCCGGGTTCACGGAGATAACGACTTCTTTGATCTCAACTGGCATATTGTGCTCCGGTTATTGGGAAACGGCGTCCTGGTCCAGGTTGATCCAGCGAATCGTGCATTCCCCGGCGTCGATCTTGTTCACCCGCGCCACGCCGTTCTTATCGGTGGAGCGCGTGGCCTTTTTCCCGTTGGGAAGCGTGATTTCGCAGGGCTCGCCAATCACCGGCGACCCGGCCTCGTCCTTCAGCTCCACTTCAATCCAGTGCGTCTTGTCCTTGTTCTCTTCCGCATTTTCGTCATGCGCATTTTCACCTCCGCCGGTGCCGGCCGGGTTTTCGGTGGCCTTGGTTTCGCCGGGCTGGAGGGCGCCGGCCGGCGCATCCGGGGTGACCACGGTCCACGAATTGGGTGCTCCCGGACTCAGCGCCGCGCCGCCAGAGTTCAAGTGAACCAATGGGCCGGAAATGTAGACGCCGCCGGGGTTGACGGTGATAAAGCTCCCACCCGACGCTATGGTGACGCCGGTGGGAGAGTGAACCACCACCTTGTCGCTGCCAATCACTTCCACGTCGCTGGCGTTGATTCCCAGGAACCCGCTTGAAGTCAGCGTCGCCTGCGCCTCGCCAGTTAAATGGAGCGCCGAGTGGCTTCCATGGACCAGATCGCCGTGTGCCCTCGTGGTCATGTTTCCGGTCACTTCGACGGCGTGGTCCCCACCGATTTTCAGGCTCTTCTTGCCTTTGATTTCGGTCCGGGAAGCTCCCCCAACGGACTGATTGAAGTCCCCGCCAATCGTCTCGAAATACGACGCCTTGCAGCGGACGTGGATGTCCTTTTCCCCATGAATGAAGATGTGTTCGGCGCCTATTTTGTCTTCAAACCGGATTTCATTCAGGTTCTGCGGCCCCGCGCCGGGTGTCGAGCGGGACTTGATGCCGGACTGCGTTTTGTTCGCCGGCAATTCGTGCGGCGGCATCTGGTCCGCATTGTAGACACTGCCAACGATAACCGGCTGGTCCGGGTCGCCCTCCTCAAACGCCACCACCACTTCCTGCCCAATGCGCGGAATGTGGATCATGCCCCATTGCTTGCCCGCCCACGGGCTGGCCACGCGCACCCAGCAGGAAGAGTTACCGTCGAACTTGCCTTCCCGGTCCCAGAAAAACTGCACTTTCACCCGGCCATACTTGTCGGTGAAAATCTCGTCGTCCGCCGGCCCCGTCACCACGGCCGTCTGTGTGCCGTAGATCGTGGGCTTCGGCGTGATGCGGTGCGGCGCGAAGGGCAGCTTCAGCGGGATGCACGTAAAAATAATCTCCGGCGGAGGCCCCTCTTCTGTCGCGGTTTCGCCAAAATAGGCGCCGCGCTGCGGAATCGCCACGGAACAGGACGTGATGACATAGGTGTCGTTGTCGCTATAGTGACGGTCCAGGTCGAACTTATACCCGGGGCACACATGGAGAGAATCCGTATGCGCGGTGATGTGGATGGCGCCAACCGTTTCCTGCTGCATCCGCAGTTTGGCCGTGCGCTGGTTGTCCGTGTAGATCTTCTGCAGGGCCTCCGGGCGTTCTCCGCCGCCGGGCGCAATGCCGTCGAATCGTTGCGCGTACCCGCCTGGAAAATCGAACAGCTCCAGCTTCTCGTTCCCGGCGAGCTTCAGCTTGTGGGTGACGTCGCCGATCTGCAGGTCTTCGTCCACCAACTCCTGGGCATCCAGGCTCTTGTGCGGCAGCTCAAACGAATGGTCCCACAGGGTCAGCTTGCCGGACTTCAACACCTGCTGCTTTTCCCACGAGTAGACAATTTCATCCATCGTTTCAAAGCCGCCCCGCTCCTCGTCGAAATTCAGTTTGTGGTCGCACGGAAGCTCTTCGTGGCTTTGCGGTGAATTAGCCACAACCAGCGTGTGCCCATCCTCCCGATGACGAAAGAAGTAGAACATACCCTCTTCTTCCATCAGCCGGGAGGCAAACGCAAAATCGCTTTCGCGGTACTGGACACAGTAGTCGCGTGGCTCAAACGTCCCCGTGAATTCCAGATCGATTTCCAGACCCTCCAGAACCTTCTTCAGGATGTCCGGCACGGAAATCTGCTGGAAAATACGGCTTTGCGTGCGCTGCGTCAGCAGCCAGAATGACGGCACGATTTCCAGCCGGTAGCTGGTGGCGTTGAAGCTCCGCGCGCCGCGCGCGATGGACTTCACCAGTCCGTGGAAATAGCGCTTTTCGCTGTTCTTCAGTTCCACGCTCACATACACCGGCTGGCCCACCAGCAGAGAGAAATCCACCGTGGTTTCATTAGCGGCGAATGCGTCCACTTCAAAGGAATAGAGCTGCGATATGCCTTCGCGGCCGGTGATGGACCGGATCAGCAGGACATCTTTACCCAGGGGCGTCTGGAAATCGAGCAGACGCAGGTTGTGCGTGGTCTGTGGCATTTGGATTCAGTTGGCGAAGTACCAGGTCTGTTCACTAAAGCGAAAACGCGGGTCCAAATACTTCATGCTCCAGTCGATTTCTGTGGAGCTACACCACCTGTTCCAGCGTCGCTACTTCTGCGCCTCGAACTTCACTTCCACCTCTGTCTTCACCCGTACGGGGCGCCCGCCCTGCGTTGGCGGCGGATAGCGGAACTCATCCCACGGCACGGCTTCGCATAGCTGGGCCCCGGTTTCCAACTCTCCGATCTTTCCTTTTTCATCAATTATCACTTTGCATTTGGCCACGCCGCCATCGGCCGCCCAAAGTGGCGCGGGCAGTGTGGCGGGCCCCGCGAGCTTTACGGTGCTTTGTTTCTCTGCTGGCGCCGTCACCGCAGGAAGCTCTTTTTCGTCGTCAGCCTTCTTCTCCTCGCCTGTTACGGGTGTCAGCTTGGTAACCAGGAAGATCGACCGTGCCGGATACCGGCTCACCTGTGCGCGCAGCACTGATGCGTGGCTATCGGCCACATCCATTGCCTGGCTGCCCCACGCCATCCGAATGACGCGCAGGCAACTGGCCGCCAGCGGGTAGCCCCTCTTTCCCTTGTCGGGATCGCCAATTTCGTCGATCGCCTTTTGCGCCAGTATCCCTTCGGCCTCGTATTCGCTATTGGGTGTGTACTCCACCGGCGCCTTCAGGAACAGCCGGTAGCGCCTTACGCCGTTGCGAATGTATAGGGACTCACCCCCGGCATTCAGCGCGGCGTCCGTTCCCGTGGCCGCGGGAACCGCCAGCAGCGTGCCTTTCAGGCGGTGCAACGTGATGGCCGGTTTCTTGGCGTCCTTGGAGTCCTTGTCGCTGGAGCAGCCGCTCAATCCAGCCGCAACGAGCACTACCACCACCGCCAGCATAGCCGTAAGCCGCATGACTCCTCGCTTTCAGACGAAATGTCCGCCACTGACCCTATCACTGTCGCCGCCCTGTTCACAACCCCGTGGATTGGATTGGCGGCATGCCCTGCCCTGCTTCAGTTCTTCCGCGGAGCCAGTGTCCGGAAGATAGCTAGCAACCAGACGGACTTTACAATCAACGCAGGACGAAATGACGGGAACCCGCGGCGCTTCCAGGTTCGACAGTTCCGAGGTCGCCCGGGCCACCTATCGGCGACGTGCCTCCCCGTTTGCGGCGCACCGCCCCCGATCGTTTGTCATATCGAAATCCATTACGAAAATCAGAGGTCTCTCCCATCGGAGCGGAAGGCGAGGCGCCCTTCGCGTTGGATAAGACGTAGACACCATCCGCCGGCGCAGATTCCTGACTTTCGAGTGACACACAGTGGAAGACAGGTTTCCCAGGTCGCGCCGCGTCCCCCTAAGTCCTAATATCCGTTCTCTTCCAAACGGGTGACGCCACTTGGAAGAGCGGGCTCTTCGGGTGCGCCATTCCGGAACCAGCATCGTACGGCCTCTCCTGCCGCAACTGGATGGCGTAGGCGGCCCATTGAACTACAGCGCATCACCCCGAGACATTCATTTCTCTTCAGGCTGCGTAACTTCCGCCGTCCACCCTTCGAACTGCCCAACAGAGCAATCGGAGCGCGCACCGCTGGCGATGGCTTCGGAATCCCATGAGATCTGCCCTCAGCTTGTCCATTACCTTTACTTGAGTTCAACCCGGCGTGGGCGGTCCCAGGACCCGGCAGGCGCAAGCCCAACAACAAGGATCTTTCAAAAACCGATCAATGGAATTCCCGCGGCGTTTTCGAAGGTATTTGCGCTCGCCCGTTCGTCAATACATTCAGCGCTGAACGGTGACGATGCCCCATTACCGGAAGCTAGCCTACGTCGCGCTAACCAGAGCAAAGAAAGCGGCTGCAATGCTACGGTTTTGACACGGCTTTGGTGCATTCGGCGTGTCCTGCGCCAAGAATCCAGCGTTGCTTTTCAGAAACTTACTGGGCATTGTCCTTGCTTTGGTGCACTGCTTTGGCTCAAGGCGGCGGGATTCGCCCTGAAGTGAGCCAAACTACGCGAGAAGGTACCGGGTGCCACTGCGGACCCCTACCGGAACGAGCTTTCTTTCCTTCACAAGATGTTCGATGGCTCGACGAACGCGGGATCGGGGAATCTCCGATCCGACCCGCTGGTGAATCCCGCCGATCTTCGATTTGGGGAACCGTCCGACATCTTCTTCAACAAGCAATGCCGAATGTCGATGGGGCTCAATTCGTTTGAGTGTCGTATCCCCAACGAAATTGAGATCGAGCAGTAGCCTCGGGTCGATGAAATAACGGGTGGACTTTGGGCGTCCCGCAGATTGCACTAAGCCCCAATGCAAGAGCCGCTTGATCCAGGGCTGAAGCATCTCAGCCGTCGTCAATTCCAATAATTCGGTGAATTCACGGGCGGTCAGCGCATCGTGCTGCGCAAGCAAACCCAAGGCGATTCGTTCACGTTGGGTCAGTTGGTACGTCCGGACGGCCATAGTGGCGAGGAAGATCGGAACCAACCGATCCTGCCCAAAAGGAAGGCCAAATTGCGGATGCCCCGTGATCTGGAGGGTGAAGTGGCCGTTCCGGCGCTCGAACAGCAGTTGGTCGGCCGGCGGCCGACGAATCGGCAGTCCGCATAGTACAAACGGCCGGGCGGTAAAACCGAGCGTCTGGCACCCTGCCTCTCGCTTTTCTCGAACGAGACAGATGCCTTCTGCCTTTTTCATCTTCTGTTTCGAGACGATGAATTCGCCGAAGTCACGGGCAAGAATTTGCCCTGCGTGCTCCAGGGTTCCCCTGGCTTGCCCAGGCGCACTCACAGCGCCGCCTCATAACAAGCGAAATCCAAAACGGACCCAAAATTGGTGACAGTCGGCTTTTTTTGAGGCTTTTGAGGAGGTCGGCCGGAATGGCCTAAGGTGTTGAAACTAAACGAATTGGGAGTTGGTTGCGGGGGCAAGATTTGAACTTGCGACCTTTGGGTTATGAGCCCAAACGTTAGCTTGCCCTCGGTTGCCCTGCCTGACCCTCCATGCCCCGAAGTTGTTGAACCTATTGCCCTAGGGTGCCCTGAAGTGCCCTCAGTTTGGTGACAAATTTGGTTACAGTGGCCACATAATCGGCCCATGGACCCTAAATTGGTTACATTTTTGGTTACAGTCGTAGGCGCTGTTCCTCGAAAGAGATTGCACAAGCTAGCTTGAACCATTCGACCATTGTGACCGTATTGGGCATTTTGGTCAATACCGATTCGCTGACGATTGGGGCCGCGTCCGATGAACTCAACAATGGACTGCGCCAAATCGACTCCTGCCGGCATTCGTCTCCGATTGCCTGGTAGCGGGGTGTGCCGACTGTTCTCGGGGGCTACTGTGGAGATCGGAAGCGCTGATTTGCGTTCTGCCAATGTGACCAGAATGCGAAATAGCGAAGCTGACGGGTCCCATGCGGCGGGTTGGCGGAACCCCCGTGAGTTCAAGCGCGACCTTTCTTCTCCCCATGGAGCACCGAAATCCCTCGGGTACGCCTGCAACCACTGCCGGCGGCATGCTACTCGTCGGTGTCCGAGACGGCTCGACGTGAATTTGCGGAATTGATGCCTACGTTGTTGTGTCGTTGGAGTGTTTGGTGAGCTCGATCGCCGATTCGATAGATCCTATCCAATATTGAAATGGTGAGTTGGCGCACTCTGAACGTGATCGCGGGCAATGTCTACCCAGCAGTGTCCGCGTTTCGTCCCCTTCCAAATTGTAATTCTTGGCCCCGAGTTGGAAACCTGCTTTGGGGTCGGTTCCTCGAATCGGAGAACCTGTCCTGCCCAAATCGATAAGCTGAAGTGCCTCAATCGGATGGAATCATACGATGAGTAGACACTCTCGAAGTTGACCACTCCGAAGCCTGGACTTCCGCGCAGCTTCCGAGTTGTCTTCAGAATACCCAAAAGTCACGCCTCTCTCCTGGGAGGCGCTTCACCTAGCGACTGATCACAAAAACCACGAAGTTCCGGCGATTGGGTACTTTGCTTGGGGGAAGTACCGCTTCGCAGTATTAAAGAACGCCTGAATTCGGTTCGGTCGGATAGCCAGACCTCCCTCATCGAATCCTCGGAGGTGCGGTCCTGGCGGCCAATCGCCCTCGCACGGAAAGGCCTGATGGCTTAGTCGGTGCTTGGGGCAGCTTGCCGCCGGATGCAATGGTCTGGTCCGCTGGTGGCGATTCGCGCAACGGCTGAAAACGCGCTCGCAAATGTCGACTACGCGCCGCAGAGTGCGCCAATTCGGGTTGGGGCTTCGATGACTATATTAGGATCGAGAATCCCAGAGTCCTACCTATGGAGTCACGATTGAGGATGGTCAGCGATCGCCGAGTGAGCCAGAAAATGCTGAATCCCATGGATTTCGGGACAGCCTCGTCTGGTTGTAGACCAAGGCGGTGCCCCAACACTGAGAGCGGCAGCAAACTCGCCACTATATAAAGGTGGGGTGCCGGGAAATGCATCAAGGTGCCCTAAATTGATGTGTTGTGACTACCATTCTTGTCTTCGAAAGCTCAATTCGCCAAAGAGGCGCAGCGACTGTGGGTGCAGAGAGCATCTCGCCGGTTAGAGTGGTTGGGCAAATCACCCGGCAATGTAGCCATTTCACCCACGCTACGCGCCACCCCAACTTCGAACGTGCCTGCAACCGCTTGCATTGACTGAAGTGGATTCGATGGTCCCATATTTGCAGATTGATAGAACTTCTGGGAAGGGGTAGTGGATGCCATACCCAGAGGCTGTGGAAGAGCAAAGAGCTACGGAGGCGAATCGATGCCGAAATCAGCGGAGCAGTCAGCAATAGAAACGAAAGCGCGAAGAGGCTTTTTCCGGGTCCTGGCAGGCGTGGGCTCCGGAGCGGCAACCGCGCTCGTTGGTGGAAAACTGATCACCGGAACGAAAGCGAGGGCGGCGGAGATCCCGCCTCCACTGGCCGAGCCCTCGGGCTCGGTGGCGATCCGGATGCAGGAAGACCTCGATGCCACCATCGCGAGCGGCAAAACCCCGAGTTGGCTGATGGTTGTGGACACGCGAAAGTGCATCGGCTGCGATGCCTGCAGTGTGGCCTGCAAGGCGGAAAACCCAACTGGGCCCGGGGTAAATTTTCGTCGGGTCATCAAGAGGGAACTCGGCATGGGTGCGCAGAACTGGGCGATCTTCAAACCCGTCAACTGCCTCCAGTGCGACGATCCGCCCTGCGCCAAGGCCGTTCCCACCGGGATGATCACCAAGCGGCCAGACGGAATTGTCGAGTTCGACGATCAGAAACTAAAGGGCTCCTTCGCCCAGGCCGCCGCCCAGGCATGCCCGATCCGTCAAATCCACGTTGAGAACGGGAAGACCTATACGCAGGATACGCCCGCCGAACAGCCATATGAACAACGGAGCTTCGTCGAAAACGGCCGCGTTCATAGTCGAAAGCGCGGCGCCAACGACATGCAGGATAGCGCGCGGAAGTGCAATTTTTGCAGCCATCTACTCGACGTCGGCGTCCTGCCTTCGTGCGTGACCACTTGCGTCGGTGGTGCCATGTACTTTGGCGACGCAAACAACCCCACCAGCCTCATTCACGAAATCACTAAAGGCCGGCGGGAGTTCACGGGCCACCAGAATCTGGGACTGAAGCCACGGGTAATCTATTTCGAAGAATCGATGCCCGGTACGACGCACATCAGTTGTACCGCTTGCCACTAGACGAGAACCGGCATACGAAGAGGAGACGAGCGATGAAGCCCAATCAATCAAACGATACCTACCCGGAACCGTTACGACGGCAGATCCTGCGGGGTGGCGCGCTGCTCGGCAGTGGATTCGCCGTCGCCGCGCAGTCCCCAGCGGAGAGCGGCCCAAGGGCAACCCCGAAAGCCGTGGAGGCCTCTGATTACATCTATAGCACCTGCTTACAGTGCAACACTGGATGCGAAATCAAGGTAAAGATCCAGGATGGCATCGCCATCAAAATTGACGGGAACCCCTACGCGCCGCGCAGTATGGACCCGCACATCCCTTGGCAGACTCCAGCCGACCAATCGGCGAGGCTAAACGGCGTCATTTGCCCCAAAGGGCAGGCGGGAATTCAGACGAACTACGATCCCTTCCGTATTGTAAAGGTCCTGAAACGGGCTGGCGCGCGCGGGCAGGGAAACTGGACGACAATTCCCTTCCAGCAGGCCATAACGGAAATCGTCGAAGGCGGAGCGCTTTTCCCGCAGGACGGCGGCAAGACGGTAACCGGGATGCGCGAGATTTACGCGTTGAAAGACCCGAAGGTCTATACCGCCATGACGGCCGACATCGCACTGCTTCAGGACAAGAAACTCACAGTCGCCGAGTTCAAAGAAAAATATAAGGACCATCTCGACACACTGATTGATCCGGAACATCCCGACTTTGGGCCGAAGAACAATCAGTTTGTGTTCAATTGGGGCAGGCTGAAGGCCGGGCGGCAAGACTTCTTCCTCCGATTTGTAAAAGACAGCTTTGGTTCCACCAACGCCCACGGCCATACCACGGTTTGCCAGGGGTCGATCTATTTCGCCGGCAAGTCGATGTCCGATCAACCTGCCAGTGGTAAATGGACGGGCGGGGCGAAGGCCTATTGGATGGCCGACACTACGAACGCCGAGTTCATCATCTACTGGGGCGCCAACGTTTTGGAGGGCAATTATGGTCCACCGCTGAAGGTGCCGAAAATCACCCGCGGTCTGGCATCGAACCGCTTGAAAGTCGCTGTCGTCGATCCACGGCACACCAAAATGGCCGCCAAGGCTTGGAAGTGGCTCCCGATTAAGCCGGGAGAAGACGCCGCCCTAGCCTTAGCAATGATTCAGTGGATCATCGACAACGAGCGCTACGACAAGCGGTATCTCGCCAATTGCAACAAAGCGGCCTCTACCGCCGACGGAGAGCCCACCTGGAGTAATGGCGCGTGGTTGGTGAAGGTTCGCGACGACGGCACCGGCGCGGCATTTCTCCGCGCCTCGGAGGTCGGCCTCGGCGGCGACGCGGACACGTTTGTATGTTTACGCGACGGCAAGCCGCTAAGCTTCAAGTCCGACGACACCGCTAACGCTGCGGAAGGCGAACTGTTCGTCGATACGACGTTGAACGGCATTCGCATCAAGAGCGGACTCCAGATTCTGAAAGAAGAGGCGGCGAAGAGGAGCATTGCCGCCTGGTCGGATGTGGCTGGAGTTGCTGAAAGGGACATCGTTGCACTGGCCCAAGAGTTCACCTCGCACGGAAAGAAGGCCGTGGTGGAAATCCATCGCGGTGTCTCGCAACATACCAACGGCTTCTATAACGTGTTGGCCACGATGGGCGCGTTGAACACGCTCATCGGCAACTTCGACTGGACAGGGGGACTTGTCTACGGTGGCGGCGCCTACGGCGAGACCGGCGGCACAAATCGGCCTTTCCAGTTGGGTGACCACCCGGCGAAAATCACACCCTTCGGAATCGATATTATTCGGGGCGGAGCCAGCTACGAAAAGAGTACGATTTTCACTGGCTATCCCGCCAAACGACCCTGGTACCCGCTCGCGAGCGATGTCTATCAGGAAGTCATCCCCTCCGCCGGTGATGCCTACCCCTACCCTATCAAGACGTTGTTCCTCTACATGGGCTCACCGGTGTATTCGCTACCGGCCGGACATTCGCTGATCCCAACCTTGATGGACACAAACAAGATTCCACTGTTTGTCTGCAATGACATCACTATCGGCGAGACCAGCCAGTACGCCGACTACATTTTCCCGGACCTCTCTTACTTGGAGCGGTGGGAATTCCATCGCACTCACCCCTCCATCGTCCACCGCGTCTCCCCGATTCGGCAGCCGGCCGTGGCGTCGCCAAATGAGACGGCCCGCATCTTTGGGCAGGAAATGCCGGTATCGATGGAGGCCATGTTCCTGGCTATCGCGGAGCGGCTCAGTCTACCCGGCTTCGGCGCCGGCGCGTTCAACGGCAAGGGCGATCTGGTGCGCCCGGAGGACTACTATCTCCGCATGGTTGCGAACGTTGCCTTTGGCGATGCGAATGCGGGCACCGATGCCTGTCCTGACGCCAGCGACGCCGAGATCGCCACCTTCCTCGCGGCGCGTGAGCACCTGCCGAAATCCATGTTCGACGCTGAATATTGGGCGAACGCCATCGGCGCGACCTGGTGGAAGAAGGCTATCTTTGTGCTAAATCGCGGCGGCCGCTGGTGGAGCTACTCCGAGGCATGGAACGGCGAAAAGGTGAAGAGCCAGTACGGGAAATTGGTCAATCTCTACCACGAGAAGCCAGCGACCACGCGCAACTCCCTCACCGGCCAGTTTCTGGCTGGAACCCCAACTTATCTGCCCATCGTCGACGGCCTAGGAAATTCTCTGGACCACAAAGGGGCAACCCTTACGATGATCACCAACCGAAGTATGCTCGCAACGAAAAGCCGCAGTATCTCCAATTACTGGTTAACAGATATCCAGCCGGAAAACGTCATCGAAATCAGCGAGCGCGACGCTGCCCAGCAGGGGCTCAAGACCGGGGATCAGGTATGGATCGGCTCTGGCGGCAATCCGGAGTCGCGATGGGACCTTGGACACGGCAAAACGAAGGCGATGATCGGACGGGTGCAGGTAACAAACCGCATTCGTCCTGGCGTGATCACATTCTCGCTAGGGTATGGACACTGGGCGTATGGGGCATCGCCTCAGATGATCGATGGCGCTGCCATTCCAGCCGACCCGCGGCGCGGAATGGGCGTTCATGCCAATGCCGCCATGGTCGTCGATGGACACTTGCGCAGTCCACTAAGCGACGTCGTCGGCGGGAGCGCCGTCTTCTACGATTCGAAGGTCTATCTTTCCAAGGTGTAGGCTTCTCTCTAACAGACTCGATCTGCGCCCGCATCGCTTGCGGATATTTGGATCGGAGACATCGGGGGCGTATAGTTTTCTTGCGCCGGACTGTGCTCGGCCCGCACGGCGAAGTCGCGTTTGTTCGATAGACCGCTTACTGCTTCATCGAAGATACCAGCGAACCTACTATTTCTCTAGGGAGGCCACATTGAAACTCAGAATCTATAAGGATTCGATTCGTTTTCGATTCACAAGGGACGAGGCGAAGGCCCTCGGCGAGGGTTCCGCTTTGGCTGAATATGTCGCCATCGGCCCATTGGAGGAACAGCGGCTCGCCTATCGAGTAGTGCCAAACGGCACTGAAGGAATCCGTGTCGCGTTCACGGATAGGACCTTGACCGTCTACGTCCCGCAATTGGATCTGTTGACCTGGTATGAAGGCGAGAACCTCACACTCGAAGCAACGCAAAGCTGGAACGGCGGACACGTCCGCCTATCATTGGAGAAAGATTTGCAGCGGTTAAACCCGAAGCCGGGCGAAGAGCCGAAGGGCGTGTATTCCCATCCGCTCTTCGGAATCAAGCACTGCGACCACCCATAACCCCGCGTTGCGCTTTTCATTCTCGATGGCGCTGATCGCGTGGCTCTTTTTCACTATGTCGTGCTGGCTTGATCACCCCGGACGAAGCATCCCGATACGTTGCCGGGTGCATTATCCCGGCCGCAGCGCGCTGTGCCGCGATGGTCTTCGAAACGAGCCCTCTGCCGGGTGGCGACCCGGCAGACACAGTAGTTCAATTTTCCGCCAACGACTTTCTGATGTTGTCCCAGTTCGCACCCAACGTTCGCTATTTGGTGACCGGCGCCTCCTCGCTCGAACTGCCCTTCTAGGTCCTGCTCCATTCGGTGCTTGTCGTCATCGTCATGCCTCGCTCATTCTCATTTTCGGGTTCCAGGCCGGCAAAATCACCAGCAAGTTCACGCACGGCGCGTTAATCAGAGTGCCAATCCCGCTCCAGGCGTACTTCAATTCTGGCCTCACATACGGACTGATGGAGTGGTTCGGCGGCTAGTATTCAATCACCGCTCCGGACTCGTCGATCGGCGCGAGCAACTTTTTGAACTTGCCCTTGCCACCACCGTTGCATTGTTTGGACCGAATTCCGGAGCGGCGCTGGCCACAGTGGTCGATTTACTGATTGAAGTGCCCTTGATGCTGACACTCTATTCTGCCTGCAACCGCAACCGTCATTGGCTCCCCAGTTCCAAACCCGTCTAACGCTTCATAAGGAGAACTCCATGCACTGCTATGACTGCCATCAGGAAGGGAAAAGAATCCCGGCTATTGGCATTTGTCATCGCTGCTCGATTGCAGTTTGCCCGGCACACGGGACGATTCACACGCATCCGGTGACGGCGCCTGAACCGGGAGCCAAGGCTGCCGCGCTTCCTCCTCATTACCGTTCACTACTATGCCCGCACTGCCTGGAGGCGATTCGACTGCGGCCGGAATTGGAACACGATACAGTGACCTGTGTGCGCGTACCGCGGCCGACGTTTCCTTGGGGATAGCCGAATTACGTTCCAGGGCAAAGTGCGCCGTGTCGATTCGCACGGCAGCTTGGCGTCTGTGAGCACGCATCGCTCCCGCTTGATACCGATCTGGCCGGCAATCCGGACAGCGTCAATCCGCCGGAACTGCTGCTGGCGGCATTGGGGGCCAGTATGATTAAGGACATTGAGCGGGTTCTGTGACAGGCGGATTCGATAATTCTTGTATTATGGAAGTTCGAGAGAGGATAAATCCGCATGGGATCTTTACGCGTTGAGATCGGGACGGCAAGAATGTCGGATTCCGCGCGCTATGCGGACATGTTCGGCGCGCTCGGGAATGAGGCACGGCTGCGTATACTACGGTTGCTGTTGAGTGCGCATCCAGAGGGGATGGTGGTGGGAGAAATACAGGCGGAGCTCAGCATTCCGCCATCGACGCTTTCGCACCATCTGGATAAGCTAAAGAACGAAGAGCTGGTGACGGTCGAAAGGCGTGGCACCTTCCTTTGGTGCCGCGCGAATACGGCGTCGCTGCGGGAATTGTTGGGTTTCCTGTATGCGGAATGTTGCACCCGGAACCAAGCGGTGAAACCCGAGAGCATTTTGAATGACTGTTGTTTGGAGGACAATGCATGAATCGACGCGATCTGTTGGCAGTGGGTCTGCTGTCGCCGCTACATGCGGCAGTAAGGGGCAAGCGGATCCTTGTGTTGTGTACTGGGAACTCCGCGCGTAGTCAGATGACGGAGGGATTCCTGCGCTCGCTTGATGCCAACCTGGAACTCTTCTCAGCCGGAACAGCGCCCGCTGCACGGGTGAATCCGTACGCAGTGGCGGCCATGCGGGAGATCGGTATCGATATTTCGAAACAGTCGCCGAAGCACGTCCGCGAATTCCTAGGGCAATCCTTCGATTTTGTCGTCACGGTCTGCGATGACGCCGACAAGAACTGCCCCAATTTCCGTGGAAAAGTAGGGAAACGTGTGCACATCGGTTTTCCCGACCCGGCGAAAGCCACCGGGACCGACGAGGAGAAGATGGCTATCTTCCGCAAAGTGCGCGACGACATTCGCATCCGCTTCCGCGAGTTCTATACGACCCAGGTGCGGTGATGCGGTCGATCCTGTTCTCGACTCGGATCGCCTGGACTGGATCTTCTCAGGACCAGCGCGGATGAGATCGCTACTCGGGCTGCTGTTGTTAGCGGCGGACCCGGCGACCCTACTGCGCACGACCCTCCCGGTTTCGGCAAGAGGCCCAGCTGGAGCGCTGGTCATTGTCGGCGGCACATTGGACGAAAAGACCTGCGAGGCGCTGCGGAATGCCACTGCGATAGCAAAGAACTTTGGCGTCTCTGGACGAGTATTCGGAACAAAATGTAACACTGCGTTTTTGTACGGCGGCGACGCGGGCTTCGGAGTGCGGGCCGGCCGAGTAGTGGCCCTGATTGCCGATGAGAAGGGCGTGATCCGATACGAACGGACTCTGCCCGTATCTGTCGCAGGCATGTCTACACTTGGCAGCGACCTGGTCGCCTGGGAACAGGGGCGGGGATCGTTTGCAGGGCATTGCGGACATTGTCACGGTGACGATGGCGCCGGGACTTTCTTTCAGGGCATAAAGTCGATGGCGGGGATCACCACGCGCATGAGCGACCAGAAAATCTTGGAAGGAGGAGAATCGTTCGGTGCAGTTAGTATCTCTACTTGGACCAAGGCTGAGGTCGATTCGTTTCTGCTGTTTGTCCGAGGGCTTTAGCCGATTCGGCCGCCGATGTTCGTGAGGCCCCGCTGGCGGCTGTCTCCGCGCCGCCTTGGCTGTTTGAATGTCAGTGCTGCGCCCGAAACAAGACAGCCGAGGCAAATCGCATTCTGCAAACAGAACGGAGAACGGAAATCATGAATATACTTCTTCTTTGCACTGGAGACTCGTACTGCTCAGTATTGGCGTAGGCCACGATTAACCACCTTGCTGCCGTAGGTTGGACTGCCATGAGTGCCGGCATTGGGCTCACGGGCAGAGTGTACCCTCGCTCCCGCTCACGGGGCAGCCTAAGCAACTGCGGCGACCTTTTAGCAGGATGGAGGTCTTGCCACATTCTCTCCGACTGCTTGCTCTCCAATCAAAACCTTGCGCTCCGTACCATACTACGGACCTACACTTAAAGCATGGAAGGACTCACCACCGCCCAACTAGCGCAAGAAGGCGGGGTCAACGTCGAGACGATACGATACTACGAGCGGAATGGCCTACTCCCCAAGGCACCACGTACAGCGTCCGGGTACCGGAGATTTTCGGTCGAATACGTGACCCGGTTGCGGTTCATCCGCCATGCTCAGGAGTTGGGGTTCACGCTTAAGGATATAAAGGAACTGCTGGCGATTCGAGTAAAGCCGGGTTCCAGTTGTTCCGATGTGCGCCGCAAGGCCGAATCGAAGATCGCTGATATAGACGAGAGGATTCGGCAGCTTCAAGCGATTCGAGAAGGACTGCACCAAATTACCGCTACGTGTTCCGGGCAAGGTCCAGCGACAAACTGTTCGATCCTCGAAGCTCTAATCCGCCAGGAGGAATCGTAGTGGCCGCTCGAATGTGGAAACAGGGATTGCTCATGATGCCGGGGATCGGGGTTGCGCTGCTGCCGAAACTGCTCTGCCCGATGTGCTGGCCCTTATACACCGGAATCGTGTCGTCTGTCGGACTCGGGTTTCTAGTTGGCACAACGTACTTGCTACCGATCACGAGCGCCTTCCTGATCATGACGGTTGCGGTTCTCGGGTTTCGAGCGAGGCAGCGCCGTGGCTTTGGTCCCTCCCTGATTGGAGGCTTCGCTTCGGCGGCGGTCTTGATTGGCAAGTTCTACTTGGGATCGAATCCACTAGTGTATTTCGGTGTAGGGCTACTCGTTGCCGCATCCCTGTGGAATGCCTGGCCTCGCAAAGCGACTTCAGCCGTGTGTCCGAGTTGCGCTCCAGACACCACGGTGCAAATCGGCGGAGTATATGGAAAGGAAGATGTGAATTATGAACAACAAGCGAAAGGTTGAAATCTTCAGTGCCGGATGTGGCTGTTGCAACGAAACGATCACCCTTGTGAAGAGCATTGCATGTCCATCTTGCGACATCACCGTGCTCGACATGAAAGACAGTCAGGTCGCTGAGCGGGCGAAGAGTCTCGGCGTGCGGAGTGTTCCAGCAGTGGTCATTGACGGCAATCTGGCAGGTTGCTGTGCGGGCCGCGGGCCTGAAGAGGCAACGCTTCGAGCGGCCGGCTTGGGCGTTCCGCTGTGAAGATTGAAGTCTTCTACATTGACGGTTGCCCTAATCATCTACCCACGGTAGAGCGAGTCAAGACTATGCTCGAAGATTTGGGAGTAGCTGGGGAGGTAGTGGAGTCGGCAGTGGTTGATCCGGCCACGGCTTCGGCGGTCCGATTTCTCGGCTCTCCCACCGTCCAGATCAACGGCGTTGACGTGGAGCCGTCTGCACGAACCTCAAAACACTTTGGATTGATGTGCCGCACGTATCTCAACGGACCACAGCGAGAAGGCATTCCACCCCAAGCGCTGATGCGTGAAGCCTTGCTCGAAGCGTGCAATTTGCTGCATGAAGGCATGATCGAAACCGGTTAGCAAACGGAGCCCCCCATGGAACCGTCCAATTTTTGTGCGCCAGGGCCAGCAGCTTGAGTACTTCACCATCGCCTACAACAGCGCCGGAGGATTAGTGGCCATCGTCGCCGGATTCATCTCCGGGTCGCCACGACTCGAATCCTTCTCCGCTTGAAGAAGTTGAACTGGTGCTGTCCTCAGGAGTCAGTGTGATCATTTCGTGAATCTTCGCCTCGGGAAGGATGCGCTCGGCAAGAGTGTCCATCGCTGTCGGCGCACGAACGGTGGCAGCCTTCACGGTGAGCATACGACCGCAACCGAGCGGAAGAAGCACAGGTTATAGCCGATGTTCGTCGTACGGGTATTGACACCGGCTATATTTCGATTATTATAGAACCATAGAGATAAGGTCCTCAATGAGCAAAACAGCCGATGCCGGGTTGACGACGCGTTACGCCGATATGTTCTCTGCAATTGGGACCGAGTCGCGTTTGCGAATCGTCCGGCTTCTCCTAAGCGCCCATCCTGAGGGACTGGTCGTAGGTGACATCGGCGGAGAGCTAGAAATCCCGTCGAGCACTCTTTCCCACCACCTCGAGAAGTTGAAAAACGAGGACCTCGTAAAGGTGCGCCGCGAAGGAACATTCCTTTGGTACTCAGCCAACACAGATGCCCTTCAGGAACTGCTGGGTTTTCTTTATGCCGAGTGTTGTACCCGAAATAAAGCGGTTGAGCCGCAGAAGATCGTCTGCTGTAAATGAGCCCGAGAACTGAAATTATGAACATCCTCTTTCTCTGTACTGGAAACTCGTGCCGCTCCATATTGGCGGAAGCGACCTTTAACCACCTCGCTCCGGCTGGCTGGACTGCGATGAGTGCAGGCAGCAAGCCCACCGGGCAAGTGCATCCTCGTTCGCTTGCGCTCCTGGCTCGTGAAGGCATCTCGACCGAGGGGTATCACAGCAAGTCCTGGGACACCCTACCGATGACTCCAGATGTCGTCATCACGGTCTGCTCTAACGCTGCTGGCGAAACCTGCCCTGCCTACCTTGGCAAAGTAGTGCGGAGTCATTGGGGTGTAGAGGACCCGGCGCACGCGACCGGTACGGATGCAGAAATCGACGCCGCGTTCATGACCGCGTATCGCATCTTGCGTGCTCGTATCGAAGCGTTCCTCGCACTTCCGCTTTCGGAATTGATAGGGGAACCCGAGCGCCTGAAAGCGGCGCTCGACGGAATTGGCACGCTTTTACCAACTCTAGAAGGAGTCTCAAGATGAGCAACGTCAAAGAAATTGTTAAGGAGAAATACGGTGAGACCGCCCGGTTGGTTGCCACTGGCAATGTCAGTGCGTCCTGCTGCGGACCGGCCCCGTGTTGCGACACAGTGGACCCGATTACCTCTGGCCTCTACGACGACGCGCAAAAGAGCGGTTTGCCGGAAAAGGCAGTTCTGGCCTCCCTGGGCTGTGGGAATCCGACGGCGTTAGCGGAGCTGAAGCCAGGAGAAACGGTGCTCGATCTCGGGTCGGGCGGCGGCATCGACGTCTTGTTGTCGGCGAAGCGCGTCGGTCCATCGGGCAAAGCCTACGGTCTCGATATGACGGATGACATGCTGGCTCTCGCGCGTCAAAATCAGCAGAAAGCGGGCATAGAAAATGTCGAGTTCCTTAAGGGTGAGATTGAAAACATTCCGCTGCCTGCCAATTCGGTCGACGTCATCATCAGCAATTGCGTCATCAACCTGTCAGCCGACAAGGACCAGGTGCTTCGCGAGGCGTTCCGGGTTTTAAAGCCGGGTGGGCGCTTTGCGGTTTCAGACGTAGTGGTGCGAGGCGTGGTCCCGGAAAATATTCGGCAGAACATGCTGCTGTGGGTCGGCTGCATCGCGGGGGCACTTGAGGATGATCAGTACCGGGCGAAACTTGCCAAAGCAGGGTTTGACGGAATCGACATTGAGCCGACGCGCGTTTACAGCGTCGAGGACGCGCGGACGTTCTTGAGCGGCCAGGGTATCGATGTGGATGCGATGGCCGCTGCGATGGAAGGCAAGTTCATGAGCGCGTTCATCCGTGCGGTGAAGCCCGCCACGGCCAAACGTGGTCGGACTATTCAAGTATTTGATCCAGCGCTCTGTTGCAGCACGGGTGTTTGCGGTGTCGATGTCGACCAGGCTTTGGTCAACTTCTCTGCTGATGTAGCCTGGGCCAAACAGAATGGGGCGCAGATCGACCGTTTCAATTTGGCCCAACAGCCAATGGTCTTCGCGGAAACTGCCGTAGTGAAAAGCTTCCTCGAACGCTCTGGTGTTGAAGCGCTGCCTCTGGTGCTCATCGACGGCGAAGTCGCCTTGGCCGGGCGTTATCCCAACCGAAGCGAGCTGGCTCGTTGGGTCGGCATCTTGCAGATCGCGCCAGAAACTAAAGCTGCCGGTAGCTGTTGCTCCGACAGCAAATGTTGCTGACTTTTGGCTGAAAACTCGGAGCGACCCATATGAAGTTCTTAGAACAACCGCCTCGATTCCTCTTCTTTACGGGCAAAGGTGGTGTGGGCAAGACTTCGATCGCTTGTGCAACGGCCATCCAGCTTGCCGACGCTGGAAAGCGGGTTCTGCTTGTCAGCACCGATCCGGCGTCGAATGTCGGGCAAGTGTTCGGTATCAGTATCGGCAATACCATCACACCGATACCCGCTTTCGCGCACTTGTCTGCCCTGGAGATCGATCCGCAAGCGGCTGCACAGGCTTACCGGGACCGTATCGTCGGTCCGGTGCGCGGGGTTCTGCCGGACACGGTGGTCAGGGGCATCGAAGAGCAACTTTCCGGCGCTTGCACCACTGAGATTGCCGCCTTCGACGAGTTCACAGCGCTTCTGACCGACACGGCCTTGACGACCGGGTACGACCACATCATTTTCGACACCGCCCCAACTGGGCATACCATCCGGCTGCTACAACTGCCAGGGGCGTGGAGCGGCTTTCTAGAAGAAGGCAAAGGCGATGCCTCGTGCCTCGGCCCTCTGGCCGGGCTTGAAAAACAGCGCACCCAATACAAAGAAGCGGTCGATTCCTTGGCGGACCCTCAACGCACCCGCTTGATTCTGGTTGCTCGTGCCCAGGATTCCACGCTGCGAGAGGTCGCTCGCACGCACGAAGAACTTGGGAAGATCGGGCTGTCGCGGCAGTACCTTGTCATCAATGGCGTGCTGCCTCGCACCGAGGCGGCGATTGATCCACTGGCGGCGGCGATCTGTGCTCGCGAGCAAGCTGTTTTGTCCGCTCTTCCCGGCGTACTGAAGGATTTGCCATTAGATCAAGTGGCTCTCAAGCCGTTCAATCTAGTGGGGCTGGCCGCCCTACGGCTGTTGCTTACCAACAGCGTCTCAGGGAATGGCATCAGCGAACATCAGCAAGTCACCCTTGATACACCCACCCTCTCTGCGCTCGTGGACGTTATTGCAGCGGATAGGCACGGGCTCGTAATGTTGATGGGCAAGGGCGGCGTTGGGAAAACAACTCTAGCCGCGGCCGTCGCCGTGGAACTGGCGAATCGTGGTTTGCCAGTGCATCTGACAACTTCAGATCCAGCCGCCCATCTCTCCGAAACACTCAATGGTTCGTTGGACAATCTCGCTGTCAGCCGAATCGATCCGCATGCAGAAATAGAGATCTACAAGCAGCACGTTCTGGCTACGAAGGGCGCAACACTGGATGCCCAAGGCCGGGCACTTTTGGAGGAAGACCTTCGTTCGCCCTGCACGGAAGAAATCGCCGTGTTTCAGGCGTTCTCCCGGATTATCCGCGAGTCCGGAAAGAAATTTGTCGTAATGGACACCGCCCCCACTGGCCACACCCTCCTTCTGCTCGATGCAACGGGCGCGTATCACCGTGAAATCACGCGTCAGTTAACGGACAAAAAGCTGCACGTCACCACGCCAATGATGCGGCTCCAAGACGAGAAGCAGACCAAGATTCTATTGGTGACCTTGGCGGAGACCACACCGGTATTGGAGGCTGCCAGCCTGCAGGCAGACTTGCGGCGAGCCGGTATCGAGCCGTGGGCATGGATCATCAATAACAGCGTTGCGGCAGCCCGCCCGCTCTCGCCCCTACTACGCCAGAGAGCCCACAACGAGCTGAAAGAGATCGAGGCCGTCGCCAATCACCATGCACAGCGCTACGCGGTCGTTCCACTGCTGCAAGTGGAGCCGGTCGGTATCGCTCACCTGTTGGAGCTGTCGGGACGCGTTGCGGTAGCAGACAATGAATAGCGCGATCTATCGAGGAGGCAAGGACGATGCCTGAAGAAATCGAAGTAAAGGCCACCCAATCAGGTGGTGGACTCGGCAGGTTCGAGCGGTATCTTTCGGTCTGGGTCGGGCTTTGCATGATCGCGGGAATTGCCATCGGGAAACTGTTACCCGGTGCGATCAACGGCCTTCGACAACTTGAATTCGGAGAAGGCAGTCAGATCAACGCCCCGATTGCGGTGCTTATCTGGCTGATGATCGTGCCGATGATGATGAAGGTTGATTTCGCTTCCATTCGCAATGTCGGCAAGCGGCCCAAGGGCTTACTGGTGACGGTCTTCGTCAATTGGTTGGTAAAGCCGTTTTCTATGGCGGCTATTGCCTGGCTTTTCTTTCGGCACGTGTTTTCCGCTTGGATTTCGCCAGCGGAAGCGGATCAGTACATCGCCGGAGCTATTATCTTGGCTGCGGCTCCGTGCACAGCGATGGTCTTCGTATGGAGCCATCTAACCGATGGAGATCCAGCTTACACGCTGGTTCAGGTCTCCGTCAACGACCTCATCATGTTGTTTCTGTTCGCGCCAATCATTCGATTCTTGGTGAGCGGCGCGTCCTCGCTTGAGGTTCCATTCCAGGTATTGCTGTATGCCGTCATCGTTTTCATCGTGGTTCCTCTCGCTGCTGGCGTACTTCTGCGAAGGTGGTTTGTCGCACAGCGAGGTAACGAGTGGTTTGAGCAGACCTTGCTTCCTCGTTTTGCCCCGGTCAGCATGCTGGCGTTGCTTGCCACGCTAGTTCTCATCTTCGGATTTCAGGCGGACAATATAACGAGCAAATCGCTGCATGTGCTGTTGATCGCGGTCCCAATTCTCATCCAGGTCTATTTCAACTCCTCGCTGACCTACGGCCTGATGCGGGTTTTTCGCGTGCCATATTCCGTCGCGGCTCCCGGCGCACTGATTGGTGCCAGCAACTTCTTCGAACTCGCCGTCGCAACTGCGATCGCGCTGTTTGGCCCGGAGTCGGGCGCGGCGCTCGCAACCGTGGTTGGCGTGCTGATCGAAGTCCCAGTCATGCTAACCGTTTGCGCCGCGTGCAATCGCACTCGTCATTGGTTTCCCACCGAATAAGCAGCTTAGGGCTGCAGAAGGAGAATGCTATGAAGTGCTTCGACTGTCATCAACTCGGGAAAGTGTCTGAAGCCATTGGGATCTGCCATCACTGCTCGGTCGCCGTCTGTCCGGATCATGGCACCGTCTTCACGCACCCGCTTCCTGTCGCAGAACCGGCGGCTAAGGCAGCCACACTTCCCTCTCACTATCGTTCTCTGCTTTGTCCCGATTGCTTCTCAGCAATCAAGGAACGACCAGAATTGGAGAATGATGCCGTAACCTGTGTTCGCTCGCCTCGGCCAATCTATCCGTGGGCCTGAATCGCCGACGATCGGCAGTTTTAGTTCGAACTGGCACCATATCGCGCCGGGCCGCAAATACGTAGGCGTCAGGAATGACACACTAGAATTCGAGGCGAGCCTGAAACGCCACAAGTCGCGGTGCGCTATCGCCGCCCAAACCTACTCCCAACAGCCCCGTCGGCGGCGCCGTCGTGTACGACAACGCGCCGAATCCGGTCTGCGTCGAACGAACTCCCGGCACGCCCGCCAACCCCAGAATCGGGAGTCCGAAATTGGCGTGATTGAAGACGTTGAAAAACTGGCCGTCAATGCGAAGCTTGACCTTCTCGTTCAGCGCGAACCACTTGGTCACGTACAAGTCGCCCGAGGTGAACAACGGTCCGCGAAGCGAATTGCGTCCAAGGTTACCAAACTGGCAATGGCGTACACTGTCTCCGCCGGCGCAGGCCCCCGTGCGCGGATCTACCGTGGAGGCAAATGCGTCGGGATTCAACCACTGCAACGTGCCTGGCTGCGTCGCTCCAGGTACGCTCTTCTTTTCATAGACAGAAACTCCGCTAACAAAATTGGCATACTGCGGCCCGCCTCCCTGCACAATCCCGTTCCCGTTGGCCGAATACGGGGTACTTAAAACCGAGAACGGGATGCCGCTCCGTCGGAAGGCCGAACCCGAGACCTGCCATCCGTTGACGGCATGCCCCAACTGGCGGGATTTGACCTTCCACGGCAGCTGGTAGACATATTGCAACGTGAAGTTGTGGCGGACGTCGTAGTCGCACGAGCCATATTGCCGCTGCAACTGACCGGGCAGTGGCTGCAGAATGCCCCCGGCTGAGAAGGGCAGGAACCCTCCGTTGGAGACAGTGTCCAGGCAGTGGCTCCACGTATAATTAGCCGTGAACTGCAGACCTTTGGCGAGCCGCTTGTCCGCCGTAAGTTGAAGGCCGTTGTAGTGACTGTTCGCACCGGTGTTCAACTGGGTCACCGAGCCGAACCGCGGGTCCACCGGCTTCTTGTAGGGGTACGGTGCGAAGCAGCCTTCACAAACCGTTTGGTAGCCGTTCTCTTGGGTCTGGTAGGGCTGATTCACCGACCGTGTCCCCACATATTGCGCGCGCAGATTCAACGATTCGCCCAGCTGATGCTCCACCGCGAAGCTCCACTGCATGTTGTACGGCGCGCGGAGCTTCCCGTCCGGGACGGCCGTGATCGCGACTGGCTGAAGGCACGCGGCCGGATTGGCGTTCGGTGCCGCGCAGGATAGAGCGCCTCGGGTAAAGCCGGCGAGGAAGCCGCGGTCGGCCGATGCCGTCGCGTCCACCGCGCTATCGGGCACCCCGGGGGCAATGGCCGATCCGCCTACGTTGCCCAGCAGCCCGCCTTCAAAATTCCGGTAGTAGGGCGGATTGGCTCCAACCAGATCCACCACGCTCGCCGGCAGCATATCGCTGAACAGCCCGAATCCGGTACGGACGACCGTCTTCGGCAGCACGTTCCAGGCGACTGCCGTCCGGGGTTGCCACATCAGCAGCGGAACCGCCGCGAATACCTGCTTGGTATCGGTCTTCAGCACCGCGTTCAGCGGCTGGTTCACATTGTGGGAAATCGATTGGAACGAACCGGCGATCCGGGCCAGCGCGCCGTGAGGATTGGTCGGATTGGAGTTATGCGTGGCGCGGATGCCGAACGTCCACGTGAGTTTGCGGCTGATCTTATAGGTGTCCTGCGCATAGAGGTCCACGTTGATGATGTTGTAAGGCTGGTTGTTTGCGATCGGATAGGAGCGCGAGGCCGTGGATGCGACACCGTAGATGAACTGCGGCAAAGTCGTGTACTCCACCACCGGCACCGTACCCTGGCCGAAGTTGTAGTTGTTCAGCCGGAGGATTCGCGAATTGGTGCCGAAGCGAAGCTCGTGGGCGCCGATGCTCCAGGCGAGATTGTCGTTCAGGAAATATCTCGCGGCGCGGCGGCCCTGGATCCAGGTGTCGTTCAATCCGCCGAGCGTCGTGAACGGAGCATTGGCCCCGCTGCCGCGGAGCACGATGGGGAACGCGTCGAGCGTCTTCTGAAAGTCCGGCGGCCCGAACAGGCTCTCGTACCAGGAGAAGGCCGGGTTGAAGTAGTTCACCAGCCGGGGCGAGAAGACCCGCGTATACCCGGAGGCGAACGAATACAGCGGCTGCGGCGAGAGAGCATTGAACACCGGGTTGATCGGATCCGTATAAGCCGCCTGCAGCCCGTCGTCGCTCTGGAAGCGGAACCACGCCGAGTTCTTATCGTTGATGTTGTAGTCGACCCGCCCCGTGTAGACTCGCTCGGTACTCAGGCTGGACAGCGACGTCGTGCGGCGCGTGGCGCACCCGTTCCCATTCGGCGGACTGCCGGCCGCCGCCGCGCCCCCCATGTCGAACGGGCAGCCCAGCACCGGCAGCGCCGTGCCCGACGTGTCGCGATACAAACTGAACAGCTTCCGGTAGAACGGCAAGGACTCCGGCGAAGGCCGGTACACCGTCCCCGTCACCGCGTCCACGCCACCCTTCGGCAACTGTTGCAGGACGTAATTCTGAAAGGCCGGCGTGGGCGTAGTGATCGTCGAAATAATCGGCAGCGCGATGCGCACATACTCGGCGTCAAAGAAGAAGAACAGCTTGTTCTTCCGGATCGGCCCGCCCAGGCTGCCGCCAAAGTGATTCACCACCGACCGCGGCTTCTGGTTGCCCGGCAGCGCGTTCGTGAAGAAGTTCGCGGCATTGAACCTGGAGCCATTCCAGATCTGATACAGGTTCCCATGCAACTGGTTCGTACCGGACTTGGTGACGTAGTTCACCTGGGACGCGCCATACCGCCCCTGATCGACAGCAAACGACAGCGTGTTCACCGTCATCTCGGCGATCGAATTCAAACCCAGCACCAGGTTGGTGGAGAGCCCGCTGTTCAGGTTGGTCAACGGATCGTTCGTCTCCAGCCCGTCCACGATGTAGCCGTTGGACAGCGACGAGAGCCCATTGAATTGAACATTCCCGTAGCCATTCGTTCCTCCCACGAAGTCATTCCCGCTACCGGCCGTGTTCATCAGCGCGCCCGGCGCGAACTGGATCGGATAAGTGAGGTCGCCGCCGGCGTTAGGCACCGTCGCCAGCGCCTCGCGAGTCAGAGTCGTGGCGGTGTTGGGGTTCTCGGGGTTGATCAGCGCGGCTGAGTCGGTGACCTGGATATTCTGGCTCGCCGACGCCACTTTCAGCGTAAAGTCGACAGTCTGCTTCTGCCCCAGTCCGGCAAACACCGAGCTGTTCTGCTGGGCCTCAAAGCCCTCGGCCTCCATCTTGACGGTGTAGGGGCCGGGCTTCAGTTGCGGAAAACTGAACCGCCCCGAATCGTCAGTCTTGGCGGTGCGCTGGGCGCCATTCTCCCGATTGGTGATGGTGACGGTAGCGCCGACAAGCGCCGCTCCTGTCGAATCAGAGACTGCGCCAACAATGGCGGACGTCGTTTCTCCCTGGGGAAACGCGGTCGGAACCAGCAGCATCAGTACCGCAAGCAGGCGAAAAGAGAACATAACAAAACTTCCTCACTCTGAAAAATCCATATATGGTGCCGGCGGACCGAAAAAGTCCGTCAGTGTTCCGGGGCAGAACGGGTGTGGATCTAGGAGAGCAGGGAAGGCGGCGCCCGCGCGGGCAAATCCCGGGGGGCAATAGCGATCGCCCGGGCCAGCTTCGAGATCAACGTAAGGACGTGAACCCCAGTCGGCACCGGAACCGCCACCTCAGCCGCCACCTTACCGGAGACAAACGACTCCAGGTTATTCAGCGAACACTTGCCATTCTGGTGCTTGTGGAGCGGTGACCAGATGATGATCGCTGCCAGACACAACAAGAGGGCCATTCCGATATGGAGCGACTTGTTGGTGAATCGAGGCAAGCGACCCAAGGCTAGCATACTTCCACATCCAGACTGGAGTTCGGGATGTCCATTGGCGCCTAATCACGGTGGGCGAGAAGACGGAGTCCGTTTACGATGACGAGTAGAGACACGCCCATATCTGCGGCGATGGCTGCCCAGAGGGAGGCGTAGCCGGCGAGGGCGAGGCCGGCCACGACGAATTTGACCGACAGCGATAGTCCGATGTTCTGTTTGATCACGGCGATGGTTCGCCGGGCGTGCCGGATAAGCCAGGGCACGCGGGACAGGTCATCGGCCATCAGTGCAATATCGGCTGCTTCGATGGCTGCGTCCGTGCCAATGGCTCCCATCGCGATTCCAAGCGTCGCGCGCGCCATCGCCGGCGCGTCATTTACACCGTCGCCGACCATCGCGACCACCCCGTACTCGGCCACCAGACCCTCGATGACTTTCAGCTTGTCGGCCGGAAGGAGTTCGGCCTGAAGATCTGTGATACCGGCCGCGGCGGCAACGGCCTGCGCGGTGCCCTGGTTGTCGCCGGTGAGCATGAGGAGTTTCTCGACTCCGAGTTTACGAAGTGCGTCAAGCGTGCCTGGAATGCCCTCACGGAGTTGATCCGCAAGTGCGATGAAGCCACAAACATGTTCTGCGTTTCCAATCACCACCACCGAGTGGCCGCTCGCGGAAAGTTGCTCAATTTTTTCATGCACAGCCGGCGTCTCCTCGCCCCGTTCTTCGAGAAACCTGTGCGAGCCCAGCCAATAGGCCGTTCCTCTCAGAACTGCGGAAGCCCCTTTGCCGGGAAGCGCCCTAAAATCGTCGGCCGGCGTCGCGTTAATACCCTGTTGTGCCGAATGGTCGCAAATGGCTCTTGCCAGGGGATGGGAACTACCGGCTTCGAGGGATGCGGCAATCGAAAGGAGTTCCCCTTCCGAATGCCCCGCTAGCGGAAAGATTCCGGCGACCGCGGGCCGGCCACTCGTGATCGTCCCGGTCTTGTCGAGGGCAATCGCTTTGATGTGCGCAGCCGCTTCCAACGCCTTTCCTCCTTTTATCAGGACGCCTTGGTGGGCGGCTCCTGTGAGTCCGGCAACGATGCTCACAGGTGTGGAAATGACCAACGCGCAAGGGCAACCGATCACAAGCAGGACGAGAGCCTGGTAGATCCACGGATACCATGGTTGGCCAAACAGGAGCGGTGGGATTAGCGCAATCAGGATTGCTGCCGAAAGCACGGCCGGCGTATAGATTCGGGCAAACCTCTCTACCCAGGATTCGGAAGGCGCGCGGCTGGCCTGCGCCTGCTCGACCAGCCGAATTACCTTGGCAATCGTAGTTTCCGTCGAACGTTTAGTCGCCTCCACGTCGATTGTTCCATTGCCATTGATCGTGCCTGCGAATACCGCGGACCCAACCTCTTTCGGCACCAGTTGGCTCTCGCCCGTGATCGGCGCCTGATCGACCTCCGACATACCGGAAACGACGACGCCATCCAGTCCAATTCGGGAACCAGGGGAGACTCGAAATTTCTGCCCAGGCTCGACTGTTGCGGCCGGTGTCGGTTGCGTATGTCCATCTGCCAACAAAACGTCCACCTGCTCGGGAGCTATCTTGAGCAGCGCCTCCACGGCCCGGCGGGCCCGGCCAACGCTCCAGGCTTCAAGGGAGTTGGAGACAGCGAAGAGAAACGCGACCGACGCCGCCTCTGTCCAGTCCCCGAGCCCAATGGCGCCGCTGACAGCGACGGTCATCAGGAAATTCATGTCCGGACGCAGGTGGCGAAGCGAGTACCAAGCCTTGGGCAGAATGAACCACGCCCCAAACAGCGCAGCCAGGCCGAAGAGGTAGTGCGAAGCCGGGACAGGAACGAGGTAGCCGGAGAGCAGGAGCAGGCCGCTGGCGACCATGAATCGATCCCGCGCATTCGAAGCCGGAACTTCCGGCCGGGACTCCTCCCACGGCTCTGCGGCCATCCCGGTTTGGGCGACCAGCCGGACGAGTTCCGCCGTTTCCGGTACCGCACCCTGCACCGTCATCCGGCCCCGCAAGACATCGAAGAAGAGGTTTTCCTCTCCGGCGATTGGGCCGAGTTGCCGCTTCAAAATTGCCACTTCCTCCGCGCAGTCTAGACCGCGGATCTTGAATTGCCGGTGAGGAAGAGACGAAGTCGTAACCATGATTACTCCGAAATTTGAATAGGCACGCTGAACCGCCGGTAGAGAACCGGAAGAACGACCAGGGTGAGAACGGTTGACGTGATGAGCCCGCCAATGACAACCGTGGCGATTGGACGCTGGACTTCGCCCCCAGCGCCAGAGGAGATGGCCATTGGAAGGAATCCGAGACTTGCAACCATGGCGGTCATCAGCACAGGACGCAGGCGGGTGACGCAGCCATCGAGGATGGCGTCCCGCATCGCTCGGCCCTCCCCTCGAAGCTGATTGATGAAGGCAACGAGCACCAGGCCATTCAGAACGGCTACGCCAGAGACGGCGATGAATCCCACTCCGGCGCTGATGGAGAACGGCATCCCTCTGAGTATGAGCGCGAACACGCCTCCGGTGAGTGCCAGGGGAATTCCCGTGAATATGAGTAGCGCTTGGCGAATACTGCCAAAGGTGGCGTATAGGAGGATGAAGATGAGTGTGAATGTCGCAGGGACGGCGATTGCCAGGCGCAGTTTGCCAGCTTGCAGATTCTCGTAGGTGCCGGCCCATTCCAGCCGGTATCCAGGCGGCAATTTTACCTGTTCATCCACGCGATGCTGCGCCTCCTCGACGAAGGAGGCCAAGTCGCGGCCGCGGACGTTTGACTCGATGGAAACGCGACGCTGGCCGTTTTCCCGGCTGATTTCGGCCGCGCCTTCCGTTTCGCGGAGCGTCGCGAGTTGCGCCAGTGGGACCTTGGCGCCATTGGGACTCTGGACGAGCAGCGCTCCGAGCGCGGCGGCATTGGAACGAGATTCGGGCGTAAGCCGGACGGTGAGATCGAAGCGCTTGAAACCCTCTAAAATCGTCGTCGCACGGATGCCAGCTATGGCGGCCCCGGTGAGTTCCTGTACGTCGGAAACATTGATACCATGGCGGGCAATCGCCCGCCGGTCCGCTTCAATTTCCAGCGCCGGAAGACCTTCGATCTGTTGCACTTTCACGTCGGCCGCCCCGGGAACGCTCCGGAGAATCCGGGCGATCTGGCCGGCTGATTTCTCCATCACTTCAAAGTCCTCGCCGAAGATCTTAACGGCGACATCAGAGCGCGAACCGATTCCGCCGATCAGCTCGAGCATACGGAACTTGATTGGCTGAGAGAACGTGAAGGCCATCCCAGGCACCGCCTCCAGGCGATGTTCCATCTCGGAAATCAGTTCTTCCTTGGATTTTGGATTAGGCCACGTGGCTGGGTCCTTCAGAAACACGTAGCAGTCGGTAAGCTCCGGACCCATCGGATCGGTGGCTATTTCCGGCCGCCCGATACGGCTGACGATGGTCCGGATTTCCGGCATTCCACGCAGGGCGATTTCCATCTGAGTAGTCGACCGGACTCCTTGTTCGAGTGAGACGCTCGGCAGGCGCTGGGCGCTGATGGCTACCGCGCCTTCATCGAGTTCAGGGATGAACTCTGAGCCGAGATTCACAAAGAGAACGAGTGCGAGTGCGACCGAGCCCGCCGCACCGGCAAGGGGCACCCACGGGGCTCGCAGCGACCATTCGAGCAAACTGCGATAAGGACGCAGCAGCGCGCGGACGACTGGGTTCTCCTCCTCGGTTTCCACCGTGTTTTCGGTGGTTTCCGCTGCATGGTCGCGCAGGAAAAGGGCCGCAAGTGCCGGGATCAGTGTCAGGCTGAGCAGAAGCGCGCCGCAGAGAGCCAGGATTACCGTGAATGCCATCGGATGGAACATCTTGCCCTCAATCCCGGCAAGCGCGAGTATCGGCAGATACGAAGCGATGATGATCATTTCGCCGAACTGGCTGGCCTGGCGAACTTCAAGAATACCCGCCTGAATAGTGGAGAGCCGTTCCGGCTCTGTGAGCGGGCGCCCCAGGCGTCGGCGTTCCAATGCGAGCCGCCGGACCGAATTCTCGATCAGGATGACGGCGGCGTCGACGATGAGTCCGAAATCGATTGCGCCCAGGCTCATGAGGTTTGCGGAGACGCCGAAATGCCACATGCCGGCCAGAGCGATGAGCATCGAAAATGGGATCGCGGCCGAGACGATGAGACCGGCGCGGATTTGCAGAAGAAACAGCAACAGGACAACAATGACGATCCCGCCGCCTTCCAGCAGGTTGTAGCTGGCTGTCTTGATCGTGCGATTCACCAATTCGCTGCGGTCATACGAGGTGCGGAGGATGACGCCGGGCGGCATGGATTTTCGGAGATCTTCCAGCCGCGCGTGGACGCGCCCAGCAACCTGCCGGCTGTTCTCTCCCTTTAGCAGCATGGCGATGCCGAGGACCGTTTCGCCACGGCCATCAGTGGTTGCGGCGCCCTGCCGAACTTCGGACCCGAATCCCACGCTCCCCAGGTTCCGGATGAATACGGGGGTGCCCTTGTTGGCTGACACCACTATCGATTCGATGTCCTCGAAGTTGCGAATCAGCCCGATGCCTCGGATGAGCTGCTGCTCACCGCCGCGTTCCAGGTAAGCGCCGCCGACGTTGGCGTTGTTTTTTTCCAACGCCGCAACTACATCGTGTAAGGCCAGACCGTAACTGACCAGTTTCGTTGGGTCAATAAGCACCTCGTACTGCTTGAGTTTGCCGCCGTAGACGTTTACTTCTATGACGCCAGGGACCGTGCGAAGTACCGGAGCGATCTGCCAATCCAAGATGGACCGCAAATCCATCAGGGAGTACCGGTCGGGTGATTTTATGTCGTTCTCCACCGAGAATTGATAGATCTCTCCAAGTCCGGTACTAATCGGGGCGATTTCGGGCCGGACGCCATTCGGCAATTCGTTCTGGGCCTGAATGAGGCGTTCCAATACCAATTGCCGGGCCTGATAGAGATCTACCTCGTCATGAAACGTGATCGTGACTTGTGAGAGTCCGAACTTTGAGATAGATCGGATCTCGTCTTTGCCTGGCAAGCTGCCCATGGCGACTTCCAACGGGAAAGTGATGTACTTTTCGACTTCGGCGGGAGCGAAAGCTGGTGCCAGGACGTTGATCTGAACTTGGTTGGTGGTGATGTCGGGCACCGCGTCGATGGGCAGGCGCAAGGCGGCATAACCGCCCAATACGACGATTGCGAGTGACAGGATAACCACCAGAACGCGCCAGCGAATGCTGAAGGCAATGAGTTGTTCAATCATGGTGGACTCTAGTGTTCGTGGGCCAATTCGGACTTGGCGAGTTCAGATTTCAGGAGGAAGGCGCCTTTCGCGACGACCACATCGTTGGCCGAGACGCCTTTGACGATCTCTGTCCAGTTCGGCCATTGGGTGCCGGTCTCCACTTCTCTCGCCTCAAATTTCGTCGGTGATTCGCGCACAAAGACGACCGGCTTGCCTCCAATCTGCTGCAGGGCGGTGGCGGGGATGACGAGGGCCGAGCGGCTTTGCGTGGTGGGAATGGCGATGTTGGCGAACATCTCCAATTTGAGGCGGCGCGCGAGGTTGGCCACTTCAACCCGGACCTTGGCGGTGCGGCTGCTGGGGTCGAGCGAGTCGGAAACGTTGGTCACGCGGCCTGTGAGCGTTTCGCCGGCAAACGAATCGACAGTGACCGCCGCCGTAGCCCCCTCGCGAATGCTGGCGATATCGCGCTCGTAGACATCGGCGAGGATCCAGACCGTGGTGGTGTCGATGAGGGTGAAAAGTTCCTGCTCCGCGCTGACAGTTTCCCCTTCGGCGGCAACGGCTTTCAGAATCGCCCCATCGAAGGGGGCGCGCAGAGTGCTGATGGAAACCTCCCTGTGAAAGTCAGCGCCGTTGGCCTTAATAAGCCCGCGGATGTCGGCTTCTTCCAAACCAAATCGATGGAGCTTTTCATGGATACGGGCCTCCTCTGCCTGCTGCGCTTGAACGGCCGTTTCAGTGTTGTGAAACTCGGCCTGACGGCGGTCTGCTTCGGCGCGAGCAATGGCTCCTGAGTCAAGCAGATTTGTCGCGCGTTCGAGGGAACGGCGAGCGAGATCCAGCTCGGTTCGGGCGCGTTGGAGGGCGCCGATTGCTCGCAAGTAATCCCCTACCGATTCGCCCAGTTCGATGTTGTCGTAGGTAAGCAGAACCTGGCCCTTTTTGACCCGGTCTCCGGAGCGCACGGAGACCTTCAAAATGCGTCCGCGAGCAAGCGGGCGGATATGGGCGACGCGACTTTCGTTCGCCGTAACCACGCCTGTGGCTTGGATAATTCCTGTCATGCTCTTTGCGGCAGCCGTCGCAAAAGTGATGCCGCTGGCGCGCTGGACGTCTTCGGTCAATGTAACGTCGTGAGATTCTGCCGGCTGGCCGTGCCCGGTGTCCGCTTTGGAATCGGGGACCGTTGCCGGTGGCGCCTGCCTTTGGCAACCCGCCAGCGACGCGAGCAGGCATAGGGCCATCAGGGCTGTAACGTGTGTTGTCATGTATGTCTCCTTATTGCCTTGCTTTGCCACGGGCGAAGTCGAGCTCAATATGAGCGAGAATCCGTTCCTTCAACGCGTCCGTGTAAGTCCGCTGGATTTCAATCAGCCGGCGCTGCTCGTTGATCACGTCGAGCAGGCGGATCTCGCCGAGTTCGTAGGATTTGCGAATGACGGTAAGATTCCTCTCAGCCAACGTCACGACCCCCTCGTTGAAGAGGCGGTACGCCTCCTCGGCGGCGGCTACGCGGAGGAGCGCTGAGCTCACCTCGCGTTCTATCGATTGCTCCAGGTAGGAACGGCGGAGGCGGACCGCATCCTTCCGGGCAACCGCCGCCTCGATATTTCCCTGATTGCGATTCTTGAACGGGAGTGCGACACTGACCCCTCCCGTGAGAATATTGTCACGGTCTGTGACCCGGCTGAGCGGCCCAATGGGCCGTGCGGCTGAATAGCCAAAGCCATCCGAACTCTGATGCTGATGCGAGTAGCGGGTAAATGCGGTGATGTTGGGGACCGCTGCGCTCTTCTCTAACTCTACGGCGCGGTCGCCGCTAACTTCAGCCGCGCGCATCGCCGCCAGGTCGGGCCGCGTTTGAAGTGCCACGGTGATCTCTTCGGGGGCCTTGTCCGCTGGTGGAAGCGCCGCAGCCAGTTGGAGCAGGTCTCCATTGAGTTGGGGCGCCTCGCTGTCGGGTATGCCGCAGATGTTTCGCAGGCGAAGCAATGCTCGTTGCCGTTGGCCCGTATAGAGTATGAGATCGGTTTGGATCCGGTTTAGCTCTACCTGAAGCAGCGATTGCTCCAGCGCGGCCACCTCCCCTTGTGCGACGCGGGCGATAACGAGATCTAGACTCTGGCGGGTCAGATCGAGCAACCGGCGCGCGGTTGCTTCGTTGCGGCTTACCGCCAGCCACTCGGCGAACGCAGCCGCAATCGAAGCGCGTAGCTGCCGCTCACGATCAGCGATTTGCCACTCGACTTCGTGCAACTCGGCCTCCGCCAGACTGACTCGGCGCAGACGCTTGCCCCCTCTCTCGATCGATTGCGAGAGACCGATGCTGATGTCCGTTTCCCCTTCGCTGCCGAAGACTGGGCCATTGGAATAACTGACGTCGAGATTTGGGTTGGGCCGCAGTCTCGCTTGGCGGATCTGGCCACGGACCTCGTCGGATCGCTTCCGCAGGGCCTGCAGTTCGCCATTTCGCGATAGGGCCAGCGTAAGGAGATCCGGGAGGGATTCGCCGAATAGCGGTAGATAAAGAAGTACAACCGGCGCAAGGCAACGCGCTGCGCGCTGCGGCCAGACGGAGAAACACATAAAAATACTCCCAGCAAAATGTGGTGACGACCAGTCGGGATCGAATCGGCTGGTGGCTTGGTGGCGCAGGAGTCTAGGCGCGTGGGGGGGGTAGGCCGGGCCGGATACACCGGCTTGGACTGAAATACGATTGCATGACCGGACCAACCGCAAGGTCACCGGAAGGAATCAGCGTAGCAGGAGATATCGGCAAAAGATGAGCACAGCAGCAAAAGCAGCACCCATCGCAGCCATCGTCGGAATGGGTGGTGGCGGTGTGTTCACCAACGTTGTCCGGGCCAGTCGGCAGGACCGCACGCTCACAACCCGACGACAGGTGCGTGGGGCTGCCCATCAAACCGGAAAGGACGGGCGTCCCGACATGTGCGGTCACGACAATGAGAAGCCACGTGGCGGCGAGATGTCGGAGCGCTTTCACCATGTACCCTACCATCTTATCGACAATCACGGTCGATATTGAGACTGATTCGGGGGGGCAGATGTAGGCGCAGTCCGAAAATCGAAAATCCCCGCGTCTGCGGGGATTTTCGCGCCTTGAAGTCGACGCGCAGCACTTTCACTGCCATTGAAGCAGAGTGCGGCAGCTTGGTTGCCGCGAATTCCGTCCGGAGCGCAGTGGAGGTTCCGGGTTTGTCATCCCCATCCCATTGGGCCGCTCCCGGGCCGGCATCGGTTCTGGTACGCAAGCCGAAATCAAGCAGCTTCAGCGGTGACGTATCAACAAAGAACTTGATCAGTGCCGCCGTCGACCGGCTATTCCCAATGCTTTGAGGTTGCCTTCCATCTCGGCCAAGCAGCGATTTTCGCAAGCATCAATCGGCGAAAAGAATTCGGCGCGATGCTGAATTCGTATGACCAGAACGACTTCGTTTGGTCCACGCCCTTCAACATGGAGGGCGTGATCGAATGGCTCGATTTCGTAGTAGGAGGGTCGCACTTCTTTCGGCAGAATTTCAAATGCGATCCGTTTCAAATCCTCGTACGTCTGCCCGCCACTCTGAGCCCCAGGCCCTAGTGGCGAATGGCCTTGCTCATACGTGCCAAGCAACTCAAGATTAAATCCGACCATAACGCGCGTATCGTCGTGAATCTCCCAGTGGGGCCAGACCTCGTACCGAACCGTATGCTTTTGGGCGATCGACTTTAGCTCATCATTGAGGTTCGACATTGCGTAAGCCTCCTTCCCTCCAGCATTGTTCAGTTGCAATATGAGTTCCAGCCTCGAAGTCCTGCATTTGCCGCTCGGAATTGGCGGGCCACGAAACGTCGTTGCCCAATGCTGCCTCTAGGCGTCCAGCGGTTGCCCAATTTTGGACAACGCTGCGGCCCCCAACAGTCTCAATCCTCGGAATTGCGCCTGTTTGCCGGTGTCCATACTGGTGGGCAACGTGCAATGAACACCCTCAAGGAGGTTTCCATGAAGAAGGCAAAGATGAATACGGTTGATCCGTCCACGGAAATCAAGACATACGCCCCGGAGGCGAGCGACGTTTTCCTTGCTGGCACGTTTAACGATTGGAATCCCGCCTCCATCCGGATGGAGCGAGAGCCGGATGGGTCATGGATTGCAAAACTCAAGCTCGCGCCAGGGCAGCACGAGTACAAGTTCTTTGTCGACGGCTGCTGGTGCTGCGACCCAGGAGGGAGTGAGTCCGCTGAAGTGCCCGCCGGATATGTCCAGAACGCCTTCGGCACGCTAAACCGCATAATTCACGTGAGCGATTAGTTCAGCCACCACCTCGCACGTTGAAAGGCAGATTTGAAATGAACACATCGTCCGCACTGACCACGCCAGAGGTTGCATACTTCTCAATGGAGATCGCACTTGACCCATCAGTACCAACCTACAGTGGTGGATTGGGAGTCCTGGCGGGCGATACGTTGCGATCAGGCGCCGACCTTGGCGTGCCAATGATTGGCGTAACGCTGGTTCATCGCAAAGGATACTTCCGGCAAAGGCTTGACCGGCATGGTCGCCAGTCGGAGGAATCTGCCCAATGGAATCCCGAAGCGACGCTCGAAGCGTGCGAATCAAAAGTCACCGTCAACATTGCGGGAAGAAGTGTTCAAATCCGAGCGTGGAACTGGAACATTAAGGGGATTGGGGGCTTTCGAGTTCCGGTGCTCCTACTGGATACGGACCTGGCTGAAAATTCAGACTGGGATCGTCGACTGACTGATTACCTCTACGGGGGCGATGGGTACTACCGGATGTGCCAGGAAGTTGTTCTTGGCATCGGTGGGGTACGGATGCTCGCAAGTTTAGGCTACACGGGCATACGGAGTTTTCACATGAATGAAGGCCACGCGGCGCTGCTCAGCCTCGCGCTCCTGGAGCAACGGCTCGGCGGCCCGAACCTTGGCGCGGCAACCCAAGAGGATTTGGAAGCAGTTCGACGACAATGTGTTTTCACGACGCACACTCCCGTTCCCGCCGGTCACGACCAGTTCTCTCGGGATCAGATGCGCCAAGTGCTGGGGCCAGATATGGCTGGCGTACTTGAGGTCACGCACTGTTGCCCAGAGGAAGCGCTGAACATGACCTTCCTGGCATTGCGGTTCTCACGATACGTGAATGGCGTGGCGATGCAGCACGGGGATATCTCGCAAAGCATGTTCCCGCACTATCCCATCCACTCGATCACCAACGGGGTTCACGCCGCGACGTGGACATCGTCGGCATTCCGGGCACTCTTCGATCAGCATTTGCCAGACTGGCGCCACGACAACCTATATCTGCGATACGCAATCAAGATTTCTGTCGAGAAGATTGAGAAGGCTCACATGGAATCGAAGAGGTTGCTCTTGGCCGAAGTGGAAACAAAGACTGGACACGCCTTGGACGACCATGCCTTTACAATCGGTTTCGCACGACGCGCAGCGACATACAAGCGAACAGACCTTTTGTTTTGGAATCCGGATCGATTGCGCTGGATCTCGAAGCATATCGGACCCTTGCAGGTGATATACGGTGGTAAAGCGCACCCCAAAGACGAAGCTGGGAAGGCGCTGATCCGGCGAATATTCGAGGCGGCGGAGCACTTGCGGGGTGAGGTTCAAATCGCGTATGTCGAGGACTATGATTTGACCTGGGGTTCCCGGATGACTTCAGGAGTCGATCTTTGGTTGAACACACCGCAGCGACCCTACGAGGCATCCGGCACCAGCGGCATGAAGGCCGCCTTGAACGGAGTTCCAAGCCTCAGCATCCTTGACGGCTGGTGGATCGAAGGATGCTTGGAAGGGGTAACCGGATGGGCGATTGGCCATGGTGGAGAAGCCGCAGAAGACTCAGCCAGTGAAGCGGCCTCCATGTATGACAAGCTGGAGTCTCTCATCGTGCCAATGTTCTATAGGCAGCGCTCGGCGTATGCCGAGGTGATGCGTCACGCGATTGCTATCAACGGATCGTTCTTCAACACCCAAAGGATGCTATCCCAATACGTTGCGAGAGCATATGATGGCAGCTAGCGGTGGGCATCACAACTCACCGTCTCGCTTTAAGGCGAACTTCTCCATACGATAAATGAGCACCTTACGACTGATGTCGAGGTACTCCGCAGCTTTGGTCTGGTTCCAATTGAATTTCTGTAGTGCCCGGACAACAAGCTCACGCTCAACGGCTTCCATGCTGATTCCTTCAGGCGGCAATTCCAGGTGGATAGCTTCAAGCGTCGGGCGCTCTCGGTGAAGGAAGTCGGGCAAGTCCTCCACAGTGATCTCATCGCCCGGAGCAAGGACGACCAGTCGCTCCACTACATTTTCCAACTCTCGAACATTCCCCGGCCAGCGATGTGTGGCAAAGTGGGGCAAAAGCGAAGGGGGCAACTTCAAATTAGGTCTATTTAACCGCTCCTTGAACTTTCGAAAGAAGATTGCGACCAACTCCGGGATATCGTCGGGCCGCTCCCTCAGAGGCGGCAGCGTCAGCGGAATCACGGCAAGCCGGTAGTAGAGGTCTTCTCGGAATGTTCCGTCTTCCACCATCGCCTGCAAATCTCTGTGCGTAGCAGCGATTATCCGCACGTCCACCTTCGTCGGATTTGGAGCACCAATTTTTTCGATTTCGCGTTCCTGAATCAGCCGCAAAATCTTAACCTGAAGATCGAGCGGCATCTCCCCAACCTCGTCCAAGAAGAGGGAGCCTTGATCGGCCATCTCAATTTTGCCCTTCTTGTTGACGACCGCTCCAGTAAACGAGCCTTTCGTGTGTCCGAATAGTTCTGACTCGAGGAGTTCCTTTGGAATGGCCCCGCAGTTAATAACGATAAGCGGTCTTTCCCGCCGGGAGCTGTTGAAATGAACGGCTTTTGCCAGGAGTTCCTTTCCTGTCCCTGTCTCACCCCGAATGAGCACGGTCGAGTCGCTCTGAGCAGCGCGTGCCGCATTATCGAGAGTGAAGAGCAGCGACTTGGACCGTCCGACAATGTTTTCAAACCCGTACTTTCTATCGATTGCCGTTCGAAGAGTCTTTACCTCCTCCTGCAAACGGTGGTGCTCCAGCGCGCGAGAGACCACAAGCCGCAAAGCGTCGGCGGTTACGGGTTTGATGATGTAGTCGTGGGCGCCGAGTTTCATTGCCTCTACGGCAGACTCGATTGTGCCAAACGCTGTGACGACAACAACGATGATTTCCGGATAATCCTCCCGAACTCTTCGGAGCAGATCCATGCCAGACATTCCTGGCATCTTCAGGTCCGTAATAATCAGGTCGTGGGGATTTCGCGCAAGTACCTCCAGTGCTTGTCGCCCGTCACTGGCGGTCATCGCTTCATACCCAGCTTGCTGGAGTTTAAGCTGCGTCACTCGACGGAGATTTTCCTCGTCGTCGACCACGAGTACTCGTTTCCCGATCATGCCGCATCCCCGGTGGAAGGGGGGAAGAAGAGCGAGAATGTCATTCCACGTTCTTCATTGCTCGCCACGCTGATGGTCCCACCCAATTGGGTTACGATTTGGTGGACAACCGATAGCCCTAAGCCCGTTCCTGTATCTTTTGTTGTGAAGAATGGATCGAAGATCTTTTCCATGTGTTCGGGCAGGATGCCAGCGCCCTCGTCTCGAACTTGAATCAAAATCCCATTGTTCTTTTCTACCGCTGTGAGCGTAATCTTCCCCCCATCGGGCATAGCCTGGGCGGCGTTGATGGTCAGGTTCAACATTACCTGCGCGATTTGCTCCTCGTCTCCACGAAGCGTTGGGAGTTGGTCTCCGGTCCTTCGCTCGAACTGAATTCCTTTCCCCGCGGAGTGTTTCACCAGCTCAGTCACTGAGTCGATGACCTTCTGAACGTCAACCTCACGCCATTCAGGTTTCCGCGGGCGGGCAAAATCCAGGAGGCTCGTTAGGAGGCGATTCAATCGGGAGCACTCGTTTCTGACGATGCTCATCGTCTCTGCGCGCACTTCCTCTGGCTGCTGAGCAGCCTCCATGACCTCTGCCGCACCATCGATACTGGCCAACGGATTGCGAATTTCGTGCGCCAAACTAGCCGCGAGCTGACCAATGGCAGAAAGCCGGTCAGCCCGTCTGACCTGCTCAAACGTGTTCTGAAGTTCCCTATACACCCGACTCAGCTGCTGGGCAGTCGCCTGCAACTCTTTCCGCTGCCGACGCTCACGGTCAGAGAGCACGCCCGTTACTCCGCCCACTGCGAGGAACATGAAGATCTCCGCATACTGCCCCATCGCGTAGTCGTGTTCGTGGGACCACGTGGTTAGAATGTGGGGGATGTAGAGGAGTCCAGCGACAATTCCAGCGACAATTCCACCGGTCGAGCCGAACGCAATTGCGGCATAGACGACTGGCAGATAGTACAATCGCTGAAAAATGGCGTGCCACAGCCGGTATTCCGGAGGCGTCAAGTAGTGCCCGGCACTTGTTATCGCGATGCCGGCAACGATGAATGCCAACGCCCGCCGGGCTGTTCGCGACTTCTCCGTCGCTAAGGTCAACGCGGAATCTTCGATCGAAATCGAATCATCTTGTGATTTGGTATGGCGCGAAAACGACGTTGCCATCGGTTCGTTCGTTGAAATCATGCGCAGTCCTTGTTTCCTGTGAGCGATGTTTTGAGAGAAGTTGAGCTGCCAACACGGCCGGAACGTAGGCTTGCGTCTCCCGGGGTAGCACTCCTGCCTCCCTTAGCCGCCAGAAATCCGTCGTGTTCGCTCGGTCTATCGCGAGCTGGATACGGTGTTCCCCTGCGTTGTACGCGGCTAGCGCCAAGGGCCAATCTCCAAACCTAGCATAGAGCAACTTCAGATATTTGGCCGCAGCCCGTGTCGATTTCAGCGGGTCCGTACGCTCGTCACGACCGCTCAAAACGAGGCCGAAGCGTTCGGCGGT
>JAEUQC010000129.1 GCA_016789905.1 Bryobacterales bacterium | reverse complement strand
ATACAACATCCGCGCCAACGTCGTCTCGCCGAACACCATGGACACGCCCGCCAACCGTGCCGCGATGCCGGACGCCGACCCCGGCAAGTGGGTCCAGCCCGCCAACGTCGCCAGCCTTCTCGTCTGGCTCGTCAGCGACGCTGGCGCCGAAGTCAACGGCGCCGTCATCCCCCTCCCCGGCCGCGGCTGATCCGTCCGAAGGGGCACCCCGACGCCAGCGCTGGAAAAAACATCAGGCTAATCGATTAGATTAACCTCAGGATCCTAACCCGTCAATATAAATCAGGAGTGCTACTACCCATGCGTATCTCCCGCGTCGCATTCTTCCTCCTCTGGTTCTACCGCATCGCCGGCGCCCAAGGTGTAATCTCAACTCTCGCCGGGACTGACTGGATATTCCCTTCCGTCAGCCTCGCGGCCGTCGATGCTCCCCTTGCGCAGATCTGGGGCGTGGCGGTGGATCGGGCGGGCGGTATCTATGGCGCCGACTGCGAGAACGGTTTCATCTTCCGAATCGATGCGTCCGGCGGCCTTTCAATCGTAGCCGGTAATGGCGTCTCCGGACTCCAATCGGATGGCGTCGCCGCCGGTTCCAGGCTCTCCTGTCCGCAGTTTCTAACGTTCGACGCAGCGGGCGATCTCTTCTTTGTCGAGGCCGGCCGCATCCGCAAGCTAACCGCCGGCGCCCGTATCGTTACCGTTGCCGGCGGTGACCGGAATACGGGCGAAGGCGTACCCGCGTTACAGGCGCAAATGAACCCGGCGGGCCTCGCCGTGGATAGCGCGGGAAATATCTACTTCTCGGAATCGTTCAACGAACGTGTCCGTAGGATCGGCACCGATGGTATGGTCCGGACCTTTGCTGGCACCGGCGAGCGCGGCTTCAGCGGGGATGGCGGACCCGCCACGCTCGCCCAGCTCTCTTACCCCGCCGGAGTCGCCGCCGCCCCCGACGGAACTGTCTATATCGCTGACAGCCTCAACGCCCGAGTACGGGCGGTCTCTCCAAGTGGGAACATCAGGACCTTTGCTGGAATCGGCCAATCTACCACAACCGGGAACGGCGGGTTAGCTACCTCCGCCGGAGTTTCCCAGCCCCAGGCCGTTTTCGTTGAACCGTCCGGCGCCGTGCTCATCGCCGAGTTCTGGTCGGTGATACGCCGCGTCGCGCCCAACGGAATCATCTCCACCTTGGCCGGCGGCCAAATGGAGTTCTCGGGAGATGGCGGTCCCGCCGTCGGCGCTGGCATTTACTACCCTCGGGCCATCGCGCAGGATTCCGTTGGAAACACGTTCATTGCCGACACGATCAATTCGCGAATTCGCAAAGTCGATGCCACCGGCCGAATCACAACGATTGCCGGCAATGGGAACTGGAAGCGGAATGCGAATGTCACCAACCCCCGCTCCGCGTGGCTGCAACGGCCCCGTTCCGTCGCCATTTCTCCCGCCGGGTTAGTCACGTTCTCCGATTACTTTGGCGGCACAACGATTCGCCAGATCAACGCCACCGGCCAACTCGTCCTTCGCGCCGCGTTCCCTTTTCAGAGCGGCGATCCCAGGCAAATCGCCTTCGACACCGTTGGCAACTTGATCGCCCCCAATGGTTGCACCGTACGAAAAGTCTCCCCCGTCGGCATCGTCACCGACGTCGCCGGATATGGCAACTGCCTCATTGGTGTCGAGACGGGCCCCGCGCTCCAATCCGCCATTTACTATCCAGAGGGAATCGCCATCAGCGCCGGGGGTGAACTCTTCATCTCCGACACACTGAAACACCGCATTCGCAAGGTCGGCGCCGATGGCATCATTTCAACCATCGCCGGCACTGGCACCGCTGGCTTTTCCGGAGACGCAGGTCGCGCGCTGAATGCCGCCGTTAGTTCCCCGGGCGATCTCTTATTGGACGCCGCCGGCAATTTGATTTTCAGCGATACCGGAAACCATCGAGTCCGCCGGATCGGCACCGATGGAATCATCACAACCGTGGCAGGCACTGGCCAGGCTGGCTTCGCCGGTGACAACGGCCCCGCCCTGCAGGCCAGATTGAACGCGCCATTTGGCTTGGCGTTCGACACCACGGGGAATCTGTACATTGCCGATAGCAACAACAATCGCATCCGCGTCGTCGCAAAGACCGGCGTCATCACCACGTTCGCCGGTTCAGCCTCTTCCGGCTTCAGAGGCGACGGAGGTCCACCGTTGAGCGCCAGCCTCTCGCGCCCCCAGGGCGTCGCCGTCGATGCCAAAGGCACCGTCTATATTGCCGACACGGGAAATGGCCGGATTCGAGTGATACCATCTTCCCTCGCAACTTTTGACATTTCGGCAACCTCCCTCGCTTTTGACGGCGGCGCCGGCACGCCGTTACTCCCGAGGGAAGTCCGGCTAAGCAGTTCCACCGACGGGCTTGGTTTCCAAGCGTCAACCAACGTTGATTGGTTGATCGCCGGTCCCGCCACCGGAACCCTGCCCGCCGGGCTCCAAGTCTCCGTGGATCCCGCCAAGCTCTCTCCTGGACAATATATCGCCAAAATCACCATCACCGTCCCCCTTGCTATTCCTTCAACGCGCGAAATCAGTGTGACCCTCAACGTTCCCGCCGCCCAAACACCCGATCTGAGCATCGGCAGTCAGTCGGTTGCGTTCGCCTTTCAACAGGGCGCGGAACCGGCTTCCCTCAGCCTCGGCATTTCTAATCGGGGTGGCGGAACGCTATCTTTCACCACCGCCGTTCGCGCCATTTCCGGCGGAAGTTGGCTCACCATATCGCCCGATAGCGGCCTTGTAACCGCCGCGTTGCCTGCCGTGGTCAGTCTCACGGCTACCCCAGGAACGCTTGGCGAAGGCACCTACTCCGCTGCGTTATCGGTCTCCGGTGGCGGATCCACAGTTACCATTCCGGTCACCATGGCCATCAGCCGCCCACGCGGTAAAATCCTCGTCTCGCAAACCGGACTCACCTTCACCGCCGTGGAAGGCGGCGGCGCGCCAGCTCCCCAGACATTCGGCGTGCTCAACGAGGGGTCCGGAGAACTGCCGTTTAGCGCCGCGGCCACAACCCTCTCCGGCGGCTCGTGGCTGCGCCTCGCCAACGCTTCCGGCCGCATCTCCCGCCCGCTCCAGGACGTGAGTTTCGTCGACGTAATCCCCGACACTCGCAATCTCAAGCAGGGAGACTATTACGCCGATATTCGCGTCACTTCTCCCGGAATTCCGCCGCAGAGCATCACCGTCCTCGTGAAGGTTCTTCCGCGCGGCTCCAACCCTGGGCCGGAGGTCCGTCCAACCGGCCTCATCTTCATTGGCGCCCCCGGCACCGTTCCCCGCTCCGAAGATGTGCGTGTTTCAAATGTTCTCGCCGAACCCACCACTTACAACTCCACTAGCTTGACTATCGATGGAGGCAAGTGGATTTCCCACCTCCCGGCGGCGGCGACCGTCTACCCAAATGAGCCCCGCCGCGTTGTCGTCCAGCCCGATTTCACCGGCCTCACCCCCGGAGTGAAACGCGCCGCGCTCTACCTCATTTTTGAGGACGGAACCAGTCGGACCGTCAGCATCCTCTCCATCGTCCCGGAATCCGCGGTTCCACAAGAGAAGGGCGCCGATCGCCAGGCCGCCGGCTGCAAGGGCCTTTCCCTCCGCTCGGAGTTTCTTACTCTTCCCGAAGGCGCTTCCATCTCCATCGGTCAGCCTGTACCCATTGAGGTGAAGGTCGCTGACGATTGCGGCAATCTGCTTCTGGGTACCGAGAAAAATCCGAACTCGGCCGTCCACGCGAAATTCTCCAATGGTGACACCGACGTGCGTCTTGTCCCTGTCGGGAATGGTATCTGGTCGGGCACATGGCGTCCGGTTTCGCCCTCACCGGGGGGCGTGACCGTCAGCGCTATTTCGGTGTTTGTGCAAGGTCTGTTCATCCAGGGCGGCCGCGCTGACCGCCGCGTGCAACTCACCGCCGGAACCAGTCCGCCCATCATCCGCCAAGGTTCGCTGGTTCACGGAGCCAGCCAACAGGGTGACGTGCCCGTCGCGCCCGGAACGCTGGTTACTATCTACGGCAGCGATCTGGCCGGCGACCCCAAATCGACGGCTACCCCGTTGCCCCTTGAGTTGGACGGTACCCAGGTACTCTTAGGTGGGCAAGCGCTACCGCTTCTCTACATCAGTTCTACGCAGATCAACGCCCAGGTGCCGTATGATCTCCCGGCCAATACAAACCATCAAGTGGTCGTTCGCCGCGGCACGGCGCTCTCGGTCCCAGAAGCGTTTACAGTCTCTGGCGCCCAACCGGGAATCTTCGCCACCAACCAGCGCGGAACAGGCCAAGGCGTCGTTATGGGGCCGGATCAGGTCACGCTCGCCGGCCCAGGCGCTCCCGCGGTCCGAGGCCAAGCGATTGTCATCTACTGCACTGGACTTGGCGCCGTAAACCCCAGCGTGACGCTCGGACGGCCCGCGCCGCTGGCGCCTTTAGCGGCCACCGTAAGCCCTGTGGAAGTGCTGGTCGCCGACAGACAAGCCCAGGTGCTCTTCAGCGGACTCACACCCGGCTTTTCCGGCCTCTACCAGGTGAATGCGATACTTCCGCCCGACACCCCCGCCGGCGACAACGTGACGCTCACCATTTCCAGCGGCGGACAGATAAGCAACACCGTCACTTTCTCCGTGCGTTGACGGCGGGAAAGCCGCGCCCCTCCCCGGCGGCCCCGCTCAACCCAGCGCGATTAAACGGCGACGCCGCTACCATAGTGCGACTCCACATAACTATCCAAAATCGCAATAAACTCCGGCACAATCCGCTCCCCGCGCAGCGTGATCTTTAACTTCCCATCCACATACACCGGCGCCACCGGCTCTTCAAACGTCCCCGGCAGCGATATGCCTAAATTGGCGTGCTTGCTCTCCCCAGGGCCATTCACAATACAA
>JAEUQC010000020.1 GCA_016789905.1 Bryobacterales bacterium | reverse complement strand
CCCCGGCCCCTCCACCACCCCCGCCCGCGCCGGAGCCTCCCAAGGCCCCCGAACCGCCCACCCCCCCGGCAGGCGACTTCACGCGCATGTTCAACGCGCACTCGGTGGCCCCGGCCGCTCCAGAACCGCCTAAAGCGCCGGTTCCTCAGTACTGACGTGTCCTGCCCACTCCTCCCGCAGGAGATTTCACGCGCATGTTCAACGCGCAGTCGGTGGCCCCGGCCGCTCCAGAACCGCCAAAAGCGCCGGAGCCTCCCAAGGCCCCGGAACCGCCCAAGCCACCCGCAGGCGAGTTCACGCGCATGTTCAGCGCATCACCTTCCGGCCCGTCAACGCCTGCCACGCCAAGCGTGCCGGAGATTCCGAAATCGCCGGCAGGCGAGTTCACGCGGATGTTCAGTTCCCCCGGCGCCGCGGCGCCGCAAGCGCCCCCGCCAGCCAGCGACTTCCCAGCCGCCTTCAACGCCCCGTCAGGTCCCACGCCCGCGCTGCCGCAAGGCGCGCCTGGCGAGTTCACCCGTATGTTCAACTCCGGCGGGCCCATGCCGCCTGCGACACCGGCGGCCCCGGCCACTCCATTTACCTTTCCGTCGCAGCCAACGCCGTCGAAGCCACTGGGGGCTCCTGGTGAATTCACGCAAATGTTCGGCGCGCCGGGAGGCCCCAAACCTCCCGCTACACCGCTGGTCGGCCCAACGCCCCCGGCCCCGCCCAGCGCCTTCGGCGGACCGCCGCCGGCCAGCGCCACGCAGGTTTTCACACTTCCCTCCTCCGGCGGCGCCGGCTCCCCCGGCGCGCCGGTCGCAACCGGGCCCAGCGAGTACACCCGCGTCTTCATGTCGCCTGGAGCGGGCGGCGGCGCTCCCGGCGGTGAGGCCGGTGGCCCCGGCGGCAGCGGTGGAGCCGGCGGCGGCGTCATGGGTGCCCTGGGCGGCATGGCTAACGTCAGCGGTCCCCAGTTCAGCGCTCCGCAAATGACCGGCCCCCAAATGTCCGGGCCGCAGTTCAACATGCCGCAGGTTTCCATGGGGTCCGATGGGCTTCACTTCCAGCAAGGCAGCATGACGGGCCCGCAGATGTACGGCCCCACCGTCTCCGACCCCTATTTGAGCGGGCCACAGATGAACGTCAACACGCCCACCTTCCAGCCCGGCATGCCCAGCATGCCGCAGGGGATGCCCGGCGGAATGCCCCAGGTGCCGGCGGCGGCGGGCAACAACAAGATGATCTTTATCGTCCTCGGCGTGCTGCTGCTGATTGCGATTATCGTCGTCGTTGTCTTCGCGATGAAGAAGTAACCCGGAAGCGGGCTATCCCGCTTCCGGCAACAGAATAATCAATTCCAGGTTCGGATTCGGCAGGTCTCCCGGAACATAAGCCGCCAGGTTCCGCGCGCGCGTAATTGCTTCCCACGCGCCACCGGCCATTGCCACGCTGAAATACTGGCAATTCAATTTCACCGGCACCGCGCTCGGCGGCTTCGGCACGTGCGTTAACGATACACCCGGCAACGCCTGCCTCACCAGATGCTCGATATGATTCGCCGAACAGACCTTCACCAGATACGGCGTCTTCGCGATCAGGTCGCCCTCGTTCATATCCGCTGATATCGCCAGATACATGCGCGTGTTGCGCAGGAAGCGGTCCTCCGCCAGCGGCGTGCCGTAGATCGACGGTTGCAGCAGCTTCAGCGGCAGCGACACGAAATTGCTCGGCACCACCGTTTCCAGCAGCGTCCGGATCTGCTCATCGAGTTCCGTGAAGCAGCCGCCCAGGTTATCGTGATCGTACTTCGGCAAGTCGCGCGGATGCAGGTTGATGGAAAACGTCGTCAGCGACCCGGCCAGCGACACCATCGTTTCGTACAGATATTCCGGATGCCCGCGCCGCACTTCCAGCAAGTGCTGGAACCGGGGGAAATGCGAATTAATGGTGTATAGCAGCCAGAAGTTGGCGATGTCGGCAGTGCCAAAATCGGCCAGGCTCAGGTTCTTTTGCCGCCGCTGATTGGCCAGCAGGGAACTCTTCGCGCTTAGGATCTCAATCAGCCGCCGCGTCAGCGCCAGCAGGTACTCGGTCCCGCTGATATCGAGCGTTGGTGGCACAAACTTCTGGTCCACATCCAGTGTGCCCGTCGGGTTCCGCCGGATCCGTGCAAAGCGAATCGTCGAATAGCCGTCCAAGGACTCATTGCTCGTCAGTATCCGAAAATTCTTCCGCGCCACCTGCACCGGCTTTTCGTTAAGCCCGCTGTTTTCGTCCCGCAGCATCGCCACTTCGGAAAAATACCGTGTGCCGGAATCTTTTCGCGTCGCCAGGGATATATTCAAACCCGGAATGCGCGCCTCTGGAATGCACAGGAATACATCGAGTTCATTCTGATCCACGTCGAAGGCTTCGGCCAGCGGCTTCGGCGGCGGCGGCGAATCCGGCGCGGGAATGTCGAACGGCATCCCGTCGGGGAAAATACCCGCCGCCGACGCCACGGCAATGTTGCCCGCCGCCAATTGTTCATGGTCAATCCGCACATGCCCAAAGCCCCACGGCCGGAAGCTGAGCGCTTCGGTATGGAAGCGGAGCGTGCTTTCGATAAACCGGTCTTGCGTCTGCAAATGCTGAGGACTCAGAAACGTCCCCTTCATCCAGATCACCGGTTGCAGTTGCCTCATAGCGACTCCAAAGGTAACACGCGCAAACGCTCCGCTTAGAGCGGCAGAATTTCTTCGCGGTCCGGATTGTAATTCAGTCGCCGCTTCTGCACATAGGCAATGTTGCCCAGGTGCGAAGCCGCCGCTGAGCGATGTCCAATCTGCACATCCGCGTTCGGCAGTTTCCGTGACCGGCAGCAGTCCAGGAAGTTCTGCACATGGTCAATCGTCTGGTCTTTCTTGTACTCCACCTTCACCGGTGGGGCGCCGCGCTCCGCGGATTGGAACTCATACCCTTGACGCGTAATAAACAGCTTGCCCTGGGTGCCGCACATTTCCACCGCCGCGCCCCGGATTCCCGGCACCAGCGTCGCCTCAAATGTCGCCACCCATTCCTTGGGGTATTCCAGCAGAACGTTGATCGTATCCGGCGCGGTCCGGCCGTCTTTGTAGTGGTACACGCCGCCCGCCGCGCTTGCCGCAATGGGGTTGTCCTGTTCCATGAACATGTGCACAACGTCAATCCAATGCGTGAACAGATCGGTCACCTGCCCGCCTCCAAAGTCCAGGTAGGCCCGGAAATTAAAGTACTGCTGCGGGTCGTAGTCGCGCCACTTCACCGGGCCCAGAAAGCGCGCCCAGTCCAGGTTCGAAGGCTTCGATTGCAGCGACGCCGGCGCCTTTCGCAAATGATACCCGTTGCCGTGCCACCACGTCCGCGCCATGGTGATCTTGCCCAGTTTTCCGGAGTCGATATAGAGCTTCTTGGCCTCTAGATAATTCTCGCCCGAGCGCTGCTGCATGCCCACCTGGCAGATGCGGTTGTTCACTCGCGCGGCCTTCACAATCGGCGGGCCTTCATCAATCGTCAGCGTCAGCGGCTTCTCAACATACACGTCTTTCCCGGCATTCAGCGCGTCAATGGCGCAGCCCGCATGCCAGTGGTCCGGCGTGGCGATCAGCACCGCGTCCACGGTCTTGGCTTCCAACAGCTTCCGATGGTCGTTGAAGCCCTTGGCCGCTGTCGCCCGCTGCTGGACCTTGTCGATCTTGGCGCCATACACGTCGCAAACGGCGTTCACGTCCACCTGCTTGCTGTTCTGGAAGACACTCATCACGTACTCACCGCGATCCCCGCAGCCGATCAGGCCCAGTTGGATGCGGTCATTGGCGCCCAGCACGCGCATATAGCTGGCGGCCGACATTGCGGCGGCGCCTCGAATCAGCGAACGGCGGTTCATAGGGGTAGTATCTCCTCACGGTCAGGGTTATAGCGCAGCCGTCGGCGCTGCAGATAAGCGATATTGCCCAAATGCGATGCCGCCGCCGAACGATGCCCAATATAGACATCCCCGTTCGGCAACTTGCGCGAACGGCAACAATCCAAAAAGTTTTCCACGTGGTCGATCGTCTGGTCGCGCGGCGACTTCACAATCACCGGGGGCGCGCCTTTTTCAATCGATTGGAACTCAAACTGGCCGCGCGTAATCAACAACCGGCCCAGCGTCCCGCACATTTCAATGGCCGCACCCTTGATGCCCGGCGCCAAAGTCGCTTCAAACGTCGCCGTCCAATCGTTCGGGTATTCCAGCAGCACGTTGATCGTGTCCGGCGCCGTCCGCCCGTCTTTGTAGTGCAGAATGCCGCCCGCCGCACTCGCCGATATCGGGTTGTCCTGTCCCATGAACATGTGGACTACGTCAATCCAATGCGTGAACAGGTCCGTCACCTGCCCGCCGCCAAATTCCAGATAGGCGCGGAAGTTCCAGAACCGTTGCGGGTCCCAATCCCGCCACTTCACCGGACCCAGGAAACGCGCCCAATCCAAATTCGAGGGCTGCTGCGCCAGCCGCTCCGGGGCCTTCTGCAGGTGTGCCCCATTGCCGTGCCACCAGGTTCGCGCCAGCGTGACCTTGCCCAATCTGCCCGTATCGAAATACTCGCGTTTCGCCTGCAAATAAATCTGCCCGGAACGCTGCTGCATGCCCACCTGGCAGATGCGGTTGTTCACGCGCGCGGCCTTGACAATTTGCGGACCTTCTTCAATCGTCAGCGTCAGCGGCTTTTCCACATACACGTCTTTGCCCGCGTTCAACGCATCGATCGCGCATCCGGTGTGCCAGTGGTCCGGCGTCGCGATCAACACCGCGTCCACATTCTTCGCCTCCAGCAGCTTCCGGTGGTCGTTGAATCCTTGCGCTTTCGTGGCTTTCTGCTGGGCGCGGTCAATTCGCTCTCCGTACACATCGCACACCGCCGTCACATCCACTTGATTCGTGTTGATGAACGTGCCCATCACGCCCGTGCCGCGTCCGCCACAGCCGATCAGCCCCAACTGGATGCGCTCATTAGCGCCCATCACCCGCGAATAGCTCGCCGCCGTCATGGCGGTGGCCCAGTGGATCGCGCGTCGCCGCGAAATGGCATGGTTCGACATGCTCGCGATTATATCAACCGCTCCACGTACAATAGAGCATGGTTCAGGGCAAAAATCGCTGGTGGCGCACATTTCGCGACGCCTTGCGCGGCGGTAACGTCGATTACACCACCGGCAATCTCGACCATGCCCTGTTGCTCCTGGCGATTCCCATGATTCTGGAAACCGCCATGGAATCGCTCTTCGCCGTGGTCGACATTTTCTTCGTCTCCAAACTCGGCCAGGACGCCATGGCCACCGTCGCCCTCACCGAATCGCTCGTCGTTCTCGTCATCGCCGTCGCGCTCGGCCTCAGCTTCTCCACCACGGCTTTCGTCGCCCGCCGCATCGGCGAAAAGAACCCGGAAGAAGCCTCCCGCGGCGCCGCCCAATCGGTGCTCATCGGGCTTGCCTCCTCCACGCTCATCGGCGCCATCGGCTTTGTCTTCGCGCCCGAACTGCTCACCATCATGGGAGCTACGCCGGGCATTTTGGCCAATGTCACCTTCGCCCGCATCGTTCTTGGCGGTTGCGGCACGCTCATGATGCTCTTCTTGCTTAACGCGATTTTTCGAGGCGCCGGGGACGCTGTTATCGCCATGCGCGTTCTATGGTTCGCCAACATCATCAACATCGTGCTGAACCCCTGCCTCATCTTCGGCCTCGGCCCCTTTCCGGAAATGGGGATTGCCGGCTCCGCCTTGGGAACCGTGATCGGACGCGGCTCCGGCGTGCTTTATCAACTCTGGCTGCTCGCCAGCGGAGCCGGCCGCATTCACGTCCGCCCGGCCGATTGGAAGCCGAACGCCGAACTGCTCCGCCATATTCTGAGGCCCTCGCTCAACGGCATGTTCCAGATCTTCGTCGCCACCGCCAGTTGGACCGCCCTCGTCCGCATCGCCGCCACCTTCGGCCCAACGGTGCTGGCCGGCTACACCATCGGCATCCGCGTCATCATGTTCAGCATTATGCCGTCCTGGGGCCTGTCCAACGCCGCCGCCACGCTCGTTGGCCAGAACCTGGGCGCCAAGGCGCCGGACCGCGCCGAGGCCGCCGTCTGGCGCGCCGGGTTCTTCAACGCCATCTTTCTGGGTTCGCTTTCCGTCGCCTTTCTCCTGGTTCCCGAACGGATATTGAGCATCTTCACTGGCTCCCCGCAAGTGCTTGCCGCCGGCGCGCTTTGCCTTCGCTACATCAGCGCCTGCTACGTTCTATACGCTTACGGCATGATGATGCTGCAAGCCTTCAACGGCGCCGGCGATACGGCCACACCCACCCGCATTAATCTCATCGGCTACTGGGTTGTGCAGATCCCGCTGGCCTGGGCGCTCGCCCACCCGCTGGGGCTGGGCCCGTCCGGAATGTACGCCGCCGTCACTCTCGCCGAAGTCGCGGTTTCGCTGCTGGCCATCTACTACTTCCGCCAGGGGCGCTGGAAACAAGCCGCGATTTAATACCATGGGGCAAGCCATGCCCTCCCTCTCCCGCCGCCAGTTCCTGTCGCTACCGGCGTTCGCCCAGGCCGCCTGCCGTCCGAACATCATCTGGATCATGGCTGACGACATGGGATGGGGCGACGCCGGCTGCTACGGCCAGCAGCACATTCAAACCCGGAACATCGACCGCCTTGCCGCACAGGGCCTGCGCTTCACTTCCGCCTACGCCGGCGCCCCTGTCTGCGCTCCTTCTCGCAGTTGCCTCGTCACCGGACAGCACGCCGGCCACACACGCGTCCGCTGGAACAGCTCCGTAAAAACGGGCCAACGCGTACCGCTTTTGTCCGAAGATCTAACTGTCGCCGAAGTCTTGCACAACGCTGGATACGCCACCGGCATCGCCGGCAAATGGGGCCTTGGCGAGCCCGGCACCACCGGCATACCAAATCGCCAGGGCTTCGATGATTGGTATGGCTTCCTGAACCAGGATCACGCCGTGGATTACTACACCGATCATCTCTGGCGAAACGAAAAGCGGGAGACAATCCCTGGAAATCAGAACGGCGCGAAGGGCGAATACACAACAGATCTATTCACCCGCGAGGCCCTCCGCTTCATCCGAACCCACCGCGCCACCCCGTTCTTTCTCTACCTCACCTATACCGCCCCGCACGCCGACCTCCAGGTTCCTTCCCAATCCCCCTACGCCGGCAAGCCGTGGTCCGAAGCCGATAAGAACTACGCCGCTATGATCACCCACATGGATCGGGGCATCGGCCAGGTGCTTGAACTCCTCAACCGTCTGCGCCTGGCCAGCCAAACCCTCGTCCTCTTCACCAGCGACAATGGCGCCGGCCACAAATCCGGATTGCCCCTCTTCCAGAGCACCGGCCCATTCCGGGGCGCCAAAGGCGAAGTCTACGAAGGCGGCCTCCGCGTACCCATGATTGCCCGGTGGCCCGGCCGCATCGCGCCGGGGACGGTCAGTGACCATCCGTGGGCCTTCTGGGACCTGCTTCCCACCGCCGCCGAACTGGCCGGCGCCACACTGCCGAAAAACATCGACGGCGTGTCCATCGTCCCCATTCTGCTCGGCCAACCCGAAGCCGTCAGGCGCGAGTACTTCTACTGGGAATCGCATCAAAAAGGGTTCCATCAAGCCATTCGCGCCGGCCAATGGAAGGGGGTGCGCCACGGGCTACAGGGTGCCTTGGAACTCTACGACCTCGCTACCGACATTGCCGAATCCAACAACGTCGCCGCCGCCAATCCGGATGTTGTCGCCCGCCTCACGGCGCAACTCAACAGCGCCCGCACCGAGAACGCCGAATACCCGCCCGAAGGAAGAAAACCGAAATGAGATTCCTGCTTCTGCTCGCCGTCAGCCTCACGGCACAGCCCATCGAACTGAAGGTCGCGGCGGTCCAGTTCCGTTCGTCCTTCGATATCGCTGATAACACCGCTCGCATCATCGCGCACCTCGATAAGCTTGCCGGCGGCGGCGTCCAGGTGGCCGCGTTTCCCGAATGCGCCGTCACCGGCTATCACACCGGCGACGCCATCGATGCCACTGCGGGACAACTCGAATCCGCCGCGGCCCGAATCGGCGAGGCCTGCGCCCGCAACCGCATCGCCGCCGTCGTCGGCTCGGTCTACAAAGTTAATGGCCGCGCCTACAACGTCGCGCTCGTCTACAACGAAAAGGGCGAACGCGTCGAACGCTACGGGAAGCTCCAGTTGGCGGGCGAAAAGTGGGCAACGCCCGGCAACCACATGGCGCTCTTCGATCTGCGCGGCGTCCCCTCCACCGTTATCATCTGCCACGATGAACGCTATCCGGAGTTCGTGCGCCTCCCCGCCCTGGCCGGCGCGCGCATCGTCTATTACATCAGCCATGAATCCGGCATGAAGAACGAAGAAAAGCTCCCCGGCTATCGCGCACAGATGATGGCCCGCGCCGTGGAAAACCAAATGTTCGCCGTGGCCGCCAACGCCCCTGGGAACATAGCCGACAACTCCGGCTCCCACGGCCATAGCCGCATCATCAAGGACGACGGCAACATCCTGGAGGAGGCATCCATCTATGGCGAAGACGTCATCGTTTCCAACCTGCGTATCAAGGCAGGCAAACTCACCCGCCCGCTGAAAGGAGTCACCGCCGAATGGTGGAAACAGGGCCTGGGCCAACTCCTTCGCGACCGGACAAAACAGCTCGATTAACTACGCGTGCGGCTCGAACTTCCACGTCGGCGGCTTGATCTCGTTCACGCGCAAGTACGTAATAATCTGCCCCCGGTGGTGCGCCGTGTGCATGTAGGCCCGCAGGAAAATGTCCACTGCCGAATGCGCCGGCAGCCGGGGGCTGAACTTGATGTCGGTTCGTAACACGTCTTTCTCGGTCATCTTTGCCAGCACTGCATCCGTGAAATCGAAACCGGCCACCACAAATCCGCGCACGGCTTCTTTGTTGGCCGCGTCCGGCGCCCTCATCTCCGGCGGCGGCACCAGGTCGAACCCCCGAAAATAGGCGTTGTTCGCCGACGCCAAATGCAGCATCTGCTCCCCGAAACTGCGCTGCGCCGGATTCGCTTTCGAGGTGAACTTGTCGGCCGGCATCGCGTCCAGCACCGCCAGCGTGTACTCGCGCGTATCCACCCAATGCGCCACAAAACTCTTCAGAAATGCCTCCGCGAAGGAGTTCTTGAATGTTGCTCCTTGCGCGGCCATACCGGCGGCAAGAGCGGAAAAGACGCTACGTCGTTCCATGCGATTCTCCTGTGCCGGGTTGCGCACCCGGCACAGTGTAGCTTACGCTAAGTATGTTGGCTTTTACGAGTGGTGCGGTAGCCAAGTGGTAAGGCCAGGGTCTGCAAAACCCTCATTCGTCGGTTCGATCCCGACCCGCACCTCCAGAACGCAACGCCAGTACCGGGCGTCTGCCAGCCACTACACCGGCCGATTTCGTGAACAGCGTCCTCGCTGATCGCGACTTCAATCCGCGGAACGCCCAATAGTAGCCGTTCCCTCGCAACAGGTAGTGCCGCGATTCCAGCACGGTTCTTCGCAACATCGCCTTTCCGAAGGACACTTTCCGCACCGGTCCGGCAACACCCGGCGCCGCTTGGCTGCATGTTCTGGGCGCAATGACATGTACGGCGCCATCAGTCACCATCTTGCCACGCTCCGTCGCCAGCGCCGGCCGCTCCACGCGTGCCGCTTCCGCCACGCAACCCGCGTAGGTAAGGTCCGCCAGCACCCGGTCCCGCTCACGGTCAATCTCCGGGTCAATCCGGTGCGTCAGCACCATCCGCTTCCAGTCAAAAAAGATGCCCACATCATGCGTCGCCGCCCCAAGCCACACTGGGCCGTCGGGCGACTCCACCCGCCACAACCGGATGTGGTGGCGCTTGGCCATGCAATTGAACGATTTCTGAAACACGAGATCCGGCAGCCGGCCCTCATATCGCAACGGCGACACCGGCGCCGTTGGATACGGCTTCATCGACGTGAAAGCCCGATAGCTGCGCGCATAGGTGCGCCCGTTCAGAGGGTCCGCCGTCGCCCATCCCGCCCCTAGAAACGCACTCGAAATTTCGTGCGCAGTACCCTGGAAAACAGTGTTCACGATATCCGCCGCGGGCGACCCATCAGGCATCGTAACCCGTACCGGCGCCCCCTGTAGCCAGTCTCCCAACGCGTCCGGTGCCGGCGGCATTGGCGCCAAAGCCTCCGCCGTCCGCGCCTCCGTAGTCACCCGGAGAATCAGCTCTACACCCGCCGGCAGTTGAATCTCCGGGTCCGGCATACGCAGCACCGCCAATCGCGTCGCGATGATGGCCCCCGCCACGGCTGGATGCGGCGAAATCCCGGTATAGATCATCCGCCCCGCTCCCGTCAGTCCAGACAGCGAACGCGGCAGCAGCGCCGAAGTCGGCCGCAGCCATAGCCCGCCCAGGTAGGCGTGGGGATGGTTTGCCGCCAGAATCCCATGAATGCGATTCCCATTCGTGACTGTCTCGCGCGCATTGTCCAATTGCCGCAGTTTGCTCTCACACGCCACGGCCTCTCCATCGGGTAAATTGCAGCCGTCGAATGCCAGCGTCATCGACGCCCGTTCGCGCTTGACGCCAAACCCAACCGCTCGCACGTCTTTCATATACCCGTGAATTGTGCTTCCCGGCGGCAGAATCGTCGCGCACTCGGCGTTCGCACAACCGGTTACCACGCCCACAAATCGCGTTCCGGCTTTTGCCAGTGTGGTTACTGGAGTACGAAGCCGAACCAGCAGGTCCTCGGTCACCCGTTCCGCCGCCAATGGTGTCAATCCGGTCACAATCACCGCCAGCAGGAGTTTATGCAACCAGCCCTCCCCGGCGAAAGGCGGTGTACACAGCGGACACTAACAGGATGCTCGCCAGCCCATCCACAGCGTAGTGATAGCGGCAGTAGATGGTTGCGAAATATACAAGCGTGGCCACAGTGAAGAACGCCAACAACAGAGCGCGCCGTTCCGGCACCGCAGCTACCATGCCAAATGCCGTGGCGAACCCTACCGCTACATGCCCGCTGGGAAATACGCTGGTTGGCATATCCATGTGGTTCAGCACCCACTCGTTCACCGGGCGGCCGAACCCGGCCACACCGGGCAAATCGAGCCCAGCGTAAGCCACCCGAGGTCCGTGTACCGGAAACACAGGCAGCAGCGCGTAAGCGCAAATCGTCCCCAACAGCAGCATGTGCAGGAACGGCTCCACCCGCCGCCGCCCGCCGAGCCAGTACAGCAGCCCTACACCAATCGGCGGCAACGCGTACAGAATCAGGTACGCACTTTCCAAAAGCGACGGAATCAACATCCCCGCACTCTCAATCCAGCTGCGAACGCCCCAATCGTCGAGCAACACGCGGTCCCAGACAATCCACGTTTCCTGCCAGCCGGCAATCGGTGGCGCGACAAACCATCCGGCGCTCCAATAGGCAGCCAGGATCAAACCCATCGAGAGCCAGTCCCGCAAAACCCGCGACCATGGCCGCGAACGCGCTGTTTCAAACGCCGCCAGCCGCCAGACGCTAAGCCCGAGCATTGGCAGCGCCAGCCGAGGCAGGAGGTCCAAATGCCGCGACCACGCAAGGCCGGTCAGGAACAAAAAGTAGAAGACCACAGCACGTTCCCCGGCACTTAGGCCCGGCAAGAGCGCTTGCGCGCGCGCGAATTTGGCGGATTCGGCAGCCAGCGTGGTCGACATTTTCCCCGTCGTTGAGCGCTCAGCGTATCAGAAGGGGTGTAGGCAATCAACTAATTCTTCTTCATTCTTCTTCATTAACCTCCCACCGGAACTTCACCGCGTGGACTGGCGTGCTACACTACCGCGCTACCGTACGCCGTCTCCAGCCTGACCACGGCGGAATCGTCGCATGCCCGCCGTGGTCACAAAAAGGAGCGATGCCACGCCCGAGGCCAAAATGAATCCAAGCCCCCCTGCAAATGCAATCCCGTGGACATTCGGTGGTGTTGCGAGGATCGTAAGCATTCCTTCAAAAAGGAACGGGAGCGCCCCCCAGCCAATCCCAAAAGTAAGAGTGGCCGCGCGCCAGTGCGCTCTCGCGCCTGCATGGCAAACACAAGTACGAGAACCTGCACAACAAGCCCGCTCAGCGTAACTGCGGCAGCCGCGTACATAGCGCCGAGCCCTTGGTATTCACAATACTGCCCGAGAACCGCAAGGGTTCCGGCCACAGCCCAAAGCAGGGAGAACGGAACTGGACGGCCCCTAAACGTTACAACTCTCCACCGCTTCCAGCAGCGCTTCCTTCCACGGTTTCACCTTCGGCGAATACTCGTGACATAGGAATCCCTTGTACCCCAGGTCCGCGATCGACTTCGCGATCCCTTTGTAGTTCAACTCCTGGTCAATGCTCAGTTCATTCCGGCCAGGATTTCCGGCCGTATGGAAGTGGCCGATCCACTGGTAGTTATCCTTGATCGTCCGGATGATATCGCCTTCCATAATCTGCATGTGGTAGATGTCGTAAAGCAGTTTCACCCGCGGCGAACCAACCCGCCTGCAAACCTCCACACCCCAAGCCGTCCGGTCGCACTGATAATCCGGATGGTTCACTTTGCTATTCAGCAATTCCATGCACAGCGTCACGCCCTTGTCCTCGGCGTGCTTTTTCAGTTCGTTCAGGCACGCTACCGTGTTGTCCATGCCTTCGGCGTCGCTTTTCCCCCGCCGGTTGCCGGAAAGAATAATCATGTTCGGCGCGCCCGCCGCCGCGGAGATGTCAATCAACTCGTGCGAGCGTTTGATGATCTCGGCATGAAGGCTCTTATCGTTCACTCCGTTGGCCAGCGGGCTGGAACCGGGCACCATCGAGGGCACAATGCCGTACTTCTTCATGATCGGAAACTTGTCAGGGCCCTGCAGGTCGTAGGCCTTCAAACCCATGTCCGCCAGCGCCTTGCACTGGCCTTCGAAATCCAGGCCGGAGCCGCGGAACACGCCTCCGCACACCCCCTGATTCAACCGTCCGTGTGAAGGCGCGGCCGCCAAACTCGCCGCCGCTGAAGTCCCAAGGAAAACTCTACGTTCCATGCGCACGATAATATCAATAACAAATGGGTTTTGCTTTGTGGAGGTCCGACGATCAGGCTTGGGCGCAGGGCACGCACGAGTACCGCCCAATGGGCTGTGCCGTGATTGCCGTCAACGGGCAGTTCCGCGCGCCCGATTTTCACCGTTACCGGCGGCCCCCAGGCCGCAATTCGCCTCTTTTCGTCGGCCTTTTCGGCTCTTTGGAGGAAGTGAACGAGTTCCTCCGCCGCGCGAAGCCGCGCCCGTCCGACGTGCGCACGCGCATCCTGCTTTAGCCAGTCCAAAGGCGCGCGCAGTGGCGTTTTGCCATCAAAATGGGGGCAGACTTCATAGTTTCCGATCCCGCTTCTCCCGGGCCATTCAGGTGCTCGCGGCATTCAAACCCCATAGCAGCGGCCTCGCCGTGCGTTTTCGTTCACCGCCCGATCTCTCCACCTTTCGGCGATCCATTTTCGCCCGCTCCCCCGCGTTCC
>JAEUQC010000216.1 GCA_016789905.1 Bryobacterales bacterium | reverse complement strand
TGGCGCGAGACGGAGAAAGAGGACACGGTAGTCGCCGGCGCGGAGTCGGAATTCGGTGCGGGGCGGTTGGAGTTTGATGACGTCGCCGGTGCCGGTGGTAAGGCGGGTGATCGATGGCTTCGAGAATGCGCATCGCCGTTTCCCCGCTTGTCTTGATTTGGGGGCTCGGAGTTCGGCCTGGGCGGTAGGCGACCAGATGACGATCTTCTTATCCGGCATTTAGCGGCTGATGCCGTACTCGCGGAGCATGTCCTCGTGGGCAATGCCTTCGCCGCGCTGGATGGCGGCGTGGGCTTCGTCGAGGTCGGCGGCTTCGGCGGCGGAGATTGGCTCCGTGTCAAAAGGGGGCGTTGGCGAGGGAACGGGAAACTGGGTCGGTGAGGACTTCCAGCAGATGGGCCACGGCCGCCAACTGGCTGGGGTCGAGCTGGTCGAGCATCTGATGGGCGTGTTCTTTCATTCGTCTTAATCTCCAGTCTTAGCCGCTATTCGGCCATGACGCGTGTCCATGCGCGAGCGTTTGACTAAAGAGTCCAGTACAACCAGCAATGCTTTTTGGTCTTCGTCTGTCAGCGAGTCGACTTTCTGATAGAGCCGGTGCAGTTCCGGGTTCTTGATGCGGGGTTCGGCTTCGGCGGCATCCTGACGGCCGGCGCGTTCATCGAGCGTGACATTGAGAATGTCGGCGATCTTGACGACAGTACCGAATAGAGGCGTAGCGTCTCCGTTTTCCCACCGGGTCTAGACGCGGGGGCTGATTCCCGACAGTTCCGCCAGACGGGACTGAGTGATTTTGCGGGAACTGCGGAGAGTGCGGAGACGCTGATGGAAATCCGTCATAGAGCAGTGGAGGAGGATGAGCTGCGCTGCGTTCCTGATAGGGCCTCCTTAAAAAGAGCTGGCCGGAAAACGTCTCCGATTTCAATGTGAACAGTGACAGAGAAGTCTATTGACGGATTTACCGGGAGGTCAGGTTGCGATGGCGAGAATTCCGGACGAGGAGATCGAGCGGCTAAAGAGAGAAGTTTCGCTGGAGCGGCTGGCGGAGGCGCGGGGGGTGGTGCTGACGCGGCATGGGGCGGACCTGATTGGGTTGTGTCCGTTTCATGATGACCGGGAGTCGAGTCTGGTGATTACGCCGGATAAGAATTTGTGGCATTGCTTGGGGGCTTGCCAGGCGGGCGGGTCGGCGATCGATTGGACGATGCGGGCGCATGGGCGAGGGTATTGAGTATTTGTAAGGCGATTGGCTGCTCGATGATGCGCCTCATTGTCAGTGTGTTGAGGCCTCGGCCTGGGAAGTCCAGACGATTCGTTTGGCCATCGTTGTTCTATGGCTCTGTGTTCATTCGTTCCCAGTCATCCATGGAGAGGCCGAGATCGGCTAGTACTTGTTCATGGGGAATGGGCTCGTTCTGTTTGAGCCATTCGCCGGCCTCGGCGATGGCTTTCTGTTCGGCGGGACTGAGGGTGTCGCCGTCTTCGTCGGGGACCATCGCGTCGAGGAGATGGACGGCGGCGTCGAGTTTATCGGGGTCGAGGAGGGCGAGGAGGTGTAGGGCGTGCTGTTGTTTGGCGGCGAGATCAGTGACCACGGCGGGCGCCATCGCTGACGGCGGCTAAAGAGTTTATCAGGCGGATGACGGCTTTCTGGGGCGCTCGGGGAGCACGGCGACCATCTGGAACCGCTTCCACATGCGGCGGGCTTCGGAATCTTCGTCGATGCGTTCGACTTTGGGCGGCTTGACGCCGAGAAGTTCATCGGTTGTTACGTCCAGGGCCTTGGCGAGACCGATGACGGCGGGGGCGGGTGGAAAGCCGGCTTCGGCTAACTGGACCTGGGTGAGGCCGCGGGTTTTCCGGATATTTTGGAGGCGTTCGCCGAAACTGGTTGGGCCGTACTTCTTTCTTGGCATCGCAACAGCGATTGTACGGGGCATGGTGTAAGAACCTAGCGGTGAGGGTACTTCCGAAATACGGATACTCTGAGCGACGGTAATCTGAGGGCAAGCGAGTTCCCGAAAACGTGTGCGGCACCCATTTGAC
>JAEUQC010000127.1 GCA_016789905.1 Bryobacterales bacterium | reverse complement strand
AAAACGTTCGTCGGGACTTCGGCCAACGCATTGAAGATCCACATTTGGACAGCATTGACCGCCCTCCTGATCGTCCGCACTTGCAATTGCGGAGCCGGCTCCAATGGCACCTCAGCCGCTTCGTGGCGCTGCTGCGTCATCAACTCTTTGTCTACCGCGACTTATGGCGATTCCTCGACATGCCGTTCGGAGGACCGCCGCCACTGCGTTCCGACTACCGGCCGCCGCAATCGACCCTTTTCACACCAGACGATTTTGGACAGCAGCCGATCGGACTCGCAGACCACGACACCCCAACCTCATCTCCCGCTTAGCCGCCTTCGCTTCTAAACTGATTTGTTTTCAAACGAGCTACACCGGACACTCAGCTAATTTGGACAGTCGTGATTTCGGAAAGAAGAACAGGTGCGCGAACCGGAGGCAGCGGAGGTGCGGAATGGCATTCCGTTGCTGGAGCGCCGTGCGGGCGTGGTGGTGACTAACGAGTTGATTGATCGAATCCGGGAGGCAGAGGGGGTTTGAGACCTCGTTAGAGGAATAGATCGACGGGGACGCGGAGTTGGGCCGCGAGACGCTTGGCTTGGGCTTTGCTGATGGCGCGGCGACCGTTGAGGATTTCAGTGGCAGCGCCTTTGTTGCCGAGTATGGGCCAGATGTCTTTGTGTTTCAGTCCTCGCTCTTCCATGAGGGCTACGAGAGATTCGTGGGGCGCTACGGTAGGGAGGGGATGCCGTTTTTCTTCGTAGTCCTCAATTAGCAGGGTGAGTATTTCCGCTAAGGCGTCTTCTTCCGGGGAGAGGTCGTCGCGCTCGTCGAGTTCCAGCAGGATGCTGGTGAATCGTTCGAGCTCAGCGTCGGTCCGGATGGGGCGAGGCAGGGAGGTCGTGAGCAGCTTTGCGTAGATCGAGTCGGAAAATTCGATAGTGGTATTCATTTCCAATCTCCCTTGGTGTATTCGGTGTGGGCGAGTATGTATAGGATGAAAACGCGTTGAGTCCTATAATTGACCCGCGCGACCAATCGGTAGTGATTTCCGTGGATGTTGAAGACGGTTCTTCTCCCGACGATATCGGCATGGCCAAAGTCCGAGCGCACGTCCGTAAGCGATGTCCACGCTGCGACCTTGGTTATCCGGTACCAGTTCAATAGCGGAACGAGCGCCTCTGGATGGCGGCGAGAAATCTGCAAGATGACTGGCTTGCTGATAATTCTCACAGTGGAAGTTTGCGAAATGTAAACCTCTGTGTCAATGGTTTGGGAGTTAAAAGGATCACGCTCTGCGGAACGCCGGCTTCGGCCAGCTATCCGAGTTTCGACACGGAGGCGAGGTGCCCCGTCGCAAGGCCTAATCAACGAGTGTCCGGACAATCTCTCGGCACTCCACCAAAAGCGGGGGCAGTCCCGTGCGCACAAGACCTACCGCGGCCGGTTGATCTCGGCAGTCGAGGAGATCGTCGAGCTGGTAACCAAAGGAAACAAACGGCAGCTTGAGATCTTCGCCAAGGCAGTTACTTGCAGCCAATTCTGCAACCTTGAGTACTGAGGCGTCGGAAGCCAAGCTCGTCTTCGTGGCCCTCAGCGCGAATTGCTGAACATAGTCCAACTGCTCTGGCCGAGCTCGAAACTTGCGCGTCGGTCTCTTTAGGCACCGTTCAGGACCATCCTCGACGAGGTCGAGGAGTTCGGGTGGATGCTTCTCGAGTTTTTCCAGTGTATCGATCGCCCATTCGACAACTTGTGCTGCGGAAATGTAACCGCATGCCCAAAGCGCAAGCGTTCGTTCAATAGATCGTATCGCTAAATCCTTTTCAATGCTAGAACTTATTGGCGATTCGAGTCAAAGCGAGCGACCGGTCGCACCATGTAGAGCTATCCGAAATTGATGGACCTGATGTTCCGGAGTCCGCAATAGAACATCGTGGGTAGCCTCGGACGCGGGCGCTCATAGAGTTCCGCCACACCGGTCACGAACGGGTTTGGGGTTTGACAGAGCATTTGTCTCAGATTTTTGGGTACGGCGTGTTTTGCGGAAGCGATCGCGATGCTGTGAAACCCATTCGAATTGTTGACGATTTGGGCGGGGCTTCGCTAGGCTAGTAGAGAACTCGGTAGAGGAGCGAAGGTCACGAGTACATCGGCAGCAGGTTCCGTCGCACGGAAGGCTGGTGGAAAAGGGCAACTTCGCCGAAGTTTTTCCCGCGGGGCGACACGGGGAGAAGTTGGGGAGACCGGATAAGACCGGCTCACTGTCACTCGGACACTTGGCGATAGCCAATCGATGGCCGGGTGGGGCGCTACGGAGCAGTGACGAGTCCCACTCGTGTACTCTCCCCGCACCTTGCTACCAACTGGATGGAGAGTATGGACGTTTTCGCCCTCACTAAAACCCTCATCGATATCGAATCCATCACTGGCAACGAAAAGGCCGTCAGCGATTGGGTCTATGCCTATCTGCAACCGCTCGCCGCCGAGTATGGCGGCACAGTGGAACAGATCGAAGTGGAACCCGACCGGAAGAACGTTCTGGCGATGTGGGGCGAGCCGGTGGTCACCCTTTCGACGCACCTCGATACCGTGCCTCCGTTCTTCCCATCGCGCGAAGATGACGAGTTCATCTGGGGCCGCGGCGCCTGCGATGTCAAAGGCATTATCGCTTGCATGATCAACGCCGTCCGCGCGTTGTTGGAAGAAGGCAATCGCGGGTTTGCGCTGTTGTTCGTGGTTGGCGAGGAACGCAACTCGGCGGGCGCGTACTTCATGGCCAAACAGCCGCGCGGTTCGAAGTACTTGATCAATGGCGAGCCGACGTCGTGCAGGCTGGCGTTGGGGTCCAAGGGCGCGCTGAGGTATGAACTGATCGCCAGTGGGCGGATGGCGCACTCGGCGTATCCGGAACTGGGCGAGTCGGCGATTGAGAAGCTGCTCGACGCTTTGGAGCGGGTGCGGAAGATTGAGTGGCCGGTGCATCCGATACTAGGTCCCTCCACCTTGAACATCGGCACGATCACGGGCGGGCGGGCGCCAAACGTGGTGCCTGACATGGCCAAGGCGGAGTTGTTGATTCGCCTGGTGGACGACCCGGCGCCGGTGCGGGCGGCGGTGGCGGCGGCTTGCGAAGGGCTGGTGGAGGCGAGGGAACAGCTATGTATTCCGGCCATCCTGATGGAATCGCGCCCGGGATTCGAAACCGATGTGATGAAGTACACGACCGATATTCCGGCGTTTGGCGGGGCGTGGGGGAAACCGTTGTTGTTGGGCCCTGGGACGATTCATGTGGCGCACACGAGCCAGGAGCGGGTCCCGAAAGCCGAGTTGAAACAGGCCACCGAGCTGTACGCGCAGCTTGTGCGGCAGTTACTTGAAGAGGAAGAAAAGAGCAAAGCATGAAGATCCCAGTAGGCGTGCTTGGCGCCACCGGTATGGTGGGGCAGCATTTCGTGAAGTTTCTGCAGAATCACCCGCAGTTCGAATTGACGTGGGTGGGCGCTAGCGACCGCAGCGCGGGGAAGAAGTACAGCGAAGCCACGTCGTGGCGGCTGGACGGTACGATGCCCGCGGGCGTGGCCGGACTGACGGTGGAAGAGTGCAAGCCAGGGAACGCGCCGAAGCTTGTGTTCTCGGCGACGGACTCCTCGGTGGCGACGGAGATTGAACAGGCGTTCGCGGGCGCTGGGCATATTGTGGTGTCGAACTCGAAGAACCACCGGATGGACGAGGACGTGCCGTTGCTGGTTCCGGAGATCAATCCGCACCACTTGAGCATTGCCAAGCGGCAGAAGGAGACGCGCGGCTGGGACGGGCTGATCGTGACGAACCCGAACTGCTCCACGATCGTGCTGACACTGGCGCTGGCGCCGCTGGCGCAGTTCGGGCTGGAGCGAGTGGTGGTGACGACGATGCAGGCCATTTCCGGCGCGGGGTATCCGGGCGTGCCGTCGATGGACATTACGGCGAACGTGGTACCTCATATTGGCGGGGAAGAAGACAAGGTGGAGACCGAGACGCAGAAGATCATGGGCGGCGTGGCGGAGGGGCGGTTTGTGCCGTTGACGACGAAGGTGAGCGCGCACTGCAATCGGGTGCAGGTGGTGGATGGGCATATGGCGGCGGTGTCGGTGGAGTTGACGCGGAAGCCGACGCTGGCCGAAGTGCGGGCGGCGTTTGAGAGCTATCGCGGGAAGCCGCAGGAGTTGGGGCTGCCGAGCGCGCCGGCGCGGCCGGTGATTTACATGGAGCAGCAGGACCGGCCGCAGCCTCGGCGGGACGTGGAGCGGGAGCGGGGGATGGCCGTGTTTGTGGGCCGTTTGCGCGAGTGCCCGGTATTCGATTTCAAGTTTATGGCGCTGGGTCACAATACGGTGCGCGGCGCGGCTGGCGCGGCGGTGTTGAACGCGGAGCTGATGCTGGCGGAGGGGATGCTGTAAATGATTGTCATGAAGTTTGGCGGCACGTCGGTGGAATCGGCGGCCGCCATGGAGCGGGTGGCAGGAATTGTGAAGTCACGGCTGGACCGGCACCCGGTGGTGGTTGTGTCGGCGATGGGAAAGACGACGAACCGGCTGCTGGCGATCGCGGAGAAGGCCTATTCCGGAGACCGGGACGAGGCGGCGCGGCTGTTGGAGGAGCTTGCCTCCTATACGCTGCAGGAGGCGCGGCCGGTTTGCAAGGAGAGCGACTGGGCGGAGGTCTCTTCGTTCATTGAGGCGCACTTTGTGGAGCTGTCGGCGTTTCTGGATGAGCTGGCCGGGATTGGCGAGTTTCCGCCGCAGTATGTAGACCTGGTGTCGAGCTATGGGGAGCGGTTGTCCTCACGGATTGTGGCGGCGGCGTTCCGGCATTTTGGGAAGGACGCCGTGCATGTGGATGCGCGGGAGGTGATTGTCACCGACCGGCGGCACACGCAAGCGGCGCCCCTGTATCCGCGTTGCTACGCGAAGTTGGAGGAGCGGGTAAGGCCGTTGGCGCAGGCGGGGAAGGTTGTGGTGATGGGCGGGTTCATTGGGTCCACTCAGGATGGGTTTACGACGACGCTGGGGCGGGGCGGGTCGGACTTTTCGGCGTCGATTGTGGGCGCGGGGATTGGCGCGGAAGAGATCCAGATCTGGACGGATGTGGACGGCATGTTGACGTGCGATCCACGGATTCTGCCGGGCGGGCACCGGGTGAAGCTAATCTCGTTCGCCGAGGCGGCGGAGCTGGCCTATTTCGGGGCGAAAGTGCTGCATCCGGCGACCGTGGTGCCTGCTGTTGAAAAGAATATTCCGGTGTTGATTTTGAATTCGAAGAACCCGGAGAACGAGGGGACGCGGATTGTGGCCGAGCGTGTGCCGTGCGGGAACACGGTGAAGAGCATTGCTTGCAAGCGGAACATTGTTGTCGTGAATGTGCAAAGCTTGCGGATGCTGATGGCGCACGGGTTTTTGAAGCGGATCTTCGATGTGTTCGATAAGTACCAGACGCCGGTGGATATGGTGACGACGTCGGAGGTGAGCGTGTCGTTGACGATTGACAACACGACGCATCTGGAGGAGATCTGCGCGGAATTGCGGCGGATTGCCGAGGTGACGGTGGACGATACGTCATCGTTGATCTGCGTGGTGGGTGATAATATCCGCGAGACGGCTGGGTTGGGGGCGCGGGTATTTGGCGCGCTGCGATCCATAAATGTCCGGATGATTGCGCAAGGCGCGTCGCTGCTGAACCTGAGTGTAGTGGTGGCGGACGCGGACCTGAAGGCGGCGGTGGCAGCGCTGCACACGGAGTTCTTTTCGACTTTGGATGAAAGGATATTCGAGGCATGAAACTGGCGCTGATTGGCTACGGGAAGATGGGCCGGATGCTGGAGCAACTGGCGCCGGAGTATGGGTTCTCGGTAACGCTGATTCTGGACGTGCATAACAACGCGGACGGGGCGTGGATTACGCGGGAGAACTTTGAGGGGATTGCGGCGGCGATTGAGTTTTCGACGCCGGAGACGGCGGCGGACAATGCGGTGAAGCTGGCGGCGATTGGCGTGCCGGTGGTGATAGGGACAACGGGCTGGCTGCACGAGATGGACCGGGTGAAGGCGGCGGTGGAGGCGGGGGGCTCGGCGGCGGTTTGGAGCCCGAACTACTCGGTGGGCGTGAACGTGTTTTTCCGGCTGGTGGCGGAGGCGGCGAAACTATTGGCCAAGCAGCCCGAGTATGGCTCGTATGCGTGGGAGATCCATCACGACACGAAGAAGGACGCGCCGAGCGGGACGCTGTTGAAGCTGGTGGAGGAGATGAAGGGCGCGGGGTATGCGCGGGAGATCGACGTTTCTTCGAACCGAGCGGGGCGGGTGCCGGGGACGCATGAGATCGGTTTTGACTCGGCGGCCGACACGATCACGCTGCGGCATACGGCGCGGAGCCGGGAAGGATTCGCGCGGGGGGCGCTGCAGGCGGCGCGATGGATTGTGGGCAAGCAAGGCTTTTTTGAGTTCAGCGAGACGCTGTTTTAGTTAGAGGAAGGTGGCACATGTTTCAAGGATGCGGCACAGCGCTGGTTACGCCGTTTAAGCAGGATTTGACGTTAGATGAGGCGAGACTGCGGGCGCTGGTGCGCCGGCAGATCGCCGATGGCATTCACTTTCTGGTGCCGTGCGGGACGACGGGCGAGAGCCCGACGCTAACGCATGCCGAGCATCTGCGCGTGGTGGAGATCACGCTGGAAGAGGCGAAGGGGAAGGTGCCGGTGATGGCGGGATGCGGCGGGTATAGCACCGCCGAGGTCTGCTCGCTGGCGCGGGAGCTGGAGGCGATGGGGGCCGATGGGTTGCTGTCGGTGACGCCTTATTACAACAAGCCGACGCAGGAGGGGCTGTATCAGCACTACCGGGCGATTGCTTCGGCGACGACGCTGCCGATCGTTGTTTATAGCGTGCAGGGGCGGACGGGGATCAATGTGGAGCCGTTGACGTTGAAGCGGCTGGCGGCGGTTGACAACATTGTGGGCGTGAAGGAAGCGAGCGGGAACATCAGCCAGATGGCGTCGGTGTTGTATCACGTTCCGGCGGATTTCGCGGTGTTGAGCGGGGACGATTCGATAACGATTCCGCTGGTGTCGCTGGGCGGGCGCGGGATTATTTCCGTGGTTTCGAATGAGATTCCGGGGCCGATGGCGCAACTGGCGCAGAAGGCGCTGGACGGCGATTATGCCGGGGCGCGGGCGATTCAACGGCAGTATCTGCCGTTGATGGAAGTGAATTTTGTAGAGTCGAATCCGGGGCCGGTGAAGTATGCGATGGCGCGGATGGGGCTATTGGAACCGGTGTGGCGATTGCCGCTGGTGCCGCCGTCGGAGGCTAGCCAGAACAAGATTGATGCCGTGTTGGAGCAGTGTGGCCTGCTGGCCAGGGAGAACGCCGTTGCCGCTCAATAGTGCAATTGAAGACGCATTCGATAATAAGCCGGCTTCCTATGGGGAAGAGCATTTCCGGTTGTTCGCCGAGTTTAAGGCGGCGTTGAACGCCGGTGAGATACGGGCGGCGTCGCCGGAGGCGACGACGGCGACGGGATGGCGCGTGAATAGCTGGGTGAAGAAGGGCATTCTGCTGGGGTTCCGGCTGGGCGGGATTGTGGACATGTCGATTGACGCGGCCAAGCAACCGTTCTTCGATAAGGACACGTACCCGGTGAAGGCGTTCACTGCCGATAGCGGGGTGCGGATTGTACCGGGCGGATCGTCGATTCGCGACGGGTGTTTTGTGGCGCGTTCGGTGACCTGTATGCCGCCGATGTACATCAACGTGGGCGCGTATGTGGGCGAGGGGACGATGGTGGATTCGCACGCGCTGGTGGGGAGCTGCGCGCAGATTGGGGCGCGGGTGCATTTGTCGGCATCAGTGCAGGTGGGCGGTGTGTTGGAGCCAGTTGGCGCGATGCCGGTGATCATTGAAGACGATGTGCTGGTGGGCGGCAACTGCGGGGTGTATGAAGGCACCGTGGTGAAGACGCGGGCGGTGTTGGGAACGGGGACGATCCTGAACCGGTCGACGCCTGTGTATGATTTGGTGAATGGCACAGTGCTGCGGGCGACCGATGCCGAGCCGCTGGTGATTCCGGAAGGGGCTGTGGTTGTGGCTGGTTCGCGCGCAGTGACAAGCGGGCCGGGCAAGGACTGGGGCATTTCGGTGTATACGCCGGTGATTGTGAAGTATCGGGATGCGAAGACCGATGCCAGGATTCAACTGGAAGATTTGTTGCGATAGGGGTCCGATATGCGAATTGCGGCGTTGCTGTTGATGGCGGGGGCATTGGCGGCGGCGCCGTGTACGCAGGATTGTCTGGAGCCTTTTTCGATGGGCGGAGGAAGAGCGGTGATGGTTTACCGTTCGCATCCGCTGGGGAAGGGGAACGCGAAGGCGCGGCGGGCACTGATTGTGATCCACGGGGCGGGGCGGAACGCGGACGACTATTTTCCTTCGGGGATGGCGGGGGCGTTTCTGGCTGGCGATCTGGAAGGAACGGTGGTGGCGGCACCGCGGTTTGCCGGGACCGGGGCTAGGAACTGTGAGGACAAGCTGGCGCCAGGAGAGATTGGATTTCGCTGCACCGGGGATGACTGGCGGGGCGGCGGGCCGGCGGTGGGGCATCCTTCGGTGACGACGTATGATGTGATGGACGCGCTTGTGCGGCACTTCGCCGACAAGAAGAAGTATCCGCTATTGAAGCATGTCGTGTTGATGGGTCATTCGGCGGGCGGGCAGTTTTTGAGCCGGTACGCGGCGGCGTCGAAGCTGGAGGCGGCGGGCGTTTCGGTACGGTATGTGGTATCGAACCCGTCGAGTTATCTGTATCTGGACGATTCGCGGCCGGGGCCGGTGGAAGGGTGCGCTGGTTACAACGATTGGAAATATGGAATGGCGAAGCGGACGGGGTACGCGGCGGCGTTGACGGATGAGGCGATGAAGGCGAATCTGGCGCGCCGGGACGTGGTGTATTTACTGGGGGAGTATGATGTTACTCCGCAGTTTGGATTTGACTCTTCTTGCGGGGCGATGGCGCAGGGGGCGAATCGATTGGAGCGCGGGCTTGCTTATTTTCGGTATGTATCGAGTAAGTATGGGGCTAAGCATCAGTTAGTTCGTGTTCCTAACTGCGGTCATAACGGGCGGTGTATGTTAGTGGCAAACGAGGCGCGCGCGGTGCTGTTCCCGTAGTCCGGGACTCCTTTCGCCCTCAGCCGTTGGCCTGCCCGGCGATTGCGCGCAGCGCGGGCAGGCGGTTTTTTTTTCGTTCGATTGTCAAAGACCTGGTCCGGGTGGCTGGCGATGGTTGATCAAGACCAGCGGCCGGAGGGGGGGTGGGTTAGTTGTTACGCCTTTTTAGGGGCGGGGATGTGGCCGTGTAAGAGCGGTTCGTGGAACCACTGGTGGATACCGGTGCGGATCCTCCGCTGGAATGTTTCGGCATCGATCATGCTGCCGGCCGGTTGGCTGAACTCGCGTCGAGCCCGCGGTGGGTGCATGGCGCGGGAGCCGGGTCCGGAGTGATTTCCTGTGAGCGGCATATCGTGTTCCTTTGGCTACGTTGGGTTGTTGTTGGTCACGCCTGTTTAGGGGCGGGGATGTGGTCGTGCAGTAGCGGTTCGTAGAACCACTGATCGATGTCGGTGCGGATCATTCGCTGGAACGTTTCGGCGTCGATCATGCGGTCGGCCGGCTGAATGAATTCGCACAGGAAATCCTGACTGTTATTCCGCACTCGGAATAATCCACGTTATGCCGAGTCCCTGATTATTCCG
>JAEUQC010000214.1 GCA_016789905.1 Bryobacterales bacterium | reverse complement strand
AATGGCCGTTGCCGATAGTTACTTTGTGGCCGGCTTTGGGCAGATGGGCTGGATTTCGAAGTGGTGAAAATATACTTGGCGCACCCAATAACTACATGATGGCCTACCGAAAAATAAACCGCATCCAGTTGAAACCACAGGGAAATACTGTAAGTGATTGAAAATAATGCACTTAGGCTTGCACTCGCCGGAAAAGCTGTGTAAAATGGGTTCAGGTAGTTGAAGTCTAGCCACCAAAAGCAAAAGCGCCGTGAATCAGACGGCGCTCAAGCGAACAACAGTTTTTTAAGGCCCGTCATGAAACAGAAGCCCTACGTGTATTCTAACGCCATTCGAGGACCACCACAAGCACTTTCGTCTGCTTTGCGGTGGGAATCCAGAGACCGTCTTGCTGGACGGTCTCTGGTCTGAGCCGCGCATTGGCGACTCTCACACTCTGAACGGACCAAGTTCAGGGTACCCAAGTTCGCCTCCATTTTCAACCCGCCTACGGAGGCCACATGAAAAAGAAGACTTCAAAAGACCAGAAGTGGGTTCATACTCCCAAGTTCTGGCACTGGCGCTTGCGGCGCTACTTGTACGCCGCTGACTACGGTCGCAAGTCGTGGGCTATCCCTGTGAGGGGATAGTGTAGACCACACGGGGTAGCGCTCAACGCTACCCCTTTTTCTTTGCGGTACACTTTGGCCATGGAGCCAAAGCCGAAATACCCGCCATGCCACGAAGGACAAAAAGCCCAAGAAACGTTCAAGGGTATCGTGGCTAAAGTGCTTTCAGTCTCGCATGAGGTGGTTCAAGCGAAGATAATAGAGCACCGGGAACAAGCGCTTGCGAACCCCAACCGCAGAGGCCCAAAAAAGAAGGTCTGACTGCCTTGTGTGCGGCAAGGCGGATAAACAAAAGCGGCAACTCCTCTATAATGGGTTTGCCGCTTCGCCGCGTGCCTAGACTTTTCGCTTAGCGTGGTTTGGTGATGTTCTCAGCATCGCAAAACCGTTCCGCTGGAGCTTAGCCGAAGTGTACCACGAAGGCGGAAAGGTGCGGCAGGGATGGTCTTACGTCTACTCAGCCAATCGAAACGGAACCATTGGAGTACTGGGATATCGCACGCGCATATGCGCGAGAAAAAGCACAGTTGTTCGTGCCATGGAAGGCCATGCCTGCCGTGATAGTGGTATCGATTCAGTACTTTGGGCTTGAATCGATACAGCTCTCTCAGGCGATTAAGATTGCCCTACTTGCCGTTGCATCGTACGCCATAGCCCATTTCGCTGACTACCTATATCGACTGCTCATTAAGGCCCCGAAGCACACATACGCCGAGTGCATTTCTAAAATTCACGCGATTGGCGCAACACTCAACAGCGAGAGAATGGCGTTCAAAGCCGAAACGGAAAAACCGAATCCATGGGAAACGGTCGTAGAAATGGAGGTTACTGCATCGATTTCGAAGCTTAGCGATATAGAAATCAATTGCGTGAAATCCCTGCTAGCCTTCGGCGAGATGAGTGAACAAGAGCTTCGGCAACGCGGGATCGATCCAAAGATAGCAGCCGCCGTCATCGCTAAAACCGCCAACACTTTAGTATCAATTCGGTATGACTGGTCTACGAATGGGGCGGTTTTGAGGGGAACCTATCACTCTGTTAATAAATCTATACAACCGATTCTTAAATGGATGCTTACGAAGGATTAGGCTTGCGCTTTCTTCTTCGGCCCGCGTTTAAGCGCTCTCTCCGTCCTTGTCCAATGAACTTGGGACCTCCTCCTTCGCCGTTAGCTGCTTGTACGTAAGCCGTCTGCCGACGATATGGCGTATGGCGAACTGGAAACGAAGCCCATCCGTCAGGTTCCTGTTGTTGAACCTGAACGCCTGTTCGTCAACGTAGCGAAACAAGTGGAACGGTTCTACCGATACGTAGGTACCGCCTAAACCGCGCTTCAGTAGAGACCAGAAGTTCTCAACGCCGTTCGTGTGGATGTTGCCGAGAACGTACTCTATCGCGTGGTTGACAACCTTGTGTTCATAGTCGGCTTGCAAGCAAAAGTAGGCGGGAAGTTCGTCTGTACAGACGGTGGAGCCGCTCTCAACGTTCGCCTTCACATTAGGAATGAGCGTAACGAGTTTGGTGTTGTCAACAACAACGGCTTTGATCTTCCCGCCGCGCTGGAGCATCCCTTGTACGCCGATCTTGCCGCTATAGCCGCCGCCCTTCATGCCGAGCGCTCTTTCCCGTCGGGCCTTATGCATATTGCGGGCCTTCCCGCCGATGAACGTCTCATCGACCTCTACGGTGCCTCCCAGTTTGCCTCCACCCATATCGTCCTGTAGCGCCAATCGCAAGCGCTGGAGCATGAACCACGCCGTCTTTTGTGTGACCTCTAAGGCTCGATGAATCTCCCATGAGGACACGCCGTTCTTGCAGTTGGCCAGCATCCACATAGCGGGGAGCCACTTCTCAAGCGGTATCGGCGAGTCTTCTAGGATCGTTCCCGTTTTCAAAGAGAAGGTCTGTCGAGCGTGCTTTTGTTTGCATTTCCAGACGCGGCGCTTATCCAACCACCACAAGTTCTTGCTACCGCAAACGGGACAGACGGGAACGCCGTTCGTCCATCGAAGCGCCGTCATGAACTCTTTGCAGTTCTCAAAGTTAGCAAAATGAATGATCGCCTGCTGTAGAGTGGTAGGAGTTAAAGGCATACCTGATGCTCTCATGAGAATTATAGTGTGTCAAGTATATTACTGCCTTAGAAGTTGACATAATATTCGTTATCGGAACCCGGATTTAGACAGCTTGTACTCGGCAAATCGCTGGAATGCGGCGTTTTTCTGGGACACCTCATCGATAATGCTGAGTCGCCCATCGGCTCCTAGCGAATACGTGCTTCTCCCTCGAACTGGGTCAGCCCACAGCGCCACCAGCGATTCCCCGTTCCACTCCGCCTTGATCGGATACGCGTTGGCCATCGAGTCATTCCAGTGCGCGGTGGCCGCATCGGCGGCGTACACGGCGCGGCCCAGGAACGGGCTGCCGCTGGCCGGAGTGACGGTTATCAACACCTCGTCGAACTTGCCGTCCAGTATGGGCTGGGCGCGCAGTTCGATTTGCGCGGGCTTGCCCTGAAAGGTACCGGCACCGGTCCAGGTTCCCCGCCACGCGCGCCACGGGCCCGGCAGCGCGCGGCGGGAGTGTTCGGCGGCGAGCGCCAGCCACTGGTAGCCGTCAAGGTTCGTCCCGTCGGCCGGATGGGCGCTGCGGGTGCCGCGCAATCCGGCGTGGCTACGCGCGAGTTCGATGCTGCGGGCGCGGAGGCTGGCGCCGTTGCCGGTGACGGGGGCCGATGGCGTCCAGTGGGCCAGACGTCCCAGGAATGGCTCGATTAGGCCAGGATCGAAGGCGGTGTTGGAAGTCAGGCCTGCGATCTGGGAATGGACGAACGCTTCCAGTGCTGGACTGGCGCCGGCGGCCGTGCGTGTCAGCGCGTCAACGAGTGTTTCACGGCCCGGCTCTTTGGCTCGTCGATAAGTGCCATCGAAAGCAACGCCCCAGCCGGCCGCCCCCGGCAGTGTCTGTTCCCAGTACTGCCGCACGGTGCCATCCAGGTTCGGTGTAAACGACAGGCGCGTGCGCCCCGGGTCCATCAAGTGCAGCGCGCCGCCGTTCCAGGCGCCCGACAGGCGGAGTACGCTCCCGGGAGCCACCCAAACCTGCCGCCACTGGCGCCGTTCTTCGTGCCAGAAGTTGATGCTCATGCCGTTCGTGAGGCCGGCCGAAGTCCAGTTTTCAACCAGCGCGCACCCCCCGGCCACCCGGTGTATATGGTTAACGCCTGTTTGAATGCCCTTGGGAGAGAATACATCCCACTTCCCTTCCCAAAAATCGAAGGCCCGGTGGTTGGCACTCTGGCACGCCTGCCTCACCTCAGCAGGCGGCTGGAAGCGGCCCCGGCGGTAACTTCGATTGTTCCAGGTGAAGCCGTCGGATGTCGACGCGATCGTCACTTCCGGGGATTCCTCAATCCCGCCAGGCGACACAAAGATAGAATTCCACTTGCCGTCCAGATAGAGGAGTCCCTTCCCTTCCTCGCCCGTTGGCGTGGCGAAATCGTGAACGATGGCGCAGCCGTGGACAGCATAGCGAAAGCGGGCATGGCCGGTCGCCACGCCCGCTTCGCGCACCTCCCATTCTCCAATGATGCCGTCGAGCGCCTTATGCGCTGGTGTAGTACAGGGCCTCTGCGCGAAGCAGGCCACGGCGGCAAGGAGAGACAGGAGTGCGATACGCATTAGAAGACCAGGCGGATCTGGTAGCGTACAATACGGCTGCCGCCATCGGCAAACTGGGGCGCAAGAAAACGGCCGGCGGGCGCCGTGGCGACATTGGTGTTGATGGCAATCGGTACGTTGGCCGTGAAGGGGCTAACATTCAGTGACCCATACTGCGGCGTGTTGATGAAGTTGAACATCTCGCCCTTCAGGCTCAACTTGAACCGCTCGGTGAGAGCGAAGGTCTTGCCGATGGTGGAATCGAGGTTCTTGGTTCCAGGTGTACGGAGGGTGCCACGGCCGAGGGTTCCGGTCCGCTTGGGGTCGTTACCGGTGAAGGTTGGCACCTGGACGTACATAGCTTCCGAGGGGTTGATGATGGCATTCCCGGCATCGGGATTGCAGAAATTGGCCCCGCAGACGACGGCGCGAACTCCGGGACGGCCGTTCGGGTTGTAATCTGGCCGGTCCAGGGAGCCGCCCAAGCCATCGGCGTCCACGCCGTTGACCACCGTCAACGGCACACCGCTTTCAAACGTCCACAGGCCGGTGAGCTGCCATCCGCCCAACACGTGGCGCTTCAACGGATTCCCGGTCTTGGCGAACGGAAGATCGTAGACGAAGGTCAGGACCAGGCGTTGCGGCCGGTCGAAGAGGGAAACGGCCTTTTCGTTTCGCAATCCGCCGAACATGGATGGGATGGCCGACTGCTGAGGCAGATTGACATTGGCCACGCCGAAAATCTCACTTGAGTTATCGAGGTTCTTGGACCACGTATAGGCTAGATTGGCGAAGATCCCTTTTGAGAACCGGCGGGCAAGACTGGTCTGAAGGCCGTGATAGGACGAATTTCCTCCATTGGTGCGCGTGAGCCGCCCGCCCTGCAGCGGGTCGGCCCGAAGTTGGAGTTGACCGGCCACCAAGGGATTCACGTTGCTGTACTGGCGGCGGAGATTCAGCGGAACCAGCGGGTTCAGATCCTCGTTAATGAACAGGCGAAGCGCGCGCGTGCCGACATAACTCACGTCGGCGATAAACTGCCCCGGCAGTTCCCGCTGCACGCCGAAGGACCAGCGCTGGGTATAGGGCGCCACCAGATCCCCATAAACGAAGGTCTGCGTATCGATAGGGAGCACGGAGCGAGACACGGTGGGCAAGCTGGCGGAGAGGTTCGGCAAGCCCCGCGGCAGCGCCGTGCTGGAGACCGAGTTGGTATTGGTGGAAATCAGATTCGGCGCCGAGCCGGCGGCGTTGGACAGCATGTTGTTGAAGAACGTGTCGTAGCCGATCTGGTAACCGGTGCGGATGGCCGATTTGTGATCGCCCAACAATTTGCCGAGCAGGCCCGATTTCATGGACGGAGACCAAGCAATGCCAATGGTGGGCGACCAGTTATTGCGGTCGGCCTTCACTTTGCTGGGCCGGCGGTAGGGGCCGTCGAGCGTGACGGGATCGACGTTATACAACCCGGAAAACGCCGCATAAGGGAGCGCGTTCATAGGAACGCCGAAGTAGTCGTAGCGGGCGCCGAGCGTGATGGTCAGGTCCTGCGTGGCACGCCAGCGGTCCTGGAAGAAATAGGCCTGGCGGAAGACCTTTGGGTAGTTCGCCGGGCTGCCAAAGGTGCGCGTGGCTCCTCCGTTGGTGCCCCCAAAATCATCCATGAAGTTGGCGAAAATGGAGTAGCCGGTGGTGGTGGCATACGTAAGTTGCCCTCGCTCCACCGCTGGTGCCAGGTCCTTGGCTCGCTGGTTTACCAGGTCTACACCCATGCGGAAGGAGTGGCGGCCGCGCGTGTAGGAGATGCTGTCCTGCAACGTGTAGTTGTTCGCCAGGCGGCCCTGCGGAAACGTTGTCGCCACGCCAATGTTGGATACACCCCCGCCAAGAGTGTAAGTGGGAATCGTGCGGGCGAATTCGGCGGGCGTGTCCAGCGGAAACTCAAAGCCAATGCGGGCGTAGCTCATGCGGAGTTCGTTGGTCAGAGACGGGGAGAAGATATGGGTTTCATTCACTTGGGCGTTCTTGTTGTTCACTTCCTGTGACGTCATGAAGGCCGGGAAATTCGCCTGGATCGGGCCATTCACCTGGTGATTCGACATATATCGAACCATGAGTTGATCCTTCTCGCTGAAGGAATGGTCTCCGCGAGCCACAAACTGCTTGTCTTTGAACTTACTCGGGAAAACGGCGGCGCCGGTGCCGAACTCGATATCGCCGCGGCCATCGCCCATGGTAACCGGGAAGAACTGACTGGTGGCGGTCAGGCGAGCGGTTCCCTGCTTGTAGACTTCGTAACGGGGATTGCGGCCTTGCGGGAATAACCGGTCAAGCGCAGCCCAGCCGGCGGCCGACGGCACACCGAGATTGGTGCCGGAAGTGGACGCCTGGTGCTGCTCGTGGTAGCCGGCGAAGAAAAAGGTCCGATTCTTGACAACCGGTCCGCCCACGGTGCCGCCGAACCAGTTCTCCGTGCCGACCAGCGGCTTGCCTCGCGCGATCACGGCCGGGTTCAGCGACTGCGTATTGGTAATGGCGTCGTCATAGGTGGAATCGAGGAGATGGAAAAGTGAGCCGTGAATATTGTTGGTCCCGGCGCGCGTGACGGTATTAACAGTGGCGCCGCCGGCGCGCCCGAACTCAGCATCGAAGTTAGAAGTTTGAACAGCCACTTCGGCCACCGCATCGGGGTTGCGCAGTTGCAGCGCCTGGCCGGCGATGGCGGTGTCGTTATTGTCACTGCCATCCAGCATGAAGTTGTTCCCTCGGCCTCGGCTGCCGTTGACGGCAAAGGTGGCAATGCCGAAACCGAAGCGGTTGCTGCTAACGCCGGGAAGCGTTAGCGCCAGGGCGGCGGGGTTGCGGCCGGAAAACGGAAGTTCCTGGGACTGTAGCTGAGTGATGGTTCCGCCGCGGGTCACCGATTCGGCCTGGAGCAGCGCTTCGGCTCCGGCGGTGACTTCTACGACGGTGGCGGCGGCGCCAATTTCGAGTTTGATATCAAGACGGGAAGCGTTCCCGGACTGAACGGGCACATTGCGCTTCACGTATGTGGTGAAGCCGGCCATGCGCGCGGTGACGTCGTAGTCACCGGGCTCAAGCGCTTCCAGGCGGAAGTTGCCGGTGGAATCGGACTTGGTAAGGCGGACCAGATTGGTACGTGTGTTTTTGGCTTCTACTTCGGTGCCGGCAACAAGGGCGTTGGAAGAGTCGTTAACCTGACCGATGAGGCGGCCGAGACTGGTTTGCGCGGAGAGCGAAAACGAGAGAGTCACCACGGCTAACGCCGCAGCGAACGGGTATGCGTTCATTGCGAGAACCCCTATATCTCCCAAACTTGCGACGCCTTCGGCGGGCGCAAGACAGACAACGTGCCTCCGTTAAGAGCGCAACCCTTATCTATAGTTGTGCTCTATTTTGGGGTGAAGTGTCAAGCGTGCGGGGTGGCTAGTTGCCCTTAGACGGGGAAGCGCTGGATTGCACGCATAGGGACCCGGAGGGATAGCTGTCATAGAAAGCCTTGCCGGCCCCATAGAAATCGTCTACGATCCCGAGACAAAGGGCTACGGCCAGTAGCACTCGGAAGACCTTGTTCCCAAAGAGCCGCGAAACGGGCTCCGCCCTGGACGTCTGTTCGCTTTCCATACACTCCCACAAGCGCGAAATTAGAGCGGGTCAACCAGAATCGGCGCGGTCCCTGCCACCGGATTCGCCGGTTTGTAGCCCTCCTCCCAAGCCTCCACTTCGAAATAGGAGATCTTCGACGCGCCGAGGTCGACAATGGCGTAACTGTGGTAAGTCAGCGCGCTTCCCCCGGCGCCGGTCGGTGCGGCGCTCGCCCAAACGTAGGGGTGCCGCGAATTGTTCGGGTTCGGCAGCACCGCCGCGCTAAACGGATAACCGGGGTCCTTCGGGCCGCCCGTCTCCCGCGCGCTCCCGCCCAACAACCGCAGCTTCGCGCGCACAGGCCCGCTGTAGCCGGGAACCGGAAATCCGGCTTTCGCCAAGTCATCCACGAACGGAACGAAACGGTGTTCATGTCCCCACAGCAATAGGTCGATGTTCCGCAGCGTCGTGCCGGTCAACATACTCTGCAGGCTGGCCACGAGTTTGTCATTGTAATGCGGCGTTCCCCCGTGACTGGCGGAAAGCGGATCGTAGGCCGACAAAAACTGGCGGTGGGTAAGGAACACGGTCTTCCCTTTGAATTTCTTCGGATCCAGCTTGTCTTCATGCCAGGCCTGCTCTTCCGGCGTGAGGCCCGGCTGGTCGTCATAGTTCGGATTCCACCCCGTATCGGCGCCCAGAAACTGCCAGTTCCCGCTCTGCGTGCGCAGGCAGAAGTAGCTCGCTTGTTGCTGCCAGCTTTTGTCCCAATTATTTACGTCGTCCAGCATCTGGTAGTACGCGGCGCCGCGCGAATCCTTGTATTCATGGTCGCCAGGAACGGCGAAGACGGGTATCTGCAAATTGTGTTTCTTGCACGCGGCGCGGATGGGAGAAACGAAGTTGTCCCGGACCTCGGCGGCGGAGCCCCGCTGGTAGATATCGCCCAGGTGAAGGAGCGCCGCGATGTCGGGGTGTTGGGCAAACAGGCTGTCGAGCAGAAACGCGGCGTCGGGAAGTCCGGTGCCCCAATCGCCAATGATGGCGACCTTGGCGTCGTCAGCGAGCTTGCCGGGAATCACGCCGAACGAAAGATCATTGCCGTAGGACCGGTAGTGCTCGTTGGGGTTGGTCATCGAATCCACGAAATTCGAATCCCGGTAGGCGTTCACCATCTGGTGAACCGGGAATGCATTGGCGGCGGCTTCGGCCTGCAGTTGGCGGGCATGGGCGTCAATACGTGCCTGGTCTCCACTCACCTTCGCCTGGGACCAATCCAGCATGAGGGCGGCGGCGCGTTCAATCTCGTTTTGCGGCGCCAGATGAGGGTCGCAATCACGAGCCTCCAGGAATGCGCCAGTAGCCCGGCGGATTTCGAGATCCACCGGGCGCGTTCCCTTCCCGGCCTGGTTCAGCAACGACATCAGCAGCGACGCATGGGGATTCTTCGGAGTGGCGGATGCGGACATGAGGAATAGCATACAGCAGCGGTCTGGGCCTCATGGCCAAGCCAGCGAGCGCGTCGTTTCGTTTGCGTCATAGAGGCACTCCGCGCGGTAGGCAGGCGGAAGGGAGTTGCGCTCTATGAGGTCCGCTACAACGTAGCTGCGACATTCCGAACAGGGAGTGTGCTCATAGATATGCAAGTGATGGGCATCGGTTTGCTGGCGTAGCGCGATACCTAGGTGATGACGGGTGGCCGGATCGGCTTCGGCGAGGAACCACGAAAGGACGATATCGATATCGCCCGGTTCATAGTTCTTCCAAAGAAGACGAGCGGCGTGACCGCGATGCGGGGCGTTCGTGGCGATGAGTTGAAATGCAAGCTCGCGGACCGCTGGATGCCGGATGTGTGCGAGTGCAAGGACGGCATCACCCGAGTGTGGCGCGAGCTCAAGTAGCGGCGCCGGAGGAAGCGGATACGGACGATCAAGAAAGATCGGCAATTGGCCGGGGTTTGGATCGTCGCGGAAACGCTTGGCGGCATTCACAAATTCCTCTGGCACGGCTTCCCTGCCCCATCGGCGTAACTTCGCGCGCGGGTTGGGCGTGGGAATACATGGATGGGCGAAGTATTCGCTGACGGCTCTCTCTCCGAATTGCTCGCAAGCGCGATGAAGGATAAGTCCCCCGGCGATCGGGTTTGGAATCTTGGAGGCGACAAAGCGTAGACCCTCCAGGCCATCCATTTCCACGAAGTCCATGGCGATAGTTTCCCCGTACGCCTTACCGGGGCAGAAGTATTGGTACATGAGTCCCCGCGCGCGCGGGTTCCCGTCCTGGGCCAGGAGTCGCGCGAGGAAAAACCGGTGTACCGCGTCCTGATCGTCCCCGGCGTCTGCAAGCGAGGCGAGGATGTGATCGGTATAGAAATCCCGGTCCGTCAACCGGCCAAGGAGCTTATGCAAATAAGAAGCGTGCGTACCTTCAAAAAAGTAATCCACCGCCCGGTTATGCAGACACATGTCGAGAATCACATGGCGGTATTCCTGTACATCGTTCTCCATCGCATAGGTGATCGCACGGCCATGGCCGGCATTGAGAAGACGTTGGAATTCGGATTTCGTGATAGGGAGACCCTAAAACAACGGCCGCGCTTCGTAGAGCACCAGGTCGTCATCCACGGTACCAGCGAGGAAATACACCGTCCCGTCATCGCGAAAATCAATGGAGTTGATCCGCGCCAGATAGTCGCCTTCGGCGGTAGGCTTGAACAGGTTAACGACTTGGTGCATCTTGTCGCCGCGTCGAACAATGAGGAAGTTATTCCCTCCATTGGAGTGCTGGAACAGCAGATCGCCATTACGGTTGGACTCCTGCGTAACCACCGTCGTCGCCACCTGGCCGCTAGGCATAACCGTAGAGTTATTCACGATGATCTCCCAACGGTCCGTCTGCCACTCACACAGGATGGTGCCGTTGGGGATATTCAGGCCCGCATACAACTTCCCTCCCCCGGCGCGATGCAGATTGGCAATCCCATTCAAAAGATGCGTTCCGACGCGGGTAACGTTGGGCTCGGCGAGTTTCTTCCACGCCATTCCATCGTGCATGTACAGCACGGGCACCCCGAGATTCCGGAACCGGAGCGAAATGAGCACGTGCCCTTCATCATTAAACGCGAAACTGTCGTAGCTGCTCGCGATTCGTCCATCCAAAGTGGTGGCGGTGGCGGCGGTGGCGCTGTAAGTCAACAGTTCCCTGGGCTCGCCGGCGCCCGCCGGATGGAAGAACAGCCGGGAGTCGCCGGCGCTGGTGGATGCGGCGTAGAGCATATCGCCCCGGCTATTTACATCCACCGTGCCAGGGGCATTGATGGTCAGCGTGCCAACGCGCAGCGGAAACCGAAGCGCAAGTTCCGGCGCATTGTCGCCAGCCAGCTTGGCGATCCCCGTTCCCGTGGTAAAGAACACTTCGCCGTGCGGGGATTTACGCACATTCCAGGTGCCGCCGTGGAAGGCCCCGAACCACATAGTGTTGTTGCCCCACAGCCGCTCGCCGTAGTTCATGACCGTCTTCGGGCCGCTTGGCGCCATTTCCACAATGGCCCCGCTGGACCCTCCAGCGTACACATGCGGCGGGCCGTTGCGGGCGCCACCAATGAAGTTGACGATATTGATAGGCGCTCGGACCTGCGCGGTATCCCCGCTCCGCAGAACTATCCGGGGCTGCTCCAGCCCCAACTGCACCAACATCATGTTGGACTTGTCGCCCCGCAGATACACGAACGGTTCCCCGTTCGCCGTTATCGCACCGCTTTCGATGTCCTGTATCACTTCCCCATCCACGCGGTCCGGCGTGTAGCGCAACAGCGGTTTGGCCTCGCCGGTGGCGGGCCATAGCCACGCGCCGTTGCCCTTGTTGTTAAACGGGTTGGCGTGAATCAGCGTGCCGTGCAGCGGATGATGCCACAATACTCCGCTCTGTCCGGTCACTTGCAGGCTTTCCAGTTTCCCGTCGGGCAGCCAGCGGACATAGTGGGTCGTGTTGTTATTCAGGACGACACAAAGAATAACCGTTCCGTCTTCATCAATCCACGATGCCGGGTGGTTGCCGCGGCCGCCGCCAAAGCTGCGAACCGTCGAGCCAAGCAACTCATCGCCTACCCCAATCAGGCGCGTCCGCGCCAGGCCCGTTTGTTTGAAAAAGACGCGATTCGTTCCGGAAGTAACACCAAAAACAGCGGTTCCCTTCCCGTCTATCCCGAAATCCGCGTCGAGGGTAAATGGCGCGTTCACGCCCGGCAGCGTGTCCGCGGTGGACACGAGCAAATCCGGGTATCTGCCTTCAAAGCCGAGGAATAGTCCGTTGTAGGTGGTGGGATTCAGCTCAAACCGGAAGTTGGCGCGGACAATCGAGTAACCCTGATCATTATAAGAGTTGCGCGAGAGAACCAGCGCGCTTGTGGCTTCGGTATTGGCCAGCGGCGTGTTATTGGAAATGTGGTTCAGCACGCCGTCGGAATCGCCCATATTGATTTGAGCGCCGTTGATATTCGTATCCTCATAAGTAAGAATGCGTCCGGCGCGAGTGATGGAATGTGTACGAAACTCAGTGGTGTAACTGCCAATAACGAAGCGGGACTGGCCGCCGGCCGAAACCATTTTGTATGTCCCGGCATTGTAGTCGAAACTCACCAGCCCATTGGCCGCGCCGCCAAGCGACGCGTTGAAAAACAAGGTGCCGTTGGGGCCCGGCCACAGCATGGTCGGTTTGGCGCGGACTTCAAACTCATTCTTCCATCCCCGGTCGCGGGAATAGAGCCGGCGCAATTCGTAGCTCTTTGGCACCTGCACGGTAACGGGCGCCGTAACTACCCACTGGCGCTGCAGGCCGGTCTGGACATCGCCGTAGTTATAGGTTCCAATCACCATGGCGCCGCCCTCGGAAACGCCGCTCATGTTGCCGCCCGTGTCGATGCGGGCCACCTGGCTGGTGCCAAGACGGTAGTTAAGTACGGACCACGCGAATGTGATGCCGGGGATCGCGCCGCCATTGGCGTCGAAGGCGGTGGCAGTGAACCGCTGCTGTTTGCCGACGTCGATATCGGCACGATTCGGCGAGATCTCCACGCGCCCAGGGATCGTTTGCACCGCCGTTTCAGAAAACAACGCGCCGCTGCGGGCCTGCACGCGAACTGTGCCCAGAGAGCGGGCGGTAAGCACGCCGTTAGTATCAATGGTGGCCACACCCGGACTATTGGTGGCCCATGTGACGGCCCCGCCGGGAATTGGGTTTCCCTGCGCGTCACGAACGACGGCGCGGAACTCCAGCGTGCGGCCAACCAGCACCTGCGCCGATTCGGAAAGAATCTGCACCGACTGGCTGTAGGCGGCCGCGCTCACCAGACTGAACAAAAGCAGGGTTCTCATGCGTCAGCCCCAGAATTCGTCCACCGGAGCGAATTTTCCTTCGCTCGCGCCGACAATGAAATCATACCGGCGGCGGGAAGGCGTATCGAGCACGCTCTTCGTCCAATCGACGCCAAGCGCGGAATAGATGCTGGCCGTGACATCTTCCGGATAGATGGGCCGGTTGCCAGCCCAGCCATAGTTGGTGATGGCCGCGCCCTGGGCGTCGGTGGCGCCTATCACGCGGCCGCCCCGGATGCCGCCACCCATCATGGCGATGGACTGCACGTTCCGGTAGTGATCGCGCCCGGAGCGTGAGTTCAGGGGGCCAGGTGTACGGCCGAACTCACCCATGACAACGATTAGCGTTTCGCGGAATTCACCGGTGGCCTTCAGGTCGTCAGCCAGCGCGCTGACGGCGTTGTCCAAATCGCGCGTCAGCGTATAGATGCTGGAGGCCGCGGTGAACTGATTGTCATGAAGGTCCCAGCCGCCCTGCGTGATGTTGAAGAAGATAGCGCCGTTGTTGGCGCGGATCGCGTTGCGGGTGACAATGGCGGCCCGCCCGATGCCGGTGGCGCCATAGCGGTTTTCGTCCTCGACGGAGAACTTGAAGATGTTATCTACCGCGTCGTTGTACATCATGGCGCGCGCACGGCCGTAGTAGCCGGCATAGGTGGCCATGGCTTCATTCATCGGCGCCTGGCGCAGCGGCGCGTCCAGGCTCTCCAGCAGCGCGAATCGGCGGTCAAAGCGCTCCCGGCTTTGGGCCACCGCGCCAAAATGGTTGTGCGAAAGCGTCGTGATGCCGGTGCGCGTTGCCGGAGGCATCATCGGTTCAAAGAGGCCGCCAAGGAACTTGGCCCCCTGCAGGCCGCCCTGGTTGAAGCTAAGGAACGGGGGCAACAGGCCGGCGCCGCCCTTCTCCCGGGCGATCACGGCACCGATATGCGGCGTTTCCCCGGCCAACGCAGGGTTTTGCGAGTGGGCTGTCTGCATGTAGAACTGGCCGCGTTCATGGGCGGCCTCCCACCCGGCGGCGGAACGAACCAGCAGCAGATCATCGAGATGCCGCGTGAGCTTGGGGAAGAACCGGTTGGACAGCGTAAATGGACCCGACTGCCGGATATCGGCATCGCGCGGATTCCACGGGCCATCCTTGGGGTCAAACGTATCCAGGTGGCTGGGCCCGCCGTTCAGATTAACGAAGACAACGGCCCGCGCTGTGTTCCGCGTGCTGACACGGGCGCCGCCTATCTCCTCGGCCCGCGCGAGCGATGCGCCGGCGGCGGCGGAGCCAAAAAGGAAATGGCGCCGCGTGAAGGGCAGGTGGCCGGCACAATTTGGGTTGATCTTGATTGACATCGGCATCCTCCCTAGTAATTAAACGCAAAGTCCAGTTTATTCAGCAGTGCCCATTGCAGGTCGCTCAGCCACTGCGCCCGGGCGCCGGAGCGGTACTTGAGCACCGCCGCAAGTTCCGCTTCCGAAGGCCAGCGCGTTAGCGTGGCCAGATACATACGCCGAATCGCTTCCTCATCGGTGATCGGCATGGCGTCGATCCGCAGTACCTGATTCCGGCTGCTGATGGCGGCCGTGCTTGTCCCCATGGAGCGTTGCACCACCTGCGCCTCGTTCATGCTGAACAGTAAGCCCAAAATGGTAGGTTCTTCGCTCCGTTCAATGGTCACCCAGTTGCCTCGGCCTGCCTGGTTCAGAAAGTCCACCACGCGGCCGTCAGTCGAGGGTTCCGTCGCGTCCGGTAGTTGATTGGCGTAGAACAACGCGTTGGCCATCCCGACAACCGTCATCGGCTGTTCGGTGCGGGTGGCCGTAATCAGGGCGTCATAAAGCTGCTCGGCCGACAGGCGGCGGGCTTCGAATCGCGCGAAGTAGCGAATGTAGGCCGGCTGCCATTCGCCCTCGTAGCGGCTGCTGAGTTGATAGGCGTCGCTCGAAACGATTTGCCGGATAAGCGGCTTCAACTGATAGTTGTTGCGAATAAAAAAATCAGCAAGTTCTTCCAGCAGCTCCGGGTGGGAGTTCTGGCTCGGCCAGCCTTCCGGCGGCGTGGCGCCGCTGGTGCGCATGAAGTCCCAAGCCTCCGGCGGGTCCACAATGCCGTGGCCGAAGAAGTTGGCCCAAAGGTGGTTTACCGTCGCGCGGGCGAACTGTTTATCGCTGGTGACAATCTGGCCCAGATCTTCCCGCCAGTTTTCACTCTTCGGCCTGGCTTGATTGAAAATGAACTCAGGCTCTACCACGGCGCCCGTGCGCGACGGACGATTGCCCGGGTTGGCGGGATTCACCGCGCCGGAGTAGCTGCCGTAATCCCGGTCGACCAATACGATTCGGGGCCGGAAACCAATCACATCGTCCGACCAGCGGATATAGTACATCCGGGACAGAAATGCGCTTGTTTGCCAGAACTGCTGGCGCGTGCGGCGGGTAAGCCAAAGGTTGATTTTCTCCAGATGCGCACGGCCATTGTGGCAGGAGACGCACTCGGTCTTGAACCCCAGAAACGTCGTGGTGATCTTGTCAGTGATATCGTCCCATGAGTCCTGAATTGGACCGTTCACGTCCATCCAACGGGCAAAAAACTGCGTTCCTGGCTGGGTATCCACCTCCCCGTTGGCCGACAGCAATTCGCGCACGAACTGGTCATAGGGCCGGTCGGCCTGCACGAAAGACCGGACGAAATCATAAAAGGTGTTCCGGGCCGGGACGCTGATCGACTCGTGGGTGCGGGAGACGCGGAACTTATTGAGGAAGAAAAGGGTAAGTTGGTCCGTGTAGGCGCTGGAGTTCAACAGTTGATCGATGAGCTTGGTGCGTTTGTCGCTATCGGTGCTGGAAAGGAACGCCTCGGCGGCTTCCGGAGTCGGGATGCGGCCGGTCACGTCGAGCGTGACCCGGCGAAGAAATTCCGCATCGGAAGAAACGGGCGCGGATTTGACGTTATCGGCAGCCATTTTGGCAAATAGCCGCTGGTCGATAAAATTGGAACGGGCCTCGCTGGCCTGGCGCGCGGCGGCGGCCGAACGCGGCCCTTTGCGGCCCAGCGCTTCGTAGGCGCGGTCCAGTTCCAGGTTCTCCGCCGTCTCCGTCCGTTGGGACGAAGGGTACCGCGGGCAGCCCGGATCGGCTGCCAACAGGAAAACCGGCGTCATCAAATACACTATCCCCGTTCGTATCTGGCGCATGCGTGTTGGCACCAGTTTACAAGATTCGCGAACTACTTAGAAGCGGATAATGCTCCTAGCAGCACCGTGGGCAGCATGTAAGGGTTTTCCAGACGGAGCACGGCAAAACCGGCGGCAATGCCGGCGGCCGCGCCCGGTTCAGAGTCTTCCACCACCAGCGGGCGCCGGACCCCTAACCGTTCGGCCGCCAGCAAATACGGCTCCGGATGCGGCTTTCGGTTCGCTACGTCGTCCCCCGTAACTATCGTCTGAAAGCAGTCGTGAATACCGGCGCGCTCCAGCACCGGCTCCACCTCGGCACGGCCCGAAGAAGAGACCACCGCCAGCTTATAGTTGGTTAGGGTGCGCAGCAGGCTGCGAGTCGCCTCCGGGATGGGAGGGTTGGCGTACGCCTTCTCCCGGAATAGGGCCTTCTTCTTCGGATAGTACTGCCAAAGATCCTCCACGTCGTGGGGCGGGTTCTTCTGGTTCGCCAGCACTTCCAGCATCGCCCGATCAGTAATTCCAATACAGTTGGCGCAGTACGATTCCCAGGTCAACGGAATGCCGAGGGGGCCGAGAATCGCCGTCCAGCAATCAAAATGAACGCCTTCGCTATCGGCAAGTACGCCGTCGAAGTCAAAGAGTATGGAATCGAAAGAGGGAGTCAACTTCCAGGCTACGCGAAGGGCGGGTGAAATAACAAGGCACCGGCCGAGGGCATCTTCACCCTTCGGCCGGCGCGTACGAGGGAGAAACTCTTAAGCGGCGGCGCCAGAGATGCGAACTTCCCGCAGTGAGAATTCGAAACCCTGGAGCGCGTTGATGAGTTCGGTGGCGTCAACCGGCTTCACGCCAAGCCAGTGGAACATAAGGTTTAGTTCCGCCTGCCATAGCAGTTTCCGCAGCGACCACTCCAAACTCATTAAATGTGCGATTTCAGCGGAACGATCCGCGTTGGCGTGGACGATCGACAAGCGCACGCCCTGCGACAGCCGGCCGAAATCGGCTGAAATCAAACGGAGATACTCTCGAAACAGCCGACGGCGCTCCGCGCGAAACGCGGCCAGACGGCTAGGCGCCCCATCGGTCGACTGCATCCAATACTCTTCCTCTTCCGCGGCCAATAGCCGTCGCATCGGCAAATAGCGGAAGGACGAAAAATCTTCAAACCACTGATCGGACCAAGCCTCCGAAAGAGCAGCGACATGTTCGGTATCCAGCGAACTTTCGCCTAGCGGCATTCGATTCCGTTGAACAAGCTTCGCCAACAGCACCAGGAAAACGACCGCGCTCGACAATCCAACAATGACTGGGATTGCTGTCATGTGCTCAATACCCTCCTGCCTGTCTCTTCGTTCTCCGCATTCCACACGAGGGGGGAAGGGAAAATCTTCATCGGGTTCAACGACCCATAGCAGGCTTATGGATCTAGGCTATATGGATTCGACCCGCCGTGCAATAGGATTTTACACAAATCCCGAAAAATTAGAGGAGATAAATTACGTATTCCCCACACCTTATCCCTGCCGTTTGGAGAGCGCCCGGTTCAGGGCTTCCAATCGATCAAGCATTTCGGAGGAGGAATGACGCGGCGCCGCGCTGACGGCCGGTATTGCCTCACCTTCCGGACGCAGCAGGAATAGCCAACCAGCCAATGCGGAAAGAGTCAAGGCTGAAATCAGCGCATTCACCAATTGGACGTCCGGACCGCTGGAGGTATTCAGAACATAGTGAATGCCCGTGGAGAAGAGCAGGTAAAAAAAGAAGAGGACACTATGCCGGATCGTGTTCTTGGGCAGAGGCACCGGCATCCATACGAGGAAAGCCGAAATGAGAATCATATAGACCGTCAGCGCGCTCGATGCCACGCGGACGACGACAGAGGATTGCAGCGTCAGGTTGGTCCCGCTCCAACCCGCGTTCATTTCGCTGCCCGTGGAAAACAGCGCGACCCCGAAACCCGCCAGCAACGCCAGCCAGATCACTCTCTTCGCAAATAACGCGATGCCAGGAAAGCTGGCGAAGACTTTTTGGAAGATCTCCAGTACCGCGAAGACGTACAGACACCACAGCGGTGCTTGCGAGTATTGGTATACAAACAGGGCCTTCTTTGGAGCGAACCCGGGGATCAATAGCAGCAGCCCTAGCACAGCCCCTTCAAACAGCAAGCATGAGCAGAAAAACGGGTACGCGCTCCAAAGTCCCCGCCGATACATCATGAAGACGACGAGGAAGTAGCTGGGAACTGTCAAGATGGATAGGAGATGCTTTAGATCAGCCATGCTTGATGCCATCAGGACTGTAGATAAGTCTTGATAATACCATTACGCACCTCAGTCCTGTAGTACTGCGTGGCGCCCACCGCAAGAAGCCCGAACGCGACAAAGCCAGGGCTCTTTTGCCCTGGCTTTGCTTCTGTCTTTAGAGCCCGATTTTGAAAGTAGTCCCTAACGGAGCCTTTAGGCCTTGCGCTCAACTCGGAAGCTGCCGCCCTTGTCTTCTTCAATGCAGGGGAAGCAATCGGGAACCGGAAGCAGTTTCGTCGAAGCCAGCGTCAGGCTGCCACCCTTGTCCTCTTCAATGCAGGGGAAGCAATCGGGAACCGGAAGCAGTTTCGTCGAAGCCAGCGTCAGGCTCCCACCCTTGTCCTCTTCAATACAGGGGAAGCAATCGGGAACCGGGAGCAGTTTCGTCGAAGCCAGCGTCAGGCTGCCACCCTTGTCCTCTTCAATACAGGGGAAGCAATCGGGAACCGGAAGCAGTTTCGTCGAAGCCAGCGTCAGGCTCCCACCCTTGTCCTCTTCAAGACAGGGGAAGCAATCGGGAACCGGAAGCAGTTTCGTCGAAGCCAGCGTCAGGCTCCCACCCTTGTCCTCTTCAATACAGGGGAAGCAATCGGGAACCGG
>JAEUQC010000074.1 GCA_016789905.1 Bryobacterales bacterium | reverse complement strand
ACTACCAGTCCGGAATCCATTGTCGCCGGTTTGCCGACATTCGACACCGTCGCGCCTTTTAGCCCCGGTTCCGTCTGCACGACTTTCATGGTCACCGCCGCGGGCAACTCCACACCCACCGGCTTCTCTTCATAAAACTCGATCTTCAGCTTCAGGTTCGGCACCAGGTACTGCGCCGCTTCGCCCAACACGTCCTCCCCGAACTCGTACTGCTCGTACGTCTCGGTGTTCATGAAGTGGTACGTCTCCATTTCCTTATAGAGGAACTCCACTTCCTGCTCGTCCAGAGTCACCCGGTCTACTTTGTCTTCCGATGCGAACCGATGTTCAAACATCGCGCTCGTGCGCAGATTCCGCATCTTCACCTGAACAAATGCGCGCAAGTTTCCGGGCGTGCGATGGGTGAACGCAAAAATGCTGTGCAGTTCATTGTTGAACTTGATCACCATGCCCGCGCGCAATGAGTTGGCGTTAATCATGAAAAACCGAGACTCCTGTCAATAAAACGTTTCCACGTCATTTTACCAGACGGCCCCGGCCCCCCGCCTGTCGTAGAATGAGGATTACCCACGCCGCCCCCAGGGCGTTGTTCTTTCTTTCCAATATGCTCCCAGAAAAGTTGATGGAAGGCCTGACCTTCGACGACGTTCTCCTCGTCCCCTCCCGGAGTTCCGTTCTCCCCGCCAGCGCAGACACGCGAACCCACCTCACCAAGAGAATTCCGCTCAATATCCCCATTATCTCCGCCGCCATGGATACGGTGACCGAGTCCCACCTCGCCATTGCCCTCGCCCAACAAGGCGGCATCGGCATCATTCACCGCAATATGACCATCGAACGCCAAGTGGAAGAGGTCGACAAGGTCAAGCGCTCCGAATCCGGCATGATCGTTGACCCCGTCACCATCCGGCCCGATCAACCCATCACCGAAGCCCTCGACCTGATGAAGCGCTTCCGTATCTCCGGCGTCCCGGTCACCAAAATCAACGGCGAACTCGTTGGCATTCTCACCAACCGCGACCTGCGCTTTGAAACCAACTTCACCATGCCCGTCTCCACGCGCATGACCCAGGGTCGCGAAAATCTCATCACCGTCCCCGTCGGCACCACCCTCGAAGACGCCGAACAGATCCTCCACAAGCACCGCGTCGAAAAACTCCTCGTCGTCGATGACGGCTACTTCCTCAAAGGCCTCATCACCGTCAAAGACATCCAGAAGAAGTTGAAGTATCCCAACGCCGCCAAGGACTCCCAAGGCCGCCTCCGCTGTGGCGCCGCCGTCGGCTCCACCAAGGACTTCCTCGAACGCGCCGCCGAACTCGTCCGCCGCAAAGTCGACGTCCTCGCCATCGATTCCGCCCACGGCCACCACCAGGGCGTCCTCGACGCCATCAAGGCCATCAAAATCAAGTTCCCCGATACCGACCTGATCGCCGGCAACGTCGCCACCTACGAAGGCGCCCGCGACCTCATCGAGCTCGGTGTTGACGGCATCAAAGTCGGCATCGGCCCCGGGTCCATCTGTACCACCCGCGTCGTCTCCGGCGCCGGTGTCCCGCAAATCACCGCCATCACCGAAGCCGCCCGCGCCTGCCGCGAGTTCGGCATCCCGCTCATCTCCGATGGCGGCATTAAGTACTCAGGCGACGTGACCAAGGCCATCGCCGCCGGCGCCGATAGCGTCATGATCGGCAGCCTCCTCGCCGGCGTCGACGAAAGCCCCGGCGAAACGATCCTCTTCCAGGGCCGTACATTCAAGAGCTACCGCGGCATGGGCTCCATGGGCGCCATGACCACCGCGTCGCAGGACCGCTACGGCGACCAGGGCCAGGGCAAACTGGTACCCGAAGGCATTGAAGGCCGCGTGCCTTACAAAGGACCGTTGTCCGACATGGTCTTCCAACTCGTCGGCGGACTCAAAGCCGGCATGGGCTACACCGGCTGCGGCACCATTCCCGATCTTCAGGCGAACTCGAAGTTCCTAAAGATCAGCCCCGCCGGCCTCCGCGAATCGCACGTCCACGACGTCATCATCACCAAAGAAGCGCCGAACTACCGCGTCGAGTAACTGGATTTATCGCCCTGACGGCTTGTTACACTACCGTCAGTGAATATCGACCAAAGCTCTCCGAGAACTCCCCCTCCCGTGCCCAGCCGCATGCCGCCTCCGCCAGAGTTGCATTGGCTGGTCGTACTCGGGCTCAGCGTCGCCACGTTGGGCATGTTCTTCTATATTTGGTGCATCGCCCTCGGCATCTGGGCGAATAAAGCGCAGCGTTCCCCTTTCACCCTTCTGCTCTATATTGCCGCGGTTGCCCTCCTGGTTTTCGAGATTGTCTATTCGGCCGATGCCACGCCTGGCTCATTCGAAGCAAGCATGAGCTCTCTGATCCACCTTGCCGGCGCCGTGCCCATGATCTGGGCGAATTTTCGCGTAAGAGATCTGATCATCGATTACAGCAGTTCCGTGGCCGGTCCCTGGATCACTTGCAATGGCGTTCTGGTTTTTTTGTTTGGCCCGATCTATTTGCAGTACAAAATCACCGAGGTCCGCTCCTATGTGAGGGAAGCGGCTGCCTTCGCTCGTCCCTCGTAATTCCCACCTTTCGTAAAGAAGTGCAAAGATCCCCCCGCCCGCGCAACGAGCCGCCAATACCATGCGTAAATTGTTACAAGTCGATGAAACGCACCATACTCTTCCTGGCCTCGTTTGCCGCTCTCTTCGCCCAAAACCCGCCCCCTCACCCCGCTTGGACCGGTGATAAGGTCCACGAAATCCGCCTCCGTTTCAAGCAGGCCGACTACTGGGACCAACTCACCAAGAACTACCTCGGCACCGAGCAGGATGCCATCTATCTCGAAGCTTCCCTCGAGTGGGGACAGTATAAATTCGACTCCGTCGGCGTCCGCTTCAAAGGCAACAGCTCCTATCGCGTCAGCACCAACAAAAAACCGTTCCGCATCAAGCTCAATGAGTTCGTTAAGGGCCAGAAGATCGAAGGTATCGGCGCTTACAACCTAAGCAACGGCTTCATGGACGCAAGCTTCGTCCGCGAGCCGCTCTACTACGAAATGTCCCGCGCCCTCGGCCTCAAAACTCCGCGCACCAACTACGCCACGCTCTATATCAACGACCAGTATTGGGGCGTCTATCTCCTCGGCGAAGTCGTCAACTCCGACTTTCTGAAAAACTACTTCGGCAGCAAAGAAGATACGGGCAATTTATACAAAGGAAACATTGGCGCTGTCTTCAACTACCTCGGTACTGACAAAGCAATCTACAAGGAAGTCTGGGAAAAGCAGACCAACGAGGAAGCCGACGACTGGTCCGACCTCATCGAACTCTGCCGCGTCATCGGCGAAACCCCGGCCGCCGAACTCAGGGCCAAGCTGGAACCTATCATGGACATCGATAGCTTCCTCACCGCCATCGCTCTCGATAACGCCACCGTCAACCTCGATAGCTACATCGGCATGGGCCAGAACTTCAATGTTTACCGGCGCCCGTCCGACAACAAGTGGGTCTGGATCGTATGGGATCCCAGCCTCGCCTTCGGCGCGTTTGGCGGCGGTGGCGGCGGCGCCGCGGGTACGCCGGCCACACAAACGGCTCTCGAATATGTGCAGGCCGGCGGCGGCTTCGGCGGCGGTGGTGGCTTTCCCCCAGGCGGCGGCCTCCCTCCCGGTGGCGGCGTTCCCCCTGGTGCCGGCGGCGGCACCGCCGTCAACACCACTGGTCGCCCGCTTGCCACCAAGCTCTGGGACATTCCCGAATACAAGGAACGCTACCGCCAGATCTATAAGACCATCGTCGATCGCATCTATAACGCTGAGAACCTCGTCGCCCGAGCCAACACCCTTCGCGCCATAATCCGCCCCTTTCTCGAAGGTGACCCGAACCGGCTCAATACCATGGCCCAGTTCGATGGTGCCATGACCACCACCGCCACCGTCCAACCTGGCCAACCCGGCCAACCTGGCCAAGGCGGCCAAGGCAACGCCCCCGCCCTCCAGCCCTTCATACAGGACCGCCTTACCTGGCTCAAGTCCCAGTTCTCCGCCCAGACCACCCTTCCTTCCGCCGCCCTCACGGCCAACGTCACCCGCCTTACGTTCAACGGCGCCGACGCCCCCGCCCAGACCGTCGAGCTCAAATACACCGGCGTCAACACGCCCCCCACCTATTCCGTCTACGCGACAACGGAAAACGGCGGCAACTGGCTCAAGCTCAACGTCACCAGCGGCGCTCTCCCCGGCGGCTTCTCCGTCTCGCTCGACGCCAAAACCCTCGCCGCCGGCGCCTATGAAGCCACCATCACCGCCTTTCTCGGCGGCGCCGCCCCGGTCACCATTCCCGTCTCGCTCGTCATCGGCACTGTTCCGGCGCCCACGCTCTCGGCCGTTGTTAACGCCGCCAGCTACAACGCCGCCACCATCGCCCCCGGCCAACTCGTCACCATCTTCGGAACCAACCTCGCCACCCCCGGTGTCAAGGTCACCTTCGATGGCGTCGCCGCCCAACTTCTGTACACCACCGCCAACCAGCTAGGCGCCATCGTGCCCCTCTCGCTCGCCGGCAAAACCCAGACCTCCATTCAAGTCACCGTCGGCGCCCAGTCCTCCGCCGCGCTCAACAAAACCGTCGCGCCCAGCGCCCCCGGCATCTTCACCACCAACGCCTCCGGCTCCGGCCCCGGCGCGATTATCAATCAATCCGGCACCGTCAACGGCGCCGCCAGCCCCGCTCCCAAAGGGTCCATCGTCGCCATCTATCTCACCGGCGGCGGAGCCAGTATGGCCGTGTCCAACACCACCGTCACCATCGGCGGCCAGTCGGCCACCGTCGCCTACGCCGGCAACGCTCCCGGCAGTGTCCAGGGCCTCTATCAGGTCAACGCCACCGTCCCGGCCAATGCCGCGTCCGGTGCCTTGCCGGTCGTCATCAGCGTCGCCGGCGTCGCCAGCCAGTCCGGCGTCACCGTCCACGTCCAGTAGCCGCCCGCTCCTCTTCCAGGTCCTTCCGTGCGTTGTTCAACCAGCTCACGGAAGGGCTGGTCTGCTTGCTCAGTATGTCGTAACCCGCCTGCGTCTCCACCAGCGCTTCGTCATATTTTTGCAACCGTAGCAGCACCCGCCCCAACTTGATCCGCCCAATCCCCACGTTCATATGCGTCGGCGCCAGCGTCAACGCATACATCGCCATCGCCTCCCGCAGCAGCGGTTCGGCCCGTGCAAACTCCTTGCGCGCCATATACACGCTCGCCAGGTTCGACAATCCAATGCTGATCAGGTAGTGCTTCCCGCCATACGCCTCGCGGTAAACCGCAACCACCCTTCGCATGTACGCTTCCGCTTCCGAATACCGTTCGCGAACAATCGCCAAATTCCCCAACTCGTTCAACGTTGACGCCACCAGCGGATGGGAGGCCCCATACACCCGCTCCCGAATCGCCAACGCCCGCTGCAACAGCGCCACCGCGTCTTCCGTCCGCTTCTGAAACACCAGGGCCCGTCCGATCATCGTCAGCCCCGCCGCCGTCCGCGAGTGGTCTTCCCCATAAAACGCCCGCGTAATCTCGAACGCTTGCCGGTGGAATTTCTCCGCTTCCACGTAATGTCCCGTGTCCTGCTGAATGGCCCCGAGGTTAGACAAATCCTCCGCCACCGCCGGATGATTCGGCCCATAAATAGCCCGGTGCATCCCCAACAGCCGCTGGCTCAGCGCTTCCGCCTCTGCATAGTGCCCCGCGTAAAACTCCACATTCGCCAGCCCCGCCAAGCTGTCGGCCAGGTCCGCCGGCGCGGCCCCCGCCCGCATGGCCACCGCTTCCTTCATCACCGTGATCGCCTCCGGATACCGCCCTCGCTCCTCCAGCACTTTCCCCAAAGTCTCCAGCGCCGTCGCCACCGCCGGATGCGCCGGCCCATGCGCCGCCCGCAGCATCGCCAGCCCCTCCCGCGCTAGTTTCTCCGCCTCTTCAAACTTTGCTTGATCCGTCCGCAATAGCGCCAGGTCCAGCAGTCCTTCCGCCCCGCTCCGCGCCCGCGCCGCGCCCAGCAACGCGTCGGCTTTGTCCAAATTTCCAAGCTTCCGCTGCACTCCGCCCAGTGTCCGGAACATCTCCGTCTGCGCCACCGGATCCCCCACCAGCGCCCGCGCCTCCGCCTCGCCCCGCTCCACCAGCGTCACCACCCGCAGGTCCTTCTCCGGCCCCGCGTACTGGTCCCCGCCCTCAAACAAATTCAGCACGAATCGCGTCATTCGTTGCGCTCGCGCTGCCTCCGCCACGGCCTCGTTGCGCGCCGCTTGCAGCCGGAAGGTGTAGAACACAACCAAGCCCGCCACCGCCGCCCCCACCCCAACCGCGGCACGGTGCCGCCCCACGAATTTGCCCAGCCGGTAGGTCCAGCTATCGCCCCGCGCCTCCAGCGGTTCCCCGGCCACAAAGTGGTCCAGATCGCGAATCAACGCTTCCACCGACCCATACCGCCGCTCCGGCGCCTCCTGCAGCGCCGTCTGCCAGATCATCTGCAACTCCGCCCGCTCCCCGCGCCGCCCCCGCGTTTCGCCCTGCAGCAGTTGCTGCAGCAATCCGCCCAACCCATATACGTCGGTATAAATCCCCGTCGCCTCCCCGCGCACCTGCTCCGGCGCCGCGTAGGCCGGCGTCATCAGCCGCACACCCGTCTTGGTCTGCTCCTCGGCCCCCAATTGTTTCGCGATGCCGAAGTCAAGCAGTTTCACCTGCCCACCCCCGGTCACCAGCACATTCGAAGGCTTCAAATCCCGGTGAATAATCGCATGCCGGTGCGCATGTTGGACCGCTTCACAAACCCCGCGAAACAGCCGCAGCCGTTCCCGCAGATTGCAATCGTGCGCCTCGCAGTACTCCGTGACCGGTAGCCCGTCCACATGTTCCATCGCAAACCACGGCGTCCCATCGGGCAGTGTATCGGCGTCGTAGAGCGCCGCGATTCCCGGATGTTTCAACTCCGCCAGCGCCCGCTGCTCAGCCAGAAACCGTTCCCGCCGCGCCGGCGAAAGCCACGCATCCCGTAATACCTTGATCGCAGCCGTGCTCCCCAGGTCCTCCCGCCGGCCCAGAAACACCAGGCCCATCCCGCCTTCCCCAATCAGCCGTTCCAAACGGTACGGCCCAAACGCGTGACCCAGAAAAGCCGCCGGAATCTGCTCCATCGCCTCCCGCGCCACACCGCTGACGCCCTGCTCCAGCAGCGAATTCCCCGCCGCGTCCTCCCGCAGCAACTCTTCCAGCTCACCGCGCAGCTCTCCCTCCACGCCCCCCAGAAAACGTTCCAGCTCTTCCCCCCGCAAGTCCGCCGCCGCATGGAAAAGCGCCTGCAGTTGTTCGTATTTTTCACCGTTCATCACCAGTGGGTCCCCAGGCGAAGCGGCCGCGGCAAGCCCCACATGCAACCCACTCTCTCGTTGTGGCATGCTTCAGCGTGTCCCAAGACGCGGTACATCCGCTGCCAACCCCAAGCAGCCCCGCCGCGCTCCCCTCTCACGCCACGCCATCCCGCCGCAACTCCCGGCTCAGCCACGCCTTCGCCACCCGCCAATCTCGCGCCACCGTCGCCTCCGACACCCCCAACAACTCCGCCGTCTCTCCCACCTCCAACCCCCCAAAAAAACGGCTCTCCACAATCGACGCCTGCCGCGGACTCAGCCGCGCCAACTCCTCCAGCGCCGCCTCCAGCCGCAGCAACTCCTCCGCCCCGCACCCCGTCTCCGCCGCCACCGGCAACTCATCGGTGAACGTCACCACCAGCGCCGCCCCGTTCTGGCGCTTCGCCGCGTTTTTCCGCCGCGCCGCCCCAATCAACAACTGCCGCATCGCCCGCGCCGCGATTCGCTTGAAATGCAGCGGCGACTCCCACGTCATCCCCTCCGCCCCCGCCAGCTTGATCCATGCCTCATTCACCAGCGTCGTTGGGCTTAGGGTCGCGTTTGGCGCCGTCCGCCGCATCGTCCGCGCCAGCCGCCGCAGTTCCTCATAGGTCGCCGCAAACAGCAAGTTCAATTCGCGCCGGTCCGCGATTCCCATCCCTTCACTGTCAGGCCACTCATCGCCAAAATCCTTCGGCCCGCGTACCCGCATCAGGCCCTCAGTCTAACATTGCGTGACAGTCCGCCGCCGCCGTTTGCGTATGGCCCATTGAGGATTTCAACATGCGCACCGCCGCCCTGCTCTTTGCCTTCGCCAGCTTGCTCTCCGCCCAGACCATCACGTCCGTCGCCGGCAACTCCAGCTGGGGCAATGTCTACAACGTCGCCGTCGATTCCGCCGGGAACATCTTTGTCCCGGATTCCACCCGCAATCAGGTCTACAAAATCGACCCCCTTGGCGCTACCGCTGTTGTCGCGGGCACCGGTTCCCCTGGCTACTCCGGCGACGGTGCCCTGGCCACCGCCGCACAATTGCGCACCCCCTATGGCGTGGCCGTCGCTTCCGATGGCACCCTCTACATCTCCGACTACACCAACGACCGCATCCGTAAAGTCGCTCCCAACGGCATCATCACCACCATTGCCGGCACCGGCACTGGCGGCTTCACCGGCGACGGCGGCCCCGCCACCGCTGCCCGCATTAACGGCCCAGCCACCATCGCCCTCGACTCCTCCGGCGATCTTTACTTCGTCGATTACGGTAATTACCGCATCCGTAAAGTCACCCCTGCTGGAGTCATCTCCACCGTCGCCGGCACCGGCCGCACATCGCAATCCGGCAATGGCGGCATCGCCACCGCGTCGGACGCCGTCCCCGGTTGGTTCGCCTTCGGCGCCGATCGATCACTCTACTATTCCGACGATGGCAGCACCGGCGCCGGCTACGCCCGTGTTCGCCGGGTCGCTCCCAATGGTGTCGTTACCACCGTCGCCGGAACCGGTGTTTCCGGTTTCAATGGCGATGGCGGTCCCGCCATCAATGCCCAGTTCCGTAGCGTCTCCGGTCTCGCCATTGATGGCGGCGGCAATCTTTTTATCGCCGAGTCGGGTGGCCACCGCATTCGCAAAGTCGATACCAGCGGCAACATCACCACTTACGCCGGAACCGGAACCGCCGGTGTCAGCGGCGACGGCGGCCCCGCCATCTCCGCCCAATTCAACGCCCCGGAAGGCATGACCTTCGACGCCGCCGGCAACCTCATCGTGGCGGACCGGGGCAATCGCAAAATCCGGAGAATCTCCCCGCCGCCGGTCCCGGCAATCCGTACTGACAATCCCGTTCTCACCTCCTTCGGCGGCAAGGCTGGCTTCTCGGCAAACACCTATGTCGAAATCTACGGCCAGAACTTCGCCGCCACGCAGCGGCTTTGGTCCGGATCCGATTTCAACGGCGTCAACGCCCCCACTTCGCTCGATGGCGTCAGCGTCTCTGTGAACGGTCGCCCAGCCTTTGTCTACTTCATCAGCCCCAACCAGATCAATATCAACACGCCGGAGGACACCGCCACCGGACCCGTCACCATTCAAGTCCGCACACCCCTGGGCGTCAGCAACTCCGTTGTCGTCAACCGCGCCCGCGTCTCTCCCACACTCCAGACCGTGTCCCAATTCTTCATCGACAACAAGCAGTACGTCGTCGCCCTGACGCCCGACTTTGCCACTTTCATCGGCCGCCCAGGCATGTTACAGGGCGTCAACTTCGCCCCTGCCAAGCCCGGCGATACCATCGCCATCTACGCCCTCGGCTGCGGCCCCACCAGCCCGCCCACGCTTGCCGGAACGGTGGCCGCACAGGCAGCCGCCATCTCCAGCCCGTTCCGCCTGCGGATCGGCGGCCAGCAAGCCACCGTTTCGTTCGCAGGCATCGTCGGCGGAACCATCGGGCTCTATCAATTCAACGTCGTCGTTCCGCAGGTTCCGGCTGGCGACCAACCCATCGACCTCGACGTCGACGGCATCCCAAACGCCCAAAACCTCTTCATAACCATCGGTCAATAGCCCCAGACGTTTCCTGCGTCCGGCGAATTCGCCCCGCTATCGCGAGTCTTTTCGCCGCCGGCCAAGCAGCGCCAAAACGCACAACCCGCCAGCGGCTAGAAATGCCGCTTTCGGCTCCGGAATCCCGCCGCCGGCATCCGCCAGCGTGATCCCGTCAATGGAAATGTACGATTTGTTGCCCGATGCCGCCCGGAACGAGATCTCCTGCGTCGCCGCGGTCGCCGTGAACGTTAGCGACTGCGCGGTCCAGGTCCGCGCCGTCGGCAATAGCGCGTTCGATCCTACCGATGTGCCGTCAACCAGCACTTCGATCGCATTGGCCCCGTCATAGGCGGGCGAAACTCCGTTGTACCCGAAATTGCCGAAATACCAACTCAATATGTACTCCGCGCCAATCGTGAATCCCGTGACCGTCTGGCCGAAGCGTTCAACAAATCCGTTCCCTTCACGCCCAATTCCCACCCACGTGCCGCCGTCCGGCGATGGTCCAATCGGCAAAGTAACAAAGGTCAGCGCACCGATCACTCCGACGTTATTCCCTTCGTCCATGGTGTCCGGCGTTCCTGCGATTACCGTCCATCCAGGAGGAACCCCGAAATTCGCAATCGGTCCCGTTAAAGACCCATTCGTAATCAGCGGTGCTCCAAACGCGTTTCCCGCTATCAAGCTGGCAAGCGCCAGCAAACCAGCCCGGTTCTTAGGCATAGGCACTCTTTCAACCTCCCTGTTGAATGACCAAATGGTACAAAAGGCCCAAATCCTAGGGCCCTTTCCCAGTTAGAATACACTGAAGACCTTAGATTTAATGATTAATGTATGTAAATCATGTATCTTACAAGGCCGCCGGTTTGAATCCAGTACCTGGGCTCAACGTCCCGTTCCTTGGGCCTCGAATGTCAAATTCCGCGAAAAAAAGCCCAAAACCTGTTCCGCTACGCGATCGGCCACATGGTTCACATGGTCGCCATCATAGATGGAAAAGGAATGCGTGACTCCCCGGGATGTCAGCAATGCGTCGAACTCCCTGGCGGTCGCCGTTAGGCGGTCTTTGTCTCCTGCGTCAATGGCAATCGCCCGCAGACTCCGCAGGTTCGCTGCATACTGGTCCAGCATCGCCATCGGCGCATTCGCGGCCCACCGTGCCAGCACCGCCGGCTGCGTTTCGCCATTCTTCACAGGCAAGTCGATAAATAGGGGCGCATTCTGCGGATTTGGTGACCAAGCCGCCGCCGACGCCAGCATCGCTTTCGTCCCAAAATCGGCTTTCGCAATGTCGTCCAGGCTCTTCACAGCCTCCGCCTTCGCCGCCCCTTGGAGCGCCGCCGGCGGCTGCAAACAGCAGGGGCTCATCGCATAGATACTCGAAAAGACTCCCGGCCGTCTCATTGCGATGCGGATCGTTCCATATCCGCCCATCGAGTGGCCAGCCAGCCCCCGGCTTTCCGGTCGCGCCAGGGTTCGGTAGTGACTGTCGATGTAACGAACCAGGTCGCCGGCAACGAACCCCTCCCAATCCCCCGTCACCGGGGATGTCGAGTACATGCTGCCCTGGAAACGGGTCATTGCATTGGGCATCACGATGATCATTTCCCGCGCGCCGCCCGCCCCCATAACGCGGCCGGCAATTTCCGGAACATTCACGAAATGTTTCCGCGCGCCCATCCACTGTTCGTCGGTATCGGTAAACCCATGCAGCAGGTACAGCACCGGGAATCGTGCCTTCGCATTCTTCGCGTAGCTCGGCGGCAAATAGACTGTCACCGCCGGGTCTGCCGTATCCCCCGCCAGATTTCCCTCCAGTCCCGATCCGTGTACGCGGATCCGGACCGTCTCCGCCAACAGGCTCGACGCGCAAAGCAGGAACGCCAATACCGTTTTCATAGCCAAGAGTTTATCCTCTCTCAACCCCTTCGCGGCTCCCTGCGGCCCATCCGTAACGCTATCCTTGACGCTAGTGCCGCCCGACACTCTTGCCCGCTCCGCCACCTTCGCCGCGCTCGCCGCCTTCACGCTGTCCTATATCTTCATCTGGGCCAGAGCATTGCGCGCGGACACCCATTGCCGCCCTACGCTCCCCGCGCTCCTCACCGGCTTCATCACCAATTTTTTCGACACGCTCGGCATCGGGTCATTTGCCACCACCACCTCCATCATCAAATTCAGCCGCATGGTGCCGGACCAACTCATTCCCGGCACCCTCAACGCCGGTCATACTCTTCCCACCATCTTCCAGGCCTTTATCTACATCGCCGCCATCGAAGTGGACCCCGCCACGCTGCTGCTCATGATCGCCGGCGCCGTCACCGGGTCCTGGTTCGGCGCCGGCTGGGTGGCCGGAATGCCGAAACGAAGCGTGCAAATTGGTGTCGGCTGCGCGCTGCTATTCGCTTCCCTTGTATTGTTCATGCGCCAATTCGATCTATTCCCTGCGGGCGGAGACGCCCTCGGCCTTAACGGAACAAGGCTCGTTATTGCCGTAGCGTTCAACACCCTTTTCGCCGCAATCAGCACGCTCGGCATCGGCTTCTACGCCCCGTGCATGACGCTCGTCGGCTTGCTTGGTATGAACCCACTCACCGCGTTCCCCATCATGATGGGGTCGTCCGCTTTTCTGATGCCCGTCGCCAGTACGCGGTTCGTCCTCAACAACGCCTATTCGTCTTCCGTCGCTGTCGGCCTCACCCTCGGCGGAGTCTGTGGCGTTCCGCTCGCCGCCTTCGCCGTCAAGTCCATGCCGCTCAACGCCGCGCGCTGGCTCGTCATGTTCGTCATCCTCTATGCGGCTATCCGGATGTTGCGGTCAGCATATACTGAGAGGCACAACGCATGAAGATCAAAGGGATTCGCGCCTATCGAGTGGAACTGCCGCTGCACGAGGGCAGCTACAAATGGTCGGGCGGAAACTCGGTTGACGTCTTCGATTCCACCGTAGTCGTCATCGATACCAATGCCGGCATCAGCGGGTATGGAGAGGTCTGCCCGCTCGGCTCAGCCTATCTCGCTGCCTATGCCAACGGCGCTCGCACCGGGCTCGCCGAACTCGCGCCCAATCTCATCGGCGAAAACCCCATCGAACTCGGCGCCCTCAACCGCCGCATGGATCAGCTTATGCGTGGCCACCCCTACGTTAAGTCCGCCATCGATATGGCCTGCTGGGACATTCTCGGCAAGGTGTCCGGCCAATCAATCGCGACGTTGCTCGGTGGCCGTTACGGCGAGACGTTTCCGCTCTACCGCGCTATATCGCAAGACACACCGGACCGCATGGCCGCGAACGTCGCAGGTTACCGTGCGGAAGGCTACACCAAGTTCCAGCTAAAGGTTGGCGGCAACCCCGATGTGGACATTGAGCGTATCCGCGCCGTCGCCAAGGAGATGCAGCGCGGCGACGTGCTCATCGCCGACGCCAACACCGGCTGGCGCCAGCACGAAGCCGTTCGCATTGCCCACGCCGTTCGCGACGTCGACGTCTACATCGAACAGCCCTGCCTGTCGTATGAAGAGTGTCTCGCCGTTCGCCGTCACACCGATCGGCCGTTCGTGCTCGACGAAGTCATCGACGATCTCGGCGCCGTCCTCCGCGGTGTGGCTGACCAGGCAATGGATGTGATCAACCTCAAGATCTCCAAGGTGGGCGGTCTTACCAAGGCCCGCCAAATCCGCGACCTCTGTGTTTCGCTCGGCATCGCCATGACGATTGAGGACACTTGGGGTGGCGACATTATTACCGCCGCCATCGCCCATCTTGCCCATAGCACGCCTCCGGATTTCCTATTCACCGCCACGGATTTCAACAGCTATGTGACCGTTAGCAACGCCGAAGGCGCCCCCCGGCGCGACCAGGGCCGCTTGGCTTCTTCCACGCTGCCCGGCTTAGGCGTTGAGCCGCGTTGGGATGTGCTTGGGACTCCGGTGATGTCGGTTGGCTGACGAAACAGGTAGCGTTCTCCCCAGTCCTGCCGCCATCCACTGTAACTGGACTTGAGGCCAACGGCCGGCTAGTGCAAAGGCCGGGCTTTGGCGTTGACTGCCTCCACCCCGGCTGGAATCATCGATCCCACGCTCAGAGCGGCTTCACTGGAAGACAGATTTCCACGTGATACTTGCCCGCCGGACGGTGATCCGGCTGATACCCGCTTCCTGGAAGCCAGTCTCCAACGAGCGCTTCCCATTGCGCCGCATATTCCTCGATTGGCACGTAAATACGCACGGTGGCGTAGAGGCCTCCCTCCAGGTTCTTGATACCGATCTCCCCGTCTGGCGATGTGCCCGCCGGTACAACGAGCGTCACCTCAAGTCTCTGCTTGGCCGCCGGCGTGAGATTGGGATGATCCTGCATCAGGTTCAGGTATTGCACCTCCTCGGATAGAAGCCCAAGAGGCCCGGCCCAGGAAAGAGCTTCTCGAACAACCGGCGGAAGAGGCCAGTGTCGCCCTTGTAAGGGCCGACGTGGCGCAAATAAGCAATGGTGCGGGGTTCAAGCCTCTTTTCCTGAACCTGGAGTGGGGTGCGTGTCATGAATAACTCCTTGTTGCGAGCCATTGGGCCCGGCAAATTCGAAAATCTCATGGGGACTCTGCCATCCGCTTCCCACGCCTTGCGATTCGATTCGCAAATCCAGCGCTTTCGGTATTTGCTTGCAGGAAGGCCGAAGTCGCCTTTGAAGGCGCGGGCGAAGCTGCCGGAGCTAGAGAACCCGCACTCCAGCGATTTCGGAAATGCTCGTCGTGCGGTCGAAGACAAGCATGTGGACAGCCCGCTCCGGCCGTAACCGATGCACAAATGCCTGGAGTGTCTCACCCATCCACGCGCAGAAGAGGCGGTGGAAGTGAAACGCGCTGAAGCAAGCCACCGCCGCGCCGCGCTCCAATTCGAGGGCCTCATTCAAGTGGCCTTGGATGTGGTCCACTACCCTGTTCATGCGTGCCGCATACTCTTGGCGTGTGGATTCCGATCCGCCGGCGCTCATTGACATACAGTAGCAAGCGGGGACCGCTGCTGGACTGCCGGCTCACCTGCGCAATGGCCCATCCGTTGAACCGCGACATCGCAAGTTCACGACGGATCGCCGTCCTGCCGTGGCTCCGATTCGACGCGGGTTGCCGCCGTCGTGGAATCGCCAGTCAATGGAATCGACGGCAATTCAGGCGCCGAACCGCTGCGTCCGGCCGTGCCGGTCTTCCATCTTCAGCGAGAATGCACGCGTTACGCCTTGCCGTCCGCAAGAGCAGTTGTCTCAGAGTCGCGTGCGGAACGCCGGGCGTTACGGGACGCGCGGGAGAGACTTCACACACATGCGTGTGCCCCGGCCTAAACGCGCCAACGCGGAAGTCGTCTGACAATCAAGGTGTTTGCCGGTTGAGAACGGGATCGGCTTCACGCGCAAACCGCAAATTCCAAACTCTTTCGCGGTGAAGTCTAAACCCTGAGACTCCGGTGCCGCTCTGTTCGAACTCCAGTTGCCAGGGGCCAACTTCAAAGTGGTCATCGACGGATCGGGTCAAGGGAATGCGCCAGCCTGCCGCCGTTGTAATGACCAGCGCTTCCTTCTCCAAGACAAGGTCCCAGGCTACGCCTAGCTCGCTATTCACGAAGCGCCCAACGTAGCGGTCCAACGCTGGTGTGATCGATGCCGGGCGAATGCGTTCAAAGGAAGTTGGCCGGTCGCCTTCCCACAAGTGATCAACCGCATCTTTCCCCTTACGCCTAAGCAGCAGGCGAGGCGTTTCAGACTCGGTGCTGAACTCCTTCGGGTTTCGCCCGAGGAACATGGAATGCATGTCTCCAGCCAATGAGGCGACGAGGCTCGTCCCGTCGATTTTCGTCGTAAGGACGAAACCCTGCTTTGATCGCCAGATTCCGGCGAGGTCCGCGGAGATTGGACGGCGGCCGCTGCGTGCGCCTTTCAAATCTCGCTCGCCAACAGTGCCCAGATAGACGCCGGCGATCTCGCGGGAAAGAGACGCAGCATCGACGTCGCCCCGATTGCATAGGCAGACCACCGAGAGCCGCTGCTTGGGGAAATGCACGACATCAGCCTGGAACCCGGCCACCGCGCCATTGTGGGAAATCGTTGGCCGCCCTTTGTATTGCCCCCAGAAGAGTCCCGATGCATGGGGAATGGACTCGCCCGACTTCAGGCGGGCACGCCTCTGTATTTGCTTCAGCGCCGACTGCGAGCCGCCAGCCCGTTCCACCGCCCGCATCCAACGCAAAAGATCCGAGACGGTGCTATACATGCCACCGTCCCCGTTCGTGCGTGGGATGGAGGAATGAGGCGCGAGTTTGCCATTCCGAACGGCAAATCCGCGGGCAGGCTCGTAGCGCGGGGTTCGATGGGATTGAAACCAGGAGCGGTTCATGCCGAGCGGATCGAAAAACTCGCGCTTCACGAACTCATCGAAGGGGAGGCCGCTCGCCCGTTCGACCAAAGCGGCCAGAAGGACGTAGTCGGAGTTGCTGTATTCGTAGTCCGTTCCCGGTTCGAAATTGTTGGCGCGTTGGGCAGACAGCAGCCGGATGACTTCGGCGGTTTCCATCGCAGCTTGACTGCCCTGGATCTCCTGGAGAGCACCATAATCGCGGAGCCCGCTCGTGTGGTTTAGCAGTTGCTGCACCGTGATGGCGCTACGCCCGAGTTCGGGGATCCTGGTCTGGATCCTCTCATTCAGTTCGATCCGTCCCTGCTGCGCAAGCCGGTACACGGCCGCGGCGGTAAACTGCTTCGAAACGGAGGCAAGATACACCGGCGTGACACTGTTCAGCGGGCGCGACCCGTCGCTGGTGCCCGCGGCCCCGTCAAAGACCACTACTCCTTTGAAAAGCACACTCGCCGCGCAGCCGGGCCCCGTGTTGTTCCCGGCTTTTGCCAACAAGCGCTCGGCCGCGGCGCGAGCCTCACCCGCCGTTGGCATGGCTGAGCGTAGCGTCCCGGCGCCCAGTCCAAGATAAGCCAAGCCGCAGAGGAGTGCACGCATTGTGGTCAGCCTTGCGCGTAGGCCTCCGCACCGAATTGTCGGGTTTTCTGATGGGAACCGGCAAAAAAATGTGTGTCGAGAGTTCCACAGTTGTGAAGTTCCCGGCCTGACTCCAGCCCAATCTCGATCCAAGACACAAGATACACCACTCAAATCCGAGCCCGAGATGGCAAGGCGAGAACTCATTTCGCCCTGTGGGTCCCTCTAACGCTTATACAAATACAGCGTGTGGCTTCGGCCCTCGCCGTCGTCCTCCACCACTTCCGTCTTGTCGGGCCGCCAGCCCCCCACTTCAAAGTCGTGCGCCACCACGCGCGCGCCCTTCTTCAACTGCTTCTCCAGCACCGGACGCAACTTCTCGTTCGATACCGGCAAAAGGTAAACGGTGATCAGGTCCGCCGACGTATAATCCTGCTGCAACAGATCGCCGTGAATAATCCGCGCCTTCTCTGCCAGCCCCATCCGCCGAATCTTTTCTGAACTCTGCGCGTACAGATCCTTGTCATACTCGACGCCCACCGCATGAGCCCCAAACCGTTCCGCGGCAATGATCACGATCCGCCCGTCCCCGCTCCCCAGGTCGAAAACCTTCTCGCCCTTCTTCGCCCCGCCCAACTGCAGCATTTTTTCGACAATCGTCTCCGGAGTCGGATAATACGGCGCCAGTTTTTCGCCTTTCTTCGCCTCCTGTCCCAACAGCGCCGGCATTCCCAGCCCAGCCAATAGCAACTTGCGTCGTTTCACTCAGCCTCCTCAGACCGTTATGGCTCAATGTACAGACGCACTTTGTTGGTCGGAGAGTTGCCAGCTTCCAAAAATAACTCCGCCGTGCCACTGTTCACCACATCCGGCAACCGCACTTCCACCAAATAGTAACCAATGTATCCCGGCGCCAACGTCGCCCGCACCACTTCAACCTGCGAACCGTCCATGTACGCCTTCACCGGCGCCAGCACCACGGGCGCCGATTCTCCCATCGGCGCTGCCATGCCCACCGGCCATTCCGGCGACACTCTGCCCAATCCACTCGCCAGCACCTGTATCAGGGAGCCGCCCCGCGCCGGATTGCTCCCATCGAGCAACGCGCCGTTGGCGCCGTCCATCGCCATGGGCGTTCCGTCCCGATCCACCAGTATCGCCGGCGCGGCGGCGGCCAACGGCAGGTTCGAACGAACCAGCCCGCCCTCGGCCTCCAGCGACAGCGAAACCGTCGTGCCCTGCAAGTCGTACGGCAGTTGAATCTGAGTCTCGCGCTCGCCGCGGCTCAGCACCAACACCGGCCTTTCGCCCGCCCGGATGTTCTGCACTTTGCCGCCAAGCACGCTCATAAGGGACCCGGGTGCCGCCGCCCGTGCTGTCCAGTCCGCCGCGCTGACGATTTTCCACTCCCGCATCCGGTGCGGTGTCGTTTCCGCGTAGATTCCGTACCCATAGACGGCGGCATAGAGCGTCTGGCCTAAATCGTCTAACTTCACGTCGAACACCGGCGCGTCCGGTAACGAACCACCCATCTTCTTCCACGCTGTTGCCGGTCCCATGGCGGTTAAATCAGTGGCCGTCCAATAGATACCCGCCTCGGTGGCTGCGTATATCGCGCCCGATTCAAAACTCGCCGCAACCCCGTAGACCGCCGCCAGTCCCAGGTTTGCCGTCACGTCGTCCCAAATAAGGCCGCCATTGGTGGTCCGCAGCACCACCGCGCCAGCCTCCCGCCGCCGCAGGCTCACCACCGCCCGGCGCGGATCGCGAGTGTCCAGGCTGAACGATTCCACCACCGCCCCCGGATTCTGCGCCGGTGGCATCCATGTTCCCCCCCGGTCGAGCGAGACAAAGATTCTCCCGTCTTCCGTCCCGGCATAGACCGTGTCGCCGCTGTATCCCAGTGCCGTCACCACGGTGCCGAATTCTCGCGCCAACGCCGAACGAACCAACTGTTCGCGCAGCAAAAGGCCCGGAACGGGCTGCCATGCGCTACGTTCACCAGGCGCCCATTCAAACACCGCCGGTGTCATTGTGCTCGGCGCCAGCATCGCCACCCGCAGGCCCGTGGTCTCTCGCGGCAGGCTCACAATGCGTCGTACCGGCAACTGCGGCAGCGCCGCATTCAGACTTGCCCACGTCAACCCGGCATCGGCCGACTTCCAAACGCCCGTCGCGGTCGACACTACAATCTCTTCTGGCACGCCCGGCCGCACCGCCGCCTCGCTCACCGGCCCGCCCAATAAGGACGTCTGTTTCCATTGTGTCAGGTTCCGCCAACTGCGCCCGTTGTCCTCGGTCCGCCAGACATGGTCTCCATACGCATAAGCCCAGCCCGCGCGACCGCCTCCAACCACTTGCGCTCGCGGTTCGGGCAGACGGTCTACCACGGCACTGATTCCCGCCGCTGGCAGACCCGCCGCCGTTTTCCACGTTTCCCCGTCCTCCGTTGCCAGCCACCGGCCCACGGCCGTCCGCGCAAGAATCGTACCCCCATCGGCAGACCAGCCAACGCCATCCACCGGACCGGTCGCCAATCCGCTCAACCGAAGGTCCATCGCCGCCGTGCCAACGTGACGCCATTCCGCGAACACACCTCCACCCGCCAACGCCAGCAGCGTTGCCAGGAGCCACATTGTCCGGACCGTGCGCTTCATCCTATCTATGGTGATACGTTCCAACCGTGCTCAAAAGACTCACCAACTGCGTCCATTGTACCCGGTTTTTCACGTCTCATCCTCCTATCCTATCGGCAGCAGAGCTCAAAAACTGTTGATTCTATATGCTTTATAGGAATTTCCTGGTTTGGGCCTCCTCTTTGCTATGCAATTTTAGTGGTACAATCGAATCGTGGTATAGTGTCCGCAGTGTAACTGCCGATAGATACCCACGATCGTACTTTCAGGGACCAACATGCTTCGGACTATGACCAAGGGATCGCTTGCCATTATCGCTGCGCTCTTCGTCTGCCCGGCCTTCGCCCAACTGCCCAACCTCTTCCCGGAAGAAAAGCAATACATGGCACAGGTCCTGCAGTTAACCGGTCAGGTCTCCGTCCTGAAGGGCCGGGAGCCCTGGGTTCTGAACGTTGGTGACTGGGTGCAGAAGCGCCAGGAAATCGTCACCGGCGCCAATGGCTATGCGCTGTTCCAGGTGAACGACGGCAGTACGTTTGAGGTGTTCGCCAATTCTCACGTCGTATTCAGGAACAACGCTGGCGATTGGAAGGACCTGCTTGACCTGTTCCTGGGCCGGGTGAAGGTTCACGTCCAGAAGTTCGGCGGGCAGCCCAATCCCAACCGTGTGACTACCCCCACCGCCGTCATCTCCGTGCGCGGCACTATTTTTGACGTCCAGATTGAGGACGCCGACGCGACGACTTTGGTGCTCGTTGAAGAAGGGCTGGTAGCCGTTCGCCACGCCCTCATTCCCACCAGTACTCCGAAGATGTTGAGCGAAGGGGAGTATCTGCGGGTTTACAAGACCCAGCCGCTTGCCAAATCGACATTCGACAAGGGCAACGCCCTTAAACGTGCCTTGCAAACCGCCAGCGACGCCGTCTCCGCGGCGATCTATCGCATGCCGCGCGGAGGGTCCGGCGGTGGCGCCGGCACACCCGCACCCGCACCCGGTGGCGGCGGGATCCCTGGCGATACGGGCGCTACCCCGCCGCCGCCGCCTCCTCCTCCTCCTCCCCCGCCGCCGCCCCAGTAGTTCAAAATAGGGCTATGCGCGTTCTCACCCTACTCTGGTCGATCGGCCTGACCGCGGCCGCGCTGTCTGCCCAATCCGCCGGTATTCCGCCGGAATGGGAGACCCGCAAACTTCTCGATAGCCTGGTCAATAACGCCAGGAAACTTGAGCCTCTCGTCAATGAGATAAATCCGGGTTCCTGGAAAGACCAGGGCGCTCCCGACGCCTATCAGGCGCAGTGGCAGAGCGTGAAGAACGCCATTCTCGGCCTGCAAGCTTCCTCGGGGCAATTGGCGAAGGACCCCACCCGGCTCTCGTTTGCGCTTGATACACTGTTCCGGCTTGACGGCCTGAACGTCTATCTTGGCTCCCTCGCCAGCGGCGTCCGGCGCTATCAGAATCCGGCCCTGGCCGATCTTTTGCTCGGCGTGGCCGACGAAAACTCCGCCAATCGCGAAAGCCTGAAACAGTATGCTCTCGATTTGGCGAACTCCAAAGAGGGCGAACTTCGCGTGATGGAGTCGGAGGCGCAGCGCTGCCTCGGGATCATTGTCAAGCAGCCGCCCCCACCGCCCCGGCCCGTCGCCAGGCCCAAGCCAACTCCCGTTCCCGCCCCCGCAAAGGACCGTCAGTGAGCGTTACCACCCGTTGTTTTGTCTGTTCCATTTGCGCGGAGCCATCCGCCACCATCTGTGCCTGGTGTACCAAGGATACCTGCCAGTCCCACCTCTGCGGCCGCTGCCGCCGGTGCTCGGATTGCTGCCCCTGCGAACGTCCGCTCTCCAGCGACCCAGTACCTCCCGCAACCGATCTGACCAGAACCTAAGTTCTGGCTTTTTCCACCTGCGGGTCTATCGCCCCATCTGCACGCGCGCCGCATCATCGGGCTATGCTGCGAGTCTTGTGTCTCATCGCGGGGCTGGCGCTGCCGCCGGCCGCCTACGGTTCCGAAATGACCGGCGCCTACATGCCTGTCAGTCCGTCCGTTCTTCACCTCTGCTCCCCAACCGAGTCCCCGGACGAGGCCCTCCTCCCTAGCCCTGTTTTTGGCAGCCTCACCGGCCTCATCGACTTCTCATTTACCGATTCGCTGCTGGGTTTTCTCGACGAATACGTTATGGCGTCGCTACAGGCCAATGATCTCCGGTCGATGCTCTACGCTATCTCCGATCTCAAACTGCCGGACCTTCCCGGAAGCGCGCTCTTCCTCCTTGAAAACAGGGCCCCCTAGCCAAGCTTGTACGGCGCCCGGTATTTGTAGCTCAGATACCGGTTGGCGGCTTCGTTATTGGTGAACCGTTCCGCTTTGCCATCCCATTCCAGGAAACTCCGCGTACGCAGTGCGATGTGGGCGATCACTGTGTTGGCGGTCGATGTGTGGCCTTCCTCGATAGGGCAGTTCGTCCGCGCCCGGCTCTTCACGCAGTCCAGAAAGTTCCGGCAGTGCGGCGGGGTGCTGGTAGTGCCCTCCACTGTCTTCGGCGCCAGCGAGGCCTTCTTGGAGGGGTTATAGGCCTTCTCGACACCCCGGTCGAGCGGCGTCCGCGCGCCGAACAAAACCTCGGTTGTCTTTTCCGGAACAATCTCCCACCGGTTCGAGTAAATGTTCATCGTCCCAAGCGTGCCGCGGATCTCCATTTCGGCCCCTCTTGCGCTGGCCGGCGCGGCGTTGGCGTTGTACTGCACAAAGCCCATCAGCATGTCGCCAAAGTCCCAGTGGACCTCGCAGGTGTCCGGGATCTCCCGGTTGTCGTTTACGCCGTACTTGCCGCCAATGGCCACCACCGCCCGGGGCGTCTGCTTGCCCAGCGCCCAGCGCAGCATGTCCATGTAGTGGACCCCGAAGTTCGTAATCTGGCCGCCCGAATAGTCGTAGAACCAGCGGAAATTGTAGAAAGTCCGGTTCCGGTTATACGGCACTTTCGGCGCCGGGCCCAGCCACTGGTCCCACATCTCCGCCGAGGGCGCCGCGCTATCGGCGGCGTTGCCAATGCCGTTCGGCGCTTCATTCTGCACGTGAAATCCGCGCGCAACGCTGATCTTGCCCAGCGCGCCACTCGTCAGATAATCCACCGCTTCCTGCAGAAACTTTGACGATCGCCGTTGAATGCCAACTTGTACGACGCGCTTTGTTTCGGCCGCCACCTGCACCATTCGCCGCCCTTCAGTAACGGTTAACGATAGCGGTTTCTCCACGTAAACATCTTTGCCGGCGCGGCAGGCGTCGACAAACATCAGCGCATGCCAGTGGTCCGGGCTGGCGATGGCTACCGCCTCCACGTCTTTATCGTCGAGCAGTTTCCGGTAGTCCTTGTATCGTTTGGGAGTGGCGCGGGATTTGGTTCCGGCGAAGTCCAGATAATCATCGCGCAGATCGCAGATCGCCACGGTGCGCGAATCGCCATACTCCAGGAATCCCTCGTGAACCTGGTCCCCGCGGTTGCCAAGACCGATGAATCCCATCTGGACCCGCTCATTGGCGCCCAGAATGCGGGAATAGCTCGCAGCGGTAACGGCGGCGGCTGTCTTGGTGAACTGGCGGCGGTTCATTTCATCCTCCTGTAGCTTCAAACTGATACGCTGACCTACGTGCGCACCTCGATTATACTGCCCGTGCTTCTCATTCTCATGCCCCTTGCCAACGCCGCTCCCCGCATTCAGGTCCACGGCCATCGCGGCGCCCGCGCCGTTCGCCCGGAAAACAGTCTGCCCGCCTTTTCCTACGCCATGGAACAGGGGGTGGATGTACTGGAAATGGACCTCGCCGTCACCAAAGATGACGTGCTCGTGGTATCCCACGACGCGCGAATGAACCCGGCGTATTGCCAGGGGCCGGCCGGCGCGGAGACGCTGATCCGGAAGATGACCCTTGCCGAACTGCGCCAATGGGACTGCGGCGCCAAAGCCAACCCGGACTACCCGAAACAACAGGCCGTTCCGGGAACACGCGCGCCGGCGCTCCAGGAGGTTTTCGATTTGGTGAAGGCCAAGGGTTCGCGGGTGGAGTTCAATATTGAAACCAAGATTTCCCCGGCCCGCCCGGAACAGACTCCGACGCCGGAGCGCTTTGCCGTGCTGTTGCTGGAAGCGGTCCGAAAAAACGGACTGACCAGTCGCGTGATTCTGCAATCTTTCGATTTCCGGACACTTCACGCCATGAAGAAGCTGGAGCCGAAGATTCGTCTTTCGGCGCTGTATCCAAACAACGCCAAACAGCCGCACCGGGATTTGCTCGCCGTGGCAAAGGAGGCCGGTGCGGGCATAGTGAGCCCGAATATCCGGACCGTGAAACCGGAGGAGGTGGCGGCAGCCCACAAGGCCGGGCTCATCGTCGTTCCCTGGACGGCAAACGAACCGGCCGAATGGGATAAACTGATCGCCGCCGAAGTGGACGCCATCATTACCGACGACCCGGCGGCGCTGATTGCCTACCTGAAAGCGAAAGGCCTCCGCTAGTTCTTCTTCTTCTTTTTCGCCTCGGCCTCAAAGCCCTTCAGGATCTCGTCCACCCCGGCCCGGTGCGTACCGGCGGCCCACGCCTCCTGAATTCGTTTTTCTTCCCACCCGGCGGTGCGGGCAAGTAGAATGAAGCCCGGCAATGCGTGCGGCAGATGCTGCCAGCGCGCCATGTCCACCATCGAATCCAGCGCCCGTTCTTTCAATATGCCAAGCGTTCGCGGGTCGCGGTTTTCGGTCATGGAGACCAGCGCGAACGCCGCCTTGTTGCGGTCGCTCCACGTCATCGAATTCATCTGCTCCACAAACCAGGTGGAACTGATCACCAGCCCGGACTCGGGCTTCAGCTTGGCCAGCACCGCCAGGCCAGCCAACGAGCGCATGGCGTTGTTGCGTACGCCATCGTCGGGGTCCTGGATCGCGTATTGCAGGTCGTCCACCACCTGCGCTTTCTTGGTGGCGTAGGAGATGACGTAGGCGGCAATCGCCCGCTCGGTCTCGTCCACGCTCTTCCGCAGCACATCGCGAATGGCGGGCAGGTTCTTGTCCACCATTTCCGGAAACCTCAACTGCAGTTCCCGCGCGGCAGCGTGCTGCATCAGGCTATGGCCGTTTGTCAGATCCTCCGCCGCTTTGCCCTCGCGGACGGCGTTTTGCACCTGCTCCATGAACAGGTTCCATGTGTCGACAATCGGCTCCGGCAGGCGCAGCGTTTCGTCGGAGGGCGGCTCATGAAACTCGAACACCGGCCCCCCTTTCTCAAGGATGCCTACGTAGAGAATGGCGTCTCCGTTTTCGCAGCAGACCGCCTCCAGTTGCGCGCGCGTCACCAGGTTGACGAGTTCAATCTGGCCTTCAATTTCGCCCTTGGACTTCGGCAGCGGGCCGCCCGGCTTTACTTCCAGCGCTTTCTCAACCCGCTCGCGGCTGGCCTTTTTCAGCCCAAAGTAGTCGATGATGCCGATTTTCGGCAAGGTCATGGGCTGCCCCCAGGCGAGGGCGGCCGCGGCTGCGGAGAGTACAATTGCGCGAACGGTCACAGAGTTTTGACGCGGCTCGATGCCATCTGGCTACGCCTGTTTTTCGGCCAGGTCGCCGATAATCGGCAATTTGAAGTACTCGCGGTTGTAGGCCTTGTACATCAGCAGAATCCAGACCCCGAACAGGCCCAACCCAACGGCAAGGCTAAGCAGCGCCGGGATGAAGTACAGCGAGTAGTTCAGAAGGCTCCGCAAGATCGTGGAAACGATTGTGATGGCGATATTCACCGCAAACGCCCCGAGTCCGAAGAAGATGGCCTGGAATGCGTGGAAGCGGATGAGTTTGTTCTTGTTGTAGGGTTCCAGAACCAGGAAGACCACTCCGGTGATGACCGTGAAAAGATAGCAGAGCGCACCGGCGACATTGTCTTCCAGACCGCTGGCGGCCGGCGCAGGCTGGCCATATTGCGGCTGCCCGTACTGCGGTTGCCCGTATTGGGGCTGGCTGTACTGTGGCGGCTGCTGCCCGTAGTTTGGCTGCTGCTGTTGGCCATACGGCTGCTGCGGAGGCTGTTGCTGCGGCCATCCTCCGTGCTGCTGGGGTGGCTGCTGTTGCGGTGGCTGTTGAGCCTGGGGCGGTTGTGGCGCGCCGGCCACCGGACTGCCGCACCGCATACAGAACGCGCCCTGTACCTGGGCCCCGCAATTCGGACAAAAAGCCATGAGAATCGTTCCTCCGTAATGGAAACGCGAAATCCGTACCCTGAGGTTATCAGGATTCCACAAATAAAGAAGGCCGGGGGGGACCCGGCCTTCTGGTTGGTTGTCGCTGCCGTTCGGGTTAAAACACGAACCGGACGCTGAACTGGGCGCGCCGAGCGTTGGTGCCGTCCGGGAAGCCCTGGCTGGCGGTGCCCTGGCCCAGGCGGGGCGTGGGGTTCAACACGCCCGCGGTGGCCTGGAAGGCCTGCGTCAATACCGCCGTGTTGGAAACGTGGTTGAACACATTGAACGCCTCGAAGTTCAGGAACAGTTGATAGCGCTCCGTGATGGCCACAATCTTCGAGAGCCGCGAATCCAGACGGACAATCTGGTCGATGTCCAGGCTGGCCGCGGGCAGGAAGGGCACGCGGGTGGAACCGCCGAAGCCGTTAAGCGTGTTATTGAACGCCGCGCCTGCGAACGGGTTGCCGCTGACGAAAATCGTCGGCGTGGCGTTCTGGGCGCTGGCCCCGGTGAAGATGTTGGAAAGCTGCCAGCCGTTGATGATCCAGCGGGAGAACTTGTCCGTCTTCTTCGTAAAGGTGGGTGTGAACATCGCCGTGCCAACGAAGCGGTGGCGCTGATCGAGCACAGAACTCGACTTATCGAGGGCGTAGTTACCGTTCTGAAGGTTGAACGGCCGGCCGGAGAAGAAGATGTTGTTGTTGCCGCCGCTCTGGTTCAGGTCGATGGCGTGGGACCACGTGTAGGCCACCGAACCTTCCCACATCTGCGAGAAGCGCTTGCGCATCTGCACCACCATGCCGTCGTAATAGCTGCGGCCTCCGTTTTCGATCTGGCCCACGCCGCGCCAACGGGTGTCCACGCGATTGGCCAGCCGGTAGGTGGGCGTGGTGTAGGTGCCAACCTGGTTGCCCGCCGTGTCGTTAATCCGGTAGGTAACATCGGCGCCCAGCGGGCCGACGTTCAAATCGCGAACCGTGTAGAGTTGTACGCCGCGGCTCCACAGGTAGCTCACGGTAAGCCCCAGGTCGCGCGTGATTTCGTGCTCAATGCCGACGTCGCCTTGTTGCGTATAGGGATTGCGCATGTTCCGGGCGGCCATCGAAATGTCGATGGTGCCGGCCGGCGGGTTGCGGTCGATTCCGGCGAGTTTGTTGGGGAACACCGGTCCGATCGCCAAGTCCGCTGCGATGGCGCTGTTCAGGCTGATCTGCTTCTGCACGACGCCGTTTTCCAGGTGCAGTGTATTGATCAGTCCGCCCGGAGTGCGTGCGTAGAAAATGCCATACCCAGTCCGCAGCACGGTGCGGTTATTGTTCATCGAATAGGCCAACCCAATGCGAGGCGCCCAATTCTTGCCGTACGACGGAATATTGCCCGTCTGGGCGGCGTAGTCCGGATTCACGATCCGGGGCTGGGTGAAGCTCTGGTATTCGTAGCGAATGCCGTAGTTGACTGTCAGGCGCTGGGTCGCGCGGAATTGGTCCTGTACGTAGAAGCTGACATCGCGGATGGTGGTGTCCACCACGGATTGGCCGAAACGCTGGGAATAGCTCTGCCAGCGTTTCGCTCCCGTCGTGTTGCCGGTGAGATCCATGGCAAAGGCGGTAAAGTTCGGATAGCTATATGTACCGTTCTGGTTCCGGAGAATGTCGTTGTAGTCGCGGGCGGAGACGAAGTCGCCGCCGAACTTGACGGTGTGTTTGCCAACCGTCCACGTTAAGTTGTCGGCAATCTGATGTTTGTTTTCCGAAGGGTTCAGCCGCGGGTAGGCGTCGGCAACGCCGAGGTTTCCCTGACCTTGCACGGAGATCTGCACGCGGCCCGTCAGCGCGGGAATGAGCGATTCGCTCACATCGTCGAACAGACGGTCTTTGAACCATCCATAACGGACTTCATTGACTATCGTGTTGGTGGGAATGAACGTCCAGGAGGCGCGTCCGTAGCGCGTGCGAACGGTGGAGTTTGCGTTATTGCCCACGCCGTTGCCGTTGTTGAGCACGGCCTGCGTCTGAATGCCGTTGGGCGAAATCCAGCGCAGGTAGTTGAAAGAGAGACTGACCGCGTGGCGTTCCGTGGGGCGAAGGTCTACCTTGGCGAATCCGAGCTCGGAGTTGGCCGTCCGGTCCAGAACCTGGAACTGGCGCTTCAGAAAATCCTGCGCGGCGGCGCATTGGGCGGCCGTGGCCGTGCAAGTGCCAACGAAGGTTCCGGCGGCGTTAAACAGCGGTGGCTGCGTCAGAGAAGCGATGAGCGGGAAGTTGCGGCGCGTGGCCTCGCCGTTGAAGAAGTAGAAGATCTTGTCCTTCTTGATGGGGCCGCCGATGGAGCCGCCAAACTGGTCTCGCCGCTCTTCGGGGTTAATGGTCGCGTAAGGGTCGCGGGCGTTGAAATCCTGATTGCGGAAGAACCAGTAGCCGGTGCCGTGAATGTTGTTGCCGCCGGAACGGGTGACGGTGTTGATCACACCGCCGGAGGCGCGGCCGAATTCCGCCGAGTAGCCGTTGGTGAGCACCTGGAACTCCTGCACCGCGTCCTGGGAGATCTGCGACGAGATGCGCGTGCGGCCGGCGTTTTCATTGTAGAAGTTGTTGGTCGTGTCATTGCCATCGGTCAGGAACGCGTTGCCGCCGGCAATGCCGCGAAAGCTGACGAGGCCGAACGTGCCATCGGCGACGACGGCCGGTGTAAGCAGCGCGAAGGCGTCCACGCGGCGGCCGTTAATAGGCAGTTCCTGAATCTGTTTGGAATTGACCACCTGAGAGATGCCCGTCTTGGTTTGCTCAACGATCGGCGCGGCGTCGGTCACCTCCACCTGCGTCGCGGCGCCGGAGACTGCCAGCGGTACGTTGATGTTGACATTTTGGCCTACCAGGACCTCGATGTCCTTTACCTCAAAGGCGTTAAAGCCGTCTTTATTCACCCGGACGGCATAGCCGGCGGCGGGCACCAATGCCGGTGCGGCGAACACGCCGGCGTCATTCGAAGTAAGGGTACGGCGGATGCCTTTGGAGGGGTTCTCAACAATGACATTCGCGGAAGGGACGACGGCGCCGGTGGCGTCGCGAACAACGCCAGAGATGCCGCCGAAACCGGCTACGGCTTGGGCAAACACGCCGGCCGGCACGCATAGCATCAGCAAAGCGAGCAGGGTAGTTTTTTTGTGCATAGAATTACCAACCTCAAAGTGGTGGGGAGGACGTAGTTTCATTTTATCAGACGCTTGTTACAGCGGTGTTTCCGGAAGGCGGATTTATTGGACCGCTCCGGCATATCCGGCCTCTGGACGTTCCACCAGTTTGCTGATATACATTGGGGTGTCCTACTGCCTATTTTCTTGCCCTTTCGGCGAAGCGCCCGGGATTATCTAACACGGCTTCCGCGGACAAGGCGAGTTCGATTGTCCGCGGCGTATTGGAACGGGCGATTTGAACGATACCGGCATATACCCCGCGCGGCCCTCCCCGGACAGCGACAGTGCGATAACGGCGGTGCTCACCGCGCTGCGGAAGCATCTCGGTATGGAGGTTGGCTTCATCTCCGAGTTCTTCGGTGACCGCAGACGGATTCGGTTCGTGACGGCCGATCGCGAACAGACACTAGTCTGTCCCGGTGATGTGATCCCCCTTTCTGTCGGCTATTGTCAGCGTATTGTGGACGGCCGGCTGCCGGAATTGATGGCGGATACATCCCAGGTCGCTGCGGCGATGGAGATCGATTTTACGCGGAATGTCCCCATCGGCTCGCATATTGGAGTGCCCGTCCGGCTGGCTTCCGGCGAGTTGTACGGCACGCTGTGCTGCTTCCGGGCCAAACCCAACTATAAGCTGCAAGACCGCGATCTGGAGGTAATGCATGCCTTCGCCGATATCATTGCGGGCGACTTATCGCGGCAACGCTCCGCCGATGCTAGAGGCCAGGCCGATAGGGCGGTTATCGAAAGCGCGCTTGCCCGCAATCAACCCGCGGTGGTCTACCAGCCAATTGTCGATCTGGCGACGGAGACTGTGATGGGGCTGGAAGGCTTGGCCCGCTTCTCGCTGGTCCCGGACCGGTCTCCGGATAAATGGTTCAAGGCGGCGGATGCGATTGGAATGGGCGTGGAGTTGGAGTTGAACGCGGTCAGAAACGCGACGCAGTCCCTGCGATGCATTCCCGGAAAGGCGTACCTCGCGTTGAACTGCAGTCCCACGTTGATTCGGAGTGGGCGGCTGGCCAGCGTCTTGGCGGGATTTCCGCTCTCCCGAATCGTGCTGGAGGTGACAGAACACTCGATTGTCGATGATTTTGACTTGCTGCAAAGATCCCTGCGGCCGTTGCGAACGGAAGGTGTCAAACTGGCGATGGACGACGCGGGGGCGGGGTTTTCGAGTCTGCAACACTTGGTGCAACTCCGGCCGGATGTCATCAAGTTGGATCTATCTCTGGCGCGAGTTGTGGGCGATGACGCCACGGCGCGCGCGCTGGTGGCGGCGCTGGTGGCGTTCGCGAACGCTACCAGCGCCAGCGTCGTGGCCGAAGGCGTGGAAACGCCGGGCATGGCGGCGTCCTATCGGGAACTGGGTGTGCATGGGGCGCAGGGTTACTACTTTGCGCGGCCCATGCCGTTGGAAGAATTGACCTGTTTCTTCGATCGCTGATAGCCGGTCCGCGTCTTCTAAACAATGTTGCCGACGGCGCTGGCCGGTGATAGTCTCGCCAGAGGTGCTGCGTCGATATCCAATCACATGGCTGTTGGCCATTCCGGCCTTTTGCGGCGCGGCGGACTTCACTCGCGAGGTCCAGCCGATATTGGAACGTCGCTGCTATGGCTGCCATGGGGCGAGCCGGCAGATGGGCAAACTGCGGCTGGACAACGAGACGGTGGCTGCTCGGGCTGCGCAGCGAGTGGCCGAAATGACCGGCGCGGCCAAGATGCCGCCGGGCGGGCCGTTGCCGGCCGAAGAACTCGCGGTGCTCCGTGCCTGGGCGGCGGGAACGCGGCCCTGGTCGTTCGCGCCGATTTCTCGGGCCGCGGTGCCGGCGGGGCGGAACGCGGTTGACTGGTTCATTGAGAAATCGCTTGCCACGCGCGGTTTGCGGTCTTCGGCGGAAGCTGACCGGCGGACGCTCGGGCGGCGGGTTTATTTGGACCTGATTGGATTGCCCCCGGCGCCGGAGGAGATGGCGGCGTTTGTCAATGACCCGCGCCCGGATGCCTATGAACGGTTGGTGGATTCGCTGCTCGCCTCGCCGCACTACGGCGAAAAGTTCGCGCGCCACTGGCTCGACCTCGCGCGGTACGCCGATAGCGAGGGCGGCGTGCAAGACTACGGTCGGCCGTTCGCTTTTCGGTACCGGGACTGGGTGATTCAAGCATTCAATACCGACATGCCGTTTGACCGGTTTACCGTGGCCCAGTTCGCCGGGGAGCCCGTTGCGGTGGGTTTTCACCGGCAGACGATTACGAGCCGCGAGGGCGGCGTGGAACTGGACCGCATCCGGTTTGAACAACTGCTGGATCGCACAAGCACGGTAGGCACGGTATGGCTGGGACTGACAATAGGCTGCGCGCAGTGTCATGACCACAAATACGACCCGATTTCGCAGCGGGATTTTTATTCGCTGATGGCGTTTTTCGAAAATGCCGATGAACTCGACCTGGAACCGCCGCAACCCGCTGCCTATCGCGCGGAGCGGGATTCTCTGGTGGGCGGCTATGGCATTGAAGAGAGTCTGCAGTTTTGGGAAGACGGGATGCGGGACGCACTGGCCAATCCGGGAAAGCGCCCGCTGTGGGATGTGACGTATGACTCCTATTCCAAGCGCGTGGACCACGGGCGGCGGACTCTCTTGAAAAAACGAGAGGCACGGACGGCACGCGAGCAGGACGCGCTGGTCGACTACTTCGCACAAAACTCTGCGGGAGCGATCGGCAAGGCGAAATTCGACGAGTTGAAGCTGAAGGAACTCTCGGAAAAGCTCAAGAAATTGGACGAGCGATTCCCGCGGCGGGAAGGCGTGATGACGCTCGAAGAGAATGGCGAGCGCCGGCCGGCACATGTGCGGATTCGCGGGAACTGGGCGGACAAGGGCGCGGCGGTGGAAGCGGCCACTCCGGCCTCTTTGCCTGCGATGCCGGCGGGCTCACGGGACCGGCGGGCGCTGGGCGAATGGCTCGTTTCGCGGGAGAATCCGCTGGTGGCGCGGGTCACGGTGAACCGTTTGTGGCAGGAACTGTTTGGCCGCGGCCTCGTCCGGACGTCCGAAGATTTTGGGGCGCAGGGCGAGCGGCCGACCCATCCGGAATTGCTGGACTGGCTGGCGGCGGAGTTTCGGGACACGGGTTGGAGCATGAAACGGATGGTGCGCCTGCTGGTGACATCGGCCACCTACCGGCAAACGTCCGATGCGCGGGAGGATCTGACAGCGGCGGACCCTTTGAACACGCTGCTGGGGCGCCAGTCGCGATTGCGGTTGCCGGCGGAGTTGATTCGCGATGCGGCGCTCCGCGTGAGCGGGCTGTTGAACCAGAAAATTGGCGGCGAAAGTATACGCCCGCCGCAGCCCGATGGCGTGGCCGATTTGCAATATTCCATGAAGTGGGAAGAGACCAAGGGTGAGGAGAAATACCGCCGCGGACTATACATCTTCCTGCAGCGCACGGCGGCCTATCCGCTGCTAATGGCGTTCGATGTACCGGACCGGACGGTGAGTTGTTCGCGGCGGGAGACTTCCAATACGCCATTGCAGCCGCTGAACCTGATGAACGATCCTGTCTTCGTCGAAGCGGCGCGGGCGCTGGCGGCGCGGATCGAGAAAGAGCCGGAAGCGACGCGCGTGGATCGGGCGTTCGCGCTTTGCTACGGACGTCCGCCGGCGGGGCGTGAGCGGGACGCTGTGCTCAGCCACGTGGCTAAACGGGGATGGTTCGGAGCAAGCCGCGCGTTACTGAATACCGATGAGTTTGTGACCCGTGAATAACTTTCTGGAGACAATGCGGCGGCGGGATTTCCTGACACGGGCGTCGGGCGGCGTGGGATTGGCGGGGCTGGCCGGTGTCCTGGCGGCCGATCCGTTCGCGGCAAAGGCGCCGCATTTCGCGGGAAAGGCGAAGAATCTGATCTTCCTCTACATGGAAGGCGCGCCGAGTCAGATCGATTTGTTGGACCCCAAACCGGCGCTGGCGAAGTGGCATGGAGAACCATTGCCGCCATCGATGACGAAGGATTTCAAGTTTGCGTTCATTAAGCCGAATGCAAAGGTCCTGGGGTGCAAGCGGCCGTTTCAGAAATACGGGCAGGGCGGGGCGGAGTTCAGCGACTGGATCTCGGCGTGGGGGCCAATTGCGGATGAGCTGTGCATTGTCCGGTCCATGCACACCGACGCGTTTAACCATCAGCCGGCCGACCTGATTCTGTTCACCGGTCATATGCTGCCTGGGCGGCCGACGCTCGGTTCGTGGGTGTTGTATGGATTGGGCAGCGAGTCGCGGGACCTGCCCGGCTTCGTCGTCTTGAGCACGGGGAAGAACAATATGAGTCAGTCGGCCCAGTGGTCGAGCGGGTTCTTGCCGTCGAGCCATCAGGGAGTCCTGTTCCGGCGGACGGGGGATCCGGTGCTATACCTGTCGAACCCGAAAGGCGTGACCGCGGAAGAGCAGGGGCAGGACTTTGGGCTGGTGGGGGAGTTGAACCGGGCGCGGCTGGATAAGACCGGCGACCGTGAGATCGCGTCGCGAATCGCATCCTACGAGATGGCCGCGCGGATGCAACTGAGCACCCCGGAGTTGTTGGACCTGGGGAAAGAGACGGCGGCCGCGAAGGCCGCATATGGGTTGGACCAGGAGACCACCCGCGCGTTTGGAACAAATTGCTTGATGGCGCGGCGGTTGGTGGAGCGCGGCGTGCGCGTGGTGATGGTGACGCATTCCTCCTGGGATCAGCACACGGAACTGGAAAAAGACCTAAAGAAGAATTGCGATATAACGGCCGGACCTGTGGCGGCGCTGATTCAAGACCTGAAACAGCGAGGGATGCTGGATTCGACGTTAGTTGTGTGGGGCGGCGAATTTGGCCGCACGCCGTTGGGAGATTTCCGGAACGCGGAGGAGGCCAAGGCGGGCCGCGACCATCACGCCAACTGCTTCACCATGTGGGCCGCGGGCGGCGGCATTCGCGGCGGCGTCACAATCGGGAAAACGGACGATCTGGGGCTGCATGTGACCGAAGACCCGGTGCATGTCAACGACCTGCAGGCGACGATTCTGCATTGCCTGGGGTTCGATCATACGCGCCTTACGTACCGGCATATGGGCCGGGACTTCCGGTTGACGGACGTGCGGGGACAAGTAGTGCGGAAAATGCTGGCGTAGCAGCGTCCAAGCGAAACACAAAAGGGAGAGTGGTGTCACACACTCTCCCCTCTATGCACTGCAAAGACAGAACGACTTACTTACAACTATTAATCCTAAAACAAAACGCAAACAGCGGCGGACACTCACGAACTTACTAACACTACCAGAACAGACTTAAACATTGGCGGCCATTGCGCACCGCCGATAGCTCTGCCGCTGTACTGCCGGAAAAATTAGCCAGTTGTACCTCCTGTGTAGTAGATGGGGAAGCCCAAAAAGCGAGCGAATCCCGTCGGCTTGAACAGAAAAACAATGCTTGCGAACAGCCAGCCGCCGATTCACGAGCGATTGAACAACTACATTGGACAGACAATCGACAACTAGGACTGGAGATTGCAGTGGAAGACTGGATCTCCGAAATGTCCCTCTGAATTCACTAACTACGAAACGAAGGACCAAGAGACTGGAGGCCGGTGGGCACCTCCACGGTTGTAATCGACGAGCTGACAATTTCAACTTAACTTGTTTGTTCGTGTTGTGCAACTGATTTTTGAAGTCCGCTGTAAATTTCCTCGCAGACTCCATATTCACGGAAGAACAGGCGTGATACGATCCGCGTGGAAGCAGCACTATTTCCGCGTATGGCTACCAGGAAGACTCCTCCGAATACTGAAAAGGCGGCCGCGAAAGCCACCCCACCGCAACTGTATACCTACCGCAATGGAGAAAAAGTTCCGTTGACGAAACGGCCGGACCAGTTTGTTGTACGTGCTGGCGCCGACGAACTGCCGGGAGTGGAAGTTTTGGACGAAGAACTGGTATCGCCGCACTCCATGCGCATCACCACGACGGCGGCGGCGCTCGATCAGGCGATGGCGGATGCGCGAGAGGTGGCGCCGGCGCACCACGCCTACGACGTGGCCGAAACGGGGCAGGAGTTCCTGATCACGGACCGGCTGCTGGTTACGTTCAAAAGCGCGCCGGCGCTGGGCGACTTGGACGCGTTCGCGGCCAAGTACAGCCTGGTAAAACTCCAGTCGTTCTCGGACCGAGAGTTCTTGTATCAGTTGACCGACCATACGGGCATGAACCCGGTGAAGCTGGTGGTGACTCTGACGGAGAACGAACCCGCTATCGAACGGGTAGACCACGATTTGAATATGCGCGTTTCGCGGTATGCCATCACGCTGCCGGCCGACGCGGCGTATGCCCGAGAGTGGCATCTGCATACGCATTTTGCGAACGCCGAGGTGGATGCGCGCTCGTCGTCGCGGTGCGAGGGCGCCTGGCAGGCGATGGACGGATTTGGAAGCGCGGAGGTGGTGGTGGGTGTCACCGACGATGGCTGCCGGTTGGACCACCGCGACTTCGACGGCCCGGACAAGTTCGCCGGCTGGGCTTACTTTCAGGGCAGCACATTGATATCCAATCAGTCCCCAGGCGCCAATCCCGCGAAGATGTATCAAACCGGAGCCGACCATGGCACAGCCTGCGCGGGTGTGATCGCGGCCGAAGTGGATGGTTCGCTCACCGTGGGCGCGGCACCAGCGTGCAAGCTGTTTCCCGTGAAGTGGGAATCAAGCGGAGCGTCTCTTCTGATCAACGATTCCAAGTTCCTGGCGGCGCTGGCGCTGATGGCTGACAAGGTCGACGTGATCTCAAATTCATGGGGAAATTCGCCGGATATGAATTTCTCGTCGATGGTGATCAACCGCGTGCGCCAGTTAACCGAGACGGGAGGCCGCAGAGGGAAAGGGATCGTCGTCCTCTTCGCGGCCGGCAATGAGAACTGCCCGATTCAGCACTCCGGAAACCTGGACATTCCGTTCACCGATGGCTGGGCGCCGGGCTTCACGTCCTGGATTGGCGTGGAGACCTCGCGGGTGTTCACCCATAACCTGACGTCGATTCCGGGCGTGATGCACGTGGCCGCGCTGGCCAGCAATGCGCAGCGGAGCCACTATTCGAACTACGGAACGGGAATCGGCATTACGGCGCCATCGAGCAACGTGCATGAGTATCAACGCGTGAACGTGCCGGGGCTGGGAATCACCACTGTCGAAGGGACACAGGTGACGACGGTGACCGATTCGTTTGGCGGCACCTCCAGCGCGACGCCGCTGGTGGCCGGAATTGCGGCCCTGGTGATATCGGCCAATCCGGCGTTGACCGCGGCGGAGGTGTTGTCGATACTGAAGCGCACGGCGGCGAAGGACCTCGACTTCACACCCTACCCGCGCACGCCGCCCGCGGCGTTCGACCCGGATACGTCGTGGGATATTTCCCCGGCCGGTCCGTTCCAGAATGGCGCGTTTCAAAACATCGGATCGGCGGACGGAACGTGGAGTCCGTGGTTCGGGCATGGCAACGTGAACGCGCAAGCGGCCGTGGTGGAGGCGCTGGGGCTGCGCGCAGACGAGCAACAGGGACTCCGGAAATCGAGCGCGCCGCGGGTGACAATCCCCGACAACACACCGGCGGGCGTTCGCGACTCCATCGCGTTCACAGAGGCCGGGAGCGTGAGCGCGGTCAAAGTGAGCGTCGATATCACCCACACGTTTATCGGCGATCTGGTGGTGACGTTGACCTCGCCATCGGGCCGCGCCGTGACGCTGCACCAGCGGCAGGGCGGCAGCGCGGACAATCTGGTGAAGACGTTTCAGGCCGCCGATACACCGCTGCTGGGTTCGTTCGCCGGCGAAACCATCGCCGGAGCCTGGACGCTGGCGGTTGCCGATGTGGCCTCGGCGGACGTGGGGCTGTTGAACCGGTGGGAACTGGAACTGACGGCTGGCGTGGCGGCGGCAGTAGACCTGCGCGACGCGCCGGGGTTGGCCATTCCGGATAACAACGCCGCCGGCGTGGAACGGACGTTCGCCGTAACGGCGACGGGCAACCTTGGTGATCTTGCCGTGGGCTTGGATATCACGCACACCTACATCGGCGACCTGGAAGTCACGCTGGTGTCAGCCGCGGGGACGGCGGTCAGCCTGCACAACCGCGCCGGTGGTTCGGCGGACAATATCGTGAAGACGCTGACTCCCGCAACGCTGCCGGCGCTGTCCGCGCTGCGCGGTCAGCCGATGGCGGGCACATGGAAGCTAAAAGTCGCCGACCGCGACAAGGCTGACACCGGCAAGCTGAATGCTTGGACGCTCCGGCTGAATCGTTAGCGGCGCCGCAGTTTATCGAGCCCATTCATGGCGGCCACGCGGTAGGCTTCGGCCAGCGATGGATAGTTGAAAACAGTCTTCGCCAGCGCTTCAATCGTGCCGCCGGTCATCATCACCGTTTGCCCGATGTGAACGAGTTCGCTCGCGTTGTCGCCCAAAATGTGAATGCCGAGCAGTTGCAGCGTCTCGGCATGGAAGATGAGTTTCAACAGGCCGGACTGGTCGCCGGTGATCTGCGCCTTGGCCACTTCATCGAACTGCGCCAGGCCCACTTCATACGGCACCTTCTCCTGCGTAAGCTGGATCTCATTCTTGCCCACCATGGAAATTTCGGGAATTGTGTATATGCCGAACGGCAGAAGTTCCGGCCGGTTCTCTGCCACTTCGCCGAACATGTGCCGGACCGCCAGCCGGCCCTGCTCCATGGACGTGGAGGCTAGCGAGGGGAAGCCGACAACGTCGCCGGCGGCATAAATATAGGGGACCGGCGTCTGAAACGCTTCATTCACCTTCAAGTGCCCGCGCGGCTCCATCGGGATGCCGACTGCCGCCAGATTCAGCATGTCGGTATTGGGCTGGCGCCCCACGGCGTACAACAGCGCTTCAGCGATCAGCCGTTTGCCGCTCTCCAGATGCGCGACCGTGGTGAGCGGCGTGGTATCCAGCGCCTCAACGGAAACGACCTTTTCACCAAGGCGGAAGGTGACGCCCGCCCGCCGAAGTTGATACATCAGTGCCTGGGTGATCTCTGCGTCCACATGGGGCAGCAACGAGTCGCGAACCTCAACAACGGTCACCTCGCTTCCAAGCGCCGCGGCCATCGAGGCATATTCCAGGCCAATAACGCCGCCGCCAACGACGATGACAGACTTGGGAAACTCGCCTTCGGTCACCTTGATGAACTCGTCGGTATCGAAGACTTGAAGCGCCGCGAAAGGGATATCTTCGCGCCGTGCCGGCCGTGTGCCGCAGGAGATGAGGATATTGGCGGCCGAGAGTTCACGTTCGGCATGAGGGCTGGAGACCTTCAATGTATGCGCGCCGGCGGTGAAGCTGGCGTGGCCATCGATCACCTGAACGCCGTGCCGCTGCAACTGGTCTTCGATGACGCTGTACTGACGCTTAATGACCTCATTCACGCGGAACATCAGGTCCTGGATGTGAATGCGTGCCTTCAGGCGGTAGCCGCGCCCATAAAAGCTGCGCTGGCGAAAACCCGATAGATACAGCACGGCTTCGCGCAAGGTCTTTGACGGGATGGTGCCGGTGTGCAGGCAGACGCCGCCCAGGTCGGCGGATTTGTCGATAATGCCGACGCGCTTTCCGAGTTTGGCCGCTTCGATAGCTCCGTGGTGTCCGGCGGGGCCGCTGCCGATGACGAGGAGATCGTAGTCGTAAGGAGTGGGGGCGTTGGCGTTCATTCCTCGTTGATCGTAGCGCATCCCAACTGTTCAGAAGTTCAATTTCAGTGCCAACTGGCCCAGTCTCGACGGTCCGGCCTCAAGGATGCGGCCGAAATTCGGAGAGTTCAGATCGCTTACCGGCACTGAGAAATTGGCGTGGTTGGCGACGTTGAAGACCTCCGCGCGGAACTGGAGCGTTAGCCGCTCCGTAAGCGGGAACGACCGAAGCAGCGAGAGATCCAGATTCGCCAGGCCAGGGCCGCGGGCGATGTTCCGGCCGGCGTTGCCGAAGCGGCCAGCGTCGGCAATGGGATTAAGCCGGCGGAAGGCCGCGCGAGGGAGCCACTGTTCCACGCTGCGGGAACCCGTGTTGGGGTTAGCGATCAAATCGGGCCGGCCGCCGCTATAGCCGGAGATAGGCGGATGGGAGCCCTGGGCGGAGACGTTGGTGGAATCGAAAACAGTGAAAGGCGTGCCGGAGTGAGTGGAGAGAATGGCGTTCAACTGCCAGCCCCATTTCAGGTTGGCGCTGCCGCTCACGGCCAACCGGTGTTTGGCGTCGAAGAGCGAGGGGCCGTGTTCAGCGCGAAGGTCGAACGGATTCTGCGCGATGTCATTTTCACCAGCCAGCGGACGGGCGGCGGCGCCGACCAGGTTCATCGCCGAGAGGTAGTCGAGAGTCTTGGAGAACCAGTAGGAAGCATTGAAGCCAAGGCCGGATTGGAAGCGGCGGCTGAGGCTCATTTGGGCGGCGTGGTAGGTCGAGTTGGTGATGTAGCTCAGCATGGCGACGTGGGTGAAGTCTGGCGCGTGGAGCCGGCGGGCGTCGGCGTTCTGCGCGGTGGCGCCGGGGCCGAAAATAGCTGGGTTTGCCTCAATATTCCGGGGCAGCCGTGTTCCTTTGCTGCCGATGTAGCGGGCGTCCAGAAGGTAATGAGCCCCAAGTGATCGCTGGAGCGAAAAGTTCCAATTCTGGGCATAGGGAGGCCGCGCGTTGCGGTCCATGACGATGAGTGTCAGCGGGCGCGGAAAGGAGTCCGCCGCGGGCCTGGCGTTGCCGCCGTAGGGGTTGGTGAAGTTCACATTGGGCCCGCTGAACTGGATGAGTTGGGTGGAGGGAAGGGAACTCACCGGCACCTGGGATGCGGCGCCGGCGCCGTTGGCGAAGGGATCAAAGAATATGCCGTAGCCGGCGCGGACGCTGAGAAGGCCGCGGCCGTCCGGATTCCAGGCAAAACCGAAGCGTGGCATCCATGCTTTCTTGAAAACCGGAGCAATACCCGCGGCAATGCCTGGGTCGCCCGGGAAGAGCAGCCCGCGAGGGGCGTCGGGCCGGACAGTTGATTGGACACCGGGAACGAAGGCGTTCAGGCGATTGCGGACTTCGGTGAGCGGCGTGTTCACTTCCCAGCGAACGCCGTAGTTCAGCGTGAAGCGTTGATTCACGCGCCACTCGTCCTGCACGAAAAGCGCGCTCTCCCAGCCGCGCATGCCGCGGGAAAGATCGCCCAGGCCCTGATAGAAAACCACCGGACGGCCCAGCAGCAGATTCGCGAACGCGTCGTTGTAAGGCGGCGTTGGCGCGAACACGAAGAAAGCATTTGGCGCGATGGCCTGGAACATGTTGAGGTGCAGGCGCCGGATCTCGCCTCCGAATTTCCACGAGTGGCGCCCGCGCGTCAGGCTGAGCGCATCGTAAAACTCGACGCTGGATTGCGTGGAGGTGCGGGGGCCGGTGATGGCGCCGCCTGCCGGGGAGTAGCCGTTGACGTTGAAGAACGGCGCGCTCTGGCCTTCCGCCGACGCCGAATCGTAGTTGAAGCCGAAGTCGCGGGGTGAGGTCTTGTTCAGCCGCTGATCGAAGAGAAAGCCGTGGCGGAAGAAGGCCGCGCGGAAGGCGTTCACGGCGTTGGGCGTGAAGACGTGGGTTTCATTGGCGGCGAACGAGTGGGTGCGTAGATCGTCGCGAACGGGGAAGCCAGGCAGATCGGAGCCGCGGATGGAGATGGGGTTGCGGTTGTAGGCATCAGCGAAGGAATAGCGGGCGTTCAACTGGTCCCGCTCGGAGAGGAAATGATCCACTCTACCGCCCGCCTGGTTGGACTCGTTTTCCGTCACCACCGTGCCGGTATATACCGATGGTGTCGTGTTCCCCAGAGGGTAAAGCGCGGCCGCACGCAGGCCGGCGGAACTCAACTGCGAAGCGGGAATTTGCCCGCCGGCAAACAGCCCCGCGCGCTGGGCCGGAGTGGGAACGCTGGAGGACCGGGTGATGCCCTGACGGTTTCGGAAGCCCTCGGCGTAGGCGAAATAAAACAGATTGTTGGCGCGAACGGGGCCGCCCAGCGTGCCGCCGAACTGGTTCTGCTTGAGCGGTTCCACCTGCGCGGAAAAGAAATTGCGGGCGTCAAAAACATCGTTGCGCAAGAAATGATAGAGCCCGCCGTGCAGTTGGTTGGTGCCGGACTTGGTGACGACGGAGGTGTTTGCGCCGGCCGTGCCGCCGTATTCCGGAGGGGCGGTGTGCGTTAGGATGCGGAACTCGCTGATGGAATCGACAGGCGGGCGGAGGGCGAATCCGCCATCCATGCGGTTCACGTTTTTCGCGCCATCGAGCAGGAAGTTATTCGATTCCGGACGTTGGCCATTCACCGAATAGGCCTGGCCGGCGCGGAGGGAGCCGCCCGCGGTGGCCAGGCCGCTGGTGAGATCGGCGACGCCCGCCTGCAGCAGGCCGAGTTGCGTGAAGTTGCGCCCGTTCAACGGAAGGTCAAGAATCTCCCGCGTCGTCACCGTCTTGCCGATGGTGTTGCTGGCCGCGTCCACCAGCGGGGCTTCGGTGTTGATGTTCACCGATTCGCGCGCGCCGGCCACTTCGAGCCTCCCATCGAGCCGCAGCACCTGGCTCACCTCCAGCGTGAGTGATTGGCGTGTGTACGTGGCGAAGCCCGGCGCTTCCACCGTGATGGTGTACTGGCCGACGGGGAGCATGTTGAGCCGGTAGTGGCCATCCTTCGCCCGAGCGGATTTAGCGAATCCGGTGGCCGTGTTCGTAGCCATGACTTTCGCCGCGCCGATGGCGGCATTCGTTGCGTCGGTCAACGTGCCTTCAACGGCGGCGACGGGATCCTGCCCAAGTAAAGGCAGCACGGCGAGCGAGAGGAAGAATAGACGCACCCGGACAGGCTAACCGTTTCGGTATGGGTGCGGCATTAATCGGATTGTACTAGCGGTAGTTGAGCGCCACCGGCGCCTGCCCTTCCATGCAATGATAGGTGCGGCCGGTGGCGAGATTCGCATGTTCGTCCACGCGCCCGCTCGGCCAGCGGATGATGGCGCGCTTGATAGTCCGTTGCCCGCCAACGCCAAACGTGGCGGCAAGTGTCGACGAGGATAAATAGCTGGAGCCGCTGCGGATGCGCCGTGTCTGTGAGCCCGTTGCCTCGTCGATCTGAACCACGGCGCCGATGCCGTCGCGGTTGGACTTGCGGCCTTCCAAACGGAAGCGGATCGACTGGTTCCCGTTGGAAACGTCGTTGCGATAGAGGTAGGCGGGCCCGCCGTTCGTGGTAAGCAATACGTCCAGATCGCCATCGCGATCAAAATCCCCCAGCGCAAGACCGCGGCCGACCTTTGGCTTGGCGAAGCTCTCGCCCGCCTGCGCGGAAACGTCGTGAAACTTGCCGGCGCCGTCGTTCCAGAATAAGTGCGGAGGCTGGGCGTATGCGCGTCCGCGAACGGAGTCGTCGATATGGCCGTTCACCGCGAGCAGGTCGAGCTGACCGTCCAGATCGGCATCGAAAAACAGGCAGCCGAAACCAAGCGTGGCGCGAGAGGCGGATGCAATGCCGGTCTGCGCCGCGCGGTCTACAAAGCCGTTGGGAGTGCCTTCGTAGAGGCTGATCATCTCGTTGTCGAAATTCGTAATGGCGAGTCCTTCAACGCCTGTGCGGCGAAAATCTCCCGCGTCCACACCCATGCCGGCGCGGGCGCGTCCGTCCTCCCCGAACGCTACGCCGGAGCGGACGGCTACCTCCCGGAACGTGCCGTCGCGGTTGTTCCGGTACAGCTTGTTGGGCTGTGTGTCGTTGGCCACGAACAAGTCGGGCCAGCCATCGGAATCGATATCGAGCATCGCGACGCCAAGCGATTTGGAAGAGGTATCGAACAGTCCACTCTTCGCCGTAACGTCTTCAAATGTTCCGTCACCCCGGTTGCGGAATAGCCAGCACGTCGCGCCGCGATACGCTTCGGGCGTGCAGTACGATTTCTTCTTCCCGTCGAGCGTACAGAAGACGTCCTGCGACGGCGTCCAGCGTACATAGTTGCAGACGAAGAGATCGAGATGTCCATCGCGGTCGTAATCAAACCACATGGCCGATGTAGAAAAGCCGGTGCGGTTGCCAAGACCGCTCTTGACGGTGACGTCTTCAAACGTCCCGCGTCCTGTGTTCCGCAGTAGCCGGTTCTGCCCGACGCCGGTGAGGTAGAGATCGGGGAAGCCATCGTTGTTGAAGTCGGCAACCGCCACGCCGAGACCATAGAACGGAAAGTCCAGGCCGGCCGCCCGCGTAACGTCCGTGAAAGTGCCGTTGCGGTTGTTGCGTAATAGCTGAAGCGTGGCGGCGCGGCGCGGGTGGCCGGGCCAGTCCTGGCCGTTCATCAGAAGAATATCCGGCCAGCCATCGTTGTCATAATCCAGAAGGGCGCAGCCAGGGCCAAGCGTCTCCGGCAGAAACCGGGACCCGAAAGCGCCGGTATGGTGGACGAAGTTGAGGCCCGCGGCGCGCGTGACATCAACGAGTTGAACCAGCGGCGGAGGCGGCGCGGCCAGCGCAAGCAGAAGTTGGCGGCGGGTCATGGGAGTGTGACGAGGCCGTGGCGAATGGAGTAGACCACAAGATCGGCGGTGTTGTGAACGCCGAGGGCATCCATGATATTGGCGCGATGGACACTGATGGTGTTCACGCTGAGGCCGAGCAATGCGGCCACCTCTCTATTGGAGCGGCCGGCGGCGATATGTTGCAGTACCTCGAGTTCGCGCGTCGTCAGGGTCCGCTTGCCAATCGGGGCGGAGGACGGCAGGCGCGGGTCGTGTACCGTTTGCCCCCCCGCCACCTGCTTGATGGCGTCCACCAGTTCCAGATCGAGCGCGTTCTTCAGCAGGTAGCCCGCCGCGCCTGCCTCCTGGCACAGCGTAACGTAACTGGGTTCAACGTGCATGCTGAGGATCAGTACCCGCAGCCCGGGTTGCGCGGCAAGTAGTTTGCGCGTGGTGAGCGCGCCGTTCTGCAGCGGCATGGCGAAGTCGAGGACAACGACGTGCGGCGCATGGCGGCGAACTAGTTCCTCGGCCTCCAGTCCATCTCCGGCTTCGCCAACCACTTCGATGCCGGGATCGTCTTCCAACAGCCGGCGGAAGCCCCGGCGAACGAGGGCGTGGTCATCGACAAGGAGAACGCGAATCTTAGACATAGGGTACCTGCAGCGTAATTGTTGTTCCGGGTGGAGAGACGACGGACAGCGCGCCTCCGAGCAATTCGGCGCGTTCGCGCATACCGGCCAGTCCGACGCCGGGTGTGGCCGATGCATCGATGCCCCCGCCGTTGTCCGCCACCTGGAGTGTGAAGGGTTCGTTGATGAGCCGGACCGTCACGGTTTCGACGTTTGCGTGGCGAGCGGCATTGTTTAACGCTTCCTGTAGAATTCGGAAAACATGGATCGAGCGCGTATGTTCCATCACGGGTGGCGTCGCCGGCGGATGGTATTCCACCGCGATTCCGGTTTGGCGCTGAAAAACGGAGATGTGCCATTCAATTGCCGGGCCCAGGCCCTGCTCTTCGAGAATAACGGGCTGTAGCGTTTGGGAGAGGGCGCGGACTTTTTCGAGCGTGTCTTGCACTATCGCTCTCGATTCCTGCAATTCCGCGGTGAAGGAGTCCGGTGCGTGGCGCGCCGCGCGCGTAAGCATGGCGCCGAGCGCAGTGAGGATTTGGCCGAACTCGTCATGCAAGTCACGGGAGATGGTGCGAAGCGTGGATTCCTGCGAAGAGATGAGTTGTTGGGCGAGTTCGCGCCGCTGATTGGACAGGCTGGCAAGCCGGTCGAAAAGGAGCCGGTTCGAACGGATAAGTCCCAGGCTGACGACGAGCACCAGCGCGAGCGATATGGCCAGGAAGAGGTAGGCGTTGCGCTCAATTTCGGAGTAGATGGCCGCCACCTGCGTGGCCGCTCGTTGCTCCTCCGCGTTGTTCTGAACCAGCAGCCGGGCGGTAAACGAAGTGAGCGCCTGCTGCTGTGGTTCCAGCGTCTCCCGGATGAAGCTTATCGTCTCCTCGCTCTGGCCCTGCGCGGCGAGGGCTTTCATCTGGGCAACAGCGGACCATAGTTGTTGGAAGGAAGCTTGCAAATAGGCGTTTTGCTGCGGATCGCGCCGTGCAGTGGCGATCCGCGACTCAGCGCGAAGCGCATCGTCGAGGTTCTCTCGAATCCGGTCGAGCTGCGACGCCCACGCCGAAAGAGGGTAACTCTCCGTGCGGTCCAGCATGTCGCGCAAGGCAAGCGCCAGCGCGTTCAAGTCGCCCTGAATGCGAATGAGTTGGAGCGCCGATTTGCGATTGGTGTCGACGATATCGGTTTGCACCTGACGCATGCGGCGGACGGAATTGAGCGTGTACCCGGCGTAGGCCAGGATAATGACGAGCGTGAGAACAACCCCGCCGGCAAGGCGGGCGGTGGGGGAACTCATGATTCGCAGACGGGCATCCACAGCTTTAGGATGGCAGGGTGCGGCCCTCTACTTTCGAATGTATCCATTCAATGCTGTTCGCTTGCCGCCGGCGCGGTGGGCTTCGTCGGACAGTGCGTGGACGCCGGTCGAGTCGATCCAGCGGTTGTAAAAGTTGAGCAAGGCGCAAACTGTAATGGCATAGTAGATCTGTTCATCGGTCCAGCCGGCCGCATGAAGGGGAGTGATGTCGGCGGCGGTGATATTCGGCGAGTCTGCATTCACTTTGTCTATGAATCGGAAGAGCGCCTTTTCGGCGTCCGATAGTGCGGACGACTCGAAGTCGGCGAGGACGGCCAGAACGGCTTCCTCACTGCCGAGTAATTCCGCCGCGACCGCGGCGTGGGACTTAAGTCAAAACGGACACCGATTGCGCGAAGAGGTGAAGGCGGCGATGAGTTCACGAAGGCCAGCCGTTAGCGGAGCCTCCCCGTGAAGGATCTCGTGCGTGAATGCGGCCAGATGTTCCGTGGCCTGGGGTTTGAACGCGAACAGGTGCCAGATTTGCGCATACTCCCCTCCACCCTTGGCAAATGCGGCAATCGCACGAGCGTATGGCCCAGGTGCGGGGTTGGCCTCGACGGCCGGCAGAAACATCGGTTTCATCGTGGAGCGAGAATACCGGTGTGGCCGGCCGCCGGGCAATAGTAGAAATGGACTAGCGCGTGGAAACGCTAGAATCCGATGCGAAGGCCGAAACGGAAGAACCTCTCGTCGGTTAGCCGGCTTGGAGCGCTGACGCCGGTGATTTGTGTGAAACCCCCAAGATTGCGGATGGAGCCGTCTGGATTGAGTTGCAGGTTCGACACATTGGCGCCGGGGTTTGAAAAATGCGGCGTGTTGGTGAAATTCAATGCCTCGGCGCGAAGTTGGATTGTGAATCGTTCCGTGACTCTGAAGTCGCGGAAGACGCTGGCATCGAGATTCGTCACGCCAGGGCCGCGCAGCGAGTTGAAGCCGGCGGTGCCAAAACGAGCTGTTGTGACGGGAGCGAAGGCGAGCGGATCAAAGTAGGACGATATGTTGCCGTAGATGGCCACTTCTGGTTTGATCTGATCCGCCCGCTGGGTGCTGCCTGGGGCGTTGAGCGACGCACCCGAAGCGCTGACAGAGAACGGCGAACCGGAGTATTTACTGAAGACGCCATTCAGTCGCCAACCGCCCGCGATCCAAGCTGCCACGCCAGACTGGATATAGCGTTTTCCCTTACCGAAGGGAAGTTCGGCAAGCATGGAGAGCCGGAAGTTGTTGGGCCGGTCGCCGGGCATGAGGGAGCGGGCCAGATGGCGGTACTCCGGAATGGCAATCGCCGGTTCGCCGTCCCCGGATTCGCTACAGCAAAGTCCCATCCACTTGGAACGCGTATAGGCGGCGGAAAAGGTGATCCCATTAGAAAAGCGGCGGTCAAGCGTCGTCTGGAAGGAGTGGTAGCTCATTGAGACGATGGGGAGAATCACCCGCGCCGCGCCCGTGATACCGAAGAGCCGGAAGTAAGGCTGGCTGGCCGCGCCGCCGCCAATCTGGCCATGGTTCACGTTGTAGCGGGTGTGCTGATGAATGGTCTTGGTGCCAACGTAGCCGCCAGAGACAACGAAGTTGCCAGGCAGCGTTTTCTGGATGGTCAGATTCGCGGATTGGACGTAGCCGCGCACGTGCTTTTCGTCATTGGTTGAAAACGTTGCGCCGGGGGGAAGGGCAATGGAGCCCTTGCTGATATCGGGCGTCGGGATCTGCGGGATTCCGGCGGCAAGGGGGCCAACCGGCGCGAAGGCATCCGTACCCGTGGCGCTGAAATCCACACGAACGGGGTAGCTGGAAATGCCGTCGCGAGCCATGTTGATCTGTTCGGGGCTCAGCGCATAGCCGAGACGGACGACCAGGCTGTCCGACGGGCGATACGCGATGCCGATGCGCGGCGCAAAGAGTGCTTTGGAAACCTTGATGCCGCAGTCGCGCGGTGTGCTGCCCACGCCGCAGATCAGATACGTGTTGGTCTTGAGGTCGAAGCGCTCAATGCCACGGTCGGCCCGCGTAGGCACCGGATAGTATTCCCAACGGAGGCCGAGCGATAAGGTAAGCTTGCGCGTGGCCTGCCATTGGTCGCGGACGTAGAGGCTCTGCTGCCAACTGCGAAGTGTGATCATCGGAACGGTCTGGCGGCTATTGACATAGCTGACCGGCAGGCCGAGCAGGAAGTCGCCGTAGCTGTTGAACTGGTTCGGCCCCGCGCCGCCACGAAGGCTGGTCACATTCCCGTTGAACGAAAAGTTGGTCGGTGCGATTTCAAAATGATCCATGTGTTGACGGTTCAAGTCGACACCGAAGCGTAGGTTGTGCGCGCCCTTGATCCAACTCACGTTCCCGGTATATTGAAAGGTCTTCTGCTTATACTGGAGTGGCGTGTATGAATAACCGTACCCGCTGTATGTGCTGATGGAGAACTGAGGCATGCCGCCATAGAGCGGAGTCTCGCCCAGGTTCGTTCCTGGAATTCCCAGAAAATCGGATCCATATTTCGTATCAGTGCCGGGGGGGAACAGTGTCTGATCCACCACCTGGAGCCCAAATGTGCCGTCGACGACGATGTTGGGGCTGGCAACGTAGGTGACCGTGCCGGACGGGGCAAGCGTGGAGCCGTTCTGGAACTTGTTTGGCGATCCCGCGAGCACGTCGCCAAAAATCGTCTCTTGCACGTTGTTGTATGGCTGACGGGCGAATCGGCCCACGGCGCGCAATTGCTGCGAAACGTTCCAATCGAACTTGGAATCGAGCTTGTGCAGGTCATAGAGGATCGGGGTGTTGACGTAGTAGTTCGCGACAAGGGCGTTAGGGATGTTGGGCTGCGGGACCAACGCGACGAGCTTGTTGGTGATGGGGCTGATGCGGCTGGCGGGAATGATCTTGCCTGGGAACGGCTGCCGGCCGCTGCCATTTGCGGCGCCGGTGGCGGGATCAAAGATCTCATTCGGTGATGCCGTCATATTGCCGGTTCGAATGGCCGCCGTGGGTACGGTAGTCAATTGTGCGGAGCCTTGCCGGATAAGATCAGCTTCGTAACTTACGAAATAGAAGAGTTTGTTCTTGACGATGGGACCGCCGAGCGTCGCGCCAACGTCGTTGTTGACCAGCTTCGGAATGCCCTGGCTGGCCGGCAGAAAGAAGGGCCTTGCCTTCGTCCCGCTGTTGATGTGATACGCGTACACCGAGCCATGAAGGGCGTTGGTTCCGCTTTTCAGTTGTACGTTCACCGACGCACCGCCCGCCAACCCTTGCTCGGCATCCGGGCTTGTTGTAACCACGTTCACGGTTTCAATCGCTTCCACGGAGGGGACGTAGCTTGAGAAAAACTGAACCCAAGGGTTTGTGGCGCTCACGCCTTCAATGCGAAAGTTCGTGCCATTGCGGCTGGTGCCATTGGCGGTCACCTGCATTGACTTGGAGGGGTTGTTGGTGCCGCCGCCGCTGGCCGTGGGTGGCGCAATACCGGGGATCAGGGCGAGCATGCCCTGGTAAGTGCGCGTGGCCTGGGGGATATTCTGCAGCGAGGTGGAAGAGATTTCCGCGTGCACGTCAGCCTTATCGGTTTGAAGTATGGCGGCTTGCGATGTGACCTGCACGCTCTCTGTCACGGCGCCTACCTCAAGCGCCGCATCTACCCGGACCACCGTGTTGAGCCGGACGGTTACCGAACTTGCGCGGAAGGCGCGAAAGCCGCTCTTTGAAACGGAGACGTCGTAAATTCCCTGCGGAACTGTGGAGATGGTGTAAATGCCTGCTGCGTTGGTTTCCAGTTCACGCGTCTGGCCGGTTGAGGTTTCGGTAATCTTGACAGTAGCGCCGGGAACGGCCGCGCCAGTGGCGTCGGTAATGTTGCCCACCAGAGAGCCAAAGAGAACTTGGCCGAACATGCAGGGCGCCGCGTTGAGCAGTACGAACGTGACCGCGACGAGGAACTTAGTGCGTGAAGTTACGAGCGTCATGCTTCGGAAGTATATACTAAGTTTTATCCATCTTGGCGATTTATCGGAACGTCCGGTTGCTTTTTCTTGTGGGCGCGGGCACGCTGACGGCCGAACCCGATTGCACCAGCTGTCACCCGAAAATTGCGGCGAGTTACAGCACGACCGGGATGGGGCGGGCGTTTTCACGAGCACGGCCAGACCGCGTGCCGAAGATGGAGTCGCCGTTTTTTCACGCGCTTTCCGGAACCTATTTCGCCGTGGAGCGGAGGGGGGACGAGTTCGTCCATCGGCGATGGAGCGCCGCCGGCGAGGCTGAACCGGAAACCCTTCGGATCGACTACGTGATGGGCTCCGGCAACCACGCGCTGACATTCCTGCACCGCAACTCCAAGGGCGCGCTAGTCGAATTGCCACTGGGCTGGTACGCCGAAAAGGGTGGGTATTTCGCCATGAATCCGGGTTTTGACAGCGCTCAGCCGGCCACGCGGCGCAAGATTGACTATGACTGTATGGGCTGCCACAACGCGGCGCCTGCCGTTCCCGCGGGAAGCCAGGAGCCCGTTTTTCTGGGCGAGTTGCCGCAGGGAATTGGCTGCCGTCAGTGCCACGGACCTGGTGCCGCCCACGCGGCGGCGGCTAATGCGGGACGCCCGCTGCAGGCGATTCGGAGCGCGATCGTCAACCCTGCGCGGCTGCCGTTGGCACGCCGCCGGGAGGTCTGTTTGCAGTGCCATATGGAGACGACCAGCGCGCGGCTCCCCAGTATTATCCGCCGGTTCGGCCGGGCCCCGTTTTCCTATCTTCCGGGAACGCCGCTGGCGGACTACGCGCTGCATTTTGACCACGCGCCCGCCTCCGGGCTGGGGGACAAATTCGAAATCGTTAGCGCTGTCTACAGATTGAATCAGTCGGCCTGTTTCCAGAAGAGCGAGGCGATGACGTGTACAAGCTGTCACGATCCGCATTCGAGGTCGGTAACCTGCGCGGGGTGTCACACCCCGGCGAAATTGGCGTCCAAGGTGGAGCATCCCGCGGGAACCGCGTGCGCGGATTGCCATATGCCGAAGCGGCGAACCGGCGACGTTGTCCGTGTTGTAATGACGGATCACTTGGTGCGGCGCCAGCCCGTGCCGGGCGATTGGCTCGCCGAAAAGGCGGAGCGCGCGCCGCCGGAGTATCAGGGCGAGGTGATTCCATACTATCCGGCGCAGGGGATGGACCCGTTGTATGTCGCCGTGGCGCAGGTCCTGCATGGGGCGAACCTGACCACGGGCATTGCCGGGCTGGAAGCCGAACTTGCGCGGAAACGGCCCAAGGAGCCCGAATTCTACATTGTCCTCGGCAATGCCTGGCAACAGGTCCGGCGCCCGGAAAAGGCCGCCGAATCCTTTCGAACTGCCACGCAAGTGGCCCCGCGCCTGGGACGCGCCTGGCGGTTCCTCGGCATCGCCTTGCAGGACGCCGGACGGGCCACTGAGGCCGCCGCCGCACTGCTACAGGCGATTGCTTTGGATGGCGGCGATGCCGTGGCTTGGCATCAACTGGGCCTGCTGGATTCGGCGGCAGGCCTCACGCGAAACGCGGTCGAGAAGGCTCGCCGGGCCATCGCGTTGGACCCGGACCTTTTAGACGCCCACAGCAGTCTCGGCGCCGGCCTGGCCGCCCTAGGGGACCGTGCGGGAGCGGAACGGGCCTTCCGCGATGCCCTTCGCGTGGACCCCTTCTTTGCCACCGCCCATGGCAATCTGGCGCGCCTTCTGGCTGCCAATGGCGACAACGCCGCGGCGTTGACTCACTTCGCGAGGGCAGTCCAACTCCGCCGTGATTTTGCTCCGGACCGGCATGAATACGCGCTCTCGCTTGTACGTGCGAACCGGTTCGCGGAGGCAAGGACAGAGGTGGACGCCGCCCTTCGCCTCTCGCCCCGCGTCGTCGCGGCGCGAATACTGTCCGGCGGACTCTTCGCGCGGGATGGAAAACTTGCGGAGGCGACAGCCGAATACCGGGTCGCGTTGCAGGTGCAACCCGGCTCAGGTCGCGCCCACTTGGATTTGGCGCGTGTCCTCATTCGTTTAGGAGACCGGGACGGAACAGTACGGCACCTCCGTCTGGCCACGGCCGGCGATGACGCGGCGTCCGCAGAGCTTGCGCGGCAGGCATTGCGGAATCTCGGCGCTACGCCCTAGCCAACTGCTGCACGCCGCCGTTCCAGCCTCACCGCGAATAATGCGCCTTCACCCACTCCGGATACTTGTACTTCAGCAAACAACTCAGCCACATCCCCTGCGCCGTGGCATGGTTATTCGGGAAGTCCTCAGGCGAAAACACATACGGCGTTGGCCCCCAGCCATACCAGTTGAAATACCAGCCGCCGCTCGCCTCCTGCGCCGCCAGCGCCCGTTCCACCCACCGCGGATTCACCAGGTCCGCCTGCCCCGCCGCCAGCAGAAAAGCAATGCGTTGCAGATAGAGATCGGTAACGCGAAAGTCCACCGCCGCCTCCTTGGCGATGCGCAGCGATAGCTGGCGGATGACGGAATCGAGCGTATCGGTTGCGCCATTGAATTCGCGCTGCAGCATCAATGAGTACAGTTGATGTGTGGCCCGGCCAGTGCGGGATTTGTTGGGCTCGTACATCTCCGCGCGGTCGCTCTCCGCCAGAATATACTCCCCGCGAGAGATGGCGTGAATAATCCACCGCTCATACGGAGCCAACGTGTTCACTACCGGCGGCGGCGCGATAAATGGTGCGTTTGGCTCAACCAGCCGGGCCAGGTACGTCGCTCTCACCGGCCGCGAGCTGCGCTCCAGCAGCGCGCGCAGCCTCGCGTCTCCGGATAGCGCGGCCGTCTCCCGCACCATGTAGAGCAGATACGGGTTCGGTTCAACATCGAGCGCCGCTTCCCACTCGATGCTATTCCGCAACGACATATCCAGACGGCTGTTGAATTCCGCCGCTGTCTGTCTTCCGGTTCTTATGTTATTGTTCGCAATGGCGAGCAGGAAAAGCGCCAACGCGACCGCGGCGGCATGGACGTGATAACGGACCAGTTTGCGCACCGGACTCGCTTCAGATCTTGATGCGATCGTAGTCGAACGGTTCGTTCACCAGATGATACTTCGGCTCACCATCCCGGCTCAGGTAGTAGGTCTCCAGCGGGGTTCGCTTGAAACTCGATAGCGGCCGCCGCACAGGCCTACCGCCTTCCCACGCATAGACGGGCACCTCGTGCGGGTTGAATGTATCCAGCAGGCCCCGTTCCTTCGCAATGCGGAACAGATTGACATTCCCCGGCTCATGCCCGCCGAGCCACATGCCGATCATGTCGAGCCGCAGCCGGTCCTTGCCGAACATCAGCATGTTGGTCAGATAGTCGTTGCCAACGCCGAATCCATCGCCATCGCGGCCATAGATTCCTTCAATAATGGACAGGCCGGGGTTCAATACTTGCGTGTTGTCGCAGGTCTTGTGCGCCCATATCTCCTGATTCATCGGGCCCAGGGCGTCCTTGCTTTGATACCTCGCATAGCCCATCCGCACATGCCGGTCGAAAAAGCTGTTCACGCGCCGTTCCACTTCCGGATGAATATTCTCCTTCATGAAATCGGGAACGCCGGTCACCATCTGCCAACCGGGGCAGAAGCGGACATACGGCTTCACCACCAGCCCTTGCAGGTTCTTGGTCGATAGCGTCATGCACATCCCGTGCGACTTCCACTTGGCGATATTCAGCAGCCATGTGTCCGGTTCATTGACGGGGGCATAGTGCGGAATGTGGGAATAGACCACCGGATCGGGCACCTTCGTCCAGGTCATCTCATATCCATCGCGGAAGTTGCGCGGTCGCCGGTCTGGTTCGTTCACTTCAATGCCCTGCCGGTCGTTGATATCGGCCAGCCCGCGGTAGTTCCAGGAGTGAAAAGTGTTGGCTTCCACGAAGTGAAACTTCTTCAGCCCGATCTCTTTCAGCCCAATCACAATCCCTTCGTAGAACTGCGGGTCCGTCCCCGTTCCCCAGTTCTCTTCGTGGGGGCGCTTGTTGCGCACACTGGTGAAGTTCGGCTTCAGCACAATGCGGTGTGAAATCGGAATGGCGTTCGGATCGTCGGACGGCACGAACACCTCGCGCGCGAACGCAATCCCTTCTTTCAGCTTCGCCGCCTCGTCCATCTTGTGCGGAACGCTTGTTGGGCGGATAAAGACCGCTTTCGGATTCGCCTCGACAAACGGATGCACGGCGAAACGTGCCTTGGGCAGGCGGGAGGGCGCGCCAATTAGTTGATAGGGCGTAAGCGCGGCGGCCGAAGCCGAAGCGAGGAAGTTGCGGCGGCAGATCTTCATGGCGCGAATTCTCCTAAACGAACTGTACAACAGCTAACCGGTGGATTGCGGGCGGGAACACCTCGGTCGTGGTTCCGCGATGGTAGATTTTCAACGGCATGGGCGGCGCGTCCGGGCGTAGCAACGTCGCCTGCTTATAGATGCCCTGCACGCGGGCCTGGATTTCATTTGTCACCGGGCCGCCATATTGAATGATATGCAGCAATCGGCCGGTGGTGAACAGCGGAATCGCCGACAGGGCGTTCCACAGGCGCGCCGCGCGCCGCCGGTGCGTCAGCAGGTCAATGCAGTCGAGCGCGAATTCGCTGGGGTCTCCAATCGCTCCCTTGTAGGCCACAATCTGGCCTTTCCCGTAGGAATAGATGGCGCGGTCCTCGTCGTCCTTCACGCGTTTCCACGATTTGGACGGCTCCGAATCGATGACCACCGTCGCTCCGGCCGCGGCGTGGGCGTAAATGGCATCTGGCACCGTCTTCAAGCTCGCGGCAATCAGCAGTTGGATGCGCGCGGGATTGGGCGCCGGCACGCGCGCCACCAATGCCGGGCTGGCGCCGCGCCGCAACAGTAGATTGGCAAGCTCCGGTGTTTCGTCGCCCGCTTCGATGATCTGCGTGATGGCTGGGTGGGTTGGGTGGGCGAACAAAGCCTCGTTGGCGCGCAGCCACGCCGCCGTCCGGCAAAGCGATCTCCATGCCTCCAGTGCCTTGGCGTCCTTCGCCAGCAGCGCCGCGCGATAGCGCGGTTCCACCGTGAGCACAAAGTTCCCGCCGTTCACCCGGGCCTCAATCAGCGCAAGTTCCAGGGTATCGAAGGGCACTCCGCGCTCCGGATCGTTGTGTTCATGCGCCAACAGCGTCGTTAGCCCTAACGCGCGCTGGGATGCCGCCAGGAACCCCGCGGCATCGATCCACGGCTCGCGCGATGCACTGGCAATGTCGGCGTCGCCACGCGTGCCTGGGTTTCGAATACCCGGCCATAGCCCGGTCGTCACGGCGTTCGGCACTGGGCCCGCGCCAAGAACCTGGTCGGGCTTGAGTTCGGCGATGAGGGCCGGCGGTGCGGGAGTCGAATCCGGCCAACGAAGTATGACGGGTACGGCCATGACAATATTCTATGCGCGATGAGGTGCAGCGGGGAGGGGATGCGCAAGAGTTGGTATGAGCTCCCAACCGTCCTTCTGGAACTGGATCGCGATCGGCCTGCCGTTGCTGGCGTTGGTGGCCGGATTATTGCTGCTGTCTGGCGGCGGTACGGGGGATTTCGCCGGCCGCCTTGGCGCGGGCGTACTGTTCATGATCGGACTGGGCGCTGCGTGCGGCTTGGGCGCGGCTGCGGCGGCGGTCGCGCTCTTTCGCGGTGAGCCCCGGCCTTGGCTCTCCGTTATCGCTCTGCTGGTGAACCTCGCGGTCTCACTGCCGGTGGCCAGCCTTCTGTTGCGCCGTTAGATTTGGTGGCGGTGGTGGTTTCCAACCACGGCGGCGCGCCCGCCTTTTTCTCTAAATGCTTGATTCCGTTGGTTGTTACGGTTTGGCGCGCCAATTGCTTCTCCAATAAGCGAAGTAAACAAGCAGTACCCGAGGAGGAACCATCATGAAGAGCATACTGATCACCCTGGCCTTTGGACTTGTGTTGGCAGCCCAGCCCTATGGCGGACGCCCCGCGTACGGTCCTTCCTATCGGGATGATCGCGGCGCCTACATGAACCGTGGCGGCAACGGATTCATTGATCGCATCGCCCGCGGCGAACGCATGGGCCTGATCACACGCCGCGAGGCCGCCAAGCTCTACGACATGGAGCGGGACCTGCGCTTCGAGACCGAGCGAGCCTACCGCAGCGGATTCGGGATGAACGGCCGCGAACGGGACCGCATCGAAAACATGCGCGCCCGCCTGGACCGTGAAATTACACGGCAGATGCGGGACGGCGAACGCTACTATCGGGGCGACCGCGGCCGTTGGTAATACCGCGATTGTTACTCCTGCCGCAGGGCTTCCAGTGGATCGAGCCGGGATGCGCGGCGTGCCGGTATCAGGCACGCCGCCAATCCGGCCAGCGATAGCGTCACGCCGACAATTCCGAATGTGAATGGGTCCGACGGCGACACCTTCAATAGCAGCGTCGCCATCAGCCGGCACAAGAAATACGCCGCCGTCAGCCCCAGTGTCATGCCAATGCCAATCTGCGCCAAACCGCGTTGGAGCACCAGACCAATGATCGACGCCGGGCCGGCCCCAAGCGCCAGCCGCACGCCGATCTCGCGCGTCCGCTGTCCCGTGGCGTGCGCGATGACAGCATAAATCCCCACCGCTGCCATTCCCATGGCAATAACCGCGAAAGCCAGAAACAACGTGCCGAAAACGCGCAGGTGCCAATAGTTGCGCTGCATCTTGCCTTCCAGCGTATTCACGTCGAACAGTGGCAACTCCCCGTCTAGCTGTTGCACCTCTCGCCGCAGCGCGGAGGTCAACGCCGTCGAATCACCCGCCGTGCGCATCATCAGCGCCATGCCATTTTGCGATGTGGCATTGTACGGAATCGCCGCCACAGGCCCGCGCTGGGCGCGGCCCGGGTCGGACATGCGGATATCCGGAGCAATCGCAACGATCGTCATCCACGGCTTCGGCGCGCGTTGGTCATCGAAGAACCGGATCTTCCGCCCAATGGGGTTCACTTGCGAAAAGAACTTCGTCGCGAATTCGCGGCTGATGATAATCGCCTCTTTCCCCGGCAGGCCTTCGCTCGCCGTGAAATCACGCCCCTGGATCAGCGCCATGCCCAATAGACTGTAGTAGCCTGGCGAAGACGTGATCACTCCGGCCACCGGGCGGTTTTCATGTTCGGGGATCGGTTGTCCCTCGATTTCAAACCGGTCGAGCCCAGTCCCGGATCCGGGGATGTTGGAGACCGTAGCCACCTCATTCGCGCCCGGAATCGCCGCCGCGCGCGACAACAGATTTTCATAAAATTGGCGGCGCGACTCGGGCGTCGCATAACGGCTGGCTGGCAGGTTGATTCGGGCATGCAGCACCTTTTCGCCCCGGACGTTGGCGAACTCCTGCTGGGCGTTTAGAAAACTGCGGATCATGAGTCCGGCCGCGGTCAGCAGAACCACCGCCAAAGTGAATTGAAACACCACCAGCGCGCCCGAAAAATAGCCGGACCGCCGCCCGCCTGAAGCCTTGGAGCCCTCTTTCAACGCGTCGTTCAGGTCGATCCGGGTTGCCTGCAGCGCCGGCACCAGGCCGAATAGAATCCCCGAAACCAGCGATACGCCGGCGAAGTAGGCGAACACTGTATAGTCCATTTCGAACTGAATCCAATAGGGCTTGCCAACGTTTTCCACCGCCTTGGAAAATGCGTCCACCGCGCTCTGGGACAGCAACAGGCCAACCGCGCCCCCGATGAAAGCCAGCAGCACGCTTTCCACCAGCAGTTGCCGCAGAATGCGGCCGCGGCTGGCGCCCATCGCCACGCGGATCGATATCTCTCGCCGTCGCGCCAGCGCCCGGCCCAGCAGCATGTTCGCCACATTCGCGCAGGCAATCAACAGTACGAACGCCACTGCTCCCATCAGCAGCAAAAACACCAGCCGGATCGGTCCCCCGTTCATCACTTCATGAAACGTACGGACCGCCACACCATAGTTCTTGTGTGAATCCGGAAACTGCTGCTGCAGCCGCGTGGCCACAATCGCGAGTTCGGATTGCGCCCCGCCAATCGTCTGCCCGGGCTTCAGCTTGCCCACAATTAGAAACGAACGGTTGTTCCGTTTCTCCAGTTGCTCTTCCGTCGTTACGTTCCGCCAAATGTCCTCGTTCTGCGGAAACTTGAACCCCTCCGGCATTACGCCCACAATGGCGGCCGGCGTATCGTTTACGCGCACCGTGCGGCCGATAATGTTCGGATCCCGGCCATAACGATCCTTCCACACCCCATATCCAAGCAGAATCACCGATTCGGCCCCAGCCTTTTCATCGCTCGCCGTAAGCGCGCGGCCCAGTACAGGTTGCACCCGCAGCAGTTCAAACAGGCCGCTGGTGATGCGCGCGCCGCGGTACCGCTCCGGCGGATTGCCGCTTTCTGTCAGATTCGCCGCAAAGCCGTAGTAGGCCTCCAGCCGCTCAAACGACGTCGCCGCCTGGCGAAAGTCCTGAAGATCTGGATAGGACACCGACATGTTCCCGTTCGGTTCCGTGGGCAGCGTGGCGTGGACCATCACAATCCGGTCCCCGCCTGGGAACGGCAGCGGCTTGAACAGCACCGCGTTCACCAGCGTGAAGACCGTGGTGTTCACACCGATTCCAAGTGCAAGCGTGCCAATGATGGCGGCCGTGAACCATGGATGTTGGTTCATCGTGCGAACGGCGTAACGGATATCCTGGAGCATCGCACAGGGGGTACGTTTCCGCCGGTGAAAATGTTCCCGCTATCTCAATTGCGCCGCTGCCACCAGTGCCGCTTTTTGGCCACCAGCGGCCGGTTGGTCTTAGGGTTGTACACCAACGGTTTCCGGTTAATTTTCTGCTTGTTCCGAATGGACGAGAGGCTGGACTGCTTGCCCGCCGGACGCTTCGCCGATTTCGCGTAGACCGGCCCCAGCAGCAGTAGAAAGGCGAGCAGAAGACAGGAGATGTAGCGCATACTGTGTGTGACGGCTGCCACGCCGCCACCCGTACTATCGGCCGCGGCAGCCAGGAACTTGAGAGTCCGAAATGCGATTTCTCGCCCTGTTGCTGATTCCGTTAGCCCTCCATGGGCAACTCCCCGTCATCGTCGACACCGACGCCGGCGCGGACGATCTCATCGCCCTCCTCTGGCTCATGCGGCAGCCGGAAATCAGGATTGAGGCTGTCACCATCGCGCAGGGACTGGCCCATCCGGCTGAAGGCGCCGAAAGCGTTCTGCGCCTGCTGGAGGCCGGCGCTATGACCGGTGTGCCGGTCTATGTCGGACGCGACAAACCCGTGCAGGGCTCCGGCCAGTTCCCCGCCGAATGGCGCGCCGTGTCGGACCGCCTGTTGCGCGACGAACTGCCCGCCGCCAAACGCCGGCCCGAAACGCGGGAAGCCGCCGCCTTCCTCGCCGAACGCCTCCTCGACCGCCGCAGGCCCGTGCGTGTGCTCGCCTTGGGACCCTTGACGAATCTTGCCCAGGCGTTGACCATCGAGCCTCGCATCGGTCCCGCCATTCGGGAATTGACCTGGATGGGCGGCGCCCTGGAGGTGCCCGGAAATGTTCCGGACGCCCCCACCGCGGAGTGGAATGCGTGGGTGGACCCGGAGGCCGCCGAACATGTCCTGAATGGCGGCTGGCAAACGCGCATCGTTCCCTTGGACGCCACCAGTCAGGTGCCGATTGGTCCGGATGTGCTCCAGATGTTTGAGGATGGCGCGCAGGACTGGGCGGCCACCGTTGTCCTGCGCCTCCTCCGCTCGGAGGCGGATTCCATTCGCGCGGGTCGTTACTTTGCCTGGGATGTGCTCGCGGCCATGACGCTATCGGACCCCAAACTCACTACCCATCGCATGGCCGCGCTCACCGTGCGAAAGCGCCCCCGCGAGCGGGGCCGCCTGGTCCGTGTCGACGGTGCCCGGCCCAACGCGCTCGTCGCCGTCACCGCCGACGCCCCCGCCTTCCTGCGCCGGTTCCAGACGCTGCTTCCCTAACCCGGCTCATGCCCCACCCCTCCAGCCCGCAACATCCGTCCGCCGCCCGCGAGTTCGGCCTCGATTGGCTCCGTGTGTTTGCTTTCTCACTGCTGATTCTCTATCACACCGGCATGATCTTCGTCCGCTGGCCCTTTCACATCAAGAACGCCGAAACCAGCATCCCCCTGGAGTGGCTCATGCTTGCCGTCAATCGCTGGCGCCTCCCCCTGCTTTTCTTCGTCGCCGGCGTCGCCGTCAGCTTCAGCCTTTGCCGCCGAAGCTACCGAAAATTCGCCGCGGAGCGCTTCCAGCGTCTCTTCCTGCCCCTGGTCTTCGGCATGTTCGTCATCGTTCCGCCGCAAATCTACTTGGAACGCCTCTTCCGCGGCGCCACCCTCTCCTACGCCGAATGGTATCCGTCCGTATTCGAATTTCGACCCTATCCCCAGGGCTCGTTAAGCTGGCATCACCTCTGGTTCGTGCTCTACATCTTCGTCTATTCGCTCGCCGGAATTCCACTCTTCCGCTGGGTGCGTTCCGCCGCCGGACGCCGCGCCATCGATACTCTGGTTGACGTCTTCGAGCGCCGGCCCTTGCTCCTCTACACGGCCATCACGCCCAGCCTCTTTCTCGATTCCATGCTCGGCCCCCATTGGCCGACCACTCACAATCTGGTGGCCGACTGGAACAACCTTCTCGGTTCGTTCCTCTATTTTCTCTGGGGATTCATAATCGGCTTGAACCCACGGTTTCTGGACCTCATCACCCGCCGCCGCCACGAATTGGCCTTGTCCGGGCTCGCCTTCGCCATCGCCTTTTTCGCCGCCCGCGCCTTCGGTTCTCCTGGCGGACGTCAGCTTTCGGTCTGCTTCGGCTTCACGTGGGTCCTCGCGCTCGCCGGCTTGGCTCGCCATCATTTTCGCGAAGGCGGCCCCAAACTCCGCTACGCCACCCAGATCGTCTACCCTCTCTACATCTTCCATCAAACCGTCTTGATCGCCGCCGGTTACTACGTCATTCAACAGCCTTGGGGAGTCTGGCCTAAGTTCGCGCTCGTTGCGCTCATCACCTTCCTTGGCAGTTGGCTCGCCGTGGAAGCCGTCCGCCGCTTCTCTCTCACGCGCTTGCTGTTCGGCCTCAAAGCCTGACCTCAACTGCCCAGCAAATTCAGTATCTTTTCCCGATAGGTGCGGCTCAGTGTCAACTCCGTGCCATCCTTCAGCAGCACCACGTACTCCCCATGGAACCACGGGCGCAGCTCTTTAATGCGGTCCGCATTCACAATCGTGGACCGGTGAATCCGCAGGAACCGGTGCGAATCCAGCCGCTGTTCCAACGCGTTCATCGTCTCTCGGATCAGATGCGTATCCGCGCCAACGTGCAGGTTCACGTAGTTATCGGCCGCCTCCATCCAGTCGATGTCTTCCTGCCGCACAAAAAACAACCGGCCCGGCGTTTTTATTGCGAATCGCGCCGGCTCCTGGTTGCGCTGCCGGAACTCGTTCAGCAGCGTCAGCAGCTTCTCACTGTTCCGTTCCTCGCTTGTCAGTTGCTTCCGAGCCCGCTCAATTGTCTTTTCAAACCGGGCCTGATCGAACGGTTTCAGCAGGTAGTCGAACGCATGAACCTCAAACGCACGCAGCGCGTACTCGTCGTAGGCGGTCACGAAAATCACCAGCGGAGTGCGCTCCGGCGTCAGTGCTTCCAACAGCGCGAACCCATCCATGCCTGGCATCTGCACATCCAGAAACAGCAGATCGGTCTCGTTCGTTTCCAAATAAGCCAATCCCTCTTCGGAGCGCTCGAACTCGGCCGCCACGTCGAACCCGGGCAGCTCCAATAGCATCCGCCGGATGCGCTGCCGCGCCAGCCGTTCGTCGTCGATGATCACCGTGCGAATAGAATGCATAAATACTTAAATGGCGCCGGCCACCGCCGTCGCCGGCCGTATCGGAATGCGGATGGTCACTTCAAAGCCCCCTTCGGCCGAGTGCCGGAAATCGATATGGTGATCGCCCCCATAGATCCGCTCCAGCCGGCTCCGTGTGTTATTCAGTCCAACGCCTTCGCGCACCGGTTCCTGCAGGTTCGCGGTCGCCCGTTGTGGCGCCGGCCCGTTGTTGAAGACCTTCATCGAAAGCTTTCCGTCGTCGGCCTTGCAGGATATACGCAGCACGCCCTCGTCCGTGTTCCGCGAAAGTCCATGCTTGATCGCGTTTTCCACCAGTGGCTGCAGAATCAGGTTCGGCACGCTGACGTGGCGGATCGTCGGGTCGATATCCCATTCCACCGTCAGCCGGTCCTCAAAGCGCATCTTCTCTATGTCCAGGTACCTCCGCAGAAAGTCAATCTCCTCTTCCACCGGAACCTGCGGCACTCCCACGTGGTCCAGCGTCAACCTTAGAAAGTCGCTCAGACGCACGATCATGGTCTCCGCCCTTGCGGGGTCGTCGTGTACCAGTTCCGATATCGAATGCAGCGTGTTGAACAGGAAGTGGGGATGGAGCTGCATCTTTAACGCGTGCAGTTGGGCGTTGGCTAGTTTGGCTTCTAACTGCGAGGCTCGCAGCCGGCCGTCTTCATATTTCCGGTAATACTCCAGTGCGTGATGGCACACCAGGATGATCAGGTAGTGCAGCACGCCGAAGTCCAGCGCGCGCATCACCGACTTCAGAAACGTATCCAGGTCCACCGGAACCATCGACGGCGCCACAAACGGCAGCGCCGTAAAGTCCCACACCGTTTTCGTCAGCACCGCGCAGAAAAACGCGCCGGCCAGGTGCACGGCCCCATTTCTTGCCGATTGTCCCCGTCCCAGCGGAAACCGTTTGCTCAGCGATAGCACGAGTGGCGTTACCGCCGCCCAAATCCACGCGAACGTCAATTCATATAGCGCGCAATCCGTCCAACTCATCGGCTTGCCGAACAGCATGGACCGGTAGTGGACTACCACCATATTAAAAACCCCATAGCCGGACCACAGGCCGAAGACTGTCCAGAAGCGAATGCCCACGCTACTGCTCCCCCACCATGTCCGGTGCCCAGTTTCCATTGTTGTGCCTCAACGCAATATTGGCACGATTGGTAGGGCGATTCATGGCTGAAGGAACGCTCCCTACAAAGGTTGTCTGTTGGGGAAAGGGTCTCCGCAGGGAGCGTTGGGGTACAATTAGCCCCAGTTTGCCGCAGGAATCTCCTTGCTCGGACGGGAATGGGGCGAAACGGAGTAGCGCGGGGTGAATCGGCGCTTTCCCCCCTTCGTTGGCAAAATTCGCAATATTAATGAATGTGCCGGTTGCGTCCGGGATTGGGGACCTGCCAGAATAACCATATTCGCGGCCACTAAGTTTTAGCGCCGCCTGTTGTGATGGGGATTGAAAGGCGCCGGTTGTCAGGGCGCCTTTCTCCTTTTCGGCTAGTCTGGTGTTGATGCTGCGAAGAAAATTCCTGGCCGCGGGCGCGCTTGCCGCCCTTCCGGCGCAAACAAAAAAGCCCAATATTGTCTTCATCCTTCTCGACGATCTGGGCTACGCCGATGTCGGCTGCTACGGGCAGAAGAGAATTCTCACCCCGCACATCGATACCCTCGCGCGCCAGGGAACGCGGTTTACCGGCGCCTATGCCGGCGGGCCCGTCTGCGCCCCCTCTCGTTGTGTGCTGATGACCGGCAAACACGGCGGCCATGCCCGTATCCGGTCCAACGCTGGAACGGCGCCCATCGGGCCGGAAGACAAAACCTTCGCCAGTTGGCTCCGCGCGCAAGGCTACGTCTGCGGCGGCTTCGGCAAGTGGGGCTTGGGCGACGCCGGGTCAACTGGCGTGCCCTGGCTTCATGGGTTCGATACCTTCTTCGGCTACCTCCATCAGGTCCACGCGCACTCCTACTTCCCGGAGTTCCTCTGGGAAAACAACAAGCAGGTTCCGCTCGGCGGCAAGCAGTACAGCGCCGCGCTCATTGCCGAAAAATCCTTCGCCTTCCTGCGGGAAAACAAAGACAAGCCATTCTTCCTCTACGCCACCTACACCGTGCCCCACGGGCGCTTCGAGACACCGGACGTGGCGCCGTACGAAGATCGGGATTGGCCCGCCGGCGAAAAGAAGTACGCCGCTATGGTCACGCAAGGAGATACCTATGCGGGCAGGATTCTTGCCATGCTTCGCGACTACGGGCTGGAGCAAAACACCCTCGTCATCTTCGCCAGCGATAACGGCGGCGTCCGCGGCGAAGGCCACGAACTCACCACCTTCGACACCATGAAACTGGCCAATGGCGCCACCCTGCGCGGTCAGAAAGGAACGCTCTATGAAGGCGGTCTGCGCGTGCCATTCGTCGTCCGCTGGCCAGGCCGTGTGAAGGCGGGCGCCGTCTCGAATACGCCCGTCTATTTCGCTGACGTGTTTGCCACCGTCATGCACGCCGTCGATGGAAAAACGAAATCCTATGGTGACGGCGTCTCCGTGTTCGAACAGCTTCGTAAACCAGCCGCGCGCACCATGGCCTGGCAGGATCACCGCTGGACGGCGGCCACAAAGCAACTCCGCCCGGACTACGGCATGGCCGTCCGGATCGGCGATTGGAAAGCCGTACGCGAAAGTCCCGGCGCCCCGTTACAGGTCTTCAACCTGCGCGAAGACCCCGGCGAAACCCGCGACCTTGGGCCGTCCGCGCCCATGGCCGCGCGCCTCGCCCAAGCCATGGCCGATCAGCACACGCCTCCCCTGCCGCACCTCGGCGATATGAAATTCGTCCGTTAGTTCCCGGCGCTACCATGGGGGTATGGCTACCATGAAAGCGCTGGTGAAACGAGAAGCGAAGCCCGGCCTGTGGCTCGAAGAAGTGCCTGTTCCTGCAATGGGCATCAACGATGTGAAGATCCGCGTCGATCGCGCCGCTATCTGCGGCACCGATATTCATATCTATAAATGGGACGCCTGGGCGGCGAAAACCATCCCCGTGCCTATGGTCATCGGTCATGAATTCACCGGGGAAATTGTGGAAGTCGGAAGCAACGTGCACGACTTCGTTCCCGGCATGCTCGTCAGCGGCGAAGGCCATGTCACCTGTGGGCTCTGCCGCAACTGCCTGGCCGGCCGCCGCCATCTCTGCGCCCACACTAGCGGCGTCGGCGTCAACCGCCCCGGTTGCTTTGCCGATTTCATCGTCCTGCCCATGACCAACGTCTGGCATCACGACGACAATATGGATCGCGATGTCGCCGCCATTTTTGACCCCTTCGGTAACGCCGTGCACACCGCCTTGTCCTTCCCCGTTCTTGGCGAGGATGTGCTCGTCACCGGCGCCGGGCCCATCGGCATCATGGCCGCCGCCGTCGCCGTCCACGCCGGCGCCCGCTACACCGTCATCACCGACGTGAACCCGTACCGCCTGGAGTTGGCCCGCAAGCTCGGTGTCACGCTGGCCGTCGATGTCAGCCAGCGCAAACTCGCCGATGTGCAAAAGGAACTCGGCATGAAGGAAGGCTTCGACGTGGGCCTGGAAATGTCTGGCAACCCGCAGGCATTCCGCGATATGCTGGCCAATCTTGCCCACGGTGCCAAAGTCGCCATGCTCGGCATCCCCGCCGGGGGCGAGATGTCCATCGACTGGAATACCGTCATCTTCAACATGCTCACCATCAAGGGCATCTACGGCCGCGAAATGTATGAAACCTGGTACAAAATGACGGTGATGCTTCAATCCGGCCTCGATATCAAGCCCGTTATCACGCATCGCTTCCCCTACACCCAATTCCAGGAAGCGTTCGATCTTATGGCCAGCGGCTCGTCGGGTAAAATCATTCTGAACTGGAAGGACGCTGCCTGATCGCCAGGCGCCCCCTGTCCCTGCTATTTCTCAACGCGCTCCCGCTGCATCTTTGAAGAAGACGGTCCCCATTCCTGGCCCGGCGGCCCCATCAGGTCTGGGGCGCCCTTGATTCCAATCGTTTCGGCGCCCAGCCCCGCATCTGAATCAATACCGGCTTCCGCGGCTTCAACTCAACTCGCCTGCGGCGGCCACAGCGCAAACGTCCGCGCCGCCGGATCGTAGCGATTCACCTCGCCCGTGTGAATCTCGTACACCCAGCCGTGAATGCGCAGCGTCCCTTCTCGCAGCCGCTTCTGCACGCACGGGTGCGTTTCCATGTGCCCCATCTGTGTCACCACCGCCTGCTCGCACAGCCGCTGCAGCATCGTGTGCTCGTCCTGGCCGGCGTGGTGTTCCTGCACATGCGCGATAGCCGCGTCCGCATAGTGCAGCCACCGTTCCACCGCCGGCAGCGCGGTCAGTTTCTCCGGGTGCAGCAGCGCCTTCAGCGCGCCGCAATCGGAGTGGCCGCAAATGATGATATCGGTGACGTTCAGCGCCGTCACCGCGTATTCAATGCTTGCCGATATGCCGGACCGCTGCGTCCCGTTATACACCGGAACCAGGCTGCCCGGTGTGCGGTCCACAAACATGTCCCCGGGGTCTGTGTCGCAAAGGTCGGCCGGGTCCACCCGCGAATCAATGCAGGTGATGAACAGAATCTGCGGGTCCTGATGCCGCGCCAGTTCTTCATAGATCGCCCTGCGAATCGGGAACACCTTATTCCGGAATCGCAATACGCCCTGTGCGATATCGTCGATTGTCGTCATGTGCCAGTTATCTCCTTTACGAGTTGGAAGAAGCCTTTCTTCCGGTCCGTGTCTATCCCCCAATGGACGGGCGGGGATTGATAGCCTTCAATATCCAGCAAGCCCCAACTCGCGTACTCCCCAATGGCGGCCACGCAATGGTTCATCGGCTTGTCGAAATCGAAGTGGTCGTCTTCGTTGAACAAAATCGGCTTCGGCTTGTACCCCTGTTGCTTGCGGACAGCCCGCGCCATTTCACCAATTCGCGCCGGGTCTTTCACTCCATTGCCATGCAGCAGAACAAAATCGGAAATCTGCGTGATCTCCTGCGTGGGCAGCGTGTTCCCGTTAAAACTCGTCCCCGCCAGCAGCCGCCGGCCGCGGAACGTTGTTGCCTGCGCATCGCGAATCAGCAGCGGAATCAGGCCCGGGCGCAGCAACTCATGATCGTACTTCCTGTTGTTCGATTCATTCGCCACCTCGATCATCACGTTACGGTACTCGCGCGAAAGCACGAATTGCACCGTGTTCTTCAGCGCCCTGCGAATGGCTCTGTCATCCTCCAACACCTGGTCCTGGCCAAAGTAGAACACCCCTAATATCGGCGCCATGCCCAGTTCATCGGCGCGGTCCAGAATCAGCCGCAGCCGGTTCAAATACGCGGGCATGATCTCACCGCGCGGCGTGAACGCCCCGGTTTTCCACGGCTGCTGCGGCGCGTACCCGCGCGGGTTGCCGCCCTGCATGTTCAGCGTAAAACTCAACACGCCATGCGCGCGCCACAGTGGCATCGCCGCCACAAATTCGCGCGTGTTGCGGTCCGCGTCCCATTGCTGCGTGTCCGTGTACTTCCAGTTGCCAACGGTCTCCGGGTTCTGGTCGTCGAAGATACCCAGCACCATCCGCGTGTTCATCAACAGGCCTTCCACCTTATGCCCGCGCCACTCTCGCCCCGCATAGGTCGGCTTGTTGTTAATCAGAAACCCTTCGCCGTCGATCGCCAGTTCCGTCTGCCGGAATCCAGCTTGCAGCCCGGCGGCCAGTAGCGTTCGGCGAGTAATCATTGTGCCCAGGATACACTGCAAGAAATGGGGCAAAGCATTTGCGTGTACTGCGGGTCCAACCCGGGTTTCGATCTCGCCTTCCGCCAGGCAGCCCTCGCGCTTGGCGCCGAACTCGGCCGCCGCCGCCATCGGCTCGTCTATGGTGGCAGCCATCTGGGTCTCATGGGCCTGCTTGCCGATGCCGTCCTCGCCAATGGCGGCGAAGTCACCGGCGTCGTCCCGCGTCTCCTCGTTGAAAAAGAAGCGGCCTATCTGGAGCTCAAGGACCTGCGCATGGTGGATTCCATGCACCAGCGCAAGGCGCTCATGGCCGATCTCGCCGATGGCTTCGTCTCCCTCCCTGGCGGCTTCGGTACCTTGGACGAAACGTTTGAAATCGCCACGTGGGCGCAACTCGGACTTCACGCCAAACCCCTCGTGCTCTGGAACGTAAACGGTTTCTACGATGCGTTGTTCACCTTCCTCGATGGCATCGTCACAGCAGGCCTGCTGCGCCCGCAACACCGCTCCCTCGTGCGCGAAGCGCGCTCACTCGATGAAGTGTTCTCCCGCCTCGCCGAACCGGTCGAACCCGGCGCCGGCAAATGGCTGCCCGGCGATCTGCGTTAGCGCGATTCGCAAGGCGGCGCGGGCAGCGTCGCTTTCGGCATCGGTACCGTTTCTTTGACGGGCACCCGCTGCGCCGTAAACTTCTCCGCGTCCTTCACGGCCATCTCTTTCAGCCCAACCGAACACGCGCGCGGCTCCGGCGCCGCCTCCACCCGCACGGCCCGCTTCGGCCGCAGTTTGTCGAACTGCTGAATGAACTTTTCCGCGCCGGCCGGCGCGGCCTGCATTCCCAGGCACGTAAACACCAGAATCCATCGCATGCGGATATTATCCTCCACACTTCTCTTTGCGAATCTGCAACGCCTCCGGCATCCACTCCTGGAACTGCCGTATGCGCGTCTCGTGGCTCGGGTGCGTCGACATGAACTGCGCCGGCCCTCGCCCTCCCGATGCCTGGCCCATTCGCTCCCACAGCTTCGGCGCCTCCGTCGGGTCAAAACAGGCCCGCGCCACATAGATCAGACCCATGTAGTCGGCTTCCGATTCATGTTCCCGCGAAAATGGCAGCAGCAGTCCAAACTGCGCGCCCACGCCCAGCGCCCCCATCACCGCCCGCTGCTGCCCGGGGTCCATATCGCTAACAGCCACTCCGGCCGCCATCGCTCCAATCTGGACCAGTTTCTGATGCGCCATCCGTTCCGCGCCGTGCCGTGCAATGGCGTGCGCAATCTCGTGGCCCATGATCACTGCCAGCCCGTCGGCATTCTTCGCCACCGGTAGTATGCCCGAATAAACGGCCACTTTCCCGCCCGGCAGGCAGAATGCGTTCACTTGGTCGGAGTCAATCAGGTTGTAGTCCCACTGGAACCCAGGGTCTTCGGCCACAGCGCTAATGCGCCGGCCAATCTCCTTGATCGTCTGTGCATTCTGGCCCGTCGTGATCACCCGTTCCTGCCGCAGTATCTGCCGGTAGGATTGCAGGCCCAGCGCCGATTCCTGGTCCCGGCTGATGTCCACAAGTTGCTTCCGCCCCGTCAGCGGCACCGTCTCCCGGTTGGAAACGTAATAATACAGCCCGTACAAAGCGAAAAGAAGCACCGGGAGCAGCTTAATGCCGCTCCCGCGCCGTCCGTTGCCTCCGCCCATCGGACCCATAGTTCCCTACCGGTTGCGCATGTAGCGCCCGATCATGCCGAGCACATCGTCGGCCACCGAGCCATCACGGTTCGAATCCAGCAGCGGTGTCAACATGCCCAGCAGCCCTTCCGGCTGCGCCGGCGTGTCCTGCCCGCCCAGGAACCCCGCCTGGCTCGATTGCTTGCTCAGCCCGCCCATCACCATCGTCGCCACCAGCGGCAGCATCTGTTTTAAAACATCAGCGCCAATTCCCGTGTGCGCGCTCGCATTGGCCGCCACTTCCCGGCTCGCTTCTTTGCTGCCCAGCAGGTGGCCCAGAATGCCGTTGCCCGTCATCGTCGCGTCTCCGCTGTTCAGCATGTCCGGGTTGTCCAGAAACTGGCTATGCCCGCCGCCCGCCAGCGCGCCCAATAAACTCTCCAGCCCGCCCTCCGACGATACATTTCGCTGCAGCCCGTTCCCCAGCGCCGGCACCAGGTGCTGCAGCGCGGCCATCGTCTGGTTCTCATCCAGCCCGAATCGGCTGCCCAACTGGCCGACGGCCGCAGTGCCGCCCGCGCTCATCAACATTTCTAGAAGGTTCATTGTGCTAGTCCTTTTGTCCGCTTCTCTCGAATCAGAGAGTCTTCGGATCAGATGCCGCTACTAATTTAGCTGTTTCACACAAACGGTGTCATGGACTATTTTTTCGTTCCGCTTGCAACAGAACGCCAGTTGAGAGACTCTACCTAGTCGTGGGATCAATCGTCCCGCGAACTAGCGAGGAGAAACGTAGCATGGAACTCGAAGTCGTAAAAGCCAAGTACCAGAGTGTGATTGATCTGGCAAAAGCAAAGAATTGCAAGCTGCACAATGTGCACATCGAAAACGAAAAACTGCTCATCAAAGCGGACGCGCCCAATGAGGACGTGAAGAACACCGTCTGGAACGAGGCCAAGGCCGTCGACCCCGTTCACGCCGATCTCACCCTGGACATCAACATCGATTCCAGCCTGCCCGCCCCCGTCGAAGTGAAGCATTACACCGTCGTCGCCGGCGACTCGCTGTGGAAGATCGCCGCCGATCATCTTGGCAATGGCACCCGCTACCCCGAAATCATCGCCGCCAACCCCGGCAAGTTGAAGGACGATAAGTCCGTCATCCACCCCGGCGACGTTCTGGTCATCCCGAACAAGTAATTCCTGTAGTCTGAAAAGAGGGCGGCGGCGCGAGCCTGCCGCCCTCTTTCCTTTTGTGCGATACCACCTTCTCTATAAGCCCTACGGCGTGCTGACGCAGTTCACGGACCGTACGGTCCCGCCCCGGCCCACGCTCGCCGATTATGTCTCCGTCCCCGGCATCTACCCCGCCGGGCGCCTTGATGCCGATAGCGAAGGCCTGCTGCTCCTCACTGACGATGGCGCCATGAAGTTTCGCCTCCTGCAGCCGGAATTCGCCCACCGCCGCACATATTGGGTTCAGGTGGAGGGCACACCCGATGACGCGGCCCTCGCCGCCCTCCGCGCCGGCGTGTTAATCCAAGGCGATCGAACCCGCCCCGCCGAAGTCCGCGTCATCCCGGAACCCGCCGTGCCGCCCCGCGTTCCCCCCGTTCGCCAGCGCCTTTCCATTCCCACCGCCTGGCTCGAACTCACCCTCACCGAAGGCCGCAACCGGCAGGTCCGCCGCATGACCGCCGCCGTCGGCCTCCCCACGCTCCGCCTCATCCGTTGGTCCATGGAGAATCTGACGCTCGCCGGCATGTCTCCCGGCGACTGCCGCCGCCTGCGCCCCGCCGAACTCGCTGAGCTTCAGCGCATCGTCGCCCGCAGCCAGTCCAGCGTAAACCGCGCCACCGTCAATCGCCCCGTCCGGAATATGTTCTTGTCCAGGCCGCCGCGCTCGTAAAGGCACAGAATTGTCCCGTCTTTCGTCGCCGCCAAATCGGAGTATCCGCTCAGCCCAGGCTCCAATACTTTCTTCGCGGTCCACGTCTTTCCCTCGTCGCCGGACCATTGCACCGTCAAGTTCTTCCGGTCGCGATTGACTGTTTTCGAAGCGTCCACATACGTCGCCTCCAGGTTGTCCGGGTTCGAAAACACCAGCCCGCCCTTCGGATGCCTGATCAGCGACGCCATGCACACCGGCTCCACCAGTTGCGAATGAAATTCCGGCCTGCTCCATCCCGTCGCCCCATCTTTGCTAACGCTGATCGCGCGCCGGTGCTCTGTTGCTTCATTGCGAATGTTCAACAGCACACTCCCATCCCGCCGCTCAATGGCGTAGGTTTCGCTCGGGTTTGGCAGCGTGTCCGGCACCAGTTCTCCGGTTCGCCACGTGGCGCCGTTGTCATCGCTGAATAGCGTGCTCACGCGCGACGGCCGGTGCCGCTTGCCGCCCGTTGATAGCCAAACGGCAATCAGCATCCGCCCGTTCCGCATCCGGATGCCATGCCCCGGCCCGGTGGCGATCACGTTCCAGTCGTACTGTTTGCGCAGCGGTTCGAACGCCGCCGTTATCTCCCGTGGCGCGGAAAACGTCCGTCCGCCGTCCTCACTGCGCATGTGGAACGCCTTGGCATAATTCACGCAGTACAGAAAATGGATCTCCCCGGCCTTTTTCCCCGGAATCGCCACCGGATTGTTCACCGTGTCTTTACCCGCGTCTGCTAGTACGCGCATCGGTTCCCACGTCCGTCCGCCATCCGCGGAACGCCGCAGCACTACATCAATATCGGCCCAGTCCCCGAACCCGTCCCGCCGCGCCTCGGCATACGCCAGCACGGTGTTCCCCTGCGCCAGCAGCCCCGGAATCCGATACGTCATGTACCCGTTTTCTCCCGCCGTAAACAGGTCCTGCATCGCCGGTTCGGCCGCCGCCAACGGGATCAGCAGCAGCAATGGAAGCGTACACTGGAATTGAGTCATGAAGATTCTCGTTTTGAATTGTGGCAGCTCTTCCATTAAAAGTCAGGTCTTTGAGACCAGTCCAGAGCAGATCGCCGATTCCACCGACCGTGTCCTGGCAAAGGCCGTCGTGGACCGCATTGGCACCCGTGATGCGATCGTTTCCGTTACCGCCGCCGGCCGCCGCACCCGCGCCACGCGCCCCGTCGCCGATCGCGACGAAGCCCTCAAAGCCATCATCGAAGCCGTCTCCGCCTATGGCCCCATCGATGCCGTTGGCCACCGCGTCGTCCACGGCGGCGAATCGTTCCAGGAACCCGTTGAATTCACCGACGATGTCGTCGAAAAAATCGAAGACCTCTACGACCTCGCTCCCCTCCACAATCCCCACAACGTGCGCGGCTTCCGCACCTCCCGCGCCCTGCTTCCCGACGCCCGCCACGTCGCCGTGTTCGATACGGCTTTCCATCAAACGCTCCCGCAGGAAGCCTACCTCTACGGCATCCCCTACAGCTATTACGCGCAGGAACAGTACCGCCGTTACGGCTTCCACGGCGTCTCCCACCGCTACATCTCTTGGCGCTATGCCCAGTTGCACGGCCTGCCGAAAGATAAGTTCAAAGTCATCAGTTGCCACTTGGGCAATGGCTCCTCCATGTGCGCCGTCAACCGCGGCCACTCCATCGATACCTCCATGGGCTTCACCCCTCTCGAAGGTCTCGTCATGGGCACTCGCTGCGGCGACATTGACCCTTCGCTCATCCTCCACATGATGGCCATGACCGGGGAAGGCCCGTCGGAAATGGAAGCCCTGCTCACAAAAAAGAGCGGCCTCTATGGACTCTCCGGCCTCTCCGCCGACATGCGGTTGCTCCTTGAATTCCGGGCCAAAGGCGACACCCGCGCCGCCATGGCCATCGATGTTTTCTGCTACCGCGTCAAGAAATACATCGGCTCCTACATGGCCACGCTCAACGGTGCCGATGCCATTGTCTTCACCGGCGGCATCGGGGAAAACGCCGCTCCCATCCGCGCCCAGATCTGCGCCAATATGGAGGGCCTCGGCGTCCGCATCGACTCGGCCGCCAACGATCTCGCCATCGCCAAAGAATCCCGCATCAGCCAAGCCGATTCCGCCGTCGACGTCTGGGTCATCCCCACCAACGAAGAACTCCTTATCGCCCGCGACACCCTTCGCTGTCTCCTCGGCCTGCCGCAGCCGGATTAGCTACTCCGCCTGCAGCCGCTTGTGCGCTTCCTCCAGCGCCAGTTTCTCTTCCCCCGTCACCACCGGGAATTTCAGCTTCAAGTCATCAATCGCCCGCGCCAAAATGTTCGATACCAGCACCCGCGCCATGGCCTTGTTGTCCGCCGGAATCACATACCACGGCGCCCACTTGGTGCTGGTCGCCGCCAGCGCTTCTTCGTAGGCGCGCATGTAGTCGCTCCAATACTGCCGTTCGTTCAAGTCCTGCGCGGAAAACTTCCAGTGCTTCTCCGGGTCCTCCAGCCGCTCCAGGAATCGTTTCTTCTGTTCTTCCTTCGATACGTGTAAAAAGAACTTCAGGATCACCGTGCCGTTCCGCGCCAGGTGCCGCTCGAAGTTGTTGATGTCCTCGTAGCGCTCTTCCCAGATCTTCTTCGTAATCAGCGGTTCCGGCAGCTTCTGCCGTTTCAGATACTCCGGGTGAACCTTCACCACCAGCACTTCCTCGTAATGCGAACGGTTGAAAATCGTGATCTTTCCGCGCGCCGGGCTCACCCGCATAATGCGCCACAAATACGAATGGTCCAGTTCCTCCGCCGATGGCGCTTTGAAGCTGTACACGTCGCACCCCTGCGGATTCAGTCCGCTAGTGACGTGTTTCACCATTCCGTCCTTGCCCGCCGCGTCCATCGCCTGCAGCACAATCAGCACGCTCCACCGGTCGTGCGCGTACAGCTTCGCCTGTTGCTCCGCCAGTTCCTGCAGGTTCTCTTCCAGCTCTTTTTGCGCCGAAATCTTCAGTTCGGCGTTCGATAGGTTCTTCGTCGCCCCATCGCCTCGCCAGTTCGGATCGATATCCTTCAGCCGGAATTTCTTCCCGGGAGCCACGCGAAACTTTTCGAGCGTTTTCTTATTCAACATGACGACCGAAAGGTATCACACAATAAAGGGGAATGCCGACCCCGCCCCCTGCGCCTGCCGTCGCCATCCAATCGGACATTCTGGAACAGGCGCAGCGCCTCATCGAAGCCGCGCCCCAATTGGCTTTTGAAAAGGCCGGCCTGTTGCATGACCCGTTGCTTCGCGATCGTCTCCGCCGCGACGCCTTCTTTGCCCTCGCTCGCTCACAGCCCCAACAGGCCGCCGCTCTCCTTCCCCAACTTATCCAGGCGCGCTGGCTCCCCGAACTCCACTTCGCCCACGCTCTCGATATTGCCTGGCACACCGTTGGTCCCCAGCCCGAACTCTCCAAACAACTGCTGCTGAAAACAGCCGCCCGTCACCCCCAAGCCGCTCTCCGCGAATCGCGCCAGTACATGGACCTTCCCTACGGCCCCGCCATCCGCGCCGCCGCCCAGCTTGCCGCCGCCACGCCTGAAGCCGATCTGCTGCTACTCAAAATTCGCCAGAACCCCGAGTTCGCCCAGTCTCTCCCGCCCGCCGAAATCATCCGCCTCGCCGCCGCCGCGCGCACCGAAGACGAACAGGAAACCGCCGTCGCGCTCCTGCGCCGTTTCGATTGGTCCGCCAACGCGGACCCCGCCCGCCTTCGTGGCGCGCTCGCCCTGCTTGCCGATACCGGCGCTCCCCTCTCCGCGCCCGCCCCTGTTATTCGTCGCGCACTCTCCGGAATCGACGAAGCCGCCGACCCTCTCGCCGAAGCCGTGAAAGCCGCCTCCATCCTCGCCGCTTCGCCCCCTGGTGTGGACGATGCCTTGCCAGCGTCACCCCTCGGGCAACTCCTCCGCGCGCAGCGCGCCAGTCCGCCCCGCGAGAATTCCCTCTCCATCAGCGATCTTTTCCCCAATGGGCTTTGCCTCCAGCGCTACGTCTTTCACAACGACGATGATGGCCTGGAGTCCTTCGAAAGCTTTCTCCGCGCCTATACGGCCGATCCCAATTGGGTCATCCGCCGAACGCACGGAACGGTACACCTCACCGGCCGCGGCGCCGCCGGTCGCCGCATCGAAATCTACGCCAATATCCCGGTGGACCTCCAACTGCCCGCCGCCAACCCCGGCGCCATTCGCGCCCGGCAGGAAGAGGTCACCCGCGCCATGCCAGCCCAGCCCACTGTGCTCGTCCATCGCGGGCACGATCATCACTTTGAACATACGCGCAGGCTTCTGACCGGCGATGCCCGCCTCGTCTTCCTCGGCAGTTGCCGCGGTATGGCGAACGTAGAAGATGTCGTCACCCGCTGTCGCCGCGCGCAGATGATCGCCACCCGCGGTATCGGCGCCACCGCCGTCAACGATGTTTTCCTCCGCGCTCTCAATGATCGCCTCCTTGCAGGCGACGCCAAACTCGATTGGGACGCGTTCTGGTCCACGCTCCAACCCGCGCTCGGCGCGAATGATCGCTTTCGCGACTATGTCCCGCCGCACCGCAACGCCGCCGCCCGCTTCCTTGCCGCCTGGTATCGCCACGCCCTTTCCGCGCCATAATGGCTGCCATGCCCTACGCCAAACCCATCGAATACGCCGACGCTTCCCCGGAGGTCCGCGCCGTCTACGACGACATCATGGCCGTCCGCAAAGTCGATAGTGTCAATAACTTCTGGAAGTCCCTCGCCAACGATCCCGCCACGCTCCGCCGCACCTGGGATAGCATTCAGCAGATCATGTCCGCCGGCGCCCTGGACCCATTGGTGAAGGAGTTAATCTACGTCGCCGTCAGCGTCACCAATGGCTGTGAATACTGCATCGCCTCCCATACCGCCGCGGCGGCAAAGAAGGGAATGACGCCGGAGATGTTCAGTGAGATGATGGCCGTTGTTGGCATGGCTAATGAGACGAACCGCCTGGTGGCCGGCTACCGCGTGGAAGTCGATGAGGCCTTCCGCTAACGGAACTTTTCCCCGGTGTAGTTCGTAACCTTTCGTATGAACACGCAAAATGAGTGCGAACAGCGCGGCTTCATCGGCCCCATCATGATGATTCTCGTGGGCTTCATCTTTCTGGTGAACCAGTTTGTCCCCGAAATCGGATTCGATAAACTGTGGCCGCTCATCCTCATTGGCGGTGGCGCGGCCGCGCTATTCGGCCGCCGGTAGCATACACTGTTGGGCATGGATCGTCGGCTTTTTCTCTCCTCCACAGGCGCCAGTCTATTTGCCCAGGCGGGCCCGAAAACCAAGCGTGTCGGGTTAATCGGAACGGGCTGGTATGGAAAGTCGGACCTGCTTCGCCTTATCCAGGTCGCGCCGGTGGAGGTCGTCTCCCTTTGCGATGTCGACAAGAAAATGCTCGAAGCCGCCGCCGATATCGTCGCCCAGCGCCAGGCTTCCAAAAAGCGGCCGCGCACCTATAGCGACTACCGCGAGATGTTGCGGCAGAAGGATCTCGACATCTGCCTCATCGCCACGCCCGACCATTGGCACGCGCTAACGATGATCGAGGCCGCCAAAGCCGGCTGCGACATGTACGTGCAGAAGCCCATCAGCGTCGATATCGTCGAGGGTCAGGCGATGGTCGCCGCTGCCCGCAAGTATGGACGTGTTGTGCAGATCGGTACGCAACGCCGCAGTACGCCGCATCTGATTGAGGCCAAGCAGCGCTTCATTGATTCCGGCGCGTTGGGCAAAATCGCCTACGTCGAAACCTACTGCTACTACCACATGCGCGCCAAGGACAACCCGCCGGACGCCCAGCCGCCGGAGAACCTCGACTACGAAATGTGGACCGGCCCGGCGCCTATGCGGCCCTACAATTCGCTGGTGCATCCGCGCCGCTGGCGCGCCTTTATGGAGTACGGCAACGGCATTGTGGGCGACATGTGCGTGCATATGCTCGACATGGCCCGTTGGATGATGAACCTCGGCTGGCCCGTCGTCATCTCATCGAGTGGCGGCATTCTGGTGGACAAAGCCAGCAAGGCGAACATCACCGACACGCAGGAGGCGATGTTCGATTTCGGTGATGTGAAGGTTGCCTGGACGCACCGCAGTTGGGGCACCGCGCCCGATCCGAAGTATCCCTGGGGCGCGACGTTCTACGGCGAAAAGGGAACGTTGAAGGCGAGTGTGATGAGTTACGATTTCATCCCTGTCGGCAAGGGCGAAGCCGTGCACAAGGATGTGAAGTACGAGTTCGACGAGTATCCGGAGGATAAGACTGAGGCTGAACTTGAAAAGCACGTCGCCCCGGCGATCCGCGGCCATATGCGGGATCTGCTGGCCGCCATCGAGAAGCGTTCGAAGCCCGTTGCCGATATTGAGCAGGGCCACATCTCCACGGCCTCTTGCATTCTTGCGAACATCTCGCAGAAGCTAGGCCGCAGCTTGAGATGGGATCCCGTCACGCATCGTGTCATCGGAGACAACGAAGCCAACCGCCTCCTCGCCCGCCCCTACCGCGCCCCCTGGAAACACCCCTAAATTAAATTGGTGCCAAGCGCCAATTTAATCTTTCGCGACCTTGCCCGGCCCAATTCGAGCCAGTCGAACTGCTCCTCCGGTGTCTTTCGGCCTGTTTTTGCGCGTCTGGATCGGTTGCCTTGGTCTCCGCAGGCACGATTCCGGCCCCCAAACATTAAATTGGTGCCTGGCACCAATTTAATGTTTGGGGAGCTTTACTTGGGCGTAGAACGCTCCGCACAGGTCGGCGCCCTGGCTATCCACGAACCAGCCGTGTAGCTTCGTCTTTGCCTTTCCATTCAGCTTCACGCGGAATACCGCCTCCGTATCGGTGGCCTTGGTTGTCACGCTCAACTGCTGCCCGGCGATCGTCAACCGCGCGCCCGCTATCGGTATCGCCTTGCCAACCGGTAACTGCCCGGCCGTCATCTTCTGCACGGGCCGGCCCGCGGTCAACGGCAATTGCAAATTCGGCGCCCAGCGCGACAAGCGAATCTCATACTCCCCGCCACGCTCCACGTACACGTTCCACGGCCCGCCGCGCGGCCCGCCCGCCGCCTCAGAGACGTGGCCCGGATTGTCGGCATACACTTCTTCCCAATCGCTCGAACTCAATACAACCGGGTTCTCCTGCGGCGCGCCGATTGAGATCGGCTGGAAATCGCGCAGAGTCGGCTCAATCGGCGCCCACCACTTCTCGTAATAGGCGCGCATCTTCGCCACCACCTCCGGCGTTGCCGACGCGACGTCGCGCTCCTGCGCCGGGTCGGCGTAAATGTCGTAAAGCTCCGTTCCGCCAACCAGCCGCCACTTGCCCCAAATCACCGCCGCCTCAAATTTCTTCGGAATCTGACCATACTGCACAATCAACATGCGGTCGCCAATGTCCTCGGCCTTGCCCTTCAGTATCGGCGCCAGGCTCCGCCCGTCGAACGTCGCGTTCGACGGTTTCTTCAACTCGCACAGGTCAATCAACGTCGGCAGCACGTCCTGCATCTGCGCGGGCACGCGTGAATCCGACGGTTTGCGTAACCCGCCCTTCGGCCATCGCACGAAGCACGGCACGCGGTGCCCGCCTTCGTAGTAGAGTTGCTTCCGTCCTCGCATACCCGCGTTGAAAACGTTGTAGCCGGCCGTGGCGCCGTTGTCTGTCATGAATACAACGATCGTGTTTTCCCGCAGATTCTCCTGTCGCAAAAACGTCTCGAGCGTTCCCAGATTCTCGTCCAGATTCGCGATCATGCCGAAGAAGTCTTTGGGCAGTTTCGGCCGGTTGTACGGCGCGGAGTACTTGGCGTCCACCCACGCCGGGCCGTGCGGCGCGTTTGTCGGGATGTAGCAGAAGAACGGCCCGCGCTGCGCGCGCATCCACGTCATCGCTTCGCGGAACCAGAAGTCGGTGCAGTAGCCGTCGAACTTCTTCACCTCGCCGTTGTGATGGTGCCGGCCGTTGAAGTAGTCGTTGCCAAACTCCGGCGCCGAAGAAATGCCGAAGCCCAAGTGATAGCGAGCTTCGTCAAACCCGCGATCCATCGGCCGGTAGGGGTAGTTGTCGCCCAAATGCCACTTGCCGAAAAGGCCGGTGCGGTAGCCGTTCTGTTTGAAGATGTCGGCCATCGTCGGCAGGTCGCGGCGCAGCACTGCCCGGCCCGCCGTCACCGACGTCGCGCGGTTCTTCAACGCATCTACGCCGGTCATCAACTGCCCGCGGGTCGGCGTACACATCGGCGCCGAATGGAAGTCGGTGAACCGTACACTCTCGCTGTGCAGCGCGTCCATGTTCGGCGTCTTCAGCACCGGGTTGCCGTGGCAGGAAAAATCGCCGTAGCCCTGGTCGTCCGTCATGATCACGATCACATTCGGACGTGTGTTGTCTTTCGCCAACGCGGGCAGGGCAGCCAACTTCAGGAATTCACGGCGCGATCGGATAAGCATGTTCTCATATCCTATTCCTTATGGACAATTCCTTCCAGCGGCGGGCGTTTCTTCGGACCGCCGCCGTGGCCGCCGCCGCGGCGCCATCCGCTTCGCCGGTCAATGCCGCCGTTCGCCCTTGGCGCGGCAAGCCCACACTCTTCATTCGCAATCAGCCCACATATGCGTGTTTCTACGCGCTCACCGATTGTGTTGGCGGCCGGTTTTCGTTTGAAGAAGGACCTCGCCAGAGTATTCGCCAGTTCGTCGCCGCCGGTTTCAAACTCTTCCAGCTTGACCTGTTCCTGGCCGACTGCTGGCCCAAGCCGGGGCCCCTCTCCGTGGATCTCGCCCGCCGCCAGATTCGCGGCATTCTCGATGTCTGCCCCGATGGCGCCGTTGTCCTCCGCTGGCACCTGAACGTGCCCGAATGGTGGAAGACGCAGCACCCCGATGAACTCACTCGCTACGCCAACGGAGACCTGGAGAACCCGGAACGCACCGTTCCTGTCCGCTACATTCAGGACGACCTGCGCCGCACGCCGCGCGCGAGCCTGGCGTCGGAAAAGTGGATGACCATGGCGCGCGAAAAAACCGCTGAACTCGTGCGCGGCTTGGCCGCCTCGCCCGAAGCGCATGCGTTGGCCGGTGTCCACGTGGCCTGCGGCGTGTATGGCGAATGGCACTACTGGGGCTTCATGCGCAACGAACCCGATGTGAGCCGGCCCATGCAGGAACGCTTCACAGCGTATCGCAAAAAGCTCGGACGCAGCGTGGAAAAGGTTCCCGATACGGAGGCGCGCAAAGCGCTCGACAGCGGCGTTTTCCGCGACCCCAAGAAGCGCGAGGCGGTCATTGACTACTACCGCTGCCAGCAGGAAATGGTGGCCGAACGCATCATCGATCTCTGTGCCGTCGTTAAGCAGAACTGGCGCGGATCAATCCTCACCGGCACCTTCTACGGCTACTTCTTCTCCATGTTCGACCGCCAGGCCACCGGCGGGCACCTGGAACTCCACAAGATCCTGCATTCGCCGCACGTCGATTACTTGAGCGCGCCCCAAGCCTACGGCACGCTCTACCGTGACCTGGGCGGCAGCGGCATCACCCGCGCGCTGATCGAAACCATCCGGCTGAACGGCAAACTGTTCCTCGATGAGATGGACCAGACGCCATCGTGGAAATGGATTAACAACGTTGACACCGCGTTTCAACTCACCGATTTGGACGCCGACCATGCTCTGATTCGCCGCAATGTGCTGGAGAGTTTCACCCGCGGCGCCGGGCTCTGGTACTACGACTTTGGCCCTGGCAATCAAACCGGCTGGTGGGCGGACACGCGCCTGATGGCGGGCATCAAGAAACTCAAGGAGATCTGCGAGTCCTATCACCAACGCGAATACGCGCCTGCGGGCGACGTGCTTTTTGTCTTCGATACAGAGGTTTTCTACTACACCGGCTCCATCCAAGGGACCGATCCCGTCACCGATCCTTTGGCGGTAAACAAGACGATGGGCGAAGCCTGGCGCGCGGGTGCCGCCATCGAGACCATTCATCTCAAGGATCTCGAAAAAATCAATCTCGACCGGTTCAAAGTCGTCGTCTTTGCCAACACCTGGCTGATGACGGCGGCCCAACGGAAGTTCGTTCGGGAGAAGGTGCACAGCCCGCGCCGCCGCATCGTCTTTCAAGGGTTCCCCGCGTTCACCGATGGCGTGACGAACAGTGCGGAGTTCACGCGGGAAGTGACCGGCGGCGCGCCCGTCGCCGCGCCGCCCATTCCGATGAGCGAATGGCGCCGGATTTTCGCGGAGGCGGGTGCGCATCTCTACGTGGATGCCGGCGAGATCATTCATGCGGGGGGCGGCCTGCTGTTGGTTCACACGTTGAACGGTGGCCAGCGACAACTTACGCTGCGCTCCGGAAAGACGATTCCCCTGAATCTGCCTCCGAAGGCCTCGTGGTTGTTTGACGCGGCCACCGGCGAACGCTTGCTTTGATGGAGCGCCCTCCGGCGGCTGTCAGCGCGATGCACCCCGCACAAAGACAAAGGCCCGGCTCGCTCCTTGCGGAGTTCGCCGGGCCTGATCCCTAACCCTGTCAATTCTTGAAAGCTTGACAAGGTCGATCCATATCAGAACACCAGCCGCAGCGCGAACTGCACGTTGCGCGGATTGCCTCCGGTGACGATCTGGCCGAAGAGCGGGTTGGCCACGTCCATGGTGGCGCCACGCGCATCGAGGGCGGGCGTGTTCGAAATGTTGAAGAACTCCGCGCGGAACTGCAAATTGTACCGCTCGCGAATCTTCGTATTCTTCAGGAACGACAGGTCGAAGTTCACGCGGCCCGGGCCGCGCAGCCTCGGCTGGCTTACGCTGTCGGTGGGCAGCGTGTAGGGAGCCGCCCGCTCAAACGCGGTTGTGTCGAACCATCGCGTCAGCGATTGTTGATCGCTGGGCAGAACAGGATCCTTCAGCCGGTTCGCGCGCCCGTTGGTGGAACTGAAGTTGAACAGGTTGGTCACATCCGGCGCCGTGATCATCACCGGCCGGCCCGACTGCAGCACCGTGATGCTGGAGAACTGCCAGCCGCCCAGAATACCCCGCGCCACCGGGTGCGCGTCGTTCAAGAGCTTGCGGCCCTTGCCCACCGGAAGATCGTATACATAGCTGAAGACCAGCCTGCGCGGCAGGTCGTTGGCCTCCACACTCCGGTTGTAGCGGGCGTTGTAAAGGCTGTTCGACGGCCCCACCACCCATGTATTCGATTGCATGGTGTTGGCGATGGTCTTCGATCCAGTGAAGGAGGCGGAGAGCGTCATGCCATTCGAGTACTGCTTCTCCAGCCGTGCGTACCAGCTCTGATAACTCATGTCGCCGTAGGGATCGCGGTGGGTCAGCAGGTCCAGAAACTGCGGATAGGGACGCAGCGCCTGGCGGGCCTGAATCGTTGGCAGGCTGAGTGCGCCAGTGGCAATTTTGCCGAAGAACGGGTTCGGCACGGGCGCTAACAGCGCCGCGCCCAGCGACATCAGCGACGGATCGTTCTGGTTGCGCTGCCGGTTCCAGTACAGGTGCGTCGTCTTGGAGCCCACGTAGGCCACTTCCAGCATCGTCGTAGCGTTCAACATCCGTTGAATAGAGAGCGTCCAGTTGCCCAGATAGGCGTTCGGGCGGTTGCGGATGTCGCCGCGGACATTCTGGCCGGCGAAGTTCGTGTTCCGGTCCGGTACGATGATGCCGCCGGCGAACGGGTTGCTCCACGAACCGCCGACAGGCGGAGTATTTGCCAGCGGATTCGGCGCTCCCAGAAACAGGGCATTGGAAAGGAAGCTGCCGTTGCCAAAGTCCGTCGCCGCGGCGTTTACGCCGAGGTAGGTGGCATAAAAGATGGCCGCGCCGGCGCGCACCACGGTTTTGGGCGTCACCTGATAGGCAAGTCCGATGCGCGGCGAGAAGTTCTTTTTGTTCGGGTCGCTCGTATAGCCGCCTGGTTCGATGAGTTTGAAGGTGCCTTTCACTCCGGCCACGGGATCCACCGCGTCAAAGTCGATGTAGCCGATGTTGCCGAACTTCTCGGCGTAGGGCGTGGTGTATTCCCAGCGCAGGCCCAGGTTGAGAGTCAGTTTGTTGGTGAGCCGCCAGTCATCCTGGATGTAGGTGCCGTAGTAGCGCTGATACAGCGAGAGCGGACGGGTGATGGTAATGGCGCCGGCCTGCGGCACGCCAAGCAGGAAGCTGGCGAAGCCGTTGCCGGAGTTCAGCGCCGTCACGTTCGGGTCCGGGCCCTGGCTATAGAGCCGGTCGAAGATGTACTGCCCGGCGGACTGTTGAGAATTGAACACGTTCAACTTAATCAATTGGCTTTCAAAGCCGGCCTTGATCTTGTGCCGGGTCTTGATCATGGTGACGTGATACTGCGCGTGCCAGGAATCCTGGGGCGCCAGGGAGCGGCCGACGCCGCCGAGCTGATCAAACTCATTCGGCGCCGCGCCCGTCACGGCCAGCCCCGCGCCCTGCGCATAGGTTTGCACGGAGATCTGCGGAAACTGCTGGAACAGGATGTTGCGGGTGACGGCCGGGGAGAAGCCGAGCGAAGCGACGTCGAAACCTTCGCTGAGGGGGCTGGAATCGAACTGCAGCCGGGTGAAGCTGATGCGGCCTTCCCCGATCATGTTCGGTGTGAAGGTGGAGGTGAGGCTGATCAGCGCGCTGTTGGCGGGGTTGGAGCTGAGCGTTCGCGGCGGGAAGGCCGGGTTCAGCGCCACCTGCGTGGTGTTCTTCAATTCGCGGCCGCCGTAGCGGCCATAGAGGCGGTG
>JAEUQC010000068.1 GCA_016789905.1 Bryobacterales bacterium | reverse complement strand
GGCGCAAGCACCGCGCCAACGGTGGACTTCCGAACGACTACCGAGCGGCATTGCATCGGCGGCAGCTTGAGCCAGGGTGAGACGGTGGGTATAGAGCTGATCGGTAATCCGGTCGGCCAGCTCGGGGAAGGTGACACTTTTGCCTGCGGCGGCTTCGATCTCCTTCCGAATCTCGCTGCCGTTGTAGAGCTCAAACTTTCGCTCGTCGCCGAAGTAGGCATTGCGAAGGACGTGGATCTTCACGCCGGGAGCCATTTCGCGGAACTCGGCCAGCAGTTCGAGGCTGTCGCGTTGGCGGTTGATCATCCAGAGGCAGGTGGCTGGACGTTTCATCTCGCGCAGGGCGGTGAGAAGCGTGGCGCCGAACTGCTCCCAGTGGCTATTGGTCTGGGCGGCAAGGTTGCAGACAACGGCAGCTTTGCGTTGGCCATCCAGTTCGTTAACCAGGTCGATCCAGCCTTCGCGTTCGGAGATCTGAGGCAGGAAGTGGGGAACGGTTTCGCCATAGGCCTTTGCGACATCGGGATTGGAGGTATCGGTCTCGATGAGGAAGACCGGTTTCTTGGCGTCGTTGGCAAGCCAGTAATCGAGGAGGGCCATGGAGGCCAGCGACTTGCCGACACCTCCTTTATTGCCACCGATGAAGACGAGCGGGAGGGACATGCGGAAACTCCTTTTTCCGGGAAATAGGGTGTCAGATCTTGGCGCGGTCCGGTTTGACGGTGAAAGTGGAGCCACGTTTGGGTTTGGGCTCTATATCCAGAGACCGGTTTTTTTCAGAAAGTGTGGCAGGGGGGACGGAAGAAAGTGACTGGGGCAGGGAAGTCGGCGACGGGGTAATGGCGGCCTTGCGAGGAGAAGGGGCTTTTCGGACATCGGTACGAGGTGCGTTTTTTCCACGCTTGCGTCGCGGTTGGGAAGCATAGTTGCGGAGCGTGGAGTCGGCGACCGGGATGCCGGCGGAGTTAAGGTGGTCGGCAATTTGGGCGAGGGTATAGCCTTGATCGCGGAGGTTGGTGATTTCGGATTTCAGTTGATCAACGGCTTGCCGGATGGTGTGAGAAGTAGGGACAGGCGGGGGTAGGGCGGCGAGGCGTTTGCGAGCCTGATCGATGGTGTCCGGAGAGAGTGCGGCGCGTTTAGATCGTGGCATCTAAGATAAGAGCTACCATATTGAAGTGCGCGAGGCAATGTGGTAGTTTTCAAACAGGCGTTATGAGAATGTTTTCAAAAACTACGAGTACACAACAGCGCAGGACAAGTCGCGTAGTGTATATACGTAACATCGCTTCGCTCGTTTCCGTCTATCCACCCGTCAGAGTCCAATCCGCCTTTGGCTCCTCATCCTCTTCCGTCTACGACCTTGCTCAGGGCTTCGCCCCGAGACCCCTGCTGGAAACCGCAAGCAGGACTGTCCAGCAGCCTGCTGGACAATTGACCCGGCTCCACACCTGCGCCCTTCTGGAGCACCGCGCCGCCCCCTGGGGCTGGGGAAAGGAGGCGCGCCATGGCCTTCGGCACGGTGAAAAAGAAGCGTGAGGCGACCATCATTCTGCGCATCCTGCCGGAGGAAAAAACGGCCATTGCCGGTGAGGCGGGCAAAGCCGGGCTGACCGTGAGCGAGTACATCCGGCGACGGGCGCTCGACCGGCCCGTCAAGAGCCGGGTGAGCGAAAAGGCCATCAACGAACTACGCCGGTTGGGCGGTTTACAGAAGCACCTGGCAACCCAGTTTCAGCACAAGCGGGACGCCATTGACCAGGTGCTCGGCGAGATCATGGCGGCCATCCAGCGGCTCGACCGGCAGGAGGAAGAGGAAACCTTTGTCGGTGGCAAAGGCTAGGATGGAAGGAGACCGAGGAGGGCAGAACAGATCATGACCATCACTTTGGAAATTCCGGAAGCGCTGGCTACCCAACTTGGGGGCGGCACGCCGCAGCAGTTGTCACGTCAGGCCCTCGAAGCGTTAGTGCTGGAA
>JAEUQC010000059.1 GCA_016789905.1 Bryobacterales bacterium | reverse complement strand
TTGCCATTGTCATAGCCGAAGGCCACTCGCGCCATAAACACGAGTACACCCAGGAATACGCGGTCCGCGAACGGCCCCGCGTCACGGTCCTGCAGTTCCTTCACGAACTCGCCCATCTTCTCCCGCACCCGGTCCACAATCCCGGCCGCCATCTCGCCTTCCGGCCGCACCTCCCGCGGCTCCCCAGCCACCGCCGCCCGGTAGGTCGCTATCATCGCTTCCAGCGCTTCCCGCGCTTCCCGGTCCGTCGCATTTGGCACCGGCTGTAGCGCACGGTTCAAAAACGCCGCCATCAGCATCAGCACCATCTCGGACTTCCGCATAAAGTCGGAGTCGATCTGCACATCGCGGTGCGGCATCTGCCGCTCATCCAATTGGCGCTTTTCGTGCAGCCGCGATTCGCGCAGATACGAACAGGAGAACGGGCAGTTCACCGTCACCTCCCGCTCCGTCGCGCAGCACTGCGCGCAGATATCTTCCCCCCGCGCCGTGCAATACCGCTTCCCAGGCCGAACCCCGCACATCGTACACTTCGCCATTACGCGCTCCACCCGTCCGCTTTCCTGTATTCGTCGAAACACTTCATCAGCCCCGCCATCCCAGGCTGCGACAGTCCATGCTCCATCCCGATCATCCCTTGGTAGCCAAGCCCATGAATGGCCCGGAAAACATTATTCCAATTCACTTCGCCCGTCCCCGGTTCCTTACGGCCCGGTACATCCCCGGTCTGGAAATAGCCGATCTGCGCGTAGTGTTTCTGGATGTGGTTGATCAGGTTGCCCTCGGATATCTGCTGGTGATAGCAGTCAAACAGCAGCCGCACATGCGGATGGTTCGCGTTGGCGACAATCTCCGCGCCGTGGTCAGAAAACACCACAAAATACCCCGCGTGGTCCACCCGCACGTTCAGCGGCTCCAGCACCAGTTTCAGGTTCGTTCCCTTGCACAAATCGCCGGCCCGCTTCAGCACTTCAATGCAGTTGGTGGTCTGCTCCGTGTAGCTCAACGTATCCACGGCCAGTCCGCTGCACACCGTCGCCACTTCGTTACCGATGATCTTGTGAATTTCCACCGCCTTCTTCACATCGGCCAGAAAATCGGCGTGGAATCGTTTGTCCACCATCGCGCTCGGCTTCCATCCGCCGCGGTTCACCACCAGCGTTCCCATCTTCAGCCCCAGCGTGTCCATCTTTTGCCGGAACCGCTCAATTTCGGCGAACGGGTGCTTCGGCAGGCCATTGTACTCAAAACCGGTGAACCCGTTCTCCGCGATGATCTCCAATTGCCGCTCCACCGGCTCGTTGATCATCCCAATGCGCGGCGCATAGCGAAGACGGTAACTAGGTTTTCCCTGCGCGGCGGCCATCGGCGCCGCCGCCACCATTCCAAACATCTGTCGGCGGTCCATGACGCCATCGTATCATTGCCTAATGCAGCACCTCGACATCTACTTCAAAGTGGAACTCGAGCTCGACAACTCCGAGCAGCCCCAGCGCGTCGCCCGCGAACTGGAACGAATCCTCAGCAAATACTACGGCGTCCGCAATGTGGAAGCCACCAACCTCGTCGTCCGCGAAGACTGACCCTATTTCCGCCGGTACGTGCTCGTGGCGCCCTTCACGTCCGTCATTGTCAGCTCGTTTCCGTCCACCCGCACGCGGAACGTCGACACCGCTTTCGTCACCGGCTTCCGCACCGGCGCGCCGCCGCAGGTCCGGGAATCGAACGTGCCGTCCGTCGGCGTCGTCGTCAACTCATCCCCCCGCAGCGTATACCGTCCGGTGATGTTCATGAAGTACGAGTTCACGCACGTCGCATATGTGAACTGCATCAGCCCATATTGCTGATACGTGCCGTCGGCCAGAAACTTGTACGTCATGTTGTTCCCCGATGGCGGCGCCAGCGCGCCAGTCACGCTGTCCTGCCGCACAATCGTCGATATCCGCCCCGCATACCATTCCCCTGTAACCCCGCCTCCGCCCCGGTACGACGAAAAAAACGCCATCGCCGCCCGGTGCGTTCGTGAACCATTCGGCTCCCGCACTTCATACTCCGCCGCCACCGCCCCCCCTCCCGCGTCTCGCACCTCCCCGCCGCTCACCACATTCCCGCCCAGGTAACTGTGCAACGCCTTCGCCAGCCCCGCTCGCGCATCTCCCGGAAATGCCTTCGCCGGCGCCACCAGCACCATCGCCTCTTCCCCCTTGAAATAGGCGACGGCTCCGGCTTGCTCCTGCCTCCGCCACCCGTCGCTTTCCAGGCTCGCCGCTCCGCAAGCTACACTGAATAAGAAAATAGAGAGTCGCATACACAACCAAACGCGACGGCGCCCGGCAAAAAAGTTCGCCGCGCAAAGTAAACTGAAAGGTGGATGTCCCAGAAAAAACGCACCGTGAGCGCGCGTAGTTTCTTCGCGCCCCGCGGAGCCCTCTCCGAGTGGCATCCCAACTACGAGTTCCGCCCCGGCCAACTGGAAATGGCCCAGGCCGTCGAAGACGCCATCGAAGAACGCAAACACTTGCTCGTCGAAGCAGGCACCGGCACCGGCAAATCGCTTGCCTATCTCGTCCCCGCCATCCTCTCCGGCAAACGTGTCGTCGTCTCCACCGGCACCAAAAACCTCCAGGAACAGCTCTTTTTCAAGGACATTCCCTTCCTCCAGCAGCACTTTTCCAACCAGCTTCGCGTCTGCTACATGAAGGGCCGTTCCAACTACCTTTGCCGCCAGAAACTCTACGACGCCGAAAACGAACCCATCCTCTCCGGCCTCGAAGAAGTCGCCGACTTCCAGATCATCCGCGATTGGGAAAAAACCACCGGAACCGGCGATCGCGCCGAAATCAAAAACCTCCCCGAATCCTCCTCCGCCTGGGCCAAAATCGACGCCCGCGGCGAGCTTTGCACCGGCCAGAAATGCGCCCAGTTTGAGCGCTGCTTCATCACCGAAATGCAGCGCCGCGCCCTCGCCAGCGACATCATCATCGTCAACCACCATCTCTTCTTCGCCGATCTCTCCGTCAAAGAAAACGGCTTCGCCAGCATCATCCCCGATTACGAAGCAGTCGTCTTCGACGAAGCCCATGAACTCGAAGACGTCGCTGGCCAGTACTTCGGCCTCTCCGTCAGCAACTTCATGATCGACGATCTGCGCAAGGACATCGTCTCCCTCTCCCGCCGCAAAAACCTCGGCTCCGCCGATCTCGACCGCGTCCTCACCGGCCTCCAGACTTCCACCGAGCGCTTCTTCGCCTGCTTCCCGCCGCAGGAAGGCCGCACCGGGTTCCAACGCCGCGCCGCCTTCGTCCAGGAATTCCAGGATGTCTACCAGGACCTCCTCTCCTCCCTCGAAATGACCGGCGTCCAGCTCCAGTTGATCCGCGAGTCCATCGATGAAGTCGTGCCCCTCTTCGGCCGTGCCCGCTCCCTCCAGGACAATCTCAAGCTATACCTCGAAGGCGTCGCCGAGGACTTCGTCTACTGGATCGAACGCCGCAACCGCGGTGTCTACCTGCAGGCCGTTCCCATCAATATTTCCCACCTGCTCACCGACAAGCTCTTCGATAAAACCCCCTCCGCCATCCTCACCTCCGCCACTCTCTCCGTCGAAGGCGGTTTCGACTATCTGCAAAAACGCCTCGGCATCCCCTACGCCCGCACCCTCAATGTCGCCAGCCCCTTCGACTTCCAGCAACAGGCGCTCCTCTACATCCCCCAGCACCTGCCCGACCCGCGCGACCCCGGCTTTCTGAAGTCCGCCGCCGCCGAAATCGTCAGGCTCCTGAAGCTCAGCCGCGGCCGCGCCTTCGTCCTCTGCACCAGCCATCAAGCCATGCGCGGTCTCCACGAAAAGGTCAACTACGAAATCGATTACCCCGTGCTGCTGCAAGGCTCCGCGCCCCGCTCCGCCCTCCTCGAAGAGTTCAAAAACACCCCCAACGCCGTCCTCTTCGCCACGTCCTCTTTCTGGCAAGGCGTCGACGTCCAGGGCGATCAGTTAAGCTGCGTCATCATCGACAAACTCCCCTTCGCCGTCCCCAGTGATCCCGTCGTCGCCGCCCGCACCGACGCCGTCCGCCGCCAGGGCGGCGAACCCTTCCGCGAATATCAAATCCCCCAAGCCGCCATCGCTCTCAAACAGGGCTTCGGCCGCCTCATCCGCGGCCGTACGGACCGCGGCGTCCTCGTCCTGCTCGACAACCGCATCACTCGCCAGCGCTACGGCCAGATCTTCTTCGACAGCCTGCCCGATTACGCCTTCACCACCGAAATCGAACAGGTGGAAGAATTCTTCTACCGCCCCTGAAAACTATGTTTGAAGTTCACGTAACCACTACTTTTCCCGCCGCCCACGCCCTCCGCAACTACTACGGCAAAACCGAGCCGATCCACGGCCACAACTGGCGAGCCAAGATCACCATTTGCGGTCCGCGGGTCGATTCGATGGGTATGCTCATTGATTTCGTCCCGCTCCAAAAGGAGATGGCACGCATCATCGGCAAGCTCGATCACCAGTTCTTGAACGAAGTGGTGCCTTTCGACTCCATCAACCCCTCCGCGGAAAACATCGCCCATTATTTATGGGAACAGTTCACCGCCTCCGTCCCTGCCATGCAGCCGGAGTTCAATGTGGAGGTCTCCCGGGTCGAAGTGTGGGAAACGGATAACTGCAGTGCGGTCTATTTGCCGAAGTAGGCGGCGTTCTTGGCGGCGAAATCGTTCCATTTCTCGGGCAGGTCTTCAATAGCGAAGATCGCCGAAACGGGGCATACCGGGACGCAGGCGCCACAGTCAATACATTCCACCGGATCGATGTTCAGGATCTCGACCTCGGCGAACCGGGCGTCGTCCTTTTTGGGGTGGATGCAATCAACCGGGCAGGCATCGACACAAGCGGTATCCTTCGTCCCAATGCAGGGTTCAGCAATTACGTAAGCCATTGGACCCTTTTTACCACAGCATTCCCGCTTCCCACAATCGGCATCACGGATATACTCATGAGGATGCGAATTGTCGTGCTTGATGGCTACTGCCTGAACCCAGGCGACTTGAGTTGGGATGCCCTCCGGGCCATGGGAGATGTCCAGGTCTTTGACCGTACTCCCGAATCACAAGTCCTCGAACGCGCCGCCGGCGCCACCGTCGCCCTCACCAACAAAAGTCCCTTCTCCGCTGCCACCCTGGCCGCGCTCCCGGACCTCAAATACATCGGCGTCCTCGCCACCGGGTACAACATTGTCGACGTCGCCGCCGCCCGCGCCCGCGGCGTTGTCGTCACCAATGTGCCCACCTACGGCACCCACTCCGTCGGCCAGATGACCATGGCCCTCCTTCTCGAACTCTGCCACCACGTCGGCCGCCACAGCGAACTCGTCCGCGCCGGCGAATGGAGCCGCAACCCCGATTGGAGCTTCTGGCGCAGTAACCAGGTCGAACTCGCCGGCAAGCAATTCGGCGTCATCGGCTTTGGCCGCATCGGCCGCCAGGCCGCCGTCGCCGCCGCCGGTCTCGGGATGAAGATCGCCGCTTATGACGCCAACCCCGGCGCCCCGCTCGATGGCGTCGATTTCCAGTGGAGCACGCTCGATCAGCTCATCGCCACTTCCGACGTCGTAAGCCTCCATTGCCCGCTCTTCCCGGAAACGAAGGACCTTATGAATCGCGCGCGCATTGCCACGATGAAGCCCTCGGCCTTCCTGCTCAACACCTCCCGCGGCCCGCTTATCGTCGAACAGGACCTCGCCGACGCGCTCAACAACGGCGTCATCGCCGGCGCTGGCATCGACGTTGTCCCGCAGGAACCGCCCGTCAACGGCTCTCCGCTCTTCAGCGCCAAAAACTGCATCGTCACACCGCACATGGCCTGGGCCACGCTCGAAGCGCGCGGCCGGCTCATGGATATCGCGGTTGGCAATGTGCGGGCGTTCCTCTCAGGCGCGCCCGTCAATCAGGTCAGTTAATTTTTGTAGTTCAGCAGGAACGCCCGCCGCTCCTCTACAAACTGCTTCATGCTCATGTGCCCGCTGGCTCCGAAGGGCCCCATTTTCGGGAAATGGGTCTCTTCGGTCAGGCCTTTTTCAAACGCCTCCGTGGAATAGAGCTTCCGCGTATCGGTCTTCACATACGGCGCGATGCGCGCCTGCATCTCCGTCGCAATGGGCCCCAGCTTGTTCCAGTCCAGCCAGTTTGTCGCAATATCTTTCATGTAGGCCAAATACTTCGCCCGTAGCGACGGCACAGCCAGCAGCTTATGCAGCAGCGCTTTGTTCGGGTCGTCGGCCCCGGCAAATGGGTCAAGCGTCGCATTCTCCTTCGGCGGCGTGAATCCCGCAGGCGGACCATTCGGCGGACCGCCAGGCCCAAAACCAGGCGGCGGCCCCCCAAACCCGCCCGGTCCTCCCGGTCCGCGCGGCCCGCGCCCCATTCCCATCATCTCCGCCGGCTCCATCGTCTCGTTCGAGTCATGCGGGAATATGTGAAACTTGCCGCTCTCGTCCAGGTAGATGTTGTAGTCGCTCGCCCGCGCCCAATAGCCGTCGTTGTTGATCAACGCCTTGTCCAGCGCCAAAAACTTCAGCGTCCCCTCAATATCCAAAATCGGTGCCAGCGCCGCTTCCAGCTTCTCCGCCGGCGTCTGGTTCAGCACCTTGCACAGGTTGATCAACGCCGCCCACGACTTCGCATTGTCTTTCGTCTTGATCTCATAGAGCTTCTTGTAGTCCTCCGGATCGTCACTGATATAGGCCAGCCCCGCCCGCCCGCGCGGGCTGCCCGGCGTCTTCCAACGTGTGCCCTTCGTCGTGTTCCACCACTCTTTCACCAGCTCCGAATTGTACTGCTGCTGGTTCGTATAGACGCCCCAGTGCTCGCCGTTAATCACCACCCGCACATGGTTCGCCTTCGGCGCCGGAATGTAGTTGCGCGCAATCATCAGGTACAGCGACGACCGCAGCAGCGACGGGTCCCCATTCCCGTTCAACAAGTTCAGCGTCCTATATCCGCCCAGCCGCGCCTTCTCATCGGTGAAGTCCACCGAAATGTTCAGCGACCGCTTCCGCCCCTCCGGCACCATCATGAACGACGATGCCCCCCGAAAATGCACCCCCACGCCGTCATAAACCTTCCCGTCCACCGTCATCTTCGCCGGCACTTCCACATCGGTGTGATAGAAAGCCGCCAACTCTTTCTCCCACTCCGGATTCTCAAACTCCAGGAAAATCGTGCGCACCACTTTCGGGTCGTACAGCGGTTCGTTGCCGTAAACCTTCGCGTCCTTCAACGCCACTTTCGGCCCCGGCTGCGGCGGCGCCGTCTCGCCCCCGCCTCGCGGCCCGAAGCGCCGCACGGGTTGTTTAGCCAGTTCCACCCGCGCCGCGTCGCGTTCTTCTTTGTTCAGGCGTCCATCGCCGTTCTTATCGAAATCCTTCAGAATTTCGCGCTTTCCGCCCATCGGCCCGCCTGGGCCGCCGAACCCGCCAGGCCCCCCAAATCCGCCAGGAGGCTGTGCGAACGCCACACTCGCCGCCACCAACAACAAACCGTACTTAGTCATATAAAGCCCTCTCATTCGGCTTCCCCGCGCACCGTCAGGCGCACGTCGTGTACTCCATCCATCCGGTGCAACTGTTTCACCAGCTCTTCCGGGCTCCCGTTTCCATCCATCTGCACTTCATAAGCCACTTCCAATGACGTGCCCTGCTTCGCCGTCGCCATCGACAACAGCCGCCGCGGTCGCCCGCCCAGCCCCTGCTCCAACAGCACTTCCACTTCCGTCCCCACGCTCACCCGCAGCTTCAACACCATCGGCGTCGCGTCCGTTGTTGAGGGCCGACCCTCTTTCCAAGCCAGCAAAAACGATGCCCCTCCGCCAACCAGAATCCCCAACACCGCCACCCACGGGTGTTGCGACCCCACAGCCATTCCCACCACCACCGCGAAAATCACAAACGCCGTATCCCGCGTATCTCGCACCACGGTCCGGAACCGTACAATCGATAGCGCCCCCACCAAACTGAACGCCCGCGCCACGTTGTCGCCGATCACCTGCGTCACCATCGCTATCAACACCGCCAGCAGCACCAGCGTCGTCGGCAGCGATGTCGCCGATTCCTCTCCGCTCGTCGTCCGGCCATAGACCCACGCCACCACCCACCCCAACACCAGCGCCGCCACCAGACGGATCAGCACTTCCCACGGGTCGGCCGCCTGCCCCTCGGCCAGCGCCTTGGTCAGGAACGCAGGCATAGCGCCTCTTTCTTCAGTTCCAGACCCTCCACCGCCATCCGGTATTTCGACGAAGCGGCTGGCCGCAAATCAAACTGCTGCATCAGCTCTTTGAACAACCCCGGAATCTCCAGCTTGTACTTGATCTCCAAAATGCGCTGCTCCGGCAGCAACACCGCGCCCGCCCCCGCCTCGCCAAACCGGTACCCGGACACCGGCAGCGCCCGCAAATCCTGGTCCACCGTTAACCGTATCGGTCCGCTCTCGCTCAGCGCCAGCCGCGCCATCCGGCTATAGGAAATCTGGCACACCGGCCGCAGTTCGCGCGCCTCTATGCGCTCGTGAAACCAGCGCCCCGCCCACCGCTTTGGCGAACTTTCCCGGTCCAATAATGCCACCTCGTCCAGGCCAACTATCGAACGCATTTTCCCCACCCGGTTATTAGTTTTTAATTTTCGTTCCAGGAAAATGCGGTCATTTTCTCCGTACCGCCGCACCCGATACTTACTCCGGCCATACGAACCGCGTCGCTCATATACTGCAAAGTCGCCGGTCTCCAGATACAGGCTCGTCACGCGATACTCATCGCCCGCGGCCCCGCCGGCATTGGGGTCCGGCGACATCTTCGCCCGCGCCCACTCGCGAATCGCCGCCGCGCAGCCGGGCGCAATCAGAAACTTCATCTCCTGCACAAACGCCCGGCTCTCTCGTATCTCGGTCAGTGGCATAATCTCTTCTCTCACAAGAGATTACGGCTTTTGTAACAGGAATGTTACCCGCTTAACACTTCTTTACCCGCTGGTCATCTGTCCCCCAGCCACAAGCCGCTCGCCGGGGAAACCCTACAGGCAACACCAACCCCACAACCGGTTACACCCTTGCCCTACCCGCGCCCGCGCCCATTCCCCGGCTCGTCCGCAACCCCGTACAACCCGGTTACCCGCCGAACAGGCCCGCGCCCGTTTCCCACAAAATCGCCCGCCGGTCCGCCTCGCTCATCTCCATCCCGAACACTTTCCCTATCTCCACGTCCACACTCTCCGGCAGGTCGGAACCCACCATCAGCCGCGTCGCCGGAACATGCCGCAGCAGGTCCGCCATGTGGTGCGGCATCAGCGAACTCATCTCCACATAGATATTCGCGCACACCTCCGCCGCCACCACGCATTCCAGCGAAAACAACGGCCCGCCCGCGTGTCCCAGCACAATCGGCAGCGCCGGAAACCGCCGCGCCGCCGCAATGAATAACGACGGCAGCGAGAACGGCACCCCGCTCCCCGTATGCGCCACCACCGCCATTCCGTTCGCCAACGCGGCTTCAAAAAAGAAATCGCTCCGCGCCGAAACCGGGTTCAACGGCTGATACATCGGTTGCAGCTTCAACGCCCGGAAGCCATACGCCTCCGCGCACCGCCGCACCTCATCGCGGAACTCCGCTTCGGCAACAAACGGGTACAAACACGCCGCCCCCGCGAATCGGTCCGGCCACTGACGCACCGCCGCGCCTATCTCATCGTGTTGCGCTCGATAATCATCCACCACCGGAAACGGGATCAGCAACGACCGGTCAATCCCGTGCCGGTCCATGTTTCGCAGCATCTCCTCGGCCGCATAAACCCGCCCCGAATGCCGCGCCGTGCCAATGTGCGTGTGCGTGTCAAACACCCGCTGGCCCTGAATCACTTGCCGACCGCCGCTGCGATCATGTCCCCCATCTCCTGCGTCCTCACACGCCCGCCCACGTCCGGCGTCCGCGCCGCCGGGTCTGCCAAAACACTCTCCACCGCCCGGTGCAACAACCGTCCGCCCTCTTTCGGCGCTTCTCCCGGCAGCCAATCCAGCATCATCGCCGTCGATAGAATCATCGCCACCGGATTCGCAATCCCCTTCCCCGCAATATCGGGCGCCGTTCCATGGCTCGGTTGAAACACGGCGTACTTATCGCCAATATCGCCCGATGGCGCCATCCCCATTCCGCCCACCAGCCCCGCCGCCAGGTCGCTCAGAATGTCGCCGAACATGTTCTCCGTCACCATCACGTCGAAGTCCTGCGGCCGCCGCACCAGGAACAGCGCCGCCGCGTCCACATAGCACGCCTCCGTCTCGACGTCCGGATACTCCGCCGCCACTTGCTGGAAGATATGGCGGAAATACGCCATCGTCGGCAGCACGTTGGCCTTGTCCACCAGCGTCACTTTCTTCCGCCGTTCCCGCGCCATCTTAAACGCCGAATGGAACAACCGCACCGACGCCGCGCGCGTCACCCGCATCGTGTCCTCGGCCGCGTCCCCATTCAGATCCGCACTCCCGTGCCGGCCAAAAAACAGCCCTTCGGTGTTCTCGCGAATCAGCACAAAATCAATTCCCGCGCCCCGCTTCAGCGGCGAATCCTCCGCGTGATACGTGCGAATCGGGCGCACGCCGCAATAAAGATCCAGCACCTCCCGGATGTCAATCTGTGGCGTCATCTCCTTGCCGTCCGGCCAGCGCACGCCGGGCAGCCCCATCGCGCCCAGCAGGATCGCGTCGTAATCCTTCATCCGCTCCATCGTCGCCTCAGGCAGCGGATTCCCGCTCCGCAGGAACTCGCCCGCGCCCACCGAAAGCTCGTCACAATGAAACCGCAGCTCAGGAATCACGCGCTCCACCGCGCGCAGTGCTTTCAGGCCTTCCGCCGTCACATCGGGGCCAATGCCGTCCCCAGGAAGGACGGCGATTCTAAAGTCAGGCATAGTCTTGTTTAGCGCAGCAGTTTGCGCGTCTCCTCAGAGTCCTGCAACACGCACCGGAAGCCCACGATATTGCCGCCATTGCCCTTGTTGCGGAACGAAATGCGCAAGTGCTGCGTCGGGTCGCTGAACCACGAACCGCCACGCACCACCCGTTCTTTTCCCGAAGCCGGTCCCTTCGGATCTTCTTTCGCCGATTCGGCGAAATACGTCTTGCTATAAAAATCCGAAGTGAACTCCCACAGGTTCCCGGACATATCGAACAGCCCGAAACCGTTCGGGTCGAACTGTTTCACCGGCGCAACTTGTTCAAACCGGTCGTTGCCCTGTTTCCCGCTGAAATTGGCTTTATCGCGCGCATTTTCCGCGTTCAACGGCACAATCTCATTCGCCTTCCCGCCCCGCGCCGCGTACTCCCATTCGGCCTCCGTCGGCAGCCGCCCGCCCACCCATTTGCAGAACGCTTCGGCGTCCTCCGGCGGCAGTCCAGCCATCGGAAAATTCGTCTGGCTCCAGTTCTTATGTTCAAGAGGCGCCCGCGGCATCTTGCGCTTCGGCGTCGCCGTATCCACAAACTTCTGATACGCCTCCACCTGCACTTCCGTCTCGCCAATCCAGAACGCCTTGGTGATCGTCACTTCATGCTGTGGCTTCTCATGCTCTTCGCACTTCGTGTCGCCCTGCGCGCAGCCCATCAGAAATTTGCCCGCCGGAATGTACATGTACTCCTGCCGGTCTCGCGGATTCACATGGCCCTTGCTGGTATAGTCATCCGATTTCACCGTGACCACTTTCACCTCCGCCGGCGGCGGATCGGTAAACCGGAACGGCTGCGTCGTCTGCGCCAAATAGAACGGATTCAGGTTTTTCGTCTCCGCCGCCACCTGGCTCTGCGTCCCGCTCAGCAGTTCCACCAGCGTGGTGCCCGGCTTCCGTATCAACGCCGAAACATGCTTCACAAACAATCCCCGCTCGGCGTCGCTCAACGGCACCGGCACCGCGTTCATGGCCGCGCTCGATAGATACGCGATCTCCCGGATATCGGTCATGTCCGGCAGCGCCAGCCCCGCGCCCGACGCGCGTTGCATCAGTTCGTTCACCTGCGCCGTCGCGTCAATCAGAATCATCTTTAGCCCAATCTTCTTCTCATCCAATAGCTGCATGAACCCGGTCAGGCTGCGCGCACGGAACGGCACCGGATCCGTCTTCTTCGGGTCAAAATCCACCGGCACCAGGAAGTTGTCTCCATTCGACTGAATCGCATAGCCGAAGTAATAGAACAGCAGCGTGTCGCCCGGCTTTACTTCCGCCAGCAACAGCGCATCCAGGTCTTTCGCCAGCCGCTCCTGCGTGAAGTTCCGTTCCTCGTGCACTTTGAACTTCGCCGCTAGCAGCGCCGACTTCAAATCCTCTACCGCCGCCGCGTTCACCGTCAGCGGCGCCACGCTCTGGTACTCGGAGTTGATCAGGAAAAAAGCCTGCCGCTGCGGGGCCTGGCCCCACAGCGCCGCCAGCGGCCACAAACTAAGCACGAAAATCGAAAGCGCGATTCGCATCGTCGGTAGCCTCGATTTTACACCGCTTTGTACCTAGTCCCGCACCGTCCACCGGATCTGCACCAGCGATATCGCCGAACTGCTCTGATTCACGAGCACCATCCGCGAATACCGGTCCCCCGCCGATGGCGCCGATTCCAGCCGCACGCCCTGCGTCCGCACTTCCACATTAATCGGCACATCACCAGTGAAAAACTGCCCGCTGGCATTGCCGCCGCCGCTCGCTACGCCGTCCTTGGTGATCGTAATCTTCTGCCCCGGCGCCAAATCGCCAACCCAGGTGATATTCCCGCGCCGCAGCCCCGCATACGTCCCGCCAGGCGTCGGCGGTGGCGGCGTCTCTTTCGGCAACTCCTTCGGCGGAGGCGGCGGTTCCACCTGCTTCTTCGGTGTCTCTACCGGCGGCGGAGGATTCTGGGAAACCACCACCGGCTTCTCCCCCTCCCGCACACGCAGCGATACCGGGATGCGTTGCGCCACATTCGCCACACCGTCGGCCGTAATAATCACTTCCCCCGTCTGCGGTCCCGCCGCCAGTCCTTCCGCCGATATCATCACGCTTATGGTCGCCGGCAGCGTCGTCCCCGCCGGCGAAGCTCGCAGCCAACTGCCCCGCGACCGCGTCGCCACACTCACCCGCGCAACCCCATTCCCGCGCACATGAATCACCCGGCTGTCCGAACTCGTCGCCCCCTGCCGCACCTCGAACGTCAACAAATCCGCATCCACCGAAATACTATTCCCCTGCGGTGTGGCCGGTTGTCCGGCTCGCGGCATTATCCGCAGCGCCACCGCCACCTCACGCTTCTTCGGCTCCGCGCCGGTCGCCTCCAGTGTCACCGTGCCTTTGTACTCCCCCGGTGTCATCGACGCCGGCGTTATCGCCACCGCGAACTGCCCCGGCGTCGCCGTCGCCCCAGGGTCCACCGTCAGCCATCCCGCGCTGCTCACAGCCTTCAACGCCACCGCCCCGCCCGTGCTCGATAGCGCAATCTGCTTCGGCTCCGGCAGCGCTTCTCCCATTCGCCACTGAAACGTCATCTGACTCGTCGAAGCCGACCACGCCGAACTCTCCCCCTTCCGCATCATCAACAGCGATCCCCCGCCTATCGCAATCAACACTCCCAGCGCCAGCCCCGCCTTCACCCCCGTCGACATCCCCGTCTGCGCCACCGGCACCTGGATCGATACCGCCCCAATCTCTTGCAGCCGCTGGTCCGCCCAGTCCATCAGCTTCCGCGCCTGCGCGTCCCCGGGGAACTCCGCCAGCAACACCGCCGCGCCCTCTTTCACCTGCTGCGGCTTATCGGCCTTCCGCTTGGCCTCCAGTTCGCTCATCCGCGCCGCGTACGTCTGCCGCTTAATGTGCGCCCCGCGCGCCGCGTTCAATTCATCCAGCGCCTTCACCGCGTCTTTGTCATCCGGGTTGGCGTCCAGCAATCCCCGCAATAGCCCCGCCGCATCGTCAAACGCCGATTTCGCCGTCAAATCCTGGGCTTTCTTCAGCGTCTTCGCCCGCTCTCCGGCCAGTTTCTCCCGTTCCTTCGCCAGCCGCTGCGTCAGCTTCGCCACCCGCTCATCGCCCGGCTTCATCCCCGCCGCCGCCCGCAGCGCCGTCTCCGCCAGGTCCAGCCGCCGCGCGCTCAACTGCTGCTCCACCCGTTGCAGTGCTTCGAAGAATACGGTCTCTGATTCCACCGCCTGCTGCAACCGCAGCAATCGCGCATCCCGCGGATGCGCCGCCAGCGCCTGCCGCAGCTTCTCGCTCGCCTCCGCCACCGCGCCCTTCGTCAACAGCGCTTCTATCGCCCGCGCCGTCGCGTCCAGCTCCGCCATCCGCCGCTTTACTTCCAACTCCTCGGCCAGCCGCCGCAGCTTCTCCTGCTCCCCAAACTGCCGCGTCGCTTCTTCTATCTCTTTCCGCGCCGCGTCAAACTGGCCGCCATCAATTGCCAGCGCAATCCGCTCCATTCGCGCCGAAATATCCCCGGCCCTTCGCCTCTCCTCCAGCCGTCCCGCCAGCGCCGCCCGAGCCGCCGTCAGCTCCGGTTCCGCCGGGAACTTCCGCAGCCCTTCATCCAGCACCGCCAGCGCTTCCGCCCCCTTGCCCTGGCCCTCCAATTGCCGCGCCGCCCCCAGCAACTCTTCCCGCTGCTTCCGCGCCTGCTGCTCCCGCGAGCCCCTTTCAATGCTGTCCAGCAGCGCCGTCAGTTCCGGCTCCGATGGATACTGCGCCAAAGCTTTCTGCAATATCTCCCGCGCTGCGTCCCATTGCGACGCGGCAATTCGCTCCCGCGCCGCCCCCGCCGCCTTGTCCACCGCCTCCCGCTTCTCGCGCAGCCGCTGTTCGCTCTCTATCTCCCGGTCCAACTCCGCCAGCGCCGGCCACTCCCCATACTTCGCCCGCAACTCCCGCACCTGCCGCGCCGCCCCCGCCAAATCCCCTCTCTGCCGCAGTTCCCGCGCCCCCGCCACGCCCGCGTCCCGCTCCTTCCGCGTCGCGTCTTCGCTCACGCCACGTTCCACGCTCTCCGCCAGCGCCAGCAGTTCCGGTTCCGCCGGATATTTCCCCAACGCCTCGCGCAGCTTCGCGCTCGCCGCCGCCCACTCGCTCCGCGCCGTCAGCGCCCGCACCTCCGTCGCTATCGCGTGCGCCGCTTCCCGATTCTCTTTCGCCTGCAGGTCCAGCCCAATCTCACCGGCCAGCGCCACCAGCGCAGGCACTTCCCCGTGCGCTTTCCGCGCCGCCGCCAACACCCGCGCCGCTCCCGCCATGTCTCCCGCGCTTCGCAAGTCCCGCGCACGCCGCAGCGTCTCGTCCACCGCCCGCCGCTCATCCCGCTGCCGCACCAGTTTCTGGCTCTCGCCCAATAGCACCGTCAAATCCGCGTCGCCCTTAAACTCCTGCAGCGCCCGCTCCACCAGCGCCACCGCCCGTTCCAACTCTCCGTCCTGCTGCAACGACCGCGTTCGCTCCGTGACACGCCGCACGGCATCCCGCCGCGTCAGCACGCTCCGCACCTCCGCGCACCGCGCCAGCGCCTCCGTCAGCGCTTTGTCCTCCCCCGCCTCCTTCGCCAGCGGCCGCAACAGGTTTTCCGCTTCCTCCACCCGGTCCTGCTTCAACAGTTCGTCGGCTTCCCGGATCGCACGCTCCCGCCGCTCCCGCTCCGCCTTCGCCTTCTTCCCCGCCTCGGCCTCCTCCGCCGCCTCTACAATCTCCGGCGGATCGTGCAGCCGCTTCCCCGCTTCCCCCAGCAGCGCCAGCGCCTCGTCAAAAGAGCCATGTTGTATGAACCCCTTCGCCTTCCGGACTATCTGCTCCACCTCCCGCCGCCGCTCCTGCGTGTCGAAGGCGTGCTGCACCCGCGCCATCACTTCCCGCGCCCGCTGGTTCGCCGGGTCTACCTCAAACGCCTGCCGCACCAGTTCGTGCGCCGCTTCGTACTCCTTGCGCTCCACCAGCCCCGCCGCCGCTTCCGCCAGGTCGTGCGCCTGCTTATATTTCCCCACCGAACTGCGCGCGCTCTCTAACAGCGTCCGGATCTCCGTATTCGCCGAATCCAGCCGCAGCGCGTTTTCAAAGGATTGAATCGCCTCCGCGTACCGCTTCTGCGTTAACTGCTCCTCGCCCGCCTTCCGGAACGCTCCCACCTTCGGAACAATGGCCTGCTGCTGCGCCATCTTCTGAATCCGTTCCCGCAGTTGCCGCGCCTCGGCATGCATCGGGTCCAGGTCCAGTATCCGCCGCACCACCTGCTGCGCCTCTTCCCCCTTCTCCTGCGCAAACAACGCCCGCGCCTCGGGGATCAGCTCATTCGCCCGCGCCCGCCGCATGTCCAGCAGCAGCGGCCCCACATCAAGCTGAAACTCCTGCAGGCTCTGGTACCGCAAGTCCCGGTCCTTCGCCAGCGTCTTCATGATCATCTGGCTCAACGCTTCCGGACACTCCGGCACCAGCGTCGATGGCGCCGGCGGCTCCACCGTCGTTATGCTGTATAGAATCGCCGGCGTCGACGTTCCCTCAAACGGAAACCGCCCCGTCAGAAACTCGTAGTAGATAACACCAAACGCCCAGATATCGCACAGCGCGTCCACTTCCACGTCCCGGAACTGCTCCGGACTCATGTAGTTCAACGTGCCAACAAGGAATCCGGCCTTCGTAAACCGCGTCGTATCGCTCCGCGTCAGCCGCGCGATCCCGAAGTCCATCAGCTTCACCAGGTTGTCCCGCAGCACCATCACGTTGCTCGGCTTAATGTCCCGGTGAATCACGTTGTTCGCGTGCGCCGAATGCAGCCCGGCCGCCACCTGCTGCATGATCTCCACTTTTTCCAGCAGCGTGAACGGCTTCCGCTCCTGAATGATCTTCTGAAGATCTTCCCCCTCCAGATACTCCATCACCAGGAACTGCGATCCGTTCTCTTCCCCGAACTCGTGGATAGTCACCAGGTTCGGATGGTGCAGGTTGCCCGCCGTCGTCGCTTCCATTTTGAAGCGCGTCAGAAACTCCGGATCCGTCGCGTCGGGCAGCAACACTTTGATCGCCACCACGCGCCCCACCGTCGGGTCATACCCGCGATAAACCCGGCCAAACCCGCCGCGCCCTATCTCGGCCTGTATTTCGTACTTCCCGATCCGTTCCGTCATCGCTTCTCAGCCCCATCTGTAGCCCCAGCTACAAACAGCCCGCCAGGAAACCCCACATGCAACACGACTCTCCCGTCGGGACATGCGTTCAGCGTGTCCCAAGACGCACGACACCCCCAACCACCCCCGGCGCGCCGGAGCCGGCCACGCCGCATTGCCGTGTCCAACGGCCAACTCACCAAACCACCCCAAACACACCCCTCCCACGCTCCAGGAGCAGGGCGGCGCGCCGCCCTCTCCGCTTCATCCAGCGCGGCGCGGGGGAAGTTCACAGGCAAACAGTTATGATACCGCTATACTACAGCGCGCAATCGCCGGAAAAAATGACACGGCTCCCTGCTGCTTTTCCGCTTTATTATGTAGAGAGTGGCGCATGTTTCACCCGCGGCCCGCTCCGGCCCCTTTTTGTCGGCCTCAATCGAATTCCCAAGGATGAATGCAATGAACATGACCCTGCGTGCGCTCGGCCTGGCTACTCTGGCCACCCTCGGCCTCTCGGCGCAAACCGCTTCCGTTGTTCGCTCCGGCAGCTATGAAGTCGGTGGCTTCGTTGGCGCCAGCTATGGCATCGACGAGTTCCGCTGGATGGGCGGCGCCAACGTCACCTACGCCGCCAATAAATACATCCTCCCCTATGCCGAGTTCAGTTACTTCCCCGGCATCGGCCGCAAACAAAGCCGCACCATCCCTGGCCTCTCCCAGCCCATCAACATCAGCTACAACATCCCCCTCACCGATTTCCACGGCGGCGTCCACATCCGCATGCCCATCCGCGAATTTCCCATCGTCCCCTATGGCGTCTTCGGCGTCGGCATGATCCACGCTCCCGAACGCCAGTTCAACGTCAATGTCGAGGGTATCCAAGTCCCCTTCACCTCCGCCGCCACAACGGACGCCGCCGTCAACTTCGGTGGCGGCCTCCGCTACTACATCAACCAGCGCTTCGGCATTCGCGGTGAGGCGAAGGTGTACAAACCCACCGGGCAGTTCAAGGACACGTTCGGCAAGGTGGAGTTCGGTTTCTTCATTCAACTCCGGTAGCCGAATCGCCGTAAATCCACCCGCGTCCCGTTCACGGCAACACCTTCAGCCTCCAGCCGCTGAATCTGTTCCACCCCGTTCGGGCCGCGCAGCAGAATTTTTCCGCCCTTCCCTATGACCCGGTGCCACGGCAGCGCCGGGTCGAACTTTTTCAAACACCACGCCGCCTGCCGCGAACACGTCGGAAACCCCGCCTCCCGCGCAACGTCCCCATAAGTCGTCACCCGCCCCTTCGGCACACGCCGCACCACCGCGCGCATCCGCTCAAACATCGTTTCACTGGATCGTGCTTCCGCCGTCATGAAACGCCAGCCCCTCCGCCTGCATCGCCCGCAAATAATCCCGCGGCGTCACCACCCGCTGTATCTCTTCTTCATCCACCTCCGCCTGCGACCGGAACAGAATCCGCGCCCCGTCCACAAACTCCTCATCCACCGTCACAAGGTCGTTCAATCCTCGAAACACAAACGAAATCAAATTTCCATCCGTCCGCAAATACTGCTTCGTCTTCCCGCCGCCAATCCGCAACGCCTTGTCATAGGCCGCCACCGCATTCTCCGCCCGCACCAGATGCAAATCGAAGTGAACCACGCTCCGCGCCTCCCCTTCCACCCGCACCTCCGTCACCAGATCCGCCAAATACCACGTCAGTTCCATTCGTCCTTCTTCCCGATTCGCCGCTGCCAGGCGGCCAGCAGCACGATACCTATTAGTATCAACGCTAAACTCAGTCCGGCCCAAAAACCCGGCGCGCCCCACTCGCCCGGATACGTCAGCCACCACCCCAACGGCAGCCCCGCCGCCCAATAGAACACCACATGCGCCGCCATCGGCGTCCGCGTGTCCCCCAGCCCCCGCAACGCTCCCGTCGCCACCGCCTGTATCCCATCAAACAACTGGAACACCGCCGCCAACACCAGCAGCGACGACGCCATCGCCACCACCTCCGCGTCTTTGGTATAAAACCCCGCCAACACCCCGGGCGCCGTCCAGAACACAATCGCCGCCAGCGTCATGAACCCCGCTCCCAGCCCGATCCCCACCCATCCGGCGCGCTTCGCCCCCGCATGGTCCCGCCGCCCCGCCGCCTGCCCCACCCGCACCGCCACCGCTGACGACACTCCCAGCGGAATCATATACGTGATGCTCGCCAGGTTCAGCGCAATTTGATGTCCTCCCAGCGCCACCGGCCCCAGCGAGCCCAGCATCGCCGTCACCGCCGCGAACACCGCCACCTCAAACGAAATCTGCAACCCCACCGGAACCCCCAGCCGCGCCACCTCCCGCACCCGGTCCCACCCAGGCCACGCCGTCCACCCATCCCATCCATGCCCCTCCACTGTCACCCACGCCAGCACGACCACCATGTAAACCCGCGATACCGCCGTCGCATACCCCGCCCCGGCCGCCCCCAGCGCCGGCGCACCCAGCTTCCCGAATATCAGCACCCAATTGCCAAATATATTCACTAGATTCGCCGTCACCAGCGCGAACATCACCGCTCGTACCGCGTTCTGCGATTGCAGAAATCGCCGGAACGCGGCATAAATCATCAGCGGCAGCGTTCCCCAACTCACTGCCCGTAAATAACCCTGTGTATCTTCCCGTAACCGCGGGTCTATCCCGAACCAGTCCATCACCGGCCCCATTCCCCACGCCAGCCCCACCAGCGGCGGCGCCAGCAACAAACTCGTTACCAGCCCCCCGGCCAGGCTGCGCCGGCAATCGGCGATGTCCCCTCTCCCATACGCCTGGGAGATTAACGTGTCCAGCCCAAGCAACACACCAATCCCGAACACCGCGAAGGTGTAGTAAAGTCCATGTCCCAGCGCCACCGCGCCCAGCATCTCCCGCCCCGCGTGCCCTGCCATCACCGTATCCACCACGCCCATCGCCATCCAACCCAGTTCCGCCGTCACCAGCGGCAGCGCCAGCCGTAACATTGGACCCATCTCGGCCTTCACCGCCGCCGCCATCCGGCTTATTCGCAACTTAGGGGGCGTTGACATTCATAACCAGTTTCGTACAATCTAGGAGTCCACCTTTGCTGGCGGAAACGGAATTCGCTATTTATGTTCAAAACAAGAAAGATCAGGATTGATTCAGGCCTGGCCGGTAGGCAATTCACCTCCAGCGATATCTCGGAGGTCACCGGTGTCAGCCTGCGCCAGCTCCAATGGTGGGATGAGCAAAAGGTCGTTTCCCCACGCCACGAAGGGCACAAGCGTCTCTATCTCCCCGAAGAGGCCATCGAAATCGCCGTCATCGCCGAGCTCCGCCGCAAGGGCTTTTCCCTCCAGAAAATCCGCCGCGTCCTCCGCTTCCTCCAAAAGGAGATGGGCAAACGCCTGAGCGAAATCCTCAGCGCCGATTCTGACATGCACCTTGTCACCGACGGCCAGTCCATCTACCTCGAAGGCGACAACAGCTCCATCATCGACATCCTGAAAAACGCCGACCAGCCCATGTTCCTCGTCTGCGTTACCGATCAGGTCAAACGCCTCGGCGCCACCGTCACCGCCGAAGTCCCGGCCCGCAAACCCGTCTCCCGCGAAACCCCGCGCGCCGCCCGTCGCTCCAAAGCCGTTTAGTTGCATCTTTTCCACAACGGTTTTTGCCCCGGCCGCGTCTAAATGAGTGAGCCCGGCGGTCCCGCCGTATGCTGTTATATTGGAAAGAGTATCCGGAGGTACTTCGATGGCCCACGCTCGTCGCCGGCTGAATTGGATCGCGCCCGCTGTCATTGTCACCTGCTCCGTCCTTGGCGGCGTGGTCGGCCCCCTCGTCTCGGACGCCAACGCGGCCACCAACGAAGACGAAATCTCCCAAGCTGTCCGGACTTTTACCAAGGTCTACTCCACCGTCGAACAAAACTTCGCCGACAAAGTCACCTCCGATAAAGCTATCTATAAGGGTGCCATCGCCGGCATGCTGCGCACCCTCGACCCACATTCCAGTTTCTTTGACCCCCGCGATTTCCAACAGCTCCGCGAAGATCAGCGCGGCCACTACTACGGCGTCGGCATGACCGTCAGTGAGCGCAACCGCCGCACCGTTGTCATCGCCCCCTTCCCTGGTTCCCCCGCCTACAAGGCCGGCATCCGCCCCGGCGATACAATTCTCTCCGTCAACGACAAGAGCACGCAGAATCTCACCACCACCGAAGTCGCCGATATCCTCAAGGGCCCCCGTGGCACACCGGTGCAGGTCATCGTTACCCGCGATGGCGTCGACAAACCCATCACCTTCAACATCATTCGCGACGAAATCCCCCGCAAATCCGTCCAGGACGCTTTCTTCGTCAAACCGGGCATTCTCCATATCGATATTGAGAGCTTTAACGAAAATACCTCGAAAGAGGTGGAGGACAACCTGAAGCGAATTGGCGAACAGAACGTCAAAGGCCTCATCCTCGACCTCCGCGAAAACCCCGGTGGTCTGCTCAATGAAGGCGTCGCTGTCGCCGGCCGCTTCCTCCAAAACGGCCAGTCGGTCGTCTCCCACCGTGGCCGCGCCTCTGCGGAACGCCCCTATCTCGCCCGCAACGGCTCCAGCAAACGCAACTACCCCATCGTCGTCCTCGTGAACCGCTACTCCGCATCCGCCGCGGAAATCGTCGCCGGCGCCCTCCAGGACCACGACCGCGCCTGGATCCTCGGCGACAACACCTTCGGAAAAGGTCTCGTCCAAACCGTCTTCCCGATGAGCGATTCCACCGGCCTCGCCCTCACCACCGCCAAATACTACACGCCTTCCAATCGCCTCATCCAGCGTGACTACCAGAACACTTCGTTCCTGGACTACTATTACCGCAAAGATACCGCCACCCAGAACCCCAACGACGTGAAGATGACCGACTCCGGCCGCACCGTCTACGGCGGCGGCGGCATCAAGCCCGATGAAGCCTTCGTCTTCCCCAAGGCCAATAAATTCCAGACGGAAATGATTCGCCGCTTCGCCTTCTTTAACTTCACCGCTAAATACTTCGGCGGCAAGGAAGCCAAGCTGCCCCAAGGCTGGGACCCGAACGAGCAGATCATGAACGATCTGAAAGCGTTCATCACCAAGGAAAACGTCCCCTTCACCGAAGGCGAATGGACCGAAAACCTCGATTGGACCAAGCTCCGCCTCAAGAATGAAATGTACCTCACCGCCTTCGGCTCGGAAGATGCGCGCAAGCTCGCCGTCGAATCCGACCCCATTGTCATCAAGGCGGTCGAGTCCATGCAGAAAGCCAAGGACCTCCTCGATAGCGCCAAAAAGCTGATTGTGCAGCGCACCGCCCCGCGTCAGGAAAACTAAGGCCGTCCCGTTATTTTTGTGAACGATTACGCCCCCGAACCGCAAGTCTACATCCTGGACACCGGCGGACAATACACCCATCTCATCTCCCGCAAGGTCCGTGAACAGGGCGTCTACGCTGAAGTCCGGCCCAGCGAAACGCCCCTCGCCGAACTGAAAAACGCCAAAGGCGTCATCATTTCCGGCGGGCCCAATAGCGTCTACGAACCCGGCAGCCCCACCGTCGATCCCGCTCTGCTCGCAAGCGGCATCCCGGTCCTCGGCATCTGCTACGGCCAGCAGCTCATTGCCCATCTCCTTTCCGGCGACGTTCGCAAAGGCGACAAGGGCGAATACGGCCTCGCCAATCTCGACCTCGAAGCCGACCCTGGTCCTCTCCTCAAAGGCGTCAAGGACAACCAGCAGGTCTGGATGAGCCATCGCGATACGGTCTACGCCCCGCCCGCCGGCTTCCGTGTTCTCGCGTCCACCGATACCTGTTCCGTCGCCGCCATCGGCAACGACGACGCCCGCAAATACGCCGTCCAGTTCCACCCCGAAGTCGTCCACACCCGCGAAGGCCGCAAGGTCCTCCACAATTTCCTCTTCGATATCTGCGCCTGCGCCAGGGATTGGGAACCCGCCAGCCGCATCCCCGTCGTCGAACAGTCCATACGCGACGTCGCCGGCGACCGAAATATCTTCTTCTTCGTCTCCGGCGGTGTCGATTCCACTGTCGCCTACACCCTCTGCCTCAAAGCCCTCGGCGATCAGCGTGTCCACGGCGCCTACGTCGATACCGGCCTCATGCGCCAGGACGAAACCGCGTTCGTCCGCAAAATCTTCGCCTCCCTCGGCGCCGAACACTTCCGCGTCGTCGACGCCAAGTTGAACTTCCTGTCCGCCCTCGAAGGCGTCACCGAACCGGAAAAAAAACGCCGCATCATCGGCGAAAAGTTCGTCCAGATTCAGGAGGAAATCCTAGAATCCGGCCCCTATCTCGACGGCCACTGGATCCTCGGCCAGGGCACCATTTACCCTGACACCATCGAATCCGGCGGCACCGCCAAAGCCGATCTCATCAAGACCCATCACAACCGCGTCGCCGGCATTCAAAAGCTCATCGACGAAAACCGCATCGTCGAACCGCTCACTCAGTTCTATAAGGACGAGGTCCGCGAACTCGGCCAGGAACTCGGTCTGCCTTCCGAATTCCTCGAACGCCACCCCTTCCCCGGCCCCGGCCTCGCCATTCGCTGCCTCTGCGCCGATAAAGACGAGCCCTGCACACCCACTCCCTTGGGCGTCATCGCCCCCATCCATTCCGTCGGTGTCCAGGGTGACTCCCGTTCCTACCGTCCCGTTCTCGTCGTCAACCACCTCGATCACGCCCGCGCCACCGAAGCCATCAATGCCGATCAACGCGTTAACCGCGTCATCGGCGAAGTCGGCCACAACGTCCCCCTCTCCCGCCAATCCGTTATCGCTTCCTCCATCACCCCCGGCCGTATGGACCGCCTCCGCCGCGTCGACGCCATCGTCCGCGAACTCTCCCACTCCTCCGGCTTCGATAAACACGTCTGGCAGTTCCCCGTCGTTCTCATCCCTCTCGGCGCCCCTGGCCTTCCAGATTCCGTCGTCCTCCGCCCCATTGATTCTGTCGACGGCATGACCGCTCAATCCGTCCCCATGCCCGAAAAATTGCTCCATCGTATGCGCGACGCCCTTCTCGCCGTCCCCGGCATCGCCGCGGTCTATTACGACCTCACTCATAAGCCCCCAGGCACCATTGAGTGGGAGTAGCCCGCGCACGCTATAATATTTGGAGCCTACCTCTGCAGGAGTCCCACGTTCATGTTTGATATTTTCCGGAGCCGCGACAAAGCGGTTCGTACCACCTTGACTGTTATGCTCGGCCTTGTCGCCTTGTCCATGGTGGCCTACCTTGTCCCCGGCGGCGTCGGCGCCGACGGCAACTCCGCCGAACCCATCGTCGCCCAGGTTTGCAACGACAAGATCACCCTGCGAGACGTGCAGCGTAGCCTCCAGGACGCTCTGCGCAACAAATCCTTCCCCATGCAGATGATTCAGAACTACATCCCTGAATTCGTCAATCAGTATGTCTCCGAACGCGCCACCGCCTGCCAGGCCAATGAAATGGGCCTCCGCGTCACCGAAGAGGAAGTCGCCAACGCCATCAAGTCCATGCTTCCCCAGGTCTTCCAGGGCGGGTTTAACAAGGAGCTCTACGCCGGCTTCCTCGCCCAGCAGAACCTCGACATCCCCACCTTTGAAGCCAATGTGCGCAAGCAGATGCAGGTCGTCAAACTTCGCAACCTCGTCATGGAAGGCATCATCGTAACCGCCGACGAGATCGAAGCCGAACACCGCCGCCGCACCGAAAAAATCAAGATCGATTACGTCACCTTCTCGCCCGAAAAGTTCAAGGGCCAGGTCACCGTCAGCCCCGCCGACGTGCAGACGTTATTCAACGCCAACCGCGCCATGTACAAGACCCAGGAAAAGCGCAGCTTCGATCTCCTCGTCGCTTCCGAAGAAAAAATCGGCGCCTCCATCGACGTTTCCGAAGCCGTTCTCCGCCAGGTCTACGCCTCCGCCGGCGATCGCTTCCGCACCGGCGAACGCGTCCACGTCCGCCACATTCTCTTCAAAACCACCGAGAAATCGGCCGACGACGTAAAGAAAATCGAAGCCAAAGCCGCCGACGTTCTCAAGCAGATCAAGGGCGGTGCCGATTTCGCCAAACTCGCCAGCGAACTCTCCGACGATCCTGGCTCCAAGGTCAAGGGCGGCGATCTCGATTGGGTCGTCAAAGGCCAGACCGTTCCCAATTTCGAAGCTTCGGCCTTCTCGCTCAAGAAAAACGAAATCTCCAATCTCGTCAAAACCGAATACGGCTTCCACATTCTCCAGGTTCTTGATCGCGAAGAGCCCAAGGTGCAGCCGTTTGAAGCCGTCCAGGCCGAACTCGCCACCGAAATGCGCCGCCAGCAGGTGCAGCCCCGCATGGAGGCCGCCGCCGAACAGGCCCGCGCCGAACTCTCCAAGAACCCCAAGAACGCCGCCGCCATCGCTGCCAAGTTCGGTCTGAACCACTACACCGTCCAGGAAGCCCGCGCCAGCGATCCGCTCCAGGAAGTCGGCGTCTCCCAGGATCTTTCGTCCGCTATCTTTAGCCTCCAGCCCGGTGGCGTCACCAACGCCATCGTCGCCGGCAACAACAAGCTTGCCGTCGCCGTCCTCAGCGGCATCACCCCTTCCCGCCCCTCTGAACTCGCCGAAGTCGAAGGCGCCATCCGCGCTCAGCTTACGGAGCAGAAGGCCTTCGAAATGATGTCCGCCAAAGCCAAGGAAGTGGAAGCGCTCGTTAAGAGCGGCACCGATCTAGGCGCCATCGCCAAAGCGGTCGGTGGCGAGGTCAAAACCAGTTCGGAGTTCACCCGCGACGGCGCCGCCGAAGGCGTCGGCTCCGGCACCTACTTTGCCGATCTGTTCGGCAAGACCCCGGGCGCCATGACCGGCCCGCACAACATCAGCGGCCAAGTCGTCGTCGCCCGCCTTAACGCTAAGATCGACGCCGACATGAGCAAAATGGCCGAAGACCGGATCAACCTCGTCACCGGCATCAAGGGCCGCAAAGCCCAGGAACGCAAGGATCTCTTTGAAGACGGCCTCGTCAATCGCATGATCGACAAGGGCAAGGTCAAAATCAACCAGGACGTCATCCGCCGTCTCATCGACAGCTACCGCGCCTAATCCGCCGTCCCAAAAGAGCAACACCCGAAACCGGCCGCAAGGCCGGTTTCTTTTTTTTCTTGTTCTGTCCGGCTATTGCCGCGGCCGCCAATCGGCGCGGTCCAGGTCAGGAAAGGTGAACACACAGTTCCCAGGGTCGATGTCGTCAAAACGCACGCGACCGTTCGCATTAAGCTGCCCTTCCCTCACGTCTCCATCGGGCAGCACACACAGGAACCGTTGCCCCGCCACCGGCGCCCCGGCCGCGTCCACCAGCTCCATCTCCACCCACGTCTTCACCACCCGCGCCTTCAATATCTGGTCCGCCGGCGATTCCGCCGGCTGCGGCGCGCCCGGGCTATTCGGCGGCCCGGAACTCGCCGCCAGCAACACAAACGATCCGCCCAGTATCGCTTGCCTCACCGCCGAACGGTTCAGCCGCGCCTGCCGCCCGGCCATCGCCGCCGCAATCGTCTCAAGGTCGCTCCCCACTTGCGGAGACGCTAGAATCCGCTCCACCAACTGCCATCCCGCCTCCGGCGCCAGCGGCACCTCCGCGGGCGCAAGATCTTCTCGCCGCAAAAGCACATACCGGCCCCCAAGACTTCTCAGCCGCCACAACCGTCGTTGGGCCATGTTGCGTGCCCTCCCTGAAAAAGCCTACTCCTCCCCGCGCCCCCCGCGCAACTAACCATGTAACGTTGCGCCTGCCACACCCACAATAGGACTATAATCATCCTGTCGGATCGTTGGTGTCCGGCGGATGAATCCAGAATCGGGCCTCTATCGGGCCCCGTTCTTTGGCGACAGACTGCACAAATACCTAGACTCACCGGTGATTCATGACTGAGCGCGCCGCCACCTTACGTTCCAACTCCCAAACCGGGATGGCCATGGAGTTCGATGCCGCCTCTGAACGCTATCTCCTCAGCCCCACCACTGGCCCGGAAAAAAACACCCTCCGCGCCGGTTTGTTTCCCATTGCCTGCTGGCGCCTCGACGATAACTGCTTCCCCTTCGGCTCCTCGTTCGTCGTCCCGGAATCCCAGCCCGAATTCACCGAACTCGCCATGCTCATGAAGGATCATCCCGGCGCGCCCCTCTCCCTCTTCGGCCACGCCGATCCCGTCGGCAGCGAAGAGTTCAACAAACAGCTCAGCGGACGTCGCGCGCTCGCCGTGTACGGTCTTCTCCTCCGCGACGTCAAAATCTGGGAAAAACTCTACGACAACCGCCTCGCCCCCGACGATTGGCACAACTACGCCATCCCCCGCATTCGCCAGACCTTGAACGAACCCGGCTCCGGCGAAGGCACCGCCGCTTCCCGCGCCGAACTCTACCGCCGCTACATGGATTGGCTCTCCCGCTTTGAGGATGGCACCCCGTTTCGCCTCGAAAAATCTCACTTCCTCGCCCAGGGCGTCGATGCCGGCGGCAAAGGCGATTACCAGGGGTGCAGTGAATTCAATCCCGTTCTCATCTTTTCCAAGCAGCAAAGCGACCTCTACGCCGCCGCCACCGACAAGACCGCCCGCAATGCCGCCAACGCTCCCAATCGCCGCGTCTCCGCCCTCCTCTTCCGGCCCGGCACCCGCGTTACTCCGGAAAAATGGCCCTGCCCCCGCGCCAGTGAAGCGGTGGCCGGCTGCCGCAAACGCTTCTGGTCCGACGCGCAACAGCGCCTTACCCCCGGCCCCGCTAAACGCCAATGGCAGGACACCAAGGACACCTTCGCCTGTCGCTTCTACGATCGCATCGCCGGTGATTCCCCCTGCGAAAGCGTCGCCCGAAATACCATTCTCATTCAACTTCTCTATGAGGATGAAACACCCATGGCCAACGCCAAATTCGAAGCCGTTTTTGGAGACGTCCGCCTCAACGGCGCCACCGACGCCAAAGGCAAAGCCGTCATCGAACCGCCCGAAGGCGCCGAAGAACCGTTCGAGCTGTTCCTCCTCGAATTCCCCGAAGCCTTCGTCGATCCCGAACCCGCCGCCGCCACCGCCGGCCACGACGAAGGCCGCAAGCGGGCCGCGCGCTATTGGCCCGAAAACATCCTGGGCTCCCTCGCTTTCGCCTTCCTGCTCTCCGCTCTTCCCGCCCCCTCCGCCGAACCCGTGGAAGTCACCCTCCGCGGCCCGCTCTACTCCACCGGCGAACCAGCCCAGCTCAGCATGACTCTTCGCCTCGATCCCCGCAAACCCGCCGGCACCGTCGAATTCCCCGCCGGTGAATCCGGCCGCCGCTTCACCATGACCCGCGTCTCCCTCGTCGTCCAGGAACAGCAAAAATCCGCTGTCGTGGAGCGGGTTCGTTACCGCCTCCGCTACGCCATCAACACCTGTGAACACGCTCGTCCCATCGCCCCCCATTCGCCCGTCACCCATTGGGACCCCTGCCGCTTCACCGCCGCCGACCGCCGCCCCAGTCAACTGGTGAGCGGTGAAGCGCTCCTCACCCGCGAAAAAAGTCCCGGTGGCGAGTACTTCGTCGCCGCCGGCGTCCCCGACGTCCGGGATCTTTGGGGCGTCTTTCGCGCCACTGGGAGAATCGCTCCATGAGCTACTTGGGAACCCCGCGCATACACTTCTCCGGCGGTTTCTCTGCCGATCCGTCCACCGTCAACAACCGCGCCGCAAACTACAATCCAGCAACCCCCGACGCCTCCGTCACCGCCAACCGCGCCTGGAACCCAAACGGCAGGCACTACTTCACTTTCGACACCTGCCTCGTTCGAAGCGCCGTCAATGCCGCCGGACCCGTCGCGGCCGACACCCTCATCGGCGGTCGCGTTTCCCTCAACGGCCGGCTCGTCGATATCGACCCCTCGGCCCAGACGTTTTCTCAAATCTGGGGCGGCTCCGTCACCGTCGCCCAAAGCGCCGGCGGCGGCAGTTTCACGGGAACCCTGAAGACTTGCAATATCCCGGATGTGTGGGTGCGTGGCACCGGCGGCGGCATGCCGGCGTTCGGCTCCACCTACCAATCGGTGCTGGAAAATGTAACGTTCAACATCACCTCCCGGTCTCCAGTTTTCGATGCCCTGCGAACCGCCGCCGCCGCCGCCGGCAACAAGCTCTCCATCAAGCTGAACGTATACGGCTACAACGATTCTCCCGGCCCAACATTCACCAAGGCCAAGGTAACCGGCACCATCGGACCGTTCGTGGCCGGCGAACCCGAACATTTCGTCGCCAGCCGCAAACTCATCAACGCCGGCGCGGACTCTTTCGGCGACGCGCCATTTTTCGTCGACGCCGCCAGACGCAAGCTCGTTATCGATCTCGGTAACTCCGTTCCGGAGGACCCCGTCGGCGGCGCCCGCAAACCCTTTGGCACCATGCGACCCAAAATCATGGTCCCAGCGGCCGCCGTTCCCCTCCCCGTCCTCGATTACTCGCTTGCCCACTATCTCAACACCGCCGGCGTCGAGGAGGTATCCCTCACTGCCGGCCAAATCACCCAGTTAGCCTCCAATTCTCTCGCCATTGAGGTCACTGCTCCCGCCACCCGTCTCGTCCTCCGCGAACGCCCCCGCGGCGCCTTCGTAGACGTTACGGAAATGGTGTTTCGCCTCTACACCTGGAATCCCGCCATCGGCCCCATGGGCCCGCCAACCGGGAATTTTGCCACTTTCGAAGTCTTCGCCGGGGAGTTCGGCGCGCCGAAATCCGGCGTCGCCATCAGCCTCTCACGGCTCTCCGGCGCGCCCGCGGCCGCTCTAACGTTCCCTGCCTCCGTTACCACTGGGGCCAATGGACGAGCCAGCATCTCCATCGCCTGCAGTAATCCGGCCAGTCCACGGGGCGCCCACCTCGATGGCGCCCTCTATAGAGTGGGCGTCTTCCTCGGCCCGGCAGTCCCATCCAACCAGTGCGCCCAGCTCATCGTGCGCGTCTTCGACGAAGTGCCCGATGTGCCCGCGCCCACCTGGACGCATATCCAGCCCATCTTTTTTCAGTTTGCCCGCTTATACCCCTCCATGACCGCTGTCTTCAACATGGGGGACGCCGCCACCCTCCGGCCCTTGCTGCCCGCCATCAAGGCCGCCATGCAGCGCGACTTCAAGGCCATTAACTATATGCCCGTCACTCGCGATCTCTCCTTCGACAAGATTGACATGATCATTCGATGGATCGACAACGGCGCACCAGGAATTCCATAACCATGCCCAAACACATCACCAGCGTCCTCGAGTTTCGAGAGGCGGGAATCAAACTCAAAACCCGCCGCAATCACGTCATCCGGGTTCTGGGTGCGCTCAAAGAGGTGCCGCTACCTGACCAGCCCATTACCTGGGAATCCATCGGTGCCAGGGGCGATAACTCTATCCATCAGCAATACGATTCCGGCGCGCTCGCCGGACCGCAGGATGACCATGAGGCGCAGGCTTGGCACCCGCAAGTGCCAACACTTTTTATTACTCGTAAAGGAGAGGTCCTCTTCCTCCAGCGAGACTGGAGTTAAGAGGCAGCCCGCATGGCGGCATATGAAGTAAAGCAGGGAGACCATCTGACGAAGATCGCCGCGAACTTCGGCTTCGTCGACTACGAGTTCATCTGGAATCACCCCAATAACGCCGCGCTCAAGCAGTTGCGAAAGGACCCGCACGTCCTTTTCCCGGGGGATTCCCTCTACATCCCCGATCCCTCCAAACGCGAGGAAATCTGCGCCACCGGCCGCCTGCATAAATTCGTGCTCGGCCGCCGCCAGTTGATGTTGCGCCTCGTCCTGGAAGATCACTATGAAGGTCCCCTCGCCCGTGCCCAATGCGAAATTGTCTTCAGTGGCCGCGCCAACCCCGCCACCACGGACCCTGCCGGCAAAATTGAACAGCTAATCCTTCCCTCCATCCGCGATGGCGTGTTGATCATTGCCGATCCGGGCACCCCCGCTCGAAACATCTCCATCCCCATCCGTGTAGGGGATCTCGATCCCGTCCAGGAACTTTCCGGCCAACGCGCCCGCCTCGCCAATCTCGGATACCTCGCCGGTGACTTTGAACAACCCACCGAAAGGCACATGAAATCAGCCATCGAAGAATTCCAGTGCGACCACGGCTTAACCGTCGATGGCATCTGCGGCCCAAACACCCAGGAAAAACTCAAAACAGTGTACGGCAGTTAAGTCCCACCCTCCCTGCGGCTGTCCCCCATTCCCGTGAAAATAATTTACCGCATTCCCGCTCGCTGGGAATTTATTCTGGATGCATTTCTAAGCAACCGTGCGATAATCTCCCTGTCAGAGCGGGTTTGCGTCTCGCCTGAGCCCTCTTGGAATGCCGGCTCTTCGGCGTAAACCTGAAAATAATTGAATATTTCGGTGACTCATGACTGTGCTCGCCGTCGCTTTTTCTCTGAATTCCAGTCCAGGATTGGAATGGAATTTCCCGCCGCTCTCGCGCGGCATCCGCTCCTCTCCGCCCTCGCGCGCCCCTTTCTTTTCCCCCGTACCCTATCGTCCGCAGGCTCCGCCGTTCGCCCCGCTTGGCAATGATTGCAACTAACAAAAGCTACGCGCTTCCCCCTGCCCTGCAAAACCAAATCCGGATCACCTGGAACGTTAGCCATTGGTGTAACTACGATTGCTCTTATTGCGGCGTCTTGGTCTATAGCCGCAGAGGCCCGGAGCGCCAGGCCCACTCGTTCGACTATTATCCCGTCGCCGATTGGATCGCCGCCTTCCAGCGGATTCAGAAAGAAAGGGTCGTCCTCAAAGTCCTCGGCGGTGAGCCGTTCATGGACAGGGCCAATTGGAAGCAACTCCTCCAAGCCCTGTTACCTGATCCCCGTTTCGCCTTCGACATCTTTACAAACGGCTCCTGGAACGCCGATTATTTCAAGGATCTCCCGAACAAAGAGAAGGCCGGGCTCATCGTTTCCTTCCACAGTTCGAAGACCGCCTTTGAACCTTGGCGCGAACGCCTGCTCAGAATCCGCGACGCCGGGTTCACCATCCATTCTGTCGTTACCGTGCTCGCCCCGGAAAACGAGGCGGAAGCCGAACGTTTCCATGCGGTAATGAGCTCCGACGGCTTCGTTGCCGAACTGCGCCCAATGATCCCTGCCGGCGTGTACCGGGACCGGAAGAACGCGCCGCCGCCCCTTGATTGTGATTTCACCCCGGCCGTCGCCTGGATGCAGGCTCTTCGCAACAAGACGAAGGGCCTTCCCTGTTACTTCCCTTCGGCCAGTTATGACCTCGAATGGAACGGCGAAATTCGCGTCTCTTGTCTCAACCGCCCGTGGACGGATTTTATCCGGGAGCCTCTCCCGGAAACGCCGCCCGCCGCAGTAAATTGTCCGCTCGATACCTGCATCGGTTGCATGGAGATGGCCTATTCCATGCCCGCCAATCCTTTCGTGCCTCCCCCAATCCACATTGTCACGCGCGGCGAATTCGCCGGCGAAGTAAGGCAGGTAAAGGCCGCAACCGCCGCCAGTCCGGACTATCTCCAAAAGACACTCACCGGAACTCCCATGCCGGATGGAGTCACGGACTGTTACGACGCCTTCACCAATCGGTTTATTGACGAGCCGCCGGTGCAGTTCGACATTCCCGCGGACAGGATCTTCCAGGCGCTGCCGGACGCCCCCGCCATCGGCTACCTCGACAATTTCCTTACGCCGCTGGAACTTCGTAGCTCGGACCGCATCACCGTGAGCGGCTGGGCGTATAACGCCAATCCAGCGGGCCCCGTCAAGCAGATCCAAGTGAATTTCGCCGGGCAAACGCTGCGAACCATTGAGGAGTTCTCCCCACGGCCGGAGTTACTGGAGGTATTCGGCCGGAAGGAGATGCTGCGCACCGGATTCGGCGCGATTCTCTTCATTCCTCCCGTCCCCGCCGGCGAGTACCAGTTGAGTGCGGTCGCCGTGGATCACCAGGGCAACCGGCACCCATTGCCCCCGCAAAGCGTGCGCGTCATCGCCTGACGCCGCCAGCCGCTCCAGTCATCGGTACAAATCCAATTCGACCGGCTTTGCCGCCGCGCCAACTATCATCCCCGGCCTGTGGGCTGAGGTTCGCCGTTCCCGCGTTTCGTGGGACGGCCAACGCCTCCACGGCGCGTTGTTGTTGGCGAAAAGGATGGTCTGCTTACGAGTATCCAGGTCGTCAACCCCGCCAACGCCAGGGCATCTCCCGTAAGGAAGAAAGCTGGACGCAGGCCCCGCCAGTTTCCGGGAAGTCCGTCATCCGGACTGGCCCCCTTGAGGGGCTCTTCCAAACGGACCACCCTCCGGCACGGTATAAATCAAGTGACCCTGGCCACCTGGAAATGGCCGGTTTTGAAGTGACCCCCGAGGGTAGCCGGACACATGCTTCCGGTGGGGTTTCACTGGGATGTCGAGACCGATGCATTCAGAGATTTCGTCACTCCGAAATACGCCTGGCGAGTATCGGGGCACTTCAACCTCTCTCCGGATGCATCCTTTCGCCGGGGTAAGGGCAAAGTGCAGGAGTTGAAATGAACATAAAAAGCCCCTATGAATCTCATAGTGGCTTTGAAGTCGTTCGAGCATTCATCGTGGCAGGCAGACCGTACGGCTCCGGGACCTGGTCGGGCTGGGAATGGATATATTCCCGTGCTCGAAAAGAGCGCGATTCAGGCATTCAGAACTACTAAGATCTGCTGCTGAACCATTTGGGAGCGACCCAAAGATGTTCCTGCGGCGCCGAAGCACCGCTCAATGCAAGGCTACACTATCCCTGTGGATCTCGAAACCAAAAGCGGCTGCGGGCGATCAAATCCAGTGTCCTCGGTAACACTAGGCAGTTTTCCAGTCGATTTCGGAAGCCAGCATCAGCGTGTCGCGGCGGAAGAAAATACCCACCGGCCAGCGCATAGGCTGAACAGGGTTGCCTTCTAAGTTGTCACACGGCAAAGTCGAACACGAAGCCCATCTCCACCCACACACTCGCCCGGGAATGCACTCCCATTCCGAGCCTTGCCGCCACGAAAGTCGTGTGGTTCACTTGCATCCACCCCCGACAACCGGGGATCCAGTATCCACAGTACCGTCCCCAGCCCGCCGCCACCCCGCCTACGCCGCCACCTTCCCCCGGTTCCCAAACCACTTCACAAACAGCCACCCTCCCAGCAACCCTCCCGCCACCAGCAGAAACCAGTGCAGATTCCCCTTCACCGCCTGCATCAGCGCCGCCGGATCCTCCAGCAGCCCCGGCTGCTTCCCGATCGTCTCACTCCCCAACAGCGCCAATATCCCGCACCACAACGTCGACCCGACAAACGTCACCCCTGCGAAACTCCAAAACGGAACGCGCAGCAATCCCGCCGGAAACCCAATCAAATGCCGCACCACCGGCAGCAGCCGCGAAAAGAACACCCCCCCCAGCGCATACTCCGCCAGCCAACGCTCCGCCAGTTCCAGCCGTTCCGGTGGCAGCAGCAGCCATTTCCCATACCGCTCCAGCACCGTCCGCCCTAGCGTATACGAAAACCAGTAGCAAAGCGCCGAACCAAATGTCGAACCCAGCCCGCCCGCCAATATCACGCCCCACAACGACATTTTTCCCTGCGCCGCCCAATACCCAGCCGGCGGCATGATGATCTCAGAGGGGACCGGGACAATCGTGCTCTCCATTGCCATCATCAGGAACACTCCCGTGTATCCCATATCGCGTGACCATTCAAACCACGCCTTCAACAATTCCTGGAACATCCTACCCCCGCGACGAATACTGGCTTCTCAATAAGCCCATTCCGTTACTATATCATCGCCCCAAAAAACCACCCGTTTCAGCCCCCGGAGAAAAGCCGGTCACAGCCCCGGCATCTTTATTTTTCGGCCAACAACCCCCAATAAATCAACACCTTAACAAACCCAGTACGAAAATCAAAACAGTACCGAAGCGGGATTCCGCATGGTACTGATGGTAATAGGAGGAATTTTCCATGCAGTCTGCTGAACAGAAAGCCCGGCGTGCCGAACGCGCACGCCAGAACGGCACAAAATCCACCGGCCCGAAAACGCCGGATGGGCTCAGAAAGGCCCGCACAGCCACGTTGCAACACGGCCTCTACGCCACCCCGGACACCCTGAAACACCTCATCGACGCCACGGTCTATGAGGAGTTCCGGTGCCAGATCCAGGCCCTCTGGAATCCCGAAAACCGCCACATCGCCACCCGTGTCGATCATCTCGTCTCCCTCATGTGGGAACTCGACCGCCTCATCGCCACCCGCCGCGAATACATGGTCGACATCTTCAACCTCAACGGCTCCTCGGTCAGCGATATTGAGCTGCTCGTCAGCCGCAAAGGCGACATTTTGGAGCGCATCGACGCCCGTATCAGGCATCTCAACCTGGAAATTTCCCGGATTGAGCGCGATCTCCTGCGCCTCCAGAAACACTTCTCCAGCGCGGGACCGTCCCAGAAACCGTTGAAAACAAACACTTCTACACCGGATTCCCCCTGGGCGCCGCACTGCCAGCCCTCCCCCGAGGCCAAAAACACCGTCGCGCCGCCGCCCGTCAGCCCCGCCGAGCCGCCAAAACCGCCCGATACGGCTCCCCGCGGTTGAAATTTTGGCCTCCTTCTCCTGCGCCCGCACTCGAAGTGTGTCTGCGCGTACAATGGCAGGTAAGGGGAAAGCAATCGGATCCATGGTCCTGAATGGGGAATTGCTCAATGAGGTCTACGACGAACTCCACCGGCTCGCCTCGTCGTTCATGCGCAACGAACGTCCCAACCACACCCTCCAGCCTTCCGCTCTCATCAACGAAGCCTATCTTCGGTTGATGACCCACCGCGCCACCCCCGCCGTCGATCGCCATCACTTTCTCCGCCTCGCCGCCCGCGCCATGCGCCAGGTGCTCATCGATTACGGCCGCCGCCACCGCGCCGCCAAACGCGACGCCGCCCTCGTCCTCATCACTGATTCCAACGCCGCCCCAGCCTCCGCCGAACCCGAAGACTACCTCACCATCCACGACGCCCTCACCAAACTCGAAGCCGTCGATCCCCAACTCGCCGGCGTCGTCGAACTCCGCTTCTTCGGCGGCCTCTCCGTCGAAGAAACCGCCGCCGTCATGGAGGTGTCCCCCACCACTGTCAAACGCGAATGGTCCGTCGCCCGCGCCTGGCTCCGCTCCGAACTCGAAAGCCCCCAAGCCGGATGAGCCCTCAAACCTGGCAGCGCGTCAAGTCGCTCTACGCCTCCGCCCTCGAACATCCACCCGCCGAACGCGCCCAATATCTTCGCCAGCAAGCCGCCGAAGACCCCCGCGTTCTCTCCGAAGCCCTCCGCCTCCTCCGTCATGACGATGACACCAGCGGCCGCTTCGAAGCCCTCCAAGTCCCCTCTGGCCTCCTCACCACCGGCCGCCGCGGCTCCCTCCTCCCCGGCGAACGCCTCAACGATCGCTACGAAATCCGTCGCTTCATCGCCCTCGGCGGCTTCGGCGAAGTCTACGAAGCCGACGATACCGAACGCGGCGAACGCATCGCCGTTAAACTCTTCCGCCCCGAATTCGCCACCCCCGATCACGCCTCCTGGCTCCGCCGCGAAGTCCATATGGCCCGCCGCGTCCAACACCCCAACATCTGTCGCGTCTTCGATTTCATCCAGACCCCCCGCTCGGCGTTCCTCACCATGGAACTCCTCGATGGCGATACCCTCGCCGACTTCCTCCGTCGCGAAGGCGCCCTCTCCGAACGCCGCGCCCTCCCTCTCGTCCGCCAAATCGTCGCCGCCCTCGCCGCCGCCCATGCCAATGGCGTCATTCATCGCGATCTCAAGCCCGGTAATATCATGCTCGTCCCCCGGGCCGACGGCCCCCTTCGCGTCGTCGTCACCGATTTTGGCCTCGCCCGCCAATCCTCCGCCGATCGCCGCACCACCCTCTCCGCCCACTCCTCCACCGCCGCCTTCGGCACCCCAGCCTACATGGCCCCCGAACAGATCGCCGGCCGCCCCCCTGGCCCCGCCGCCGATATCTACTCCTTCGGCGTCGTTCTCCATGAAATGCTCACCGGCGAACTCCCCTTCGCCACCGATTCCCCGCTCGCCCTCGCCGTCCGCAAAACCCGCGAAACCCCAGCCTCCCCGTCTCAACTCGCCCCCGCTCTCCGCCCCACCTGGGAGCGCTGCATTCTCCGCTGCCTCCAGCCCCGCCCCAAGGACCGCTTCTCCTCCATTCGCGAAGTTTTGACCTTCCTCGAATCCCGATCCTCCACAGTCATCCGCTGGAAACTCGCCCGTCGCGCCCTCCGCCGTCACGCCAAAACCCGCAACATCCTCCTCTCCGCCGCCACCCTCGCCGTTTGCCTCTTTGCCCTGCTCTTCTGGCCGCGAACCCCCTCCCCCGATCAGGTTAAACAATGGGAGCGTGGCCTCTTCAGCCTCCACGCCGGCGAACCCCTCCTCGCTATTCAGGCCTGGGAGCAAGACCCGCCCAACCTGCTCCGCCTCCATACCGATCTCGCCCTCGCCTGGCATCAGCTCCAAATTCCCTCCCGCGCCCGCCAGCATCTGGCCGGCGCCCCCCGCCTCTTCGCCACCCCGTCGGATCGCCAGTACCGCCACGCCGTCGCCGCCCTCATCGATGGCGACGCCGCCACCGCCCGCCAAATCCTCCAAGCCCGCGCCGCCGCCAATCCAGCCGACGGCATCCTCCTCGCCGATCTGGCTCACCTCGAATCCATTCTCGACAAAAGACCCAGCCCAGCCTGGGAGCGGGTCCTCTCCCTCCGTCCCGATCACCCCGGCGCTTTCGTCCAACTCGCCGCCCTCCGCGCCGCCGAAGGGGAATACGCCTCCGCCGAACGCGCCTTCCTCTCCGCCCAAAACTACTTCAACGCCAACAATCAACCCGCCCTCGTCCGCGCCGTCTCCTCCCGCCGCGGCCTCTTCCGCCTCTCCAATGGGTTTGCCGACGCCGCAAAAAACGACCTCGCCTCCCTCACCGACACCGCCATCCCCGATTCCGGCGCCGGCCGCTGTGAACACAAACTCCTCATCCATTCCGGCACCGATGACGATTTCGCTCCACCCTCCGATCCCGTTCCCTTCCTCAGCCCCCGCTTCCAACGCATGGCCGCCCTCGCCAACGGCGCCAAGCCCGGCGCCTTCGATCAGCCTGCCATCGACAGCTTTCTCGCCCTCTCCATCCCTCTTCCTCCGGTCCGCATCTGCTCCGGCCAACTCCTCGTCAACATGCGCCGGGAAAACAACCTCAGCGGCTCAAGTAACGATGAAATCACCATCGGCGCCGCTCCCTTCGATGCCTCCGATTTCGCCCCCTTCCGCCGCCTCCTCTGGGCCGGGAGCCCCAACAATATGAAGGGCGGCATCAGTATCGAACTCACCCCCGAACTCTTCGCCAACGTCCAACGCGCCTATGCCTCGGAACCCCAAGCCTACCTGGATATCTACGCCGCCGATGACACCGACTTCGATTTCATTACTCTCATCATTGTTTATTAGCGCCGCGCTCTTCGCCCAGCCCTGCGCGACACCGCCAAAGAACATGACGGCCTCGTTTTCCTTCGATGAGCCGCTCTTCGCCAAAGCCTCCCGCGTACCCGGCATCGTCGGCAACGCCCTCCACTTCAATGGCAATGCCAGTTTCTTTGAAATCCCCGCCACCACCCCAGGCCTCAACGCCGGCGAAGAAAACTTCACCGCCGAAGCCTGGATTCGAACCACCACCAAACAGGTCATGCGCAACATCGTCGACAAGCGCGACGCCATCCCCAAAGGCTGGCTCCTCTATATCCGCCGCGGCTTTGCCGGTTTTCAAGTGGTCTACGGCGCCGAACTCACCGACGCCATCTCCACCAACTACCGTATCGACGACGGCAAATGGCATCACGTCGTCGGCGTTGCCAGGCGCCTCCCCCAGCAGTCACCGCAAATCTACGTCGATGGCCAGCTCCGCGCCAAAAATGGCCGAAACATCACCCTCGCCAACATTAACAACAACGCCCCCCTCTGGCTCGCCCGCCATCACGCCAACGCCTACATCAACCGCGACGACGTGTATTTCGACGGCGACGTTGACGAACTCGCCTTTTACCGCCGTGCCCTCGAACCCGCCGAGATCGCGGCTCTCTACAAAGCCGGCCGCGCAGGCAAGTGCCGAAAATAGTTTGGTCCCGTTTTCCTCCCGTTTCCGCCTTTGACTCACGATCGCGGATACCTATGTCCGCGCACATTGGAGGAAACTTGAATCTCAAATCAAAATTTGTGCTGCTCGCGCTCGCGGCATGCACGCTCTCGGCCGCGCCACTCCGGACTCTGCCCGGCTTGACGGGAGTCACCTTTTACGAACTGACCAGCGGCGTCACCGCATACACCTTCACTCCGAACTCTTCTGAGATCACCAATCGCCTGGCCGGCTCCCTCGGCACCGGCAACCGCGACTTTGTCGGCGCGCCCCAGGAGTTCTACGATGTCTTCTATTCCGACGCCAACGGCGCGGCGAACATCGATGGCGAGTACATCTCCATTGAGGCTTATTACGCCGGTTCCGGTGCGGGACTGAACATCGGCGAGGTGCAGCTTCTTTTCGGCTCCAGTTCGTCGGCCTTCGCCACTTCGGTTGCCAGCTTCGTCTCCGCTTCCGGCTTTTTGGCCGGCAACCTGAACAACATTATTGACGGCAACATCAACACCGCCACCGGCATGGGTTCAACCAACGAAGGCCGTACCCGCGTCACCGTCGGCTTCGCGCCCTCGCAGCAAAGCGAAGTTCCGGAGCCTTCCTCGTTCCTCCTCGGCGCCCTCGGCGCCGCCGGAATCCTCGCACTCCGTTCACGCAAACGGTAGCGTTCCCGCGGCCATTCCGCGCCCCTGCGAAGTTGAGACACGGCTCCTGATCCTCGGTCAAGAGGAACCAGGAGCCGCCAGGCCCCCCCGCCACCGGGCACGCAGCACGACCTCGGCGGCATCGCTCATCGGAAACCCAGCCGCAAGCCGCGGGCCGGGAAACCCCACATGCAACACCCACGCCCCGACGGGACATCGCTCAGCTTGTCCCAAGACAGCGGCATCCCCACCCCCACAACGGGGTTACGCCCCTCCGTCCGCGCCGGCTCTGGGTTTTTCTTTCGCATGGGTTCCAGGTCCTGGGACAATAGGCACCAGGAGCCGTTTTCTGTTTTGGGCATTGCACAGGACTTTGTACTAATCATCGTGGCCGGCCTTCTTGGCGGCCTCCTCGCCCGCGCACTTCGACTTCCCCTGCTCGTCGGCTATGTCGCCGCCGGTGTCGCCGTCGGTCCTTACACCACCGGACCCACGGTCGTTCAAACCCGCGACATAGAAACCCTCGCCGAAATCGGCGTTGCCCTCCTTCTCTTCTCTCTCGGGCTGGAAATCTCTTTCCGCGATCTCCAACCTGTGCGCCGCGTCGCCTTGCTCGGCGGCCCCCTGCAGGTCGTCGCCACCACCGCCGCCGCTGCCCTGGCCGCTCACTTGTTCCTCGCCATCCCGCTCACCGAAGCCATCTGGTTCGGCGCCATGGTTTCCGTGTCCAGCACCATGGTCGTGTTGAAAATCCTTGCCGCCGGCGGGGTGACCGCAACACTCGCCAGCCGCGTCATGATCGGCCTTCTCGTCGTCCAGGACATGGCCGTCATCCCCATGTTGATCGTTCTCCCCCAACTTGACGCCGCTCCGGAAGTCATACTCCCAAGCCTCGCCAGATCGCTCGCCATCGCCGCTGCCTTCCTCGCCGCCGTCTATCTCATCGGCACGCGTCTTTTGCCCCGATTTCTCAAGCTCATCCTCACCTGGGGCTCCCACGAACTCTTTCTGGTCGCCGTGGTCGCCATCAGCGTCGGCATCGGCTACGCCACTCACATGGCCGGCATGTCCTTCGCGCTCGGCGCCTTCGTTGCCGGCATCATCCTCAGCGAATCGGAGTTCAGCCACCAGGCGCTCTCCGATATCGTCCCCCTACGCGACATTTTCGGCCTGCTCTTCTTCGTCTCCGTCGGCATGCTGTTTGATCCCCAATATGCGCTCGCCAACGCGGCCCTCATCGCCTCCGCCGTTCTGGCCATCTTCGCCGGCAAGGCCATCCTCACCGGCGGCATCGCCCGCGCCTTCGGCTACACCTATATGGCGCCGTGGATCATCGGCCTCGGCCTCGCTCAAATCGGCGAATTCTCCTTCGTCCTGGCACGCGCCGGTTACTCCGCCAAAATGATCTCGCCCGGCATTTACAACCTGGCCCTCTCCTGCACCGTGCTCACCATGGCCCTCTCCCCGCTTGTCTCCGCCGCCGCCCTCCCGCTCGGCCGCGCCTGGCGCCGCTGGCGGCGCCCCGCTCCCGGCACGCTCGCCGTCCCGAAGGCCCCAGCCGCGCTTTCCAACCACGTCATCCTTGCCGGCTACGGCCGCACCGGCCGCGCCGCCGCCCGCGCCCTCCGCGCCGCCGGCGTCCCCGCCCTCATCGTCGAACTCAATCACTCTCTCTTCGAAGACCTCTCCGCCGCAGGCTTCACCGGCATCTGGGGCGATATCACCCGCCCGGAAATCCTCCACGCCGCCCGCGTCAAATTCGCCCGCATCCTGCTCATCACATACCCGGACCAGACGCTCATCCACCTCGCCGTCGACAACGCGCGCCGCGCCAACCCAGCCCTCACCCTCATCGCCCGCGCCGCCCATCAAGACCACGTCCAGCCCTTGCTCGACCACGGCGTCAACGTCGCCGTTCAACCCGAATTCGAAGGCGGCGTTGAAATGGTCCGCCAAGCCCTCGCCCACTGCGACTATCCGGCCACGGCCACCGAAGCCATTCGAAAAGATATCTATGGTTCCTCTTGACTTCATTTTAGTAATGACTAAAATGAAAAAGTGCTGGCCGTAATCTCCGAACCCAATCGGCAACGCATTCTCCAACTGGTCTGGCGCGAAGAACAGTCCGCCGGGGCCATCGCCGCTCAGTTCCCTATCACCTTCGGCGCCGTCTCTCAGCACCTCCGCCTATTGCGGGAGTGTGGAGCGGTGGACTTGCGGATACAGGGCCGCACCCATTTCTACAAGGCGAACCGCGAAAATCTCGGGCCTCTCGCCGAGTATCTGGAGTCGCTATGGCTGGGCCGGCTCAAGACACTGAAAACCTTGGCCGAAGAGGCCGAACTTCTCAACAAGCCGAGGAATTAGAGCCATGTCCGATGCGCTGACGATCTCCATTCACATCCAGGCCTCACCCGCCACCATTTTTCCGTTCCTGTCCGATCCGCAACTGCTCTCGCAATGGCTAGGCCCGGAAGCGATCGCCGCCAAGGGCACTGTCCGGGAATCGACGCCTAATGCGCGCATCGTCTTCGGCTGGGGCTATGAAGCCGCCGTGCATGGCATCGCGCCGGACTCGACCATCGTAACCATCGAACTCACACCCACCGCCACCGGCACCACCGTCACGCTCACCCATGCCGGGCTTGACGCCGCGCAGCAGGCCAATCACCGCATGGGCTGGACGCATTACCTCTCGCAGCTCGCCGGCGCCGCCGCCAGCCGCCTGGCCGCCGAGAAGCTCCCGGTGACCATCGAAAACTATATCCATGCCTGGAACGAGCCGGCGGAGACCGATCGCGCCGCGCGCCTCGATGCCTGTTGGGAGGAGGATGGAACGTTTCGCGATTCGATGGGCGCCGTCGACGGCCGCGACGCGCTCTTTACATACATCGGCAACGCCCGCCAGTACGTACCCGGCTTTCAGTTGGAACTTGCCGCGCCGCCGGAACACTGCCACGGATACTACCGCTTTTCCTGGCTCATCCGAATGCCCGGCGGCGGCATAATGGGCCGCGGCACGAATTTCGGCCAACTCGGCTCTTCCGGCCGGATCGCCTCCGCCGTCGGCTTCTGGGACAAGCCCTAGGTGTCGCCGGATTTCCTTGATCGTTTGCTGACGGAGTGGCTGAAGGCCGCCCCCGGCATCGACACCGCATCGCTCGGCATCGTCACGCGCATCCGCCGTCTGGCGAACTATCTGGAAAAGCGCGCCGCCGCCGCGCTCGCGCCGCTCGGCCTCGCGCTTTGGCAGTTCGAAGTGTTGACCGCACTGCTCCACGCCCCCGCCCGCCAGGGGATGCACGCCTGTCACCTGCTGCCCGCCGCGCTGCTCAGCCCGGCAGCGATGACCAACCGCCTCGATCGCCTGGAATCATCCGGCTGGATCCTCCGCCAGCCCGACCCCGCCGACCGCCGAGCCACCCGCGTGCTGCTCACCCCAGCGGGCCGCGCCCTGGCTCGCCGGGCACTGAAGGCCTACTCCAATGGCGCCCGCCACGCGCTGGCCGGGTTCACGGAAGTGGAGCGGACGGAGCTCGACCGCCTGCTGCGCGAGTTTCTCCGCGGTCAATGTGAATCGGAGTGCCCGCTGGCGGCATCCGATAGTTTGACATCGAATAGTTGACTATTCAAGGATATGATATGAGCTCTCTTTTCACCCGCGCTGCCGCCGGCGCCATCGCGCTTCCCAATCGTATTGTCATGGCGCCCATGACCCGTTCCCGCGCGGTCCAGAACGCCGCTCCCAACGCATTGGTCGCTGAATACTACGGCCAGCGCGCCGCCGCCGGGCTTATCCTCACCGAAGGCACCTCGGTCTCCAACGACGGGCTCGGCTATGCGCGCACGCCGTCCATCCATACGCCGGAGCAGGTGGCCGCTTGGCGTCTGGTGACCGATGCCGTTCACGCCAAAGGCGGCCGGATCGCCATTCAACTCATGCACGTTGGCCGCATCGCGCACCCGGCCAACCAGCCGGCCGGCGCCCGAATTCTTGCGCCTTCGGCCATCGCCGCCAAAGGCGACATGTGGACCGACGCCCACGCCATGCAGCCGATGCCGGCGCCGGAAGCGATGACCATCGACGAGATCAAACAAGCAGTCGCGGACTATGCGCAAGCCGTGCGCAACGCGCGTGAGGCCGGATTCGACGGCGTCGAACTCCACTCGGCCAATGGGTATCTCCCGAATCAGTTTTTGAGCCCGAACTCGAACCAGCGCACCGATGCATATGGCGGATCGCCGGAGAACCGCATCCGATTCGTGCTGGAGGTGTATGATGCGATGGCCGCCGCCTGGGATGCCGGGCACGTTGGCGTTCGCATCAGCCCTGCGGGCACGTTCAACGACATCCACGATCCCGAAGCCGCCACCACGTATCCGCTGCTGGCCGCGGAATTGGCTAAGCGCGGCGCGGCTTGGCTACATGTGGTGAAACCTGCCAACGCGGCCGCGTTCACCGATTGGGCGGCACTCCGCCGGAACTTCCCCGGCACGCTGATACTCAATTCCGGCCTCACCAAGGAAACCGGCGCCGCGCTGATCGATGCGAATGAAGCCGACCTCATCTCCTTTGGCGTGCCGTTCATCGCCAACCCTGATCTGGTCACCCGATTCCAGAACGATTGGCCGTTGGCGAAGCCCGACCCGTCATCGTTCTACCTGCCCGGTCCCGGCGGCTACACCGATTATCCAGCCTACGACCCACCGAAATAATGGCCGGGCGTGACGCCCAATTGGCACAGACCTTGGAGCAGGGGCGCCTGCCGGCACGACAGACCCTGCCGGCACGCGAGGGTTGACATGTCCGCTTGTCACGTCCAGTCTTCGGCGGACCATGGACACAGGTTGCCGGAACCACACGCGTACGGGCGGCGGCCGGCACGACAGACCCTGCCGGCACGCGAGGGTTGACATGTCCGCTTGTCACGTCCAGTCTTCGGCGGAACATGGACACAGGTTGCCGGAGCCGCACGCATACGGGCGGCGGCCGGCACGCGAGCGTTGACATGTCCGCTCGTCACGTCCAGTCTTCGGCATTACATGGACACAGGGTGCCGGAGCCGCACGCGTACAGGCGCCTACCGGCATGAGGCCCCCGGCCTACACTCCAGCGAAGTAGTGGCCGGGCGTGACTCCCAGTTCGCGGCGGAACATGGAAACAAAGGCGCTGGCGCTGTTGTAGCCGCACTGCCTGGCGGCATCGGCAACACTGGCGCCCGCCGCCAAATGTTCAAGCGCCAATTGCAGACGCAGGCGGCGGAACCAGGCGCCGAGCGGCATGGCGGTTTCGGCCAGAAACAGGCGCTCCAACGTCCGAAGACCGGTTCCGCATAAGGCCGCGGCAGCGCCCAGAGAACTCGCCGGCGCCGCGCGCAATGCCTCCGCCATGCGGCGGGCTCTGGCGTCGGCGGGTTGCGGCAGTTGTAAAGGCGCCGATGGCAGCATCCGCAACTGGTCGCGAAGCACCGCCGCCAGCCGCCGGTGCGCCGGTTCGCGAGCCAATAGCGCGCCATGTTGCACACAGACCAAAATGAGTTCGCGCAGCAGCGGCGGAACATTCACCGCGCAACAGGTTCGCGGCAGTTGCCGGACCTGCCGCGCGCGCAGATAAAGAGACCGCAGCGACGCCTGCCGCCCAATGTGGAGGCTGTGCGCAACGCCATCGGGCACCCACAACGCCCTTTGGGCGGGCAACACCCAGATCCCAGACCCGGTTTGCACGCTGATCACGCCCTCGGTCGCGTAAATCATTTGATCCCATCCTGATACCGGATAGACCACTGTTTGCGGGGAAAGAAACGTGACGCCGAAGGTGCGCACGAGCGCGCCATCGTGGCGTGTTTTCGACATGTACTGTCAGTTTATCGTAATGCTGCCATAAGTGAATTCCGGATAGCATGATCCAATGCCTGACAAACTACACCATTTCGCCATCAACTGCGACGACGTGGACCGCGCCAAACGGTTCTACGAACAGGTCTTCGGCTGGGAGTTCCAGCCGTGGGGCCCGCCCGGCTTCTTCCACACGGCCGATTCCGGCGTGCGAGGCGCGCTGCAACCGAGGCGCGAACTCGTTCCCGGCGTGCGGATGACTGGCATGGAGTGTTCGTTCGGCGTGGCCGACATCCACGCCACGCAGGCCGCCATTGAGAAAATGGGCGGCACAATCGTCATGCCACCGGTTGTGATTCCCACGGTGGGCACGCTGCTATTCTTTAGGGACCCGGAAGGAAATCTGGCCGGGGCAATGCAGTATGAGAGGCCCGCGTAGCGAAGTGATTGAGGCATCCACCCAGTTAGTTGAGATGGCTATGGCCTACACGCGCAGCCGCATGGTATGCGCGGCGGCGCGGCTGCGTATTGCCGACGCTCTGGCCGATGGCGAGCAGACGGTGGAGGCACTGGCAGGCATCATCGGCGCGCACGCGGGTGCGCTGCACCGGTTGCTGCGCGCGCTGGCGAGTCTTGGCATTGTTAGCGAGACGCGGCCGGGGACCTTCGCGTTGACCGCCCTGGGACAACCGCTGCGGCAGAACACTCCGGGCTCGGCTTGGCCGGGAGTGATTTTCTGGGCCGACTTGCTGGCCGACAACTGGACGCACTTAACCGAGTGTGTGCGAACGGGCGAGATGGCGTCGAAAGTAATGGAGCGGGCCGGGGTGCGGTCCCGCTGGTCGTCCGATCCGGATGCGGGCGCGGTGTTTCGAGCCGTCATGGGGACGGCCGATCCGGCGCAGTTTGTCGCGATCGCAACCAGTTGGGACTTCTCCGGCTACGGGACGGTGGCCGATCTTGGGGGCGGCGGCGGTTCGCTGCTGTTGGCGATCCTGAACGGAAACGCGGGGCTGCGCGGGATGCTGGTGGACCGGCCGGCGTCGGTCGATGCCGCCGTCGCGCGCTTCGAAGCGGACGAGCGGGTCCGGCTGGTGGCGGCGGACCTGCTGGATAGCGTGCCGGGCGGCGCCGATGTGTATGTGTTGAAGCATGTGCTGCATGGCTACGACGACGCGAACGCGGTGCGGATACTGCGGCATTGCCGAGCCGCCTTGCCTGGCAATGGCCGGGTGCTGATTGTGGAGTTCGTGTTGCCAGCGGTGGTGAATCAGGCGGACACGGAACTGGAACGCTGTTTGATGAGCGACCTGAACATGTTGGCGGTGACGGGCGGGCGGGAGCGCACCGAAGCAGAGTGGATGGGGTTGCTGGACCAGGCTGGGCTGCGGCTGGAACGTGCGGTGAAGGTAATGGGCGACCCGGTTTCGATACTGGAAGCGCGGTGCGGCGCATGAGGGACCTGACGGGCCGGGGTGTGGCGCGGGTGCTGGCCGCGTGCGGAGCTCGCGTTTTCGACACCGGGCGCTCCGTCGGCGGCGAGGACGGCGGGATGACGGGGATTCGCTGCGATCACCGCGTGGATTCAGAAGTACCGGCGGCGTTCGGCCAGATTGAGGCCGTTGCCGGTGGCATTGACATACTGGTAAACAACGTCTGGAGCGGCTACGAGAACATGATTAATCAGGCTGGGCCGCGGCTGGAACGCGTGGTGAAGGTAACGGGCGACCCGGTTTCGATTCTGGAAGCGCGGTGCGGCGCATGAGGGACCTGACGGGCCGAGTGGCTGTGGTGACTGGCGGAACCTATGGCGTGGGCCGGGGTGTGGCACGGGTGCTGGCCGCGTGCGGAGCTCGCGTTTTCGTCACCGGGCGCTCCGCCGGCGGCGAGGAGGGCGGAGTGACTTCGATACGCTGCGATCACCGCGTGGATTCAGAAGTGCAGGCGGCGTTCGGCCAGATTGAGGCCGTGGCCGGCGGCATTGACATACTGGTGAACAACGTCTGGGGCGGCTACGAGAACATGATGGAAGATGGCGTGTTCACCTGGTCGAAACCGTTCTGGGAACAGCCGCCGTGGCGCTGGGACTCGATGTTCGCGGCTGGTGTGCGCGCCCACTACGTGGCCAGCCAACTTGCGGCGCGGTCGATGGTGGCGCGGCAGCGGGGGCTCATTGTGAACATTTCGTTCTGGGCCGCGCAGAAGCATATTGGCAATGTCGCCTACGGGGTGGCCAAGGCGGCGACCGATAAGATGACGGCGGACATGGCGGTGGAACTGCGGCCGCATGGGGTCACCGCGGTGTCGCTGTACCCGGGCCTGGTTCGGACGGAGAAGATCATGGCGGTGGCCAAGTGGCTGGACATGACGAACTCGGAATCGCCGGAGTTTATCGGCCGGGCGGTGGCGGCGCTGGCGGCCGACCCCGGCGTGGAGCGCTACGCGGGCGCGGTGCTGATCGCCGCGAGCGTAGCGGCGGAATACGGATTCGCGGACGTTGACGGCAAGCTGCCGCGCCCGCTGACGATTGCCGATGTCTAATTTCGACACCGTGCGGAGGATCGGGCTGGAGTTGCCCGGGGTGCAGGCGGCGACAAAGTACGATGGCTCACCCGTACTGAAAGTCAACGGCGTGTTTGTGGCGGGACTGGCGATGCACGCGACAGCAGAACCGGACACGCTGGTGGTGCGGTCCGGCGTCGAGAATCGCGAAGGGCTGCTGGCGGACGCACCGGAGACGTACTATTTGACCAGCTACTACCGGCGCTATCCGCTGGTACTGGTGCGCCTCGGGCGGGTGAGCCCGGAGGCGCTGCGGGAACTGCTTGCCGCTTCGTGGCGGATGGCGGTGGCCAAAGGGACGCGCGGCGCACGGCGCTCCCGCTAGCGACGGCTCAGCGCATTGGCTGCCGGATAATGGTTTTCCATTTCGAAGGAGCCGCCTTGCGGATGTCGCTCAGGTAGATTTCGTGGTGTTTCCCGGTGAGACGCTTGCCATTGGCTTCGATAAACGCGTGCACTTTCTCAATTGCGGGGCCTTCTTCGGAGAACGGTCCAATGTGGAGAATCTGCGCGCAACGGCCTTCCTTCACCGTTTCGACACGCAGTTTGGAAAGGGCGGGTAAACCCTTCTTCGCGCTGACTGCTTCAATGGCCGCGCGAATCGTATCCTGTGGCACGAAGGCCGGCTGCGCGATCATGATCGTCCACTTCCACTTGGTTTTATCCCGCGCGAAGTTCGACATGTCGTCGGCCCACCAGAGCCCTTCCATTGGCATGACCGCATAGTCAATGGCCAAAGGTCCTTTCTTAACCGCGAACTTCACGGCATAGGAGACCGAAAACAGCGCCTCCACCGCAGCGGCGTAGGCCTGCGACGAATTGGGGTCGCCTTCACCGTCGATCATGAGGTAGGCGGTTGGGGGTACGTCCACTTCGGCCACAGCTTTCGGTGACGGCTGGTAGAGATCCTTCCGTTCTTTTTTTAGATCGATTTTGGTCATTCATTCCTCCCGGCGGGGGAGCGTTTCCTAGCGCGGGCGGTCCCAGGCGGCGCGGGCGCGGGTGGGCATGCCCATCTTCTTCTGGCGCTCCTGCTCCACTAAGAGACCCATCACCTCGCCGGCGTGGCGGCCCTGGCGGATCAACGCCGACATCATGCGCATCGGCTTATCAATGTGATTGAAGTACAACTTGTGGCCGGCGCAGAGGTAGTTCAGGCCGACTTCGCCGTCGGGCGTCGTTAGGAAGCGGCTTTTGGGACATTCGCCGTGACAGGCAAAACGCACGTTGCATTCGAGGCAGTACTTCGGCAGCCCGTCGCGCTTGCCGTTACCGAACGCAATCTGCTTGGGCTGCGTGGCGATTTGCGTCAGATCTTCCCGCATGATGTTGCCGAGGAAATATTCCGGATCCACGTAATGATCGCAGGAGTAGACATCGCCGTTGGGCATTAGCGCCATGGCCTGGCCGCAGGTCTCCTGGTGAATGCACAGGGCCGCGCCGGCGCCGTGCCAGCAGGCCAACGCCGAATCAAAGTGCTGCACGTAGATTGTGCCGACGTCTTTGCGGATCCACTCATCGAAGATGGCGTTCAGGAAACGGCCCCATTGTTCGGGCTTCACGGAACGCTCCGTGACCGGCGGCCCTTCGACAATCGGGATGAACTGCAGGTACTTCGCCTTCACCACGTCGCGGAAGAAGCGGTAGACATCGAGCGGGCGATCTCCGTTGGCGGCGTGGACGGTGCAGAGAATGTTGAACTCGGCGCCGGCGGCCTGCAGGCGGCGGGCGGCGCGCATCACCTTATCGAACGTCGGCTGGCCGCCTTTGTCGACGCGATAGGTGTCGTGAATATCCTTGGGCCCGTCGAGCGAAAGCCCGGCGAGGATGCGGTTATCGGCGAAAAAGCGGCACCATTCGTCATCGAGAAGCGTTCCATTGGTCTGGAAGGTATGTTCGACCGCTGTTCCTGGCGTGACGTATTTGCGGGTGAGTTCGAGAGCGCGGCGAAAAAAATCGAGCCCCATGAGCGTGGGCTCCCCGCCCTGCCAGGCGATGGTAACCGAGGGCGCGCCGTGGGCCGCTGCCAGCACCTGGCGAATGTAGGTTTCCTGCACATCGGGGCCCATGCGGTACGGGCTTCCGGGATAGAGCGATTCCTTGGAGAGAAAGAAGCAGTACTTGCAATCGAGATTGCAGATGGCGCCGGTGGGCTTCGCCATGACATGGAACATACTGGCAGCATTACGCCCTCGGTGGCGGTTGTCAATCCTGTAGTATCGATGGCTATGGGAACCAGCAAGCTGCGCATGACTCTGACCGGGCTGGACTATGCGCCGGTGGAGGGCCCATTCACGGTGACGCTGCGCCCGGCCGGCAATACGGCGGGAACGGCGATGGAGGCGACCTTCAACCAGCCGGGCGAAACCGACTTTACCGTGACCGGGCTGAACGCCGGGCCATACGCGGTACGGATTGAATCGCGCAACTACCGGCTGTATTCGTTCTTCTCCAACGCCAATCCGGGGAAGATTCGATTGGCGATCCGGCCGGGGCGGGTGAAGGGGATTCTGGCGCCGCCGCTGCATCCGGACTTGACGGCGATCCTGCCCGCGGCTGGCTACTTCGACACGCTGGACGCGATGCGGCAGGCTTGTTTGCTGAACATATTCGCGAAGGCGCGGCATGTGACCACGGCCAACTCTTTCCCATTCGTGCGAACGGTTTTGCGGCTGGAACAGGACCGGGTCTTCTGCCGCGTGGCGCCGGAGATTCTGGCGTTCCTGGAAGAGACGCCCGCGCGTTTCGAGAAGGCGGACAAGACGCTGCACAAGCCGTTGAAGGACTACAAGATTTTCAAGAGCTTCAAGAGCCGGGACGACCACGCCAACATCCAATTCACGCTGATGCGCCATAGCGCGGATGGCACGATGGCCGCCGATATCGATATCGACGAGGCGAGCGGGATACGGCATGGGCTTGAAGTGCTGCGGAATCAGGTGACGGGCGGGAAAACCAACCCCTACCAGGTACACCAACTGCTGCGATTGACCGAGCTAGACCCCGGCTACGAGCTCCTTTTGCGGTGAGGCGGTGAGGATTTCGGCGAGAACGCGGCTGGCCACTTCCTTGCCCCGTTCGCCGACTTCACCGATAGGGCCGACGCAACCGGGGCACCCGTGTTCGCAAGGGCAACCGGCGATGAGATCGGCGGCGGAACGCAAAAGGCGATCCTGCATTTTGAACAGCGGCTGGCTGCCGCCGATACCGCCGGGATAGTTGTCGTAGAGATAAAGATTGGGCCGGTAGTCGCGGGAGGGCTCTGTTGAATCCTCCGTGAGGGTGACGCCCAAGTCGCGCGGGTCGCACATCAGGAGCAGCGCCGCGACGGCGCGGAGGGCGTGGCCGAGGCCGACGAGGCCGTTCTGCTTTTCGGTGGGCGTAAGATCAGGGAAGCGAGCCAGAAACCCTTCGGAAAAGTGGAGCCAGAAGGACGTGGTGTGCATCTCCTGTTCGGGCGTGGAAAGGTTGCCGGCGCCCACATTTTCCATGGTGTAGAACTTCACCTTTTTGAAGCCGACGATTTGCCGGTTGACGCGGACTTCGCCATGGAGGGCGCGGGCGGCGCCGGGGAGTTCCTGGCGGTCGAATTCGTGGATGATTTTTACCTGCGTGTAATCAATAGCGTCGGTGAAATAGTCGCATTCCACTGCCTTCACGTAGGCTTTGCGGCCGTCGTAATCGAAGCGCTCCACCTGGAACTGGCGGGCATCGTGAAGATAGATGGCCTTTTCGTGGAGGGTGGTGAGAGCCGAAGGAAAATCGACTTCGGCGATGACTTTGTTTTCGTTGGTCATGTCGATGACAACGAAGTTGTCGCTGGTGACGGCGCGGAGGCTGACGGCGTCGGCGGGGTAGGTGTCGCTGGTCCAGTGCCAGGTGTCGCCGGAGAGGTGGAGCAGACCCAATTCCTGGAGGAAACGGCAGAGATCAGCGGGGTCGTGGGGGCCGAACTTCTCGCCGGCGCGGATGGGGAGTTCAAAGGCCGCGCACTTCAAGTGATTCAAGAGAATTTCAAGATTATCGGGGTTGATAAAGGCATGTTCGGGCGGGCGATCGAAGAAGTATGCCGGGTTGTCGATGATGTATTGATCGAGCGGGGCGCTGGAGGCGACGAGGACGGCGAGAGAGGCTTTCTGGCGGCGGCCGGCGCGGCCGGCGCGCTGCCAGGTGGAGGCGATGGTTCCGGGGTAGCCGGCCATGACTACAGCGTCGAGCGAGCCGATATCGACGCCGAGTTCGAGCGCGTTGGTGGCGACGACGCCGCGGATGGCGCCGGTGCGGATCTGCTGTTCGATGGCGCGGCGTTCTTTGGGCAGATAGCCGCCGCGATAGCCGCTGATGCGGTCCTTGAGGGCGGGAATGCGTTCGGCGGCGTCCTTGAGATACGTCGTTAAAATTTCGGTGGCGAGGCGGTTGTTGGTGAAGACGAGGGTTTGCTGGCCGCGGTCGAGGAATTCCAGAGCAATGCGGCGGGATTCGGCGAGATAGCTGCGGCGGATGCCGAGGGCTTTGTTGACGACGGGTGGATTGTAGAAGACGAAGTACTTTTCGCCGCTGGGGGCGCCGTTCTTTTCGATTAATGAGAACGGCTGTTCGCAGAGGGCCTGGGCGAGTTCACGGGGGTTTGCGATGGTGGCCGAGCAGCAGATGAAAACGGGTTTAGAGCCGTAGAACTCGCAGATGCGGCGGATGCGGCGAACGATGTTAGCAAGGTGACTGCCGTAGACGCCGCGGTAGTAGTGGAGTTCGTCGATGACGATGAACTGAAGATTTTCGAAGACTTTGGCCCATTTGGTGTGATGGGGCAGGATGCCGGCGTGCAGCATGTCGGGGTTGGTGAAGACGACGTTGGCCCGCTCTCGAATGGCGCGGCGGGCGTCCTGCGGGGTGTCGCCATCGTAGGTGAAGGCCCGGATTTCGGGGACCTTGCCGTCGATGCGCATGGAGTCAACGGCGGCCTGGAACTCCTGCAACTGATCCTCTGCGAGGGCCTTGGTGGGGAAGAGATACATGGCGCGGGCGGCGGGATCGGCAAGGAGGCGATTGAGGACGGGGAGGTTGTAGCAGAGGGTTTTGCCGCTGGCGGTGGGGGTGACGACGACGACGTTGCGGCCATCGGCGATTTCGGCATAGGCGGCGGCCTGGTGGCTGTAGAGCTGCTGGATGCCACGGGCATGGAAGGCCGCGGCGAGGCCGGGGGCGACGGTTTCGGGAATGGGGGAAAAGTCGCCTTCGCGGGCCGGCTGATGTTGAATGGAGCGGACGGGAGAATCTGGCTTCGCCATCCATTCGCGGAACCGGTTGACGGCGCCATCGAGCCCGGTTGGGCGGCGGAGGGAGAGGCCGGGATCGTTTTGTTCGGACCCTGCCGGATCCGGAAAGCCAAGGGTGAGATTCATAGGGCGCGGTTTCGCTTTTTCTTTGCTACCACGCCCTTACAGGAAACGCAACAAGTGGGCTTAGGAGCGGCGGAGGAATTCGTGCCGTTCCAAAGTCGCGGCGATGGAAAAGGGCGGCCGGGAGGTAACGCCTTCCTTTTCATCCACGCGAACCACCTTGCCCATGCAACGCAGCCGAACGCCAACCTCACTGCCGGCGGCGGGCAGGGTGACCATGTATTCGATCGGATCGCCTTTCTGCAATCGTCCTTCGGTGGTGAATAGCACACCGCCCGAGCTCAGATTGCGTGTTTCCCCTACGTGGGTAGTTTCGTCGCCGCCCGCCTTTACGAGCTCGATGGGCAGCTTCAATTCGAATCGTTGATTTTTGCGTTGTTCGCTCACGTCTCCACAAGACTAATGCGAACTACCTAGGACGGTCAATAGGACGAGTCCCAATACCCTACTACTATGGTCCTGGTACTTTAGGCACATTTTCGGATTTATGGGTTGTCGAGGATTTCGAGAAGGGCGCGAGACCATCCGGCGGGGCCGGGCTCAGGAGCGATGAAGGCATTGGGGAGGGCGGCACGCATGGCATGGAGGTGAGGAGACGGGATGAGAATGGGGCGGCGGACGGTGAGGAGGAAGGGGATATCGTTGGGGGCGTCGCCGAGGCCAATTGTGTCACCGTCGTTCAGGAATTCGGCTACTTTTCGGACGGCGCGGGCTTTGTCGCAGCCGCCGAGAACGTGGAAGAAGCGGCCTCCGCGAGTGACTTGAAAGCCGAGTTCGGCCAGGGCGGATTCGAGACGGGAGACAGGGCCGCTGAGGACAACGAAGGGTTCGCCGTACTCGCGGCGGGCGGCGAGGGCGGCGATTTCTGGGTGCAGACCGCTGCGCTGGCAGATTTCGTCGATGGACATGTCGCTGAAGCCGCGGACTAGTACACCGGAGACGAAGGAGGCGCGGCGGAGGGCGGCGCGGGAGGCGGAACTGGAGGCGCCGAGAATGAGATCGGGGTGTCCTGGAAGGATTGCCGCGGCGCCGTTTTCGATGATGTAGGGGCCGGTGTGGCGCATGGAGAGACGCAACGCCTCCACTTCGGCGCGGGTTTTGCTGGTGACCAGCACGATCGGGACGCCGAGGGCTTTGCAGCGGTCGATGGCGGAATCGGCTGGCGCGTGACTGTAGGTGTCGCGGTCCAGCAGGGTGCCGTCCAGATCAGTGAAAACTACCATTTTCCACAAGCTAGCGCAAAACCGGGCCGCTGCTATACTGACGCACGGCGAAGCGCGAATGTTTTTACCTGTACGAATTTTGGGAACGGGCACGTATCTGCCGGCGCGGCGAGTGACGGCGGCGGAACTGGACGCGCGGCTTGGGGTGGCGCCGGGGACAGTGCTGGCGCGGAATGGGGTGGAGACACGGCACTTCGCAGACCGGGAAGAGACGGCGAGCATGATGGCGGCGGCGGCGGTGCAAGGGGCGCTGCGGGCGGAGGGGCTGGCGGCGAAGGAACTGGACGCGATTCTGTTTTGCGGGGTGATGAGCGAGCAGCCGATGCCATCGACGGCGATACTGATCCACCGGCGATTGGAGGGACGGGCGGAAGGGGTGACGTGTTTCGACATCAACGCGTCGTGCGCGGGGTTTATGAAGGGCCTGGAGATGGCGGCGGCAGGGATACGGGCGGGGATGTGGAGACGGGTGGCGGTGGCGGCGGCGGAACTGGCGTCGAAGGGATTGCGGTGGGACGACCTGGACACATGCACGCTGTTTGGCGATGGAGCGGCGGCGGCGATAGTGGGGCCGGCGGAGGGAGAAGAGGGGATTATCGAAATTCGCAATGCGACGATTAGCGAAGGCGCCGAATTGTCGGTGATGCGGGCAGGGGGATCGCGGTTCAACATGCGAACGCCGCCGGAGGACGAGAACGACTACCTGTTCGCGATGAACGGGCGGGCGCTGCTGCGGCTGATACAGAACCACTTTCCACCGTTCCTGGAGGAACTGCTGCGGCAGGAGGTGGATGTAGTGATTCCGCACCAGGCGAGCGCGGTGGGGCTGGCGTTTTTGCGGAAGCAACTGGCGCGGCGCGGGGAGGGACCGGGGGTGATGGACATACTGGCGGAGACGGGAAACCAGGTGAGCGTTTCGGTGCCGTTTGCGCTGCACCGGGCGATAGAGAGCGGGCAACTGCGGCGGGGGCGGACGGCGCTGCTGGTGAACACGGCGGCGGGAGTATCTTTGTGCGGGATTGTCCTGCGATACTAACGGCCATGACAGTGGACGTGCATCTGTTTTGTGTCGGCCACTGCCGGAACCGGGCCTGGCTGGTGGAAAGCGGTTCGTGGTTCGAAGATTTGCACCTACCGGCGATGGCGGCACTGATTCGCCATCCGAAGGCGGGACTGGTGCTTTTCGATACTGGTTACGGGGCGCCGCTGGCGCGGGCCGGAAGCCTGGCGGCGCGGCTTTACCGGAGGATTCTGCCGTTCCAGGTACGAGCAGAAGACGCGATTCCGGTTCATCTGCGCGCGTTGGGGGTTGGGCTATCCGAGATCGCCACGATCTTCCTTTCGCATTTTCATCCGGACCATATCGGCAGTTTGCGGGAGATGCCGGCGGCGCCGATTCTGCATTCGCGGGCGGGACTGGAGGCGTTGGGGAAATTGACAGGGCCGCAACGGGCGCGGGCGGCGTTTTTTCCGGAACTGCTGCCCGCGGATTTTGCAGCGCGGGCGAGGGCGATAGAAGAGTTGGCGATGGTGGAACTGGACGAGACGTGGCGGCCGTTTACGGCGGGGTATGACGTGGCGGGAGATGGATCCATAGTGGCGATTGCGCTGCCCGGGCACGCTTTGGGCCAGTACGGGCTGCTGTGCCGGAAGGGGGAAAACCGCTGGGTGTTTCTGGTGGCCGACGCGGCATGGACGCGGCGGAACATCAGCGACCTGGCGCTGCCGGGGTGGCCGGCGGGAGCGCTGATTGGTGACCCTGCGGCGTTCCGCGCCACGCTTAAGAAGTTGCATGAGTTCCAACGCCGGCGCCCGGACGTGCCGCTTATCCCCTCACACTGCGAAGCATCCATTGCGGCCTATCAGCATGAACAGTAAACTCGCCATCGCACGGGCGTACATTGCGGCGCGGTTTCCGCGGCCGTTGCCGGAGACAGTGATGGCGGGGCCGGTGTGCGACGAGGCGGAGATGGCGGCGAACTTCGGCCAGTACAACGCGCTGGGGGTGGGGCTGGAGGAGGCGCGGCGGCTGGCGAGGGAAGAGTTGGAGACAGGCATTTCGCCGCGCGCCGGATATAGCTTTGGCCTGTCGACGGGCACGACGGGGGAGCCGGGCGTGTTTATCACGACGCAGGCGGAACGGGACCGGTGGCTGGGGACGATACTGGGAAAGTTTCTGGCGCCGGGACAACTGTTGACACTGAACGCGGCGCTGCTGCTGAAGCACAATAGCCGATTGTATGAGGCATCGAGATTCGTTCACTTTTTCGGACTGACACAGACGGCGGCGCACTGGGCGCCGCGGCTGTGCGACCTGGCGCCGAATGTACTGATCGGGCCGCCAAGCGCGCTACTGGCACTGGCCGAAACGGCAGCGTACCAGAGGCGGCCATTCCAACCGCACACGCTGCTGAGCGCGGCCGAACCGCTGTTTCCGCAGGACCGGGAACGGCTGCGGCGCGTGTTTGGAACGTCGCCGGTAAACCTGTACCAAGCCAAGGAAGGGTTCCTGGCGGCGGGGTGCCGGCATGGGGGGCTGCACTGGAACGGGGACCTGGTGCGGCTGGAAGGGATGCGATTCAAGAGCCGGCCGGACCGCGCGGTGCCAGTGATCACGGACGCGGCGCGGACAAGCCAGCGGTTCGAGCGCTACCGGATGGACGATGTGCTGGTGCTGGGGGAGGCGTGCCCGTGCCAGACGCCGCTGCGGAAGTTCACGGCGGTGGAAGGGCGGCTGCAGGACATACTGCTGGACCATAGCGGCGGGATGTATCATCCGCTGTTTCCGTTGGACATAAACGAGGCGCTGCGCACGTTGCGGGACTACACGCTGGTGCAGCACGACGCGGGGCACTTCACGCTGGAGACGGTGGCGACGCCGCCGGCGGGGGTGCTGCAGGAATTGAACAAGGCGCTGCGGAACCCGGCGCGGATTGACCTGGCGCCGCTGCGCGGGGAGGCGCCGGGGACGAAGCGGCGGCGGTTTCAACGGCTGTTCGACCCTAGGAACGAGATCATACGGGAGGAGATGCTGCTGCCGCCGGAGCCGCTATGACGCCTATGTTTTTTCGTTTTCTGGTACTGTGCCTGCCGTTAGCCGCGCAACCGCTGTGGGAGGCCGGGGCGGCGAAGGTGGACGTGACGCCGGCGGAGCCGATCTGGCTGTCGGGATATGCGAGCCGCATACGCGCGTCGGAAGGGGTGACGGAGAAGATCTACGTGAAGGCCGCGGCGTTCCGGCAGAACGGGCGAACGTCGGTGCTGATGACGAGCGACCTGCAGGGGCTGGACGTGGCGATGATCGCGAACGTAGCGACGCGAATTGACAAGCAGTTCGGCGTGCCGAGGGAGCGGCTGGTGCTGAATTATTCGCACAACCACAGCGCGCCGGTGACGGGGCAGGTGCTGCACCTTTACTACAACCTGAGCGGGGCGGAGCGGGACGTGGTGGACCGGTACACGAACTGGCTGCAGGACCGGATGGTGCAGGCGGCGGGAGAGGCGATAGCGGCGCTGGCGCCGGCGGAGTTGTGGTTTGAACAGGGATTGGCGGGGTTCGCGGTGAACCGGCGGCGGGCGCGGCCGGGAGGGCGGGCGCTGTATGGACCTGTTGACCATGACGTGCCGGTGCTGGCAATACGGGCGCCGGAAGGGAGGCTGCGAGCGGTGCTGTTTGGATATAGCTGCCATACGACGGCGCTATCGGGATACAAGATTAGCGGTGATTACGCGGGGTACGCTCAGGCGGCGCTGGAGACGAGGTACGCGGGAGTGACGGCGCTGTTCGTGCAGGGATGCGGCGGGGACGCGAATCCGCTGCCGCGGATTATGAACAGCGACGGGCCGGAGGCGGTGGGGCTGGCGGCGGGGTATGGAACGATCCTGGCGCGGGCGGTGGAGGCGGTGCTGCGGGCGCCGATGCAGGCGGTGAAGGGAGAGTTGAAAACGGCGTATGCGGTGATAGATGTTCCGTTCCGGAAGGCGCCGACGCGGGAGGCGCTGGAGGCGCGACTGCGGCAGGCGCAGGGCGGGAAGCGGCGGCAGATTCAGTATTTGCTGGATAAATTGACGAAAGAGGGGAAGCTGCCGGAGTCGCATCCGTATCCGATTCAGGTGTGGCGGTTCGGCGGGACGATGACGTTTATTGGATTGACGGGGGAGGCGGTGGTGGATTATTGCCTGCGGTTTAAGCGTGAGTTTGGGAACGATGGGACGTGGGTGGCGGGTTATAACAACGAGTTGTTGTCGTATATTCCGTCGCTGCGGGTGCTGCGGGAGGGCGGGTATGAGGGGGTGGAGGATATGGATGAGTATGGGCTGCCAGCGCCGTATGCGGAGGAGTTGGAGGAGTTGATTGCGGGGAAGGTGAAGGAGTTGGCGGGGTTAACGGGGCAGTAGGGGGACGAGTTCGGCGGAGAACGATTCGGCAACTTCGGTGGTGGGAATAGCCATGGGCACGGCGGTGAGCCACAGGCGAACAGTACGGGCACCGACGGTGATTTCGGCATGATGGTGGAGACGACCGCGCTGGCGTAACGAATTCCAACGGGTGGCGTCGCATGGGTAGGCAAGACAGGCGATCACATTCGGCGTGGTGGCAAGAGCAGCATAGGCAAGGACCTGAAGAAGATCGTGGCGGTGCTGGTCGCGCAGATCGGATTCGACGCGCGCCCAGGAGTGTGACTCCAGTTCTTCCAAGTGGCGCTTGTATTTCGCATCGATGATGACTGTGACGCCGTCGAAGACGATGGAAAAATCTGGGATCAGAGCGCGCTGGGAACCGCTGTAGGTGGGCTGCCAATTGAGTGCGTGGACGGTTTCACGCATTCGGCCAACGCTGAGCCGTCCGCCGGCTTGCTGGGCTACGCGCCTGAGCATGGTTTCAACCCAGGCTTCAAAGAATGCATCCATGGGCATTCGCCATGGAATGCCCTCCAAATCACTTATACCGGCGAGACCCCGATCCTCGGCGGTCCACTGAATGCCCTGGACGCCGTCCAGAAACTGCTGTGCGCGCAAAGGACGCCGCAGCCAGGCGTCGAGCGTTCCGCGCGTGGGAATGTGGACCGGCACGGAATGGACGCGGCTTTGGATGTGGCGACCGAAGGCGAGAAGGCGGTGGACAAAGGCGCCGTGTTCCACCTGCGTTTCGAGGGAACGCAGTTGCTTTTCGACGGTATAGCGGACGGCGCCCTTCAACTGGCGATCATCGCGAAGGTCGGGAAAGCAGCAGGGGATGGAGAGGACGTGCGCGCGGGGCAGGCGGGTGGTGGCATAGAGACCCCAATCGATGGAACCTCGGGGGGCGGAGCGATCCTCCGCGACCACTTCAAAACGGCGATCGAGCGAATCGAGGAGAGCGTTCATGCGTACCAGCACCATCGACGAGAGCACCCATGGCGGCACGCGGCGTTCGGAGCGGCGGAGGAGAGGCAGGCGCAGCGGAGAGGGCCCGACGCGCCAGCCCATTTCCGACAGCATGGGCCCAATGCCCATCCAGGGAAAGCGGGGCTGAACGACGAGCCCATAATCCGGCTGGGCGGAGGTGGGAGAGTAGAGAGGGACGGCGCCGACGGCGCTGCCGGAGCGGATGAGCAGCGACACGTCACGCCCGTCGTAGTCGCGATCGATGTGGACATCGAGCGCGGCGAGGATGGAACGATTGTGGTGGACGAACTGCTCCGCCAGACGGCCAGCCGCGGCTGATGGGTCGCGCGGTGCGCCGTTGCCTGTAAGGCCGAAGAACTCGACGGCCGAGCGCCTGAAGGTGCCGTGATCCTCCAACTCCAGGCAAACCTCTTCGACCGGGTGATGGGTGGCGAGCGCCCTCACAGCGCACGCACCCACTGCAGGTAGCTGCGAATCTGTTCGGCGAAACCGCTGACGTAGCCTTGGGAAAGATACTCCTCCAGGAGCGGCGCCAGATTTACGCTAAGGCTTGTGCGGGCCTTGGCGTCGTCGGCCTCCAGGAAGTAGGAGTGGCCAGGGAGAAGGGCGAAGGCTTCGTCGTTGGCATGTTCGACAAAGGCGGAATAGAGGCGTAGAAAGGCCAGTTGCATCAACTCGCAACCATGTTCCTGGACGACCGCCATGCGGGGCCAGAGAGAGACAAAGGCGAAGCGGCGGCGGACGGCAACATCGACGATGGCGATGCTGCGGTCCGCGCTGTTCATGGTGCCAACGATGTGCAGGTTAGGCGGGAGAAAGAAGGTGCGGTGGAAGGGCGGGCCGAAGTCGAAGGCGAGTTCTATCCTGCGGTCCACGTTGGGTTCGAGAAGAAAGACGGCCTCGCCGAGAATTTTGCCGAGGTCGGCGCGGTTGATTTCGTCGATATGCAATAGATACGGGCGTTCCGGATGGCTTGCGGCCTTCGCGGCGGCTCTCATCAGGAAGCCCGGAACGGGCGCGAAGCGCAGACCGAAATCGCCATCACCGAGCTGAGGAGCGAGGCCTCCGATGAAATTCTCGTAGGTCGTGTTTGGATGAAACTGGATACTTTCGCCGAAGCCGGAGTACATTTCGCGCAGCAGACTGGTGGCCAGGCGCGTTTTGCCGGTACCGGGCGGGCCCTGCACGATGACGTATTTCCGGGTGGTAAGCAAGGCGAAAACGCTAGCGGGTTCCACGCCGGGCATCAGATGTTCCAACCACTTTGCCTGCAGCGCCTTCGACTCTTTCAGCGCTCCGGCGAGGACGACAAAACCTCGTTCTTCCAGGAGGAGGTCGAGAAGCGCAGCCAGAGCAGCCGCCGTAGCGGACCGATCCATTGTTGGACGATAGAACGCGTAGATTTCCTTGCCGTAGCGATCGAAGACGGTTTTGTAGTCGGCGAAATCGGCAACGATGTCTTTGGGGATTTGGACATCGAGCAGCGTTGGATCCTGCTTGGCCCAGGCGACGCGAAGCCCCTGACCGAATTCCTTGTTTAACCAGGAACAGATGGCTTGCGCCTTGCGGGCATGGCCGGGGCGGCCGAGAATGGCGTGGTCCGGAGCGAGGCCGCCAGTGCCGACGACGAGGGCGACCAGGCAAGGGCCATCGGGAATAGGAAAGAGCACGAAGGAGAGGCCGCTATAGGAGCCGGAACGGGGATTGGACGGGTGGATATAGGCCGCGAACGGAACGTTTTCGCCTGCTTTGAAATTCGGCGCGCGTAAGGACAAGGCGTCCTGCGCTTTGCTGGTAAAGCGGCCTTTTGGCGTGCCGAAGAGAGCGTCGAAGGCGGCGGCGTTCCGCTCCGGCCATTGGTCCAATGACCGGGAGTGAACGATGTCTAGGAGCAGGTCCAGGCTCATTTCATTTTCCTTTTTATCGGCTGCGAAACAGGATTTCGACGGCGTTGCGGACGTACTGTTCGTCGGAGAGCCCTTCGATGGTTTCGGCGGGGAATTCGACCAATTTGCGGAGGCGGGCGGCGAGTTCGGCGAAGAGTTCGACGCGGGCGGTGTCGGCCAACTGATCGCGGCGCATGAGGGCGTCCAGCGCCACGCCGGCCAGAGCTGGGGTGGCGCGCTGGCGGAGACGGGCGGCCAGATGAGGATGCTCCAACATGGAGTTGAACTTGCCGGCGAGGAGTTTTTCCCAATCGGGAATCTCCCACTGCCGCGTGCGCACCACCACCGTGTTCGCCGCCAGATCCCCCAGCCGCTGGCCGTACCGCGATCCCATCGCCACCAGGCCACCCAGCAGATAAAACGCCGGCAACATATCGACGGGGCGCAAAAGATTGCGCACCACAACCTGGGAGACATGAATCGGCAAGCCGTCGCGGTCCACCACGCGAATTTTCATAAGCCGCTTGCCCACCGTCTGGCCTTGCCACAGCCACTCGGTGAGAATGGCGTAGAGCACGGTGACGGCGAAGTAGAGCAGCGTCGTTAGACCGGCGCCGAAATCGGCGTGGAAGGCCGAAACAAGCGCGGTTACCCTTCCGATGACGGAGGCCGCCAGCGAAACGGCCACGACGTCGACCATCACCGCCAATAGACGGGAGACGGGGCCGGCGAGCGGGAGAGTGAAGGCCATGCCCTCCGGCGTGCGCAGTTCCAGTTGCGGCTCGTTATAGAGAGCTTTCATTGGCACCGCCTCGCCACAGGAACAGCGTCAACGCCAGGGTTTCGGCCACACCGAAGGCGATTTTCAATGAATAGGGAATGACCGGTTCGTGGTACTGAGAGAAGAACGACTCGATGATGCCCGCCCAGATGAGCAGGACGGCGACACCACCGGCCATGGTGACCAGATCGGGCAGGACGGCGCGCAATCGCAGGCGGCGCGGGAGGCGATTGCCCCAGCCGATGAGCGCGTGGCCGAGCACGAGGCCCGCTTGCCCGGCGAGAAGTATCGCGGGTATTTCGACGGAGCCGTGAGGCAGAATCCAGCCGAGGAGGAAGATCAGTTGGCCGTCGGCGATGTAATCGAGCGCGACGGCGCCGAGGATGACGCCGTTATAGAACAGCATGACGATGGTGCCGAGGCCCCACGTCATGCCGAGGCCAAGAGTGAAGAAGGCCACGCGGGTGTTGTGGGTCATCAACTGCGCGGAGAAGCGGCCGCGGGCTTCGGAGATGCGTTTGCCCTGGTCCTCCATTTCGCGCTGCACGCGCTGCGTGGGCGTCTGCTGGCCGTGGCCGAAGGGGAGGAGGGTGGCCTTGGCGGTTGGATCGATTTTGAGGGCGGCGACGCCGAACATGGCGCCGAGGACGAACAGGGCCACGCTCAATGCGCCGGCCTTGGCGTGGCGGCGGACGGCGGCGGGAAACGCCGAGGTGAACCACTGCCACCAGCGGCCACGGCTTTTTTCGGCTCCCTTGACGTAGATGCGCGCGTAGCTGCGGGCGACGAGTTGTTCGAGGTAGCCGCGGAGTTCGCGTTCCGCGGTGAGATGGCGGACTTCAGCGAGGTGGGCGGAGGTCTGCTGGTAGAGCCGGTAGAAGGATTCGGTGCGGGCGAGATCCCATTGCGGGTCGGGATCGTTTTCCAGGTGGTCCAGCGCCTTTTCGAGTTCGAGCCAGACGGGGCGGGCCGTAAGCAGGAAGCGTTGCATGTCGAGAATCACAGCAGTTGCCTCTGTTTCACTTCGTCGTAGAGCCCGAGCACTTTGGCGGCGAGCGCGCCTGGTTCCACCATATGGAACCGAACGCCATGGGTGCGGAGCGACATTTCCAATTCGCGGAGGGCGCGCCACTGGAGGTGGCCGGCGAGGCCGGAATAGAGATCGTCACCGGGGGCGGCGAGCACCGGGGCGACGCCGCCGGGCTGCAACATGACGACGTAGGGCAGGTGGCGCTGGCCGAGGAGGGAGGCGGCTTTATCGAGACTGACGGCGGCGGAGGGTTCGTCGAGCGCGGTGAGCACGAAGAGGAGCGAACGCTTGGGAACGCGGGTACGGAGGAAGGCGGCAAGTTCAAAGAAATCCGCGGGGACGGGTTCGGGCTGGGCGTCGAACATGGCGGCGCGGCAGGCGGCGTAGTGGGCCTTGCCGTTGCGGGCGCGGAGGAAGCGCGAGACTTCGCGGTGGAAGAGAATGACGCCGAAGCGGTCTCCACGCTGTTCGGCGGCGGTGCCGAGAAGGAGGGCGACGCGGAGATATTCATCGAGCGCGGAGCTATCGCCAAAGCGGCGGGCCATGAGGCGGCTTACGTCGACGACGGCGTAGATTTCCTGCATGCGCTCCGTCTGATAGACCTTTGTGATGGGGACGCGGCGGCGGGCGGTGGCCTTCCAGTGAATTTCGTCGAAGCCGTCGCCAGGCGAGTATTCGCGCAATTTTTCGAACTCGCGGCCTTTGCCCACCTGACGGAGGAGGCGCGCGCCCATCTGGCCGCGGACGCGGGCGAGGAGTGTGCCGTACTTTCCGGCATCGGGGAAGACTTTCACTTCGAGGCCGAGCGGGAGGGCGCCGCCACACTCGAAGAGGCCGAGGGGGGAGAGCAAGGAGACGTAGAGTGTATCGAGAGGATAGCGGCCGCGCTCGCGGGGGGTCATGCGCCAGGTGAGGGCGTAGTCGGTGTGCCCGCCGGCGAAAGAGAGGAGGACCTCCTCCGAATCGCAAGCGAAAGAGGGGGGCAGGGCGAGACCGGCGACACCGCGAGCGGCGAGGGTGGCGGGTTTGCGCAAATGGACCGTTAGAGCGCCTTCGCGGGATTGGGCCATTTGGCCGTCAGTGGCGGCGAAGGCCTCCATGCCGGCCAGGCGGGCGCGGCCGAACCAGACATCCACAGCGCACACGACGGCGAGGAGCAGGAGCGCCAGCGAGAGCACCCAGTGGGCGTCCGGCCACACGGCGACGGCGATTCCAAGTGGCGCGAAAAGGAGCCCCACGAGCCAGACGAGCGCCGCGGCGGGGCGCGTCATGCGGGGACCGGTACGCTGGCGAGAATCTTCTGCACCGCCTCTTCCACGGTCAATCCTTCCACTTCAAATTCCGGCCGCAGGATGAGCCGGTGTTCGAGCACGGCGGGGGCCATGGCCTTTACGTCATCGGGGGTGACAAAATCTCGCATGGCGAGCGCGGCGCTGGCGCGGGCGGCGCCGAGGAGCGATTGCGTGGCGCGGGGCCCGGCGCCGACCAGGACGCTTTCCTCCTGGCGGGTACGGCGCACCACGTCGAGGACATAGCCGACGAGTTCTTCCCTCATGCGGACCTGGGCGAGCGAGGCGCGGAGAGCGGGGAGCCATTCGCCGGAGAGCAGAGCGCGCACGGAACCGGAGGCCAGGCGCGTTTCCGGGGAGTCGCCAGAGAGCATACGGTGTGCCAGTTCGAGTTCGGTTTCGCGGCCTGGCAGCGGCATGCGGATCTTCATCATGAAGCGGTCCTTCTGCGCTTCGGCGAGCGGGTAGGTGCCTTCAAACTCGATGGGGTTTTGGGTGGCGAAGACGGTGAAACCGGCTGGGAGCGTGTAGGTTTGGCGGTCCATGGTGACCTGACGCTCCTGCATGGCTTCAAGGAGGGCGGACTGGGTTTTGGCGGGGGCGCGGTTGATTTCGTCGGCGAGAACGTAATCGGCGAAGATGGGGCCCGGGGAGAAGGAGAACTCGTTCTTCTGGAGGTTGAAGATGCTGGTGCCGGTGATGTCGGCGGGCATGAGGTCCGGGGTGAACTGGATGCGTTGAAAACTGCCGCCCATGACGACGGCGAGGGTTCGCGCGAGGAGAGTTTTGGCGACGCCGGGGACGCCTTCGAGCAGGGCGTGCTGCCCGCAGAGGATGGCGACGAGGGCGTGATCGACGGCGAGATCCTGGCCGATGACGACCTGGTGAATCTCCGCGCGGACGACGGCGAGCGCTTGCTGCATTTGTTCCAATGTCATGTTGATCCCTTTCGCAGCCGGATGGCCGACTGCAACTCGGCATAGCCTTGCCGCAAATCCTTGGTTGCCAGCGCCCGTTCGAGTGCCGCTTCGATGTGGCCGGCACGGCCGCTGTGCCAGGACGGCAGCAGCGGCAGAGCGCGTTTCCATTCGTCGACCAGGGTGACGAGCAGTTTGTTTTTGGGCACACGCTGGGCGAGCAGTGTGCGGAGTGACGCGGCCGGTTGGGGCGTCATGGCCGGGGTGACCGGTTCGCGCTCCGGGAGGAGCGAAACCGAGTTGCGCCAGACGAACAGCAGGGCGGCGAAGAAGAGCATTCCGACGGCCGGAAACAGGCGGTACCGCTTGAGCAGGACGCCGACGCCGCCGGATTCGACGACGCCCAAGTGCGACTCATCGAAGACCACGGGCAGGCCGTTGCCGAAGAGGCGGGCGAGGAGGTCCGTCTGGCGCTCCTCATGCAATTCGCCATTGCGCAGGGGCGAACCATCGGCGAGCAGCCAGAGGCGCCCCTTGGCCGCGAGCTTGCAGTAATCGGGCGAACCGAGGAGACATTTCCAATCGCCGGACTTCAAGGCGACTTCGGTCCGCGTGACCTGCAGGAAGCCGAGTTTTTCGGTGCGGAGGACGGTTTTGGCGTTGGCGGGGCGGAGGGCGACCAGGACCAGGCCGCCGGCGGAGAGGAGTTTATCGAGGTCCTTGGTGTCCTGAAGGAGAGTTGGGGAGGCGCCCATCATCACGTACTGCGCGCGGCGCGGGCGCGCCTGGCGCCAGGGTTCGTAGTTCCGCTCCACTTGGACAGCGCCGGTTCGTTCGAGAGCCAGATAGAGCACCTTGAGGCCGAGCGGATCGGAGCGCATGGTGGACCATTCGGGGTAGACGTCGCCCTGGGCGATGGACTGCAGGAGGCGTGGCAGCAGCAGGGCGAAGAAGGCAGCGAGCATGAGAATGGGCGCGAGTTTACGCATGGCGGCGCAGGTGCTCCCAAGTGAGTCGCAATGCCTGATAGCTTTCCGGACCGGCCAGGGAGAAGCCATACCAGACGCCTTCGTACTGGCGCAGGCCGGCGGCAAAAGTGTCGATGGCCGGGGGCACGTCGCGGAGGCGGCGGGCGAGTTCGCGGCCATATTCCATGCTGGTTTTGGCGGGTTGAAGGGTGACAGCCCCCTTTTCGCCGAGGTAGCGCAGACCGGCCAGATGGAGGGCGCGCATGGCGAGGCGGAAATCGCCGGCGGCGGCGTGGGAATCGGCCATGCGGAGCCATTCGTCTTCGACAAGTTGCCCGGCGGAGACGTTTTCATCGAGCAGATCGACGGTTGGGGCGACGGCCACAGCTTGGGGCGACTGCTTGCGCTGGAAATCTTTTCGGCGGCTGAGGACGATCATGACAACGCAGGCGAGGGCGAGGAGGGCGGCGCCGATGATGGCCCAGCGGAGGAGGCGCGGGTCGGCGCTCCAACGGGCATCGCCGGGGCCGCCGAAGGGGGAGACATCGGGGAAGAGGCGTTTGTAGAAATCGAAGAGCCAGCGGATCCAGCGGCCGATGGCGGCGAAGAGGTCGCGGAGCCAGGAGGAGTCGCCTTTTTGATTTTCGGCCTTTGGCATGCGCCAGGAGAATTCGGAATCGCGGAGAACGTCGTCGATACGGCGGTCGAGGGTGGACTTGTCGATGGGTTTATCCTGCGCGGCGATGGGAGAGACCGACCCAAGTAGAACAACGCCGACGAGGACGGCGGCGGCGAGGCGGCGGAGGGCGCCACGGAGGTCTTCCCCGCCCCGCTTTGCCTTTGCATAAAAGGCGCGGACGGCGGCGAGCGCGCCGGAGACGGGTTCGAGGGCGGCGAAGGTCAAGACGGCGGTGACGATGAAGGTGGAGAGATTCAGCAGGCGTTCGCCAAGGCGCGAGAGTTCCGATTCCAAGCCGAAGAACGATTTGAGCAGCATGGGGACGACGAACCACATGACGAGCAGGTTTGCGAAGAGCAGGAGCCAGCAGAGCGAGAGAATGAGCAGGGCCAGGGAGTGGGGGCGGGTGTCTTCGCGGGCGAAGGTCCAGGCTTCGCGCACGTAGCCGCGTTCGCGCTCGATGGCGGCGAGGCCGACGTTGCGGAGAAAGGCGGCGAGCCAGGGAAAGGGCACGACGGCGACGGCGGCAAGCAGGAGGCCCGGCGCGCGCCAAGGCTGCCAGGCGGCCTGCACCAGCACCAGGCGGGCGATGGCGGCGGGCGAAGGGAAATCCGCGGGAGCGCCGCGGAGGACCTGGAGACAATCGTGACTGAAGAGGCCCTGGGCCACGTGTTTCCACAGGAAGAGCGCGGCGAGCAGGAGGCTGCGGCCAACGATCTGTTCGTCACTGAAGACGCCACGGCTCATTTCCAACAAGAAATCGACGAGGGCGAGAGTGAAGGGCAACACGCCGGCGAGCCAGAGGACCCAACTGCGCGCGGGCAGCGCGCGGAGCAGGCCGGTGGCCTCTTCGAGCACCCAAACGCCACCGGCCTTCATTCCGATTCCACCCCGCGGGTCCAAGCGGGCGGCAACTGCTGCAGCACGTAACCGGAGGTATAGAACACGACGAAGGAAACGAGCAGGCCGAGCAAGGCGAGAGCGGCGAGGCGGCCCCAGCGGGTGCCGGCGGGGCCGGCGAGCGGGCGGGTTCCGGCGGCGAGGCACTGCACGCACAAGAGGCGGCCGTCATGTTCGGTGACACATTCGCGGCAATAAAATTTCGCGCAGGAGGGGCAGCGGCTGACGGCTTCGCGGCGCGGGTGCGTCCAACAGCGTTGGCGGGAGAGGGCGGTGGTCATGGCTTGGCTCCGCGAGGAGAGACGAGGACCATAACCCAGCCAAGCAGGCCGAGCACGGCATGCCAGGAGGCGCGGGCGACGGTTTGTTCCTTCACCCAGAGCCACTCGACTTCCTGCGGCCGGACGCCGCCGCGGTTGATGGCCGCGAAGAAGCCGCCGAGAGACTTGACGGCGGCATAGACGAGGAAGCCGCCATCGGCGAGAGTGAACGCGACGATCAGGGCGCTAAGGACTGTCAACAAGGGCCCGGCGGTTCGCCAGCGGAGGGCGACGAGCGTGCCCAGCAACGCTTCGGCCAACAGGATGGAGCCGGAGAGGGTCATGCCGTCGACCATATTGTCGGCGAAATAGAAGCCCACCAGCGCGAGCGAGTGGAGCACCAACATGCCGAAGAAAAGATGGAACAGCAGCGACGAATGGGCGGCGGGCGGTGTGAGTGGAGCGGCGGCGCCGGGCATGGCGGTGATGGTCAATCCATCGGCGGCCAGGCGGCCCTGGGCGCCTTCGACGAGACGGCGAAGTTCGGGTTCGACGGCGCGCGCCTGGCGCATGGTGCGCACAGCTTCGAGCGTGACGGTGCTGACGGCGGTATGGAGCACAAGCCGGCAGCGCGGCCCGCGAGCGAGGTATCCGATTGCCCACAGGAGGGAGACGCCGGGCAGAAGCGCGAAGAGTTTCCACCAGGCGGGAGGGGCAAGCAACAGGACAAGAGTGAAGAACGACGACAAGCCCAGCCAGGCGGCGCGCGCGCCGTTCCAGAGGGGGAATTCGGTGAGCACGAGCGCCTGGATATCGCGGAGGCGATAGCGGGCGTAGCGATCGGAGATACGCGAGGAATGGACGCAGAGGAGCGAATCGTCTTCGTGCCAGATTTCGGCGTAGCGCAACGGGCCCCATTCGCGGGGCAGCAGCAGGCGTCTCATTCGCGTGGCAGGCTCCCTGTACCCTTGGCGAGGAAGAGGGCGAAGGCGCCGGCGGCGATGAACTGCAACAGGGCGATGGCGAGCGTTAGCCAGAGCCGCCATTTGCCGCGCGGGAAGACGAGCGAGGGCGTGTTCCAGAATTTGAAGGCGAAGAAGAGCGCGGCGGGAGTGGTGATGACGGGCAGCCAGCAGAGGGCCATAGGAAGAGTGACGAGGGCGAGCGCGATGGAATCGTAATTGACACGCTCGTGCAAGGCCGGAGCTTCCTTGCGCTCAAAGCAGGCGGGGCAAAGGTGGCCGGCGGCCGCGTCAATATCGCACAAGGCGCAAAGGAACCGGCCGCACTCGTCGCAGGCGGCGATGGCGCGGTTGAGGGCATGGTTGTAACAGCCGGCCTCTTCGCCGGAGACGACCCGTTCGGCCAGCGCGCCTTTCAGCGGCGTGAGCGCGACGGGGAAAACGGTGACCGCGACATCGCGGGAGCACATGGGACAAGGGAGCGGGAACTCCCGATTCCAGCTATTGGGCGGGATGCGGGCCGAGCAGGCGCCGCAGACGACGTAGCCCATGCATCAACTCCCGGCCACTACACGGGTATCGCAGATGCGGTCGTGCAGCGCTCGCTTCTCTTCGTCCCAGCCGGCCATGAAATAGCCGAAGTAGAGCAACATGCCGCTGAGCATGAACGCGAAATAGCGGCCGACGGCCAAGCCCCAGCCGAAGTCCCCGCCGCGGGCACGGATGACTTTCAAGCCGAGGATCATCTTTCCGGGCGTGGCGCCTTTTTTCCTGATGAACCAGGCCTCGTAGTATGCCGCCGTGGCCAGGCTGGCCACCACGGCGAGCGCCATCATGGCGAGAAACCAAGGCAAATCGGGCCCGGCCTTTTTGTCCGAACGCGCCAAGACGATGAACATTGGAATCTGGAAAACGTAACCGGCGACGGAGGTGATGGTGTTGTCGATCAATCGAGCGATGACGCGAATCCAGAAGCCGGCGTACTTCTTGCCGCTGGCAACGGGCGCCAACCCCTCGCGCATCCGCTGGAGCACAACGGATTTGCAACCGGCGCAGACGGCGCCGCCGGCGAGGGGAATCGTTTGTTCGGCCGGGAAACCCTGTTTGCATTGGAGGCACGTTTCCAAAGGCCCGGCCGGGGGCGCCATGAGTGTGCCCAGCGCGGCCCAGGTTTCCATGCCGGCGCGCCACACCAGTGTCGACGCGTTCACCGTGCCCGCCATCGCCATGCTTTGCAGCTCGGCATCCTCGACCGGACCCGCCTGCTGCCCGTTCACTGCGTAATACCAGCTCATTCCGGGAGACTTTAGTTTACTCCTTTGGCAGAACCGGGCGTACGAAATCCGGCGCGGGGTCGCCAAAAATATGGTGATTGAACCACTCCAGATTGTGGCGCATGACGGCGCGCATCGACTTAGGCTTGGTGATACCGTGACCGTAGCCTTTATAAACGATCATTTCGACGGGCACGGCGCGGTCCTCCAGCCCCTGGCGTAACTCGTAGGCGTTGGCGATGGGCACGCGCCGGTCGAGTTCGCCGTGCTGGATAAGGGTGGGGGTGCGCGCATTCTGGATGTAAGTCATGGGCGAGGTTTTTTGGTAGATGGCAGGATCGTCGATGGGGTCGTCGCCAAGATACTGGATGGTGAAGGGCGTGATGTCGGTGTTGAAATAATAAGTAGCCCAATTGGAGATGCCGGCGCCGACGGAGACGGCGGCGAACTTAGCCGAGTTGGCGGTGAGGAAAGCCGAGATGTAGCCGCCCTGGCTCCAACCCATGACGCCGACCTTCTTTTCGTCGATGTAGCCTTTTGCGATGAGATGATCGACGCCGCTTTCGACGTCCCAGGCGTCGCCAACGCCCAGATTGCGCACGTTGAGCTGGCGGAAGCGTTCGCCGTAGCCGGCGCTGCCGCGATAGTTGACGCGCAGACTGACGGCGCCGCGCGCGGCCCAGATGTCGGTGGGATAGTAACGTGTTCCGCTGACTTTGCGAGGGGCGTCGATGCCGGTGGGACCGCCGTGGATGACACAGAGGAGCGGGTATTTTTTGGCCGGGTCGAAAGCGGCGGGACGGGTGAGCACGCCTTCGATCACGGCGCCGTCGCGACTGGTCCAGGAGATGACCTCGCTTACCGGGAGCGTCCAATCCTTCACTTGCGCGGTCATATCGGTGAGCTTGCGCGGAGCCCATTTGGCGACATCGGTTACGTAGACTTCGGTGAGCAGTTCGGCGGTGGTGATGGTCAAGGCGGCGATGCGGCCGTCCTTGGCGAGAGAGAAATCGCCGCCGCCGGGAGGGGTGGAAACGCGGGTGATTTTGCCGGTGGCGGGGTCAGCACGGAAGATGTGTTCCCAGGTCTTTTGCAGACCGGTGAAATAGACGCCATCGGCGCGCCAGTCTTCGATAGAAGGCTGTTCATCAAACGCGTTGGAGATGGAGCGCACGGGGCCGCCATCGGCGGCGACGACGGCGATGCGCGAGTTGGCATGGAAGAACTTCGGGTTGCCCATGGCGGAGCGGAAGGCGAGCCATTTTGAGTCGGGGGACCAGACGGGACCGGTGTCGGGGCCGGGTTGATCGACGATCTTCTTTACGGTGTCGCCGGCGAGGGTGAGGACATAGAGGTCGGATGTATCGCCCTTGATAAGGTCGGGATTCTTCGTCGCGCTGAAAGCGATGCGTGTGCCGTCGGGGGACCAGCGGAAGCCGCCTAGAGAGTACTCCTGGCCGTTCGTCTTGCGCGTGCCGGGAACGGGAGATTGCAGCGCCGCGGCTACGTCGAGAATCCAGAGATGGGAGTGGGCATAGTCGCGCCGGACGACTTCGAACTCACCCAAATGTTTCTTCCGCTCCTCGCCGCGCTTGTCGGCGGCGGTGAAGGCGATGCGGGCGCCATCGGGGGACCAGGCGAAGCCCTGAACGCCGGTTTCGGACTTGGTCAATTGGACTGCCTCGCCTCCGTCAGGACGGAGCGCGAAGAGCTGGTTCTTGCCGCCCTCGCGGTCACTGGTGAAGGCGAGCCACTTGCCGTCGGGCGACCAGGCGGGGGCGCCGGCGCCTTTCTTGCCGCGCGTTAGCTGCCAGGTGCGTCCGTTGACGGCGGTTTCGGCGATCCAGAGATGCGAGAGGAAGGCGTCCTGGTCCCAGTCGGTTTCGGTGACGGCATAGACGACGTACTTACCATCGGGGGAGATGGCAGTGCCCCGCGCCGATTTCAGGCTGATTACGCCATCAATCGACGGCACCGCGGCGAGGAGGGCGAGCGGAGTGAGCAGGGCGCCACAGAGTATTCGCATAGATGTTCCAAGTGTAGAGATATACTGAGCCAATCCGCATGGACGAGCCAGAAGATATCACGGGGCTGTTGCACCGGTTTCAAGCAGGAGACAGCGAGGCGCAGGCGCGGCTTATCGACGCCGTGCAGGACGAGTTGCGGCTGATCGCGGCGCGCTATATGCGGCGCGAGAAGAGCGACCACACGCTGCAGACGACAGCACTGGTGAACGAGGCGTATTTGAAGCTGGTGAATCTGAAAGTGGCCAACTGGCAGGACCGGGCGCACTTTTACGCGGTGGCGTCGCGGGTGATGCGGCGGATTCTGGTGGACCACGCGCGCAAGCACATTGCCGGGAAGCGGGGCGGGGGCATGGACATGTTGCCGTTGAACGAGGCGATTGTGTTTACGCCGGGACGCAGCAGCCAAATTGTGCAGTTGGACGACGCGTTGACAAGACTGTCGGAGACCGATGAGCGGGCGGCGAAGGTGATTGAACTGCGATTTTTTGGGGGATTGTCGGTGGAGGAGAGCGCCGAGGTGTTGAAGGTTTCGCCACGGACGGTGAAGCGGGAATGGATGTTCGCGCGGGCGTGGTTGCGGACGGAGTTTGGGCTGGGGCCGGAGGAGCACGCGGCGGCGGAGTAGCGGGCCAGTAAGGACATCAGAAAATTCCTCCATCCTGCGCGGCGGGGGAATGGCCGAAGGAATGGGCGAGGGACCTTTGGTTGTTCATGCGCGGTATCTTCCTCGTCGCTTTTGGTATTTCGTCGATGCTCCGGGCCGCTTCCACGGAAGCGCCGATGGAGCGCATCTCCACGGGCTTTCTGCGGCAGGCGGGGGCGGGCGAGTATTGGGCGATGGCGGCGGGGTACCGGGCATCGTTCGACAAACGGGGTATTCAATTGGTGCGGCATGGGCGGCGAGCGGCGATCCGGTTCCCGGGCGCGAATTTGCGCTGGCAGGCGGAGGGTGAGGCCGTTGGACAAGTGCATTTCCTTGGGGAGGAGAACCGGACCTATATAGGCGCGAGCGGGCTGCGGGCGAGGGGGGCGTTACCTGGATTGGACATTGTGATTCGCCTGCGCGAGGGGCGGTTGAAATCGGAGTTCCAGTTGGCGGCCGGGGTGGCGGCGGCGGCGGCGGGGTATTGCCTTGACGGGGCGACGGCGCGGACGAAAGACGACGGGCAGGCGCTGCGCGTGGACGCCGGGGATGGCTGGCAATGGGAGGAGCGGGGGCTGGAGAGTTGGCAGACGGCCCCGGACGGGCGCAGGATTCCGGTGGAGACGCGATTCCGTGTGGACGGGGGGTGCGTGCATTTTGAGACAGGGAAAATCGACTCGACGCTGCCGTTGACGATTGACCCGGAACTCGCATTTAGCACGTATGTGGGCGGCGGACTGTTTGACGGCGTGACGGCGGTGGCCACGGACGCACAGGGCAACGTTTACGTGGGCGGCTGGACGGAGTCGAGCGATTTCGCGAGCCTGAGCGGGTACCAGGGGACGAGCGGCGGGAGGATTGACGGGTTTGTCGCGAAAATCGACGCGAACGGGCAGTTGCTGTTTTCGACGTATTTGGGGGGAGCGGGCGAGGACCGGGTACAGGCGATTGTAGTGGACGGCGCGGGTGTTATCACGGTTGCCGGGCACACCAATTCGATTAATTTTCCAACGCTGGGAGCGGCGAGGGGGGCACTGTCCGGCGGGCGCGACGCGTTCATCACGCGGCTTTACGCGGCGGGGAATCAATTGGTCTTCAGTACGTATTGGGGCGGGCTGGGGCACGACGCGGCGCTGGCCGTCACACTCGATTTGAGCGGCAATGTCGTTGTGGCAGGGGAGACGGCATCGACGGACTTCCCGACACAGGCCGCCTATAGCGCGTCGGCGTCCGGGGGCGTGGATGGTTTTTTGGCACGGTTCTCGCCGGCCGGGGTGTTGCAGTCGAGTACGTATTTCGGCGGCGGAGCCGATGACCGGATTCGGGGTGTGGCGGTGAGTTCGAACGGAGCGCTGCATGTGACGGGGTCAACAGCGTCGGCGAATTTTCCGGTTTCGGCGGCGCTGTATCCTTCGCTGCGGGGTTCCATGGATGCGTTCTACGCGCGGTTCAATAGCACGGGCACGTTTTTGACCAGTTCGACGTATCTGGGCGGCGGGGCGGGATCGTCGTTGAACGAGGAGGCCGGCTACGGGATCGCCATTGATACGCTTGGGCGGGTGTGGATTGCGGGGGTGACGCCGTCGACGGATTTTCCGGGTGTGACGGGCGGGCGGCAGACCGCGTTCGGGGGCGGGGCGAGCGATGCGTTTGTGACAGTGCTGACGGCGGCCGGGGTTCTGGAATGGTCTACGTATATTGGCGGCGGCGGGATTGACGTGGCGACGTCGATCGCGGCGGGGGCAGGGTTTGTGGGCCTGTCGGGGTACACCACTTCCAACGATCTTCCGGTAGCCGGGGCGCTGCAGACGGCGCGCGGCGGCGAGTACGACGCGTTTTGGGCGGCGTTCCCGATTGTTTCCAACACACCGCTTTATGTCAGCTACCTGGGCGGATCGGGCTCCGACAGCGCGTTGGCCACGGCGGCCAGCGGGAGCGCGATGGCAGTGGGCGGGTCGACGCTGTCCGCCAATTTTCCGCTCAACAGCGCCACGCAGGCCAGCAATCCCGGCTCTTATGGGGGCTTCGCTTCGCGGCTTCGGTTCGGACCCGGACCGATCACAGTCTCGCCTTCATCGGGAGGCGGACTTTCGAACACGTTCACCTTCAACATCTCCCATGCGAATGGCAGCGCGGCGGTGGTGAGCGCGGCCGTGATTTTCAACACATCCAACTCATTCAACAATGGCTGCTACATCTACTACGACCGCGCCAGCAACGTAGTGTCTCTATATAGAGACGCCGGGGCGGTGTGGCTACCGCTGACGCCGGGGGCGGCGAGCAGTGTTGATAACGGCGTCTGCACGCTGCAGGGGTCGTCACTCACGGTAACGTCGTCGGCAAGCAGCCTCATTCTCACGCTACCCGTAGCGTTTTCGGCGGCGTTCAGCGGCGCGAAGAATATCTACGCCAACGCGACCGACGCGGCATCGCTTGGGGCGGGTTGGCCGCAGACCGGTACGTGGAACGTCGTTGCCCCGGCGGCGCCGGTTGTGGGCACGGTGACGCCGGCGTCCGGGTCCGGGCTCTCACAGACTTTCGCATTTACGTTTTCCGACGCTAACGGCGCTCAGGACATCGCGGTGGCCGCCGGGTTTATTAACAACGTGTTTTCGACCGCAAACGGGTGCTACTTCACGTATGACCGGGTGGCGAACACGCTCTCGCTGTTCCGGGACTCCGATTCGGCATTCCTCGCAGTGACACCGGGCACAAATGCCAGCGTTCAAAATACGAACTGCGCTATCAGTGGCGCGGGGGCTTCCGTCACCACGAGCGGCACGCTTCTCACGCTGACAGTTCCGATCACATTCCAGCCCTCCTTCACGGGCGCTCGCGCCGTCTACGCCGCGGCGAGTGACACGCTGAGCCTCACGACGGGCTGGCAGACGGTGGGAACGTGGACGCCTTATGTGAGTCATGCGCCCGTTGTCGGCGCGGTGACGCCGGCTTCGGGTACGGGCACGGCGCAATCCTTTTCGTTCACATTCACCGATGGGAATGGATATGCCGATATCACAACCGCCGCGGTTCTTTTCAACACGTCGGCGAGTACATCGAATGGGTGTTATCTCTCCTATAACGCCAGCACGAATACGCTGACACTGCTCCGCGATTCCGATGGCACTTTTCTCAACGTTACGCCCGGCGCTTCCATCACGATTGAAAACGCGGTGTGCGAGGTGAATGGTGCGAGCGTTGTGGTCGCCAAGTCGGGCAATCAATTGCAACTCGTACTGACCGTCACATTCAAGTCGGGGGTCACGGGATCCCGGACGATCTACGGCGCTGTGGCGGACGCGGGGCAGAGCACGGGTTGGCAGCCGATCGGCAACTGGTCGCCCGTGGCCGTGAACGCACCCGCCATCACGAGTGTGTCGCCGGTATCGGGTTCAGCCACGTCCCAGGTGTTTACGCTCGCGATGTCCGATGCTAACGGTGCGCTCGACATCGCCAGCGCCAACCTGCTGATTAACACGAGCGTCTCGACAGCCAACGGCTGCTCCATCACGTTCACCCGCGCAACGAACACGTTCACGCTTTTCCGCGATTCCGACTCGGCGCAACTCGCGCTTTTCCCCGGCTCCATCGCGTCAATCGAAAACGCCAGCTGCGTACTGGGAGGAAACGGCCTGGGTGTCTCTCTCAATGGGAATCAACTGATCCTGACCATCCCGATCACGTTCAAGGCCGCCTTTTCCGGCGCGAAGACCCTTTATGCGTCGGTGACCGATTCCGGCGGCTTGACCTCCGGATGGCAGCCGTCCGGGTCGTGGAATGCGGGCGCGGCGGCGGCGCCCGCGCTCACGGCCATTACACCCAACGCCGGGACTGCCCTTAGCCAGAACTTTACTGTGACATTGGCCGATGCGAACGGCGCGCTGGATATCGCCGGCGCAAGCGTGCTGTTCAGCGCCAATTTGAACGGCAACAATGCTTGCTTTCTTTTCTTCAGCCGGCCGGCGAATCTGGTTTATCTTTTCCGGGACTCCGACGGATCCTGGCAGCCGGTGGCGCCCGGGTCGTCAGCATCCGCCACGAACGCGAACTGTACGTTGTCCGGCGCGGCGCTCACCATCACGCCTGCGGCCAATACGATTACGCTCGTACTTCCAATTACTTTCCAGACATCATTCACGGGGGCAAAGACTATCTACGCCAGCGTGACCGATCAATCCAATCTCACTACTGGCTGGATCACCGCCGGCACCTGGACGCTCGGCGCGCCGCCCGCCCCGCCAACATTCACGTCTCTCACCCCGAACAGCGGCATCGGCGCGTCGCAGACCTTTTCCCTGCAAGTCTCCGATCCTGATGGATTCGGCGACATCACGGCCGGAATTTTCCTGATCAATGCGGCCATCAACGGCAACAACGGCTGCTACATATCTTTCAGCCGGGCCGCCAACAGTTTCTACCTATTCCGCGACTCGGACGCATCGTGGCTTCCGTTGACACCGGGTTCGGCCGGCTCGGTCTCCAATACCAATTGCACGCTGGCCGGAACGGGCCTTGGATTTTCGGGTTCTGGCGCGACGCTAACCGTGACGCTGCCGCTGACGTTCAAGAGCCCCTTTTCCGGCACCCACAATTTCTATGTCAACGTAAACGACGCAACCGGCCGGACTACGGGGTGGGTGACCGCCGGAACGTGGACCACACCGGGGGCTCCAGCGGCACCGGCGATCACATCCATCACGCCAAACTCGGGCAGCGGCGCGACGCAAACGTTCTCGCTCGTTGTGTCCGACCCGAATGGTCACGTCGATATCGTCTCCACACTTATTGTGATCAATGGCTCGCTCAGCGGCACCAACGCCTGTTATCTGGCATTTAACCGCGCGGCGGGGCTGTTTTACCTCTTCCGCGATTCCGATGGCACCTGGCTGCCGATTACACCTGGAGCGGCAACCTCTGTTTCCAACTCGAACTGCGCGCTGGCTGGCGCATCCCTTGCTATCAGCGGTTCGGGCACGGCGCTGACGATCAGCCTTCCGCTCAGTTTCACGCCAGCGTTTTCGGGGAGCAAGAATATCTATGCAACCGCCACCGACACCTCAGGTCTCAGTTCTGGATGGGCCACGGCCGGCAACTGGAGCCCTTCGGGATCTCCCTCGGCTCCCAGCGTTGCCTCGCTCGCGCCTAGTTCCGGTTCGGGGGCGGCACAGACGTTCACCGCAGTGATTTCCGACGCCAATGGGTTCGCCGACATCGCGTCGGCCCTCGTCGTGATTAATAGCACCCTCAGCGGGTCCAATGCCTGCTACCTCGCCTTCAGTCGCGCCGCTAATCTGTTCTACCTTTTCCGTGATTCCGATGGTATTTGGCTTTCACTGACGCCGGGCACGGCCAGTACAGTCTCCAATCCAAACTGCTCACTTTCTGGTACCGGACTTGGCGCCTCCGGGGCTGGCAATACGCTGACTTTAACGCTACCGCTGTCGTTCACCGCCGCATTCTCAGGCAGCAAGACGGTGTACATAACTACTTCCGATTCGTCTGGGCTCAGTTCCGGCTGGATCACCGCTGGCACGTGGAATCCAAACGGAGCGCCCGCGGCTCCGACGGTAAGTTCGCTCACTCCGAGTTCCGGCAGCGGCGTGAGCCAAACCTTCACCGCAGTCCTTTCCGATGCGAACGGCCATTCCGACATAGCATCGGCGCTAATCATACTTAACTCGTCTGTTAGCGGGTCCAATGCCTGTTATCTGGCGTTCAACCGAGCCACTAATCTCTTCCACCTCTTCCGCGACTCCGACGGGGCCTGGTTGCCGCTCTCACCAGGAACGGCAGGTTCGGTGGCAAATGCGAATTGCACACTGTCCGGCGCCGCGCTCACTGCTACGGGGGCGGGAAATTCTCTCACTCTATTGATGCCGTTGTCGTTCTCGCCTTCCTTCGTTGGCCCGCGGAATTTTTACATCAACGCGGGAGACCGCACGGGCCTCTCGTCTGGCTGGGTTACCGCAGGAGTGTGGACTCGCCCGTGAATTGCAATCGATGCGACAATGGAGCGATCGCGACAGGAAGCTCACGGTGAGCTCATCGCACCCTTCATTCATGCTCCTGCTACTTCTCCAATTTTTACTCCTCGGAGTTTTTTCCCTTGGATGGATGTACTGGCTCTCGGTCTTGCTTACGGACGGTTCCTGGCGCCGGGGAAGGGGCGTTGTGCTCTTCTCTGCCGGATTTTGCGCCCAAGTCATTCTTCTGCAGAATCTCGTCTATTTGGGAGTGCCCGTACAGAATGCGTTTGCGCTCCCCGCGCTGATCGGCTTGTGGGGCGCGGTACGGCTATACCAGCGGCTGCGTATTGAGGGCCTGGGAAGGTCCATCAACCTGCGCATTGGCGCGGCAGTGTTTCTTTCGGTGTTCTGCCTTCAATTGGCGTCGGCCGTCTACGAGGGACCGGCGAACTACTATGCCAAGGGCAGGATCGATCACTTCAATTATGCTTCTCTCGCGGAGTTCATCCGGTCGAAGCCATTCACGACCCCTGACGCGGACATGCTGAAAGAAGCGTGGATGGTCAAGGCGTTTCAGAACCGCGAGAAACGGCTGGGACAATCGGTTGCGCAGGCCTATGTCGCGACGGCTTCATTTTCTTCGGTGCGAGAGGCCTACGGCGCGCTCTGCGCATTCACGGCCGCGTTGCTCGCCTTAGTCTCTTTTGCGCTGGCAAGGTCCTTCTCGATAGCGCGGCCGTATGCTGCCGCGGCGGCTGTGTGGATAGGCATCGCGCCAGCCACAACCCACATACATTTGGACGGGTACCTATCCCAAGCGAGCGTACTTTTCGTCTTCCCTTTGCTGCTTCTGTGGTCGCGATTGTCAGATGAGACAGCAAAATTCCGTATCTGTTCTGGCGCGCTGCTGGTATCTTATCTCCTGCTCACCTACACGGAGTTTTTCGTCATCGGCATTTTCCTGCTGGGCTTGCTCACTATTGGATTTATCGCACTGCGCGCCCGCGACCAGATTCGTGTTCCGCTGATGACGGTTCTGCTTGCCGTGGTCCTAGTGCCCGCGTATGTACCGCGAGCGTACGCCTTTGCGAAGGAACAGTATACGATCGCATCTTCAGCGTCACCGGGCCTGGAAGCGCTGGCGCCGGATGGCGGCACCCTATATGGGTGGACGCGCGGGTTGGTGCAACTGCCCATGACGCCGTCACCGCTGGAACGTCAATCGACGACAACGGCCGGCGTGGTGCTCGTGTTGCTAGGCACGGTTGGGGTCTATTCGAGGTCGCGCCGCAATCTATTCCCCTTGTTAGCGATGCTGTTTACGCCGGCGGCGTTCCTACTGGTGCTACTCTCCGCCCCCAGTTTGGCGAAATATCCCTTCATGAAAATTTGCGACAGCTTCGCGCCTTTCTGGATATTACTCATCGTGCGCGGCATCTATGTTGCAGCGTTGGCAACTCGCCGGCATACTAATTCGGACATGGCGTCAGTGGCATACGTATTTCCCGGGGTGTTTCTTGCGCTGGGGTTTTGCGGTTACGCGTCCGAGCACCGCGTGGTGGCGGGGCATGAAGGTTCGCTCGTTACACTGAACACCGCAGAGTATCGTCAGATGGAGGCCTATGTCTCAGCGCACCCAGAACGAACCTACATCATTTTGCACGCCAATGGACTTGCGGCAGGCTGGCTGTCGCTGGCAGCCCGCAACAGCAGCGTCTATCTGATTTCGCGATCACTCTCCGACCTTCCGGTTCCGCCGGGATCGCTGCCATTCGCGAAGATGCCGGATCTGTCCGATCCAACTTTGCTGACAACGTTGACAGAGGCTGGATATATGGACTTGGCAAAGAGCCCTGGGAAGGCGGATATTGAGGTTTCCAACCCGCAGGGTCAAGACGGCTCCGGAACAGCAGTGTGGTACTGGTTAGGGGATTCGATGATGATCGATTTTTATCGCTGGGCGGGAGACAAAAACGCAGAATACCCGCTCTCATTCGGTGCGGAGGTTGGCCCTGCCAACCCATTGCCGTTACGCAAGATTCGGCTTATCAACACTGAAACCGGCCATCAATACGCGCTCGAATTCAATGGACGGGGGCAACTGAGCGTACCGATTGTCCTGGCTCTGGGAAAGAATTCGTTTCGTCTGGAATCGGTAAGTCCAACGGAGCAAGTTACACGAATACCAAGTGATCCGCGCAAGCACCTGACGCGGGTATTTGGAATTACGCTCGGCGAGCCGCGCTCGATTCGTTCCGACGACCCAAGAATTTTGGCTGAAGTCAGTTCCACCGAGGTTGCTCCGCTGATAGAAGTTCACAACCCGCAGCACGAGGACCGGGCAGGAATGAGCGTGTGGTATTGGCTGGGAGAGGCGATGGAAGTTGTGGTAACACGCCGGGATCAGGCAAAAGAGACGCTGCTCTACGAAATTTCCTTCGATGCGATCGCCGGCCCCGCGAACCCCGACCCCAAACGGAGACTCCTATTTGAGCAACTGGGGAGCAGCAACTCTAAGGAGTTTGAGTTTCAGCACGGCGACCGGGCGGCATTTCAATTCGTGGCGCCAGCGGGCGACACGCGTATTCGCATCAAAGTGCTATCGCCGACAGAACAAAAAGTACACGTGCCCGGAGACCCGCGAGTGCATATGGTTCGCGTGTCGGACCTTAGAATCCGCGTCGTGCGAGGCGCCACCGGCGCGAAGGCGTTATAAGCCGAAGCCGCTGGCGAGGGCATCGCCGCGGAACATCTTCACCGTCTCCAGCGAATATTCGCCCAGGTCTTTTCCGATCAACGGCAGCTTGTTCAAAATATCAGTGGTTACAGTAATGATGTGGCAGCCGATCTCACCGGCCTGCACGATGTTCAGCAGTTCGCGGGGACTGGCCCAGATCAACTCCAACTGGGGATAGGGGCGCATGATCTCCAGTGCCTCGCGCATCATAGGCAGCGGGTCCACGCCGGTGTCGGCGATTCTACCGGCAAACACGCTGATGTTAGCGGCGGGCCCGGCGGCGAGCGCATCGGTGATCTCGCGCACTTGGGCGAGCGTCATCAGCGCCGTCACGTTTTGTTTCACGCCGCGGCCGGCAAGACGGCGCACCAGCGGCGCGGCGCTTTCGCCGCGGGTATTGGTGACGGGAATCTTAACGTAGACGTTTTCGCCCCAGGTCGCGATGCGTTCAGCCTGACGCTCCATTTCGTCGAACTCGTCGGCGAATACTTCGAAAGAGATGGGCCGGTCCGGGATCGCCGCCAGAATGTCGCGGGCGAACGCCTCGTAGTCGGTGATGCCAGCCTTTCGCATTAGTGTCGGATTCGTCGTGAACCCCTGAATGCGCGGGTTTGCGTACAGTTTCAACATCGGCGCCTTCTCGGCCCCGTCGGCAAAAATCTTCACGCTCATGAACGGCTCTCCTGATTCACAATCCAATCGACAGCATCGCGCAAATTCTTCACGCGGGCGGCCGGCGGCACGGCCGGTTCGCGTTCCGCATACCCGTAGTCGATCCAAACGCCGGCTACACCGGCGGCGGCCGCCGCGTCCATATCCCGCCAACGGTCACCGATCATATAACAGGTCTCCAGCGCCAAGCCGAATTCACGCGCCCCGGCCAGGAGAAGTCCCGGCTTGGGCTTGCGGCACTCGCAGGCGTCGGCGCTGTCGTGCGGACAAATGAGCATGGCATCCAAGGGCAGCGCGTCCTGCAGCACCTGGTTGATGGCCGACAACTCTTCCATCGTCTGCGTTCCGCGGGCGACGTCGGGTTGGTTGGTCGCCACCAGCAGAAGGAACCCAAGCGATTGCAGCCGGCGCAAGCCATCGGCGGCGCCGTCCACCAGCCGGACGTCCGCCGCTGTTTGCGGCGGGTAGGGCTTGCCATCGCGGATGACGGCCTGGTTCAAAACGCCGTCCCGGTCCAAAAATATGGCCCGCCTTATCGTACCGACTCCCATTTTGTCTCCGTTGCCTTCAACGCCGGATGGGAGACCAATAGGTGCCAAACTACGGCCTGGAACGCCTCGGCATGGGGGGTGGTGTGGGTTACATTCACTGTCGGCACAATGACGCACGCATCGGCGACGGTGGCGGTGTAGCCGCCGTCGCGGCCGACGATTCCGACAACGGAGGCGCCTGCTTCCTTGGCGTAGGCCACGGCGCGCACCAGATTCGGGCTCACGTTTTTCTCCAGGTTGCCGCCGCCGACGGAAAGCACGAACACACAGTCCCCGGCGCGCAGTTTGCTCACCTTCAACCAGTTGGCGAAGACGCCTTCCCAGCCTTCGTCGTTGGTCCGGGCTGTTAACTCGCTCACGTTGTCGGTGGGGGCGTAGGCCTCCAGGCCCACGATTTTGCGGAAGTCGTTTACGGCGTGGGAGGCATTGGCCGCCGACCCGCCGACGCCGAGCAGGAAGAGACGGCCGCCTTCGGCACGAGTTGCCACCAGAACCGACACCATTTTTTCAATCGCGCCGGCATCCAGCTTTTGCAGGATCTCGATGGATTCCCCGATGTACTGCGCCACAAAACTCATTTACAGTCCTCGCTCCGTCAGGAAGGCCTCAGTGTCCCGAATACCTTCCACGGTTCCAATCTCGTAAAACCGCTCCCGCACCTCGAACGCCGCCAATTCTCCTCTGCGGAGCACGTCTTGAAACAGCGTCGCCAGGTCGCACACCTCGCCCTCGGCGAGCCGCGAGAACACTCGCGCCTGGAAAACACCCAGGCCGTAGTCGATGTGCCGCATGGCCGCTGTGCGCGCCTTCTTATCGTAGGCGACAATGCGCGCGCCGGCAAACTCCACGTTGCTCGTATCGAACAGCCCTTCGTTGCGGTAGACGGTCATGAGCGCCTCTTTGCCGCTGGCGAGAAACGTCTCTTCGACGGCGGCGAAGGGCACGGTCAGATACGAATCGCCGTAGAGCGTGAAGAAGGCCTCGCCCAGAAGGTGAAGGGCCTTCCGGATGGCGCCGGCTGTTCCCAGATACTTGTCGCCGTCATAGGAATAACTTACTTCCACGCCATATCGCGCGCCATTCCCCAGAAACTCTTCGATCATCTCGCCGCGGTAGGCGACGCTCAGCACCGCGCGGCGCACGCCATTGGCCGCCAGGAGGCGCATCTGGTGGTCGAGAAACGGCCGGCCGTTGATTTCCACCAGCGCTTTTGGAATAGTTTCCGTTATTGGCCGTAGACGCGTCGCGAGCCCGCCGGCAAGGATGATAACCGGTAACATAGCCGCTAACTGCGCGCCACCACGGTGCTGCCGTCGAAATCGAAACGAACCCGGACCTCGATCAGCCCCAAGCGTTTCATGGCACGCCGCAGTTTGCCTTTGTCTTCGGCGTAGAACATTAGAAATCCGCCGCCGCCGGCGCCGATCAGTTTTCCGCCAATCGCGCCGTTCTCGCGGCCGGCCTCGTACCATTCGTCGATTTGCGGATTGCTCATCCCGTTGGAACGCTTCTTCTTGTGCTCCCAATGCACGTGCATGATTTCGCCAAACGCGCGCACATCACCGCACTCAAAGGCCTTCTGGCTCGCCACACCCAATTCCTTGATGAAATGCAGATTTTGGGCCATGCCGGCGTCCTTCTGCTTGCTCTTCGTGTCCTGCTCCTGCAGGATGGCCGAAGCGGACCGCGTATAGCCGGTGAAGAACAGCACAAGATTGTCTTCCAGGTTATAGAGGGTCTCCGCCGAGGCGGCGAGCGACTCCACCCGTACCGTTCCATCGGTTCCAAAATGCATGCACTGCACGCCGCCATACGCCGCGATGTATTGGTCCTGTTTTCCGATCGGTTCGCCAAGCCGGTCAATCTCAATGTGGCAGGCCAGTTCGGCCAGGTCCTGGCGACCCAACACGGTCGAGTTCATGGTGTGCAGTGCCGTCAGCAACGCGGTGGTAAAGCTCCCCGACGAGCCGAGACCGGTGCCGGCCGGGATGTCCGACATGCTAGTCATTTCCAGGTACGACGCTGATTCGCCTAGCACCATCCGCAACGCTTCCCGCACGATGGGGTGCTTCAGGTCCGCCACGCGCTCGACGATCTCCATCTTCGAGTACTTTACGATCAGTTCGGGCCGGAAGATTTCGTGCAACGTGATGTAGACGTAGCGATTGATGGCGGCGGAAATAACGAACCCGCCGTGTTCCAGATAGTAAGAAGGCAAGTCCGTACCGCCCCCGCCGAGCGAGATGCGCAACGGGCTGCGAGTAATGATCACCGGCCGTGCTCCTTGTAGATGGCTTCCACAATCCGCAGGGCCGCCTGCGCGTCACGCACGCCCGGCGACGGATCGCGTCCCTCCCGTATATCGGCCAGAAACTCGGCAAACTCCAGTTCCCAGCTTCCATCTTGACCCGGGTATTCAAACTCCTGCTTCTTCGGCGGGAGCAGGTCCGGCAGCATCTGGTAATAAGTCAGCTTCTCCACGCCGTAGCTGCGGCCGAGTCCGCTGATGTCGATTTTGCCGTACTTGCCGTATATTTCTAGCGAAAACAGATTCTTCCATTCGGTCCAGGTGGCGTGCAACTGGGCGGTCTGGCCGTGTGGTGTTGTCAGCAACAGGAAAACGTTGTCTTCCACCGGCATGTTCCAGAAATAAGTGGCGACGCGCCCCTGCACGTCCGTGAAATCGCCCAGGTACCAGCGCGACAGGTCGATCAGATGCATGCCCTGATCGATGGCTTCGCCGCCGCCGGAAAGCTCCGCCACCGCGCGCCAGTTTTTGTCGTACCCTGGCCCGCCGCCGTGGCCGTATCGCCCGCGAATGAACATCAGCGGGCCGGCCACACCGGAGTCCAGAATTTCCCGCGCCTTCTGCATGGCCGGGTGATAGCGGTGATTGAAGCCGACGCGGACGCGCACGCCTGTTCTTGCCGCGGCCTCGAGTACCGCGTCAAGTTCGGCGGCGCGGCGAGCGCCCGGCTTTTCGACGAGCACGTGTTTTCCAGCCGCGGCGGCGGCGGCCGCGATCGGGGCTAATTCTTTGTGAATTGTTGCGACCACGACGATGTCGACGCCGGGCGCGGTAACGGCTTCCTCCCAATGCGCCGTCGCGGTGGCGCCCGGGAAATCCGCCGCCAGCTTTTGAGCCAGCTCCAGTTTTACATCGCAGCAAATGGCAAGTTCCGCCCCGGCCAACGCCTTCGCCCGCTTCTGTCCAATCAGCCCACAGCCGACAATCGCAACCCGCACGTTTCGTTCCAAATCCCCTTCATGAATCGCTTACGTTCTTCCGCTTACGCGTATGCTCTCATTGTATGCTGAATAGGTGGACTTGGACACCGGAGCCGCATTGCAGCCTGAGATCTCGCTTATTCTCCCCGCCTACAACGAAGCGAAGACTATCGTGAACACCATTCGCGAAGCCCACCTCTATTTTCAGTCCCGCGGGCTCACTTCGCAAATTATTGTCTCCGCCGATGGGAACGACGGTACGCGCGAAAAAGCGAGTGAATTATCGGCGGAAATTCCTGGAATTATTGTTCTTGGTTCCCCGCAACGGTCCGGCAAAGGCAAGGGCATTCGCCTGGGTGTGGAGCAGGCGACGGGCGCCATCATCGGCTTCGCCGACGCCGATAACAAAGTGCCCATAGAAGAGTTCGACCAGTTCCTTCCGCTGCTTCGTGGCAAGGCGGACTTCGCGATCGGGATTCGCTCCCGCACGAATGGGAAGATCGAAAAACCGCAGCCGTTCTACCGTCAGCTTGGCGGGCGCGGGTTCTACTTCGCGGTTCAGTCGATTGTCGGCCTGCCGGGCATTACCGACACCCAGTGCGGCTTCAAGTTTTTCCGGCATGATCTGGCTAAGGCGGTTTTCGCGCTGCAGGAAATCGATGGGTACATGTACGACGTCGAGATCATCGCGCTGGCGATTCGCATGGGCGCGCGACTGGAGCAGGTGCCGATCCGCTGGCGCGACGACGCCGACTCCCGGCTGGACCTGGTGGCCGGCAACATCCAAAACCTGAAAGATATCTTCCGCATTCGCCGCCGGATGGCCGCCATCCGCCCGGAACAATACGTTCCGGTGCGCCAGACCGTCGGCAATTCAGAATAGAACCTATGCGTGTACTTGTCACCGGCGCTGCCGGCTTCATCGGCAGCACCCTTACGGATCGCCTGCTTTCGCTTGGCCACTCGGTGGTTGGCGTCGATAACTTCTCGACCGGGCAGCCGGAGTTTCTGGAGGGCGCAAGGGCGAATCCGAACTTCGTCTTGCGGGAACAGGACCTGCTTGACCTGGACGCATTGGTGGAGGCGGCGGCGGGGGTGGACCTGGTGGTGCATTTCGCGGCCAACGCCGATGTCCGGTTCGGGCCGGATCATCCCCGGCGTGACCTGGAGCAGAACATTATTGTCACGTGGAATGTGCTGGAGGCGATGCGGCGGAATGGCGTGAAGCGGATCGCGTTCAGTTCCACGGGATCGGTCTATGGGGAGGCGGCGGTGATTCCGACGCCGGAGGACGCGCCGTTTCCGGTGCAAACTTCGCTATACGGGGCGTCGAAGATCAGCGCCGAGGGCTTAATTACGGCCTACAGCGAGAGTTTTCAGATGGAGGCGTTTGTATTCCGGTTCGTTTCGATACTGGGCGAGCGCTACACGCATGGGCATGTGCTTGATTTTTACAAGAAACTGCAGGCCGATCCGGGGCGGCTGCCGGTGTTGGGCAATGGTACGCAACGCAAGAGTTATTTGTACGTGCAGGATTGTGTGGACGCGATTTTGTTGACGCTGGAGAAGGCCAAGGACCGGGTGAACATCTTCAACTTGGGGACGAACGAATACTGCCAGGTGAAGGATTCGATCGGCTGGATCACGGCGCATCTGGGGGTGACGCCGGAACTCGAATTCGGCCAAGGGGACCGTGGTTGGATTGGGGACAATCCGTTCATTTTTCTGGATACGGAGAAGGTGCGGGCGTTTGGCTGGGCGCCGAAGCTGACGATCCAGCAGGCGGTGATCAAGACGGTGGAGTACCTGCAGGCGACGCCCTGGGTGGCCGCGCGCCGCTAACATTAAATTGGTGCCAAGCGCCTATTTCATGTTTGCGGCGGCTAAGTTACTGATAATGCATTCGGGCGGCTCAAGAATGGCCCCAAAACACGCTATTTAGATTAAATAGGCGCTTGGCACCAATTTAATGTTCCCAGGGTTTGTGGCGGTCGGCGGGGACGATGCGGCGCAGGGTGTAGACGTCGGTGGCGGCCATGTCGTCTTTGAATGCTTCCATACGCTCCCAGGGGTCCCACTGGGCGCTGATGAGCCTACCCGTAACACCGTCGCCGGCGGCCGAGGCCAGATATGCGCACAGCCGGCCGCCTAACTCCGGCGACGTTCCGCCTGTGTCCCGCTGCTTGATGGCCGAGTTGTAGAACGCCTCGCCCACCACGGCGGGGCCGGCTTCCAAAATCTCATCCAACAGTCGCGTGTTCAACGCCCCCGGGGCGATCGAATTCACGTCGATCCCGAATGGCTTCAACTCCTCGGCCAAGGTTTCGGCGAACCGCACGACGCCAGCCTTAGACGCCGCGTAGGCGCTGAGATTCGGCAATGGCTTCGTCGCCCCGCCACCGGAAATAATCAACACCTTCGCCCGCGACGCCTGCTTCAGCAGCGGTAGAAAGGCGCGGCAGCAGTAAACTGTGCCAGTGAGGTTGATCTGAATCGCCCGCACCCAGGCCGCCCAGTCCACAGTGTCGATGGCGCCTTTCGGCCCGTACACACCCGCGTTGCAGACCAACACATCCACCCCGCCCAGGACCCGCGCCGCCATTGCCGCAAAGGCGTCCAGTTCCTGCTCAACGCCCACATCGCAACGCTCCGCGAACACCTTCCCTGGATAGGCCGCGTCTAACTCCGCCCGCGCGGTCTCCAGTTCGTCCGCGCCGCGTGCGCAGATCAGCACGCTTGCCCCCTCTTCCAGGAACACGCGCGCGATGGCCAAGCCCAATCCCTGGCTGGCGCCCGTTACCACTGCCTTCCGGCCTGCTAGTTTCAAATCGCTCTCCCAATCGAAAAATATCGCAGCCCGGCGCGGCCAACGAGCACCGGCTCCAAGAACCTTGCCGCGTCAAACACCACCGGCGGCGCCCACGCCGCCTGCAACTCACGAAACTCCGGCCAGGGCGTCATCACCACGAGGGCATCGGCGCCCGCCAACGCCTGTTCCACGCTCGGCGCGAGCGAAATCACGGGCTGCAACTCCGCGGGCAGTTCGTTGATGGCCGGGTCGAACGCGCGAACGCGCGCGCCTTCGCGGTGGAGCCATTCGGCAGCCTCCACCGCGGAAGAACGGCGCAGCGTGTTGGTCCCCGGCTTATAGGTAAGCCCCAATAGCGCCACCGTTTTGCCGGCCAGCACTGGAAAGACCTCCCGCACGCGCCGCGCGAGCCAACTTTTGTGGTGTTGGTTGCTTTCGAAAACGCCGTCGATCAACGGTACGCCGGCGCCGGTACTGGCGCTGATGGACCGCAAGAAGGCGATGTCCCGCGCGAGTGTACCGCCGGCGAACGCGCCCCCGGCGTGCAAATACGAACCCGGGCCAATGCGCAGATCCGTCTTCAAGCCGCGCTCCACTTCCAGCGCGTCCGCCCCGGTGCGTTCGCAGAGCGTGGCAATTTCATTGATGAAGCAGATGGAGGTGGCGAGGAAGGAATTGATGGCGTGCTTGGTCATCTCCGCCGATTCCACTGACATCCATTCGATCCTCGGGGCGAATGGCGCCCAGACACCCTCTAGGGCGGCACGCGTCTCTGCGTCGCGGACGCCAACAACCACGCGATCCGGCGAACGAAACACCTGCAGCGCCTTGCCCAGCCGCAGATTCTCTGGGGAACAGGCAAACCGCACGGCATTGCCGAATTCCCGTTCCAACCGCGCGATGGAGCCTACGGGCATCTGCGAACTCACCAGCAGCACGGCGCCGGCGCGCATTTGCCCGGCCAACCGAAGCGCCCGCTGGTGGACGAATTCCGTGTCGGCGCGGTCGTGATCGTCGACAGGGGTGTCGTAGGTGATCCAGACGACATCGGCCGCGGCGGCGTCCGCGAACGAGGCGGAAAAACGCAATCGTCCTGTGGCTAGTTCGGCGTCGAAAATTTCCCTCAATCCTGGTTCGGCCACCGGCAATTCGCCCTTGTTGAGGCGTCCAATCAGCGCGGCGTCTTCATCGAGCCCGATGACTTCATGCCCGGCCGCCGCCAGGCAGCCCGCCGTTACCGTGCCCAGATGCCAAAGCCCTGCTACCGCGATCCTCATAAAGGCTCAGGATAACATTCAGGTCTTTCGCTTCCCGCTCCGCACATAAACAGGGGCGCATGGGTGGGCGCTCGTTACCTAAACCCCGCCAGCGCCAGATTGCGCTGGGCGTCAAACTGTTGCTCTGACCCAGTTTCGCAAGTGGTACGCTACCCGTATTGGAGGATTCCGCCATGGCCATGTGCCCCCGCCGTAGATTTCTGAAGAACCTGATCACCGCCGGCGCCATCGCCGGAACGGGCGCCCTTCCCGTCAAAGCCGCCAAAGGCAAGGCGACGGATTGGGTGACGCTCGGCAAGTCCAATGTGAAGGTCACGAGACTGGCCTTCGGCACCGGTTCCGTCAGCGGCCGGGTGCAGCGCGAACTCGGCCAGGAGGAGTTCACCCGCATTGTCCGCTATGCCTACGACCGCGGCATTCGGTTCTTCGAGACCGCCGAATCGTATGGCGAAATGCATAAGATGCTCGGCATCGCGCTAAAGGGCATTCCGCGCGATACCTATCGCCTGATGACCAAGCTCACGACGCGGCCCAATACCAACCCACAGGACAAGATCGACGAACTGCGAAAACTGGCCCAGACCGACTATTTCGACATCGCACTGCTCCACTATCAGCATTTCGCCACGTGGCCTACCGACTCTGTTCGCTGGCAGGACGGCATCTCAGAGGCCAAAGTGAAGCAGGCCATCATTGGCCAAGGCGCCTCTGTCCATGGGCTGCCCGCGCTGCGCCAGATGCCGGGCAACAAGTGGCTGGAAGTGGCCATGATCCGTGTGAACCACAACGGCACGAAGATGGACGCTGAGGCCTATAACAGCCCGGATCCGGGAAACGTTCCGGAAGTGGTGACCCATGTGAAAAAAGTACATACCGAGGGCATGGGCGTCATCAGCATGAAGCTTGTCGGCGAGGGCGCGTTCACCAAACGCGAAGACCGCCAGGCAGCGATGCGCTTCGCCTTTCAGAACGCCGGCGTGGACTGCGTGACGGTGGGGTACAAGAACACGGCCGAGATTGACGAAGCGATTGAGAACTTGAATCTCGCGTTAGCATAATTGTCAGCTTGTCCAACGCGGATTCAGAAATCGTCATTGGTTTGGTGTGCCCGGTCGGCATCAATCACAGTGCGGTGGTGGAACACCTTACGCTTACGCTGGAACAGTTCCGGTATCGCACGCATCCGGTGCGGCTGAGCGAGCTATTTCCTGCGCTGTATGGACAGTTGGGACAACCGTGGAATCCGCCGCCGTCGCAATCCGGCCAGGCGGCGTTCAAGATTGAGGCCGGCAATAGCATCCGCCAGTGGATGGGGCGCAACGACGCGCTGGCGCTGGCGGCGGCCAGCCAAATTGCGGCCAGCCGGGGGCGAGGCCGCCATCCGCTCCCGCGCACGGCGCATATCATCACCAGCCTGAAACGCCCGGAGGAAGTGGCGACTCTGCGCGAGATTTATGGCTCGGGCTTCTTTCTTGTGTCGCTATCGGCATCGCGGCAACAGCGAGAGCTGTACTTCAAACACCGGGGAATGGAAGGCGCGGCGGCCGATGAGTTGATCGCCAAGGACACTAGCGAATCCGGCCAGTTCGGCCAACAGACCCGCGAGACGTTCCACCTGGCGGACCTGTTCGTATCGATGGACGACTACCACAATCAGTTGAACCGGTTTCTTGACCTGATCTTCGGGAAACCGACGCTGACGCCGACGCCGGAAGAGCAGACGATGTTTACCGCCTATGCGGCCAGCCTGCGCTCCGGCGATCTTTCGCGGCAGGTGGGCGCGGCGATTGTGGATGAATACGGCGACTTATTGGCGGTGGGATGCAACGAGGCGCCACGGCCCGGCGGCGGGCTGTACGGGCCCGAGGCGGGCAGCCATCGGGATATCGAAGCCGGCTACGATTCCAACGAACGCGCCAAGGACGACATGATCCAGGAGGTGCTGGAGGCGCTTGGCCGGACCGACCTGTCGAAACAGGAGGCGCGGCGGCTGTTGCGGCCGACGGGGCTTACCGATATCACTGAGTTCGGGCGTGCCGTCCATGCCGAGATGGAAGCGCTGCTGGCATGCGCGCGGACGCGCCGCAGCCCGCGCGGGGCAACGCTCTATTCGACGACGTTCCCGTGCCACAACTGCTGCCGGCACATTATCGCGGCCGGCATTGCACAGGTGGTCTACATTGAGCCGTACCCGAAGAGCCGCGCGCCGAACCTGCATGGCGACGCGATCTCGATTGACGAGGCCGAGCCCGGCAAACTGCCGTTCAAGCCGTTTCTGGGAGTTGGACCGCGACGGTATTTCGATTTGTTCTCACTCAAGCTCAGCACCGGTCAAGCGATGAAGCGCAAGCAGAACGGAGAGTTGATGCCTTGGTCGCGAGAGACCGCGGAACTTCGGCTGGCGATGCGCCCGGACTCCTACCTGGAGCGCGAGCGCGCCGCGCGGGGTTAGTTGCAACGCCTGACGTCGCGGGAGGCGGTGGCGCCAAGGCGATTGGCCACGCGGGCCGTTAGGGAACCGACCTGCACGTCGAACCCGGTGGCTTCGGCCACAATGGGGACGTCCAGGCGGAAGGCGCCGCCGTTTCGCACAGTGGAAGGGTTGCTGAAGTAGTCAAACGAGAGCGCCGCCACCGGGGTATCGGTGATGGCCTTCCCGTTCAATTGCAGCGTGAGATTCGTCAGTTCCCGGGTGGAGGATTGTCCAGTAAGCTGCACATTCAAGACGTTTCCGGCCGTGGTGTAGCAGGCATCGGAGAGTACCGGGATGGCGCGAGGCAGTTCCAGAACAGCCGGGCTGGGAGCCGCAACTTGGGGTTCACCGGCGATGGCGAGCCGCTGCACCGAGATCTGGTGCCGCGCCGCCACCGTGCCAAGCGACGCCAGCCGCACGCGGGCCGAGCGCGCGCCGGCGGGGATTTCGAACCGGGAACGGCGCCCGCCGGGGAGCAGTTGCACAGCCGGATCCGCCTTGTTTACCTCGCCATCGGAGGCGCCGGTGTTCGCTTCGCTGGTCAGAACCAGTTCGCCAGTAATGGGCAGGGAATAGGAACGGGAGAGCGTCACATCCACGGGAATGTTCGTTGTGCCGGCACCGACGGCGACGCGGATGTCGGGAACCGTAGGAATTTTTGCGGTCAAGGTGCAGGTCTGACGGGTTTCCGACCGGCGTAAGTCTTCCAGAATCAGCGTGAAAGGAAACTCACCGGGGGCGGTGGCGGTGCCGCTGAAGCGGCCATCGGCGCCGAGCGAAATGCCAGCGGGCAGGCGCCCTTCGGCGCGCCAGGTGTAGGGCGGAATGCCGCCTTCGGCGAGCGTGTACTCGCGATAAAAACTACCAACGAGAGCGTCGGAAATGGGGCAAGGCCGTTGAATCTGAAGGAGTTCCGGGCGCACAAAGAGCTGGCAAACCTGGCTGGCGGTGTTGCCGGCGCCGTCGGCAACGCGGAGGCGGAATGCAGCGTCGCCGGGTTCGGCGGGAGTGCCCGCCAGGCGACCGTCGGAGAGAAGCGTAAGTCCCTTGGGAAGAGCGGTTTCCGCAGTCCAACGGAGCGGGTCCCGGCCGCCGATGGTGGCAAGCGCCTGGGCGTAGGGTTGCCCGAGCCGGGCCTCCGGCAGGGGGCAGGAACTGATGGAAAGTGGTGCGCGATTTACGCTAAACGTACACGATTTGGCACCAGATAAGCCGTTCTTGTCATGGACAACGAGCAAGAAACGCCAGGTTCCGGCCGCATTGGCGGACCCGGAGAGGCCGCCGTTCGGGTGCAGAACGACCCCGGGAGGGAGGCTGCCGGAGAGCGTCCAGAGGTAGGGAGCGGTGCCTCCGGTAACGGCGAGAGCGGCTGAGACGGTGGCGCCGGTGGTGGCCGACGACAGGGGACAGTCGGTTTGGATTTCCAGCCCCGGGCTGCCGACGGTCAAGCGGCAGTTCTTTTCGACGGTGGTTCCGGCCTGATCGGTGGCGCGGAGCGCATAGGGGTAGACCCCGGCGGCGCCGGGAATACCGGTGAGTTTCCCATCGGTGGAAAGAGTGACACCGTTGGGCAGGGCTCCGAGAGCGAGCCAGCGCCAGGGGGCGGCGCCGCCGGAGACGAGCGCGGCACCCTCATAGGGGACGCCGGCAGTTCCGAACTCTTCCGGGCAGGATTGAATGACTGGGACGACAGTGACCTGCCGAACATTGAGAACGCAGGCGCGAGTGCCGGGTTGGGCATCCGAGCCGGCCGGGCCGGCAACGCGCAGGAGGAAGTTGTAAGTCCCCGCGCGCGTTGGGGTTCCGGTGATTTGTCCGTTCTCGGCCAGGGCGAGGCCTGGGACCGGCGAGCCACCATTAGCTCCCCAGGACCACAGGAAGGGGCCAGGACCGCCGGTGGCGCGCAAGGTCTGTTGATAGGGCGATCCAGCCAAGCCATCAGGCAAGGGACAGGACCGGGTATCGACCGAGAGCGAGGGCGCGTCAATTTCCAGGGAGATGCGTTGAGAGACGGTTTCCTCGGCGTTATCCACCCGGCTGGTTACCGAGAGTGTGCCTTCAAAGACGCCGCGGGCGGTGGGCGTACCCGTGAAGACGCCGGCGGAAGTGACCGTAATGCCGGGTAAGGTGACACCGGGGTCGGGCGTAAACACCCAGCGATACGGATTTGTACCGCCTTCGGCGGTGAGATTGGCGACGTAGGGGACGCCAACGACGCCTCTTGGCAGAATGTTGGCGCTGGTGATGCTCAAGCCGGGGCTTAGAACACCGTTGCGGGCACGGAACAGGTACCGGCCGAGAACGGGACTGTTGAGCCGGCGGCGGACGAGGGAGCGGGGCCCGTTGTCGAGGAATTGGCCGCTAATCATAGAGCCGGGAAGCTCAAACGATGTGCCGGGCAACCCGGAACCATTGGACCATCCAACGACGACGGGAGTGCCGCCCAAACCGCCTGTGCCGCCGCTGGCGTCGCCGGTTTCCCACTGCACACGCTCATAGTTGAATTCGACGTCAAAGTTATTGGAGCCGGTATCGGCCCGTTCAATCAGGACGATTTGGAAGGTATTGAGCTTATCGGCGTGGCTGGCGAAGTAGCCAACCGTGAAATAGTTGATTCCAAAGGCCTTCCGACCGTCGATCGTATCTTCGCCGTAGTAGACCAAAGAAGACGCGGCGTTGCGGGTATCGACATCGGCAAAGAAGGCGGCGATGATTTCCCTCCGGGTATTTTCGAGCCCGAATGGGGTGAAGGTGGCGAGCGCCGCGTCGAAAGTGATGTTGCCGTTGTTGTTCACGTAGCCGCTACTGCGAATGCGCCCGAAAAAGTTGATGGGGAAGGGCAACTGGACGAGCGAGCTGGAGCCGTCGTCATTGGCGGGAATGCTATTTTTCTGGAAACCGGGAAGGCGGCGAATGGCTTGCGCGCTCACGTCATCGGCGAGGACGCCGGCCAGGAGCAGGAGAGGGAGAAGACGTTTCATTGACGCACCTCAGTACCGGTAGCGGAGGGGGTTTCGGCGGGCATCCAGCCGGTGGTTCGCGTTTCCGAGTTCCAGATGGCAACGGGCCGTTTGGCCGATTCGTGCAGACGCACGGCAAGCACTCCGGGCGCGGCCCATGCGCCTTCCACGGTGTCTTCGACATTCCACTTTTCGGTTCGGGCGGCGTCAAAGGTGAAGATAGCGGCTTCGCCCTCGGCGTTCGCGGCAAAAAACGTTCCGCCATCGAGCGAACCGACGAGGCCAAGCGGATTGGCGACAAGTTCCGCTTCGCCAGTGCGGCGCCCTTGCATGTCCTGCCCTAGCAGGTTTCCGGCGGCATCAACCGACCACAATTCCCGGGGGCCCGAGCGGAAAGCGGCGGCCACAGGGAGCGTTTGGAGAGCAACCGTTTCGTTTGTGGAGTACCAGAAGGCTGTATCGGCGGTGGCGACGACAAGGCCGTCCGCCACAGAGAACGCGAGCGCGCGAGAAGCAGAGGGCACGTCCCATTGGGCGCGAATGGCGCCATCGGCGGCACGGCTCTCACAGGACTCCGCCCAACAAAGGGCGAAACCGGCGGAGGCGCGGTCCCAGGCGACGGATACGGCGATGCCGGGGTCGAGCGGGGCTAGCAGTTCCAGTACGTCGGACGAACGGAGCAGGAAGAGCCCGGAATCGAGGCGGAGAACGGCGGCGGTGGCGTCCGGGGCGACCCAGGAACGCCGGGCGGCGGAAGGCAGAGCGACGGCGCGACCGGCCCTGGGGCTGTCAGCAACTCCGGTTATTTCAATGGCTTGCGAGCCGTCCGCAGCCAGAATCCAGCCCATTGACGGAGAGGAAAAGCGAACGGCGGGCGATTCGGCGGCGAGCGTCAACGCCGAGGACAGCCCGGAAACGAGCACAAGGGCGCGGAGCAGGAGGGCGATCCGTCGCGGGGTGTGGGTGAACTGTTTGCAGTGCATATGCGCCTTGGCCCGTGCGACCGCCTCATGCAGCCGGACACGGCACCATTTAGTTCATCGGCGCGGGGGCGGCAAATCTTTATACATCCACAGCCCGCGGGCGCACATTCTACCCTTATAATGATTGCGTAACCTTCCCCGGCTCCCGTGCGCCTATGCATTTCAGGCGTAGACTCTCTTCGCGAGGCATTTCATGTCGGCATTCACCAATCCAGCACCGTCACCAGTGGAACAACCGGAGAAACTGGCACCGGTGGCAGTACCACCGGCGCCCAAGCAGCCAGGCGCTTGGAAGGGTTGGCTAGTGGCCGCCCTGATCGGCGGGGGCGCATGGGCGGGCTACGAGTTCGGCTACAAACGGTCGATCGCAGAGAAGAACGCGCAGACGGCGGCGGCGGCGATTCCGGTGGTGAAGGCGACGCAAGGGAAGCTGGAAGTTCGTGCGCGGATCAGCGGCGCTTCGGCGGCGCGGGAGTTCGCCAATGTGACCGCGCCGATGATTCGCGGGCCGGAGGGCAATCGCCCCATGGTGCTGTTGAAACTGGCGCCGTCCGGCACGATGGTGAAGAAGGGCGAGTTGCTGGCGTCAATCGACGGGCAGTCGCTGCAGGACCATATCGACGATGTGAAGGACACGGTGGAATCGGCGGAAGCTGATGTACGGAAGCGGAAAGCCGAGTTGGAGATCGACTGGAAGAACATGCAACTGACCTTGGAGGTGGCCAAGGCGGACTTGGAGAAGGCCCGGCTGGACGCCCGCGCGGCCGAAGTGCGCACGGAAGTGGAACGGATGCTTCTTCAGTTGAATTTTGAAGAGGCCGATGCGCGGTATAAGCAACTGCAGTCCGACGTGGATAACACGAAGAAGCGGCAGGCAGCGGAGATCAAGATTCTGGAACTGACGCTGGAACGGCACAAGCGGCACCTGGGCCGGCACACGAATGACATTGCGCGGTTCTCGATCCATTCTCCGATCGATGGGCTGGTGGTATACCAGTCAATTTGGGGCGGCAGTTCGATGCGGCAGATTGAGCCAGGCGATCAGGTTTCACCGGGCCAGCCGTTTATGAAAGTCGTCAACCCGGCGAGCATGATGCTGGAGGCGAAGATCAACCAGGCTGAGAGCGACCGGTTCAAGCTGGGGATGCCGGCGGAGATGCGGCTGGACGCATTTAGCGGCTTGACCTTGAAGGGCCACATTTTCAGCATTGGCGCGATTGCGGCAGGCGGGATGCGGCAGAACTTCTTCATCCGGAATGTGCCGATTCGAGTATCGTTCGACACGGTGGAACAGCGGCTGATTCCGGATCTGTCGGGATCGGCGGATGTATTGCTGGAGAGTTCCGAAGAGCGGGCGACGCTGGTGCCGCTGGGCGCGTTGATGGACGAAGAGGGAAAGAGCTTCGTGCATGTGAAAACCGCGGAGGGCTTCGCCAAGCGGGAAGTGAAGACGGGCCTGCGGAACGACACGCACGCGGTGATCGCGAGCGGACTGGAACCGGGCACGGAGATTCGGGCGAATTTTTAGGCCGCGGCTAAAACGCCGTTTGGCAGCCTCGGATGATCCGGTTAGGATGGCTGGCTACGCCACAAAGGCGGCCCTGCTATGCTGACGCTATGTCATCGCACACCGAAGTGACGACTGGCCCGTGTCTCACTTGCGGAGCGCCGCTAAGCGGCCGCTACTGCTCCGAATGCGGGGAGAGGGCGGCGGGGAACCACGACCTGCAAACGGGCATCTGTTCCATGATTTCTGGCATGAGTTCACGCATTTAGACGGGCGGATTTGGGGCAGCTTTTTGAGGCTGCTGGCGCGGCCGGGGGAACTCACCAAAGCCTACTGGGAAGGACGGCGCGGCCAGTGGATGCGTCCGCTGCGGATCTTTCTGATCGTCACAGCGCTGTCGCTACTTCTGGTGCCGGACGCGGCGGGGCCGCTGGGCCTGCGCATCTTTGCGACGCAGGGCGCAAACGGAACGGAAATCTCCGTAGGGCAGCGGCGGCCGACGCGGCAACAGGCCGGCAGCGGTGTTCACATTGGCCCGGGCGATGGCAATGTCGCCCAAGGGCAGGCGAGGCTGGGCTATGCGCTGAGCGAAGAGGCGCTGGCGGCGTTGAATGCGAAGATATTTCGCGCCTACAAGATTGTTCAATACTTGAGCCTGACGCTGTTCGCCCTGGCGAGTTGGCTGCTGTTGCGCCGGGGACAGCCGTACTTTGGCGGGTATCTGATTCTGGCCCTGCATTTCTACAGCTTTGAGTACGTGCTGACCGGGCTGGCAACGCGGCTGCAATTGAATCCGCTGGCAGGGCTGGTGATTGGGCTGGCGTACCTGACCGTAGCGCTATGGAAGACGACGGGGCGGGGACGGGAAATCGTTCGCGCGTACGGGCTGGACTTCGGTTCGCTATGGAGAGCGGTGGTGCTGATGGGCGTGGTGGCCGCATCGGAACTGTTGGCAATGGGCTTTGCCGGATGGCTGGCCCTGCGGGGCCTTTAATGCCAGCGGCCTTCGAGCGGGGAGTTGGGCTTGGCGATCGACTGGAAGACGCCGACACGGACCTGGTCGCTGCCCTTCATGGAGAGCATGGGCATGAAGCCGAGGGCGATCATGGTTTCGGCGGCCTTCAGAGTTAGCAGCACTTCCGCGCATGGTTTCAGTTCCACGTTGCCGTATTCCTTCCAGGTGTGGACGGGCAGCCGGTCGATATTCTGAAACTGGCCGGGACGCATGTACCATTTCTCTTCGCTGAAGGACTGGCAGATGAGAGCAATGCAGGGAAACATGCCGTTGCCCCACAGATAGTTGGCGTGGGTGGAGCCTTCGGGCATCTCTTCGAATTTGAACCGCTCGGTGGGGCTGGAATCCTTGCCGTAGGGCTGGCGAAGCAGGATGCGCGGGAGGGTGAGGCCGATGCGGCGGGCTTCGGGAAGGGAACGCATCTCCTCCCAGATGGAGTTTTCGGTGTCCCATTCGTCGTTGTCGCCAAGGTGCTCTGGATTCTTGACGCCGAGCATGGAAGGGTCGGCACCGGCGAGGAGGGGCGCGCCGGCGAAATCGGCGAGCATGGCGATACGGGCGAGCAGTTCGATGTCGTCGATCCAGGGGCGGAAGTAGCAGTCGCAGCCGAGGAGAGACCAGGGCTCACCGTTGGGCGGGGCGGCGGCGAGGAGATGGAAAAGACCGGTGCGGCGGAGGTCACTGGCGGCGGCGACATCGGCGAGGAGTTCGGCTTTGGAAACGTCGAGGATGTACACCTTTAACTGCGTGTCGGTTTCGACATTGCGGACAACGTATTCGAGGCCGCGCCAAGCGGCTTCGAGACTTTGGAAGAGCGGGTTGTGGAGAATGGTCCGCATTTGGCGGCCCACCTCCTCATCGAGCTGGGCGAGGAGCTCCTTTTGCTTGGGGTCCTGGCCGGGGACAAGGTGGGGGGCGACGAGGTCATGCACGTAGGCAAGGAGCGGGTCACGGGGCTTGGCGCCGCGCGCGGGGGCGGGTTCTTCGGCCTCGTCGGCGATTTGATCGAGGAGCGAGCCGGTGATTATGGAACTGGACGCCTTGGCTTCCGGACGGGTGGCTTCGATGACGCCGCCGAGGATTTCGTCGGTAGTTTTCTTGAGCGATTCGGGGTTTTCGAGCCGTTTGCGCATGGCGCGGAGGGCCGGGAAGAGATCGCACTTTTCGTAAATGCGGTCGGCGTGAAAGTCTTCCAGTTCGGCGAAAGAGAGGTGGAGCGCGGCGCCATCGCCGCCGGCGAGGGGAAGGCGGAGCGCGGCGCCAAGGATGGCGGGCAGATTGTCAATTTCGTCACGATCCACAGCGATCGGCCGGCGGCCGAGAACCGGTTCGACGACGCCACGGCTGGCGCGACCGGAAAAATCCCCCATAATGAGAACCTGGAACGGAGAATCCGGTTCTGGAGTGGCGTCGAGCCGGGCTTTGTGCGGTTCCACATCCATGACTACGCCAGCATAAGAAGTTTTTGGCATCTGCTATTCCATGAGCGATTGGCTATTGGCCGCCGCTGCCCTATTTTACACGTGAGTCGAACGAGTTAAGCAACCACCATGAACAATGAAACCGAGAGAGCGGCGAGAGAAGAGAAGTTACGGGCGCCCTTGCCCGTAGGCGATGCCACGCTGGGCGCGCGGATAGCCGAAGGACTGCTGCGGCTGGGGTACACGGGAGAGGCGATGCGGGCGGCGGTGCCGGAGACGGCCGACGGCGAATCGTCCATAAAAATGAACCAGGCGATGGTGGCCGAGCGGGTGGGCACATCGACACCGCTGGGGTGCCTGCTGCGGGCGTTTCTGCTGCGGGTGGCGACACCGGAGGAGCCAATGCGGCGGGCCGTTGGGGACGCATTTTTCGATCTCTGCGAAGAGGCCCAACTGTGGACGCGGGTGGAGGGCGGGGTGGTGGGCTCCGTGGTTTTTCTGGAAGACGAGAAGATGTTCCTGCTGTCGGATCATACAACGGTGCGGCTAGGGGAAGTATCGATGTACTGGGTGATGAGCATTGGGACGTCAACGGTGATTGTGTCGGAATCGATTGCGCGGCGGCCGTATGAAAAGATGCTGGACCTGTGTTGCGGGGGCGGCATTCAGGCGTTTTATCTGGCGCCGTTCGCCAAGCGGGTGGTGGCGATTGACCGCAATCCGCGGGCGTTGAACTTTGGCCGGTTCGGGGCGGCGATGAACGGGTTTCCGCAGATAGAGTTTCGGGAAAGCGACTGCTATTCGGCGGTGGAAGGGGAGCAGTTTGACCTGATTGCGTGCAACCCGCCGTATGTAATGACGCCAGACCGGCAGGCGTACTACCGGGACGGGGGCATGGGAGGGGACCGGTTCAGCGAGCGGATATTGCGGGAAACGGCGGCGTATTTGGCCGAGGGCGGGTTCGCACACATGACCTGCGACGTGGGAACGATGGCGGGCAGAGAGGGCGAGACGCGGCTGCGGGAATGGCTGGACGGCAACGGGTGCGACGTGGTGGCGCTGCAGGGGAAAAGGCTGGGGCCGGCCGAGTACGCGAAGGCCTGGATGAAGGCCGATTCACCCGAGTACGCGGCAGCGGAAGTGGAGCGGTGGGTGGAGCATTTTGGGGAGTTGCAGGTGACGGCGATACAGAACTACCTGGTGATTCTGCGGAAGCGGACGAAGGGCGCGAAGAACTGGTTCCATGTGGACACGCTGGCACCGACGCGGAAGGGGCAGTTCGGCCATCAGATCGCGCGGATGTTTGCGTGCCAGGACCTGGTGCGGCGATCCCCGGCGGAAATATGGGAGGCGAAACTGCGGCTGGCGCCGGACATGCGAATGGTGCCGACGATGCGGCCGGAGGGAGGGCGATGGATGACTGATTCGGTGAAGCTGACGTTTGCCGAGGGGCTGATTTCGGAGTTCGAAGTGGAACCGCGAACGGCGAACCTGTTGCTGCTCTATGACGGGACGCGTAAATCGGAAGCGGTGCTGGAGAAGATAGCGGCGGCGATGGGACAGAAGGCAGGCGAGTTGAAGAGCGAGTGGATCGGGTACTTGAAGCACCTGATCGGCAATGGGATTCTGGAGCCGGTTGGGAAATGACGGCGCCGCTGGAGGGCCTGTTCGTATTGGACTTTTCGCGGGCGGTGGCGGGGCCGATGTGCACGATGCTGCTGGGGGACCTGGGCGCGCGGGTGGTGAAGGTGGAAGAGGCGGGCGGGGACGAGGCGCGGAGTTGGGGACCGCCGTTCGCGGGTGAGGACGCGACATATTTTCTGGGGCTGAACCGGAACAAAGAAAGCGTTGTGCTGGACCTGAAGAACGCCGCGGACCTGGCGCTGGCGCGGCGGATGGCGGCGCGGGCGGATGTAGTGGTGGAAAACTTCCGTCCGGGCGTGGCGGCGCGACTGGGGCTGGGCTATGAGGAACTGCGGGCGTTGCGGCCGGGGCTGGTGTACGGATCTGTATCGGGATTTGGGCAGGAAGGGGAAGACAGAGACCGGCCGGGGTATGACCTGATTGTGCAGGCGGCAAGCGGGCTGATGTACACGACGGGCGGGAAGGTTTCGTTTCCTGTGGCGGACGTGCTGGCGGCGCTGTTTTTGCAGCAAGGGATACTGGCGGCGCTGCTGCGGAAGGCGGGAGGGTATGTGGACGTGTCGCTGCTGGATAGTTTGCTGGCGGGGATGTCGCCGTTGACGGCGGCGGCACTGGCGGCGGGAGTGGACCCGAAGCCGGCCGGGGCGGCGCATGCCAACATCGTACCGTATCAGGTGTTCGATTGCGCGGCGGGGAAGGTGAGCGTGGGGGTGACAAATGAGCGCATTTGGACGCGATTCTGCGGGGCGATTGGGAGGGAGGACTGGCGGGCCGAGGAGCGGTATGCGACGAACGCGGGGAGGAATGCGAACCGAGGCGCGTTGCTGACGGAACTGGAACCGCTGTTCCTGACGCGGACGGCGGAAGAGTGGGAAACGGTGCTGCGGGCGGCGGAGGTGCCGTGCGCAACGGTGCGAACAGTGGGCGAGGCGCTGGGGGCGTCGGGCGTACGGAGCGTTTGGACGCTGGAGGACGGGCTGCGGGTATTCGGCAACCCGGTGCGGCTCAGCGAATGGGAGGGCCGGCGGAGGGCGGTGCCCAAACGCGGGGAGCACACGGATCGAGTGCGAAGGGAATTTCCGGAGTAGATTCGGGCGCGTTCCGGGCTACGGTTCGGTGCGGGAGATCTTCTTGGCGCGCAGGAACGAGAAGAGGGCGAAGGTCAACATGGTAATCAAAAACAGGCTGGAGAGGACCAGGCGGAAGAGGCGTTCGGGTTCGCCGTCGAATTCTTTCCAGGAGTTGTAGACCTTCGGGGCGGCGGGGATCGCGAAACAGATAAAAACAAAGGCGATCATCTCATTCCAGAGGATACGCAACGGGCGCATGATGCCCGGAAGGACATGGGAGAGAAACTTTTTGCCGAGCGAAAACATCGAAAGGGTAGCCGATTCAATTATAGGCCACCCTCCAGGAATTGGTAAGAACATCCGATGAGTAAGGCAGAGGGAGCCGGATGGTATCCTTAGGGCAGCGGAAGCGCCAGCAATTAGGAAGAAAGGCTTTGAATTGGACGATCGGTTGAAAGAGCTGATGCAGGACCTGGGAAATGCAATAAATGAATCCCTGTCCGATTCTGACCGGATTGCGGAAGCGATCGGTGAGATCAAGAGGGCGGGGTACGATGTGTTTCTCGTGCTCGAAGCGACGATCGGGTTTAACAAGCGGGAAGGCGGCGAAGAGGACGAGGACGGAGAGGCGGCGGAAGCAGCCGGAGAGTTTACCGTCGGTCCGGCAGAATCGAAAGGCCGCGGACGCACCGGGAAATTGTCGTGGACGTCGCAGGATCAGAAATTCCTGCGCGCGCTTAAAATTTCGTTGGACGAGGATTCGTCGAAGTAGCGGCTAGAGCAGTTCCCGGTACACGTTCCAAGTGGCGTCAACGGCGCGATCCCAGGTGAATTGGGCCGACCACTCCAGGCCCCGGCGCGCGAGTTCGCGGCAGAGGCCAGGCTGATCCATGAGCGTCTGCATGGCGTGTGCGAGGCCGACGGTTTCGTTGGGATTGACATGGAGAGCGGCTTCGCCGGAGATCTCGGCGAGGGCGGAGCGGTCCGATGTGATGACGGGGACGCCGTGCGCCATCGCTTCAATGACGGGGATGCCGAAGCCCTCATCGAGCGAGGGGAAGGCGAAGAGAGACGCGCGGCGGTAGAGGGCGGCGAGTTCGCTATCGGCGAGGTAGCCGGTGATCTGGATATCGGCGGCGCGGGGACTGTCCTGGATGCGGGCGACGATATCCTGAGCGCCAAAGCCGGCGGCGCCGGCGAGGATGAGCTTCCAGCCTGGGCGGGTTTGCTCAAACGCCTCGACGAGGCGCGCGGTGTTCTTTCGGGTCTGAATTGAGCCGACGCTGAGGACGATTGGCTCCCGCGCGCCAGGAGGGGGCAGTTCGCCAGGGGCGTGGACACCGTGGTGAACGACACGCAGGCGGCTCTTCGGAACGGAGAGGAGGGATTCGACCTGAGCGGCGGTGAAGGCGGAGACGCAAATGATGAGATCCGCACGGGTGGCGGCGGCGCGGGCCTGCGCGGTGAAACGCTGGCGGAAGGCGGGCGTGGAATAGTCACCGGTCATGACGAAGAGGTCGTGGAAGGTGGTGACGCTGGCCTTCAACGGCGCAGCGGGGAGGCGCTGATTCAAGCCATGGAAGAGACTGTGCGCGGGCAGCCAGGAATCAGAGAAGGGCCGGCGGGCGGCCGGGGATTTGGCGGCGAGGGACTTGAAGAACTTGTTGGAACGGAAGCAGAAGACGTACTGGGCTTCCGGGTGACGGGCGGCGAGGCCGTGGAGGATTTCGCGGGAGTAGACGCCTACGCCGGTGAGTTCGGGACCGAGGCTATAGGAGGCGTCGAGAGCAATACGCACGGGCCTATTTTTGCATGGCAAAGGCGTGACGCGGCGGGACGCGGAGCAGATCGGCGAGCGAATCATCGCCACCGTCGAGCAACAACTCCTCTGCTTCGTATTCAAGCGGCGGGGTGGCGGATTGCCGGCCGATGCGGTTTTCGACCCAACGGACGGTGCGAGCCTGGAGCGGCTCCGGCGAGGGCGGGGGCCCGAGAGAGAGGACGGCGAACTGCTCCGAGCCGGTGCGGGCGAGCAGATCGGCATCAGGGAAGAGTTCGCGGATCATCTCACCGGTTTCGATTAGGGCCATGTCGCGAGCCTGGGCGCCGAAGACATCCTCCATGCGTCCGTAGCCGGTGAGGGTGACGATGGAGAGCCGGGCGGATTTGGACCAGCGGTTAGCAAGACGGCGCACCGTTTCACCGAGGTAGAGGAAACCGGCGCGGGAGGTGAGACCAGTGAGATCGTCAACACCGGGCATTTCTTCGCGCGCTAACAGGGCTTGCTGGCGTTCGAGGGCGGCGCGGAGGGTTCGGGCCAGGGGAAGACAGTCGAGGTCCTCCTTGAGCAGGTATCCGGCGGCGCCTTCGCGCATGGCGGTGAGGGCCAGCGCTTCTTCTTCGCGAACGGTGAGGATAACGAATGGCGTGGAGGGGGCGAGGTCGCGAAGGCGAAGGAAGGGGTGGAGGCCGGTGGAGCCGCCGGTGGCAAGGTCGAGCAGGATAAGGTCGTAGGTGTGTTTGGAGGTGGAGACGACGGCCTCTTCGAGGGTTTCTGCGTGGAATAGCTCCACGGAGCGGCCGAGGAGATTTTCGTGAGGACGCTCTTCGAGCTCATCGAGCGCTTCGTGGATGAGCCCGGCATCCCAGGAGTCGTTTTCCACCAATAGCAGGCGGGCGCGCGATTTTTCACCGATTTGCATAGCCATCCCTCAATTCAGGTAGTGGCTGGCGACGGGAAAACTTCTCACACCGCCATTTGATATTCCTTCAATTTCCGGTAGAGAGTGGTGCGGCCGATGCCGAGGAGGCCAGCGGCCATCAACCGGTCGCCCTTGGTGTATTCGAGGGCATTGACGATGGCACGACGTTCCATCTCCATGAGCGGGAGGATGGGAGATTCGAGAAAGCGGGGGTCCTGCGCGGGCGCGGCGCCGGGGTGGGAATTGGTGGAGAACGCGCCGGCGGCGGCGGTGGCGGCGAGAGCGACGCCGGGGCCGCGGCGGGCGAAGAGATGGTTCTGGACCGGAGAGGGCAGATCGTTCAGATGAAGCAGCGGGCCGGTTCGGACAGCGACCATTTGCTGCACCATGTTTTCGAGCTCACGGACGTTGCCGGGCCACTCGTAGCTGAGCATGGCGTCCATGGCTTCCTGCGTGAAGGTGTGGCCGGAGCCGTACTTGGTAAGGAAATGGCGCATGAGGAGGGGGATATCCTCTTTGCGCTCACGGAGGGGCGCCAGCCGAACGGTGACAACGTTGAGGCGGTAATAGAGATCGCGGCGGAAGGTGCCCTTCTCCACTTCCTTCAACAGGTCGCGGTTGGTGGCGGCGATGATGCGGAAATCGGAACGTTTGGTTTGCAGGGACCCGACGGGGCGAAACTCCTTTTCCTGAAGCACGCGAAGGAGTTTCGCCTGGAGGTCGAGCGGGAGTTCTCCGATTTCGTCGAAGAAGGCGGTGCCGCCGTTGGCGGCTTCAATGAGACCGACTTTGGCGTTGACGGCGCCGGTGAACGAGCCCTTGGCATGGCCGAAGAGTTCACTCTCCATGAGGGGGCCGACAAAGGAAGAACAGTCGATGGTTACCAGCGAGCCGACCGGGTTGGAAGTATGAATCGAACGCGCCACTACTTCTTTGCCGGTGCCGGTTTCCCCCAGAATCAGCGCCGGCCACCGGCCCGAGGCGAGTTTGTCCACCATTCGTTGTACATGACGAAGGCGAGGGGAGTTGCCCACCAGGGTGGGTTCGGTCGAGAGAGGTTGGTTGAATAAGGCCATGAACGAAGTCCGTCTGGGGCGCACCTCGCGAAAGCGGGCGAAGTAGCCTTACTTATGTAGTGGTGGCGTTTAAGAAATAATCTACGCGGAATTGAAAATTTTCTGTAGACCCCATGGGTAGAGTGGGGGTGGAAATGATGCGGCGGTGCCTACCCACGCTTGCGGGTAGGCCGGTATAAGGGACCTTAATCGGCGTTCCAGGGGACGATGAAAGCATGGGGGAACCTGTCGCGCAGTTTTTCGGCGAGACGGGCAGCGGCGGCGGGCGTGTCCTCGCGTCCGACGATGACGCGCCAGGCTTCGGCGTGACCGCCCTTTGGGTTTGGCTGACGATAGCGGACCTCGACATCCTTGTACGATCGCGCCAACTGGAGGCGCAAGGATTCGGCTCGCTCCTTCAGCGGAAGCGAGCTGACCTGCACGGTGAAGGTGCGTCCGCGCAAATAGCTTTTTGGGGGAGGGATGACAGTGACGCGCACCTTCGCGGTGCCGTCGCGAAGGAGGTCAATCTGGCGAGCGGCGGCGCGAGAAAGATCGACGATGCGCCCCTTCACAAACGGGCCGCGATCGGTGATGCGGACTTCGGTGTTTTTGCCGTTGGCGAGGTGTTCAACGCGGACCCAGGTTTCGAATGGAAAGGACGGATGCGCGGCGGTGAAACGCTCCGTGTCGAAGATCTCTCCGTTGGCGGCGCGGCGGCCATGATAAGGCTCGCCGTACCAACTGGCGACGCCAGTCTGGCTTGCGCCGATGCGAGCGGCGGGCACCGGCGCGGAAGCGCGTCGCGAGCCGCAAGCGGTGTTGAACGCAAGCGAGAGAGAGGCGGCGAGAAGGAGCGCGCGAGGTGAAATCGTGATCATGTTCGACTCCCGGCAATGGGTGCGTGCGTGTGCGGCGGACCCTTGAAAAATGGGGCCGCGAGAGGTGACACGCGCATCGGCGAAAATTTTTTTTCAACGGTCAGCACAGAGTGGCGCGAGACGTGAGAGAGAACAGCGAAATTTGCGGCAGTGCGTGGAAGGCCCATTTTTATTGGCTCAAAATGCATTTCGTCTCATCAAACATTTTCGCGCATCTTCGTTTTTTTCGCTCAGCCCCTTTACTGGACGTGGTTTGACGCATGTCACGCTTCACTTTTCGCTTGACTTGCATCGCAAACAAATTTATATATGGGACACGCTGCGATCTCTTAGGAGATCGCGATTTTTTGATGTTAGGGAGAATCACTCGATGAAATACGCTACCGCCAAAAAGGCAGCCCCCGCCAAAAAGGCCGCTCCGGCCAAGAAGGCTGCTGCCCCGGCAAAGAAGGCTGCTGCACCGGCTAAGAAAGCCGCCGCTCCGGCCAAAAAGGCTGCGGCTCCGGCCAAGAAGGCTGCCGCTCCGGCGAAGAAAGCCGCGGCACCGGCCAAGAAGGCTGACGCCAAGAAAAAGTAACCTCGTTTCCCTGCCAAGGGAATGCGAATAGCCAGTAGTAAGCGATCGGCCCCGGGCAACCGGGGCCGATTCGTTTTGGCGGCGGGACACGATATACTTTCACCCCATGCTTCCTGCTTACATAGAAAAGACCGCGCCGAATCCGGCGTCGAACCGCGCCCCGTGGTTCGTGAACACGGCGCCCAGTTACGCGGGCGTTTTTCTTTGGATCGCGTTCTATCAGACCCTGGCCCAGGGAACGATAGAAAAGGCCAGTTTAGGCCTGTGTTTATTGGCTCTGGCGCTGGCGGGCGCGTTGAGCTACGCGCTGTTCTACTACGTGCCGGGCATGCTTGGCATGAAGACCGGTCTGCCGTTGTATGTGGTGGGAAGTTCGACATTCGGCACGGCGGGAGGCTACTTGATGCCGGGCCTCCTGATGGGCCTGTTGCAGTTGGGATGGTTCGCGGTGGGGACGTTTTATTCGACTACGTTCATTTTGAAAGCAGCGGGATCGGCAGCGGGGCCAGGCTCGGTGGAGTTCGCGATCGTCGCGATACTCTGGGGCTACATCATGGCCTACATCGGCGTGAAGGGCATTCAGTATGTGGCTAAGGCATCGCTGTTTCTGAACGCGATTCCGCTGCTGATGATTCTGTTCGTGTTCTTCAAGAACATGGGCGGAATGGGGCTGCATAAGCCGGCGGCGGACGATGCGACGGGCGCGGTTCTAACGATTCTGCAAACGGTGATTGGCTTCTTCGCGACAGCGGGCGCCGCGGGCGTAGACTTCGGCATGAACAGCCGCGACGAGCGCGACGTGCGGATGGGAGGGCTGACGGGCATCGCGCTGGCAATCGTGATCGCGGGCGGGTTGCCGATATTGTCGGTGGCGGGAGCGCGCGCGTTGGACACATCCATCACGAGTTATTCCTACGACGCGGTGATCGGGGCGCAGGGCGGGTTTCTGGCTTCGGCAATGTTCATCCTGTTCGCGGTGGCGTCGATCACGCCGGCCTGCTTCTGCGCGTTCATTGCGGGGAACAGCTTTTCGACAATGATTCCGGGGGTTCCGCGCATGTCATCGACGATGGCGGGTGTGACCGTGGCGATCGTGCTGGCGATCACTGGGGCGGCGGCAAACCTGGCCGCGGTGTTCTCGATTGTGGGTGCTTCGTTCGGGCCGATCTGCGGCGCGATGGTGGCCGATTATTTTCTTTCGGGAAAAGAATGGTCCGGCCCGCGGCAGGGCGTGAACTGGGCGGGGTATGGCGCGTGGGCCGCGGGCTTCGCCGTTGGCATTCAGAGCAGCTATCAGCCGGCGGTTGTTTATAGCTTCATCGTCGGCCTAGTGGTTTACGGTGTGTTGGCAAAGGCGGGTCTTCAGCCGGCGATTGTTGCCGTGAAGACTCGGGCGGCTGGGCGTTAGAAGGATTGGCGGGCCCGCACCGATGGCGGTGGCGGGCCCGCGGCTTCCTACTTCTTTCCCTTTTGCTTGTTGCGAACGGTGCCGCTTTTGGCGCGGCGGGCGGCGTTCTTGCCAGTGCCGGCTTTGCGCTTCGGCGCGCTCTTTGACGACTCGCCACCGGTGCGTTTCACCGATTTCTGCGCGGTGTTGCGCGGGGGGCGCTTGGCGGGTTCGTTCTTCCGCAGGCCTTCAAACGGGTTAGCGGAGAACTTCACTTTGATGGTGATGGGCGTGCCGCGAAAGCCGAAGGCGTCGCGGAGACGATTGACCAACTGGCGCTCGGCGGAGAAGTGCAGTTCGCGCTTTTTGTCCGGGAAAACGATAAACGTAGGCGGGCGAATGGAGGCCTGGGTGATGTACTTGATGCGCGTGTCGGGCTCCAGAACGAGTCCCATGGAGAAGCGGTTCAACTCGCCAGTGCCGACGCGGTGCGACGCCCACTTGTGGGCGTTGCGGATCATCTCGAACAACTGGCCCACACCGCTGCCGGTTTTCGCCGAGACGAAGGCCACCTGGGCGTATTCGAGGAACTTCAGTTCGTCGCGGAGTTCGTCTTCAAACTTGGCTTTATTTTTGTCCGGCGCGGCGTCCCATTTGTTGACGACCACAATCAGCGCGCGGCCCTCTTCATGGGCATAGCCGGCGATGGTGGCGTCCTGGCCGAGAGGGCCTTCGGTGGCGTCGATCACGAGCAAGACCACGTGCGCCATGCGGATGTGCCGGCGGGCCATGACGACGCTGAGTTTTTCGGCCATCAGGTGCGTCTTGCCTTTGCGGCGAATGCCGGCGGTGTCCATGAACAGGTAGTCCACGCCCTTGTGGGTAATCTGCTCATCGACGGTATCGCGCGTGGTGCCGGCGACGGGAGATACGATAGAGCGTTCCTCGCCGACGATGGCGTTGATGAGCGTGGACTTGCCGACGTTGGGCCGGCCGATGATGGAAACCTTGATGGGCGGCGTCTTTTTCGCGGGCGTCTCTTCGCCCTCTTCGAGCGGGGCGGGCCGGGGCGTTTCCGGGAACGGCGCGGTGACAAGGTCGAGCATCTCGTAGATGCCTGCGCGGTGTTCGGCGGAGATACCGAACACGGGGGCGATGCCCAGTTGGTGAAAGTCGTCGACCAGGTGCTGGTTCTTATCGGTGTCGATTTTGTTGACAGCGAGGAGAAGCGGCTTATTGAGCTTGCGCAGCATCAGCGCCAGTTCACGGTCGTTGGAGGTGATTTCGGTGCGGCCGTCAATGACGAAGATGATGTGGTCCGCCGCATCGAGAGCGAAGCGGGCCTGCCGCAGGATTTGGGAGGGGATAAGCGCGTGGTCGTCGGGGACAATGCCGCCGGTATCGATAAGTTCGAAACGTTTGCGTCCGTGTTCGGCGATGCCGCCGATACGGTCACGGGTGATTCCAGGCTCATCGCCGACGATGGAACGGCGGCTTCCGGTGATGGCATTGAACAATGTGGATTTCCCCACATTTGGCCTGCCGACGATAACAACACACGGCAAACGATCAGTTTCAGCCATTAATATTCAGGATATCACCCGCGGAGGGACAGGAACGTGGGACAATGAAAGAGTTTGAGCTCCACCAATCCCTCCTCTTTCATCCGCAATATTGCGATTATTGCGCACGTAGACCACGGCAAGACCACGCTGGTTGATTCGATGTTCCGTCAAAGCGGCATCTATCGCGAGAACGAAGCGCAGACCGAGCGCGTCATGGATTCCAACGATTTGGAACGGGAGCGTGGGATCACGATTCTGGCCAAAACGACCGGGGTTCATTACAAAGACTACACGATAAACATCGTGGACACGCCCGGCCACAGCGATTTTGGCGGTGAAGTGGAACGGGCGTTGAAGATCATCGACGGCGTTGTGCTGCTGGTGGACGCTAGCGAAGGCCCGCTGCCGCAGACGCGTTATGTGCTGCAGAAATCGCTGGAGGCCAAGCTCGCGCCGATCGTTGTAATCAACAAGATCGACCGGCCCGACGCGCGCCCGCAGGAAGTGTTGAACGAGGTGTACGACCTGTTCATCGATCTGGACGCGACGGAGGATCAGCTCGATTTCCCGGTGATCTACACGAACGGGAAGAAGGGCATCGCCAAGATGTCCGTCGACGACCCAAGCGAGAACCTGGAGCCGCTGTTTGAGACCATCTTGAAGCATATTCCGGCGCCGAAGGGAAATCCGGATACGCCGCTGCAGTTGCTGGTGGCGAATCTGGACTACTCGGATTACCTGGGCCGGCTGGCCATTGGACGCGTGTTCAATGGCACGTTGAAACTGGGCGATGAAGTGTCGGTGTGCAAGCTGGACGGCAAGATTCAGAAGACGCGAATCACGAAGATGTATTCGTTTTCGGGCCTGAAGCGGGTGGAGGAAACGCTGGCGGTACCGGGGTCCATTTTGGCGATCGCGGGAGTGGAAGGAATCACGATTGGCGAAACGGTATCGAATGTAGAGACACCGATGCCGCTGCCGGTGATTCAGATCGACGAACCCACGATTGCGATGACGTTCACGGTGAATACGTCGCCGTTTTCGGGCCGGGAAGGCCAGTATGTAACGTCGCGCAACCTGCGGGACCGGCTGGACAAGGAACTGCTGACGAACGTGTCGATACGCGTGGAAGACGCAGGTTCGCCGGAGTCGTTCAAGGTGATGGGCCGCGGCGAATTGCAGTTGGCGATTCTGATTGAAATGATGCGCCGCGAAGGGTTCGAGTTGATGGTGGGGCGGCCGGAAATCATCACGCGCAAGGTGGACGGCCAGGTGCAGGAGCCGCTGGAAACGTTGACCATCGATTGCCCGGAAAGCTTCGTGGGCGTGGTGATGGAACGGATTGGCGCGCGCAAGGGCAAGATGTCGAAGATGATCAATCACGGATCGGGCCGCGTGCGGCTGGAGTTCCTGGTGCCGTCGCGCGGGTTGATCGGTATTCGCGGAGAACTGCTGACGGAGACGCGCGGCACGGCGATTCTGAACTCACTGTTCCACGGCTACATTGAGTGGCAGGGGGATATCGAAAGCCGGCCGACGGGCGCGCTGATCGCTGACCGCAATGGCAAGACGACGCCGCACGCAATTGAGAGTTTGCAGGAGCGCGGGACCATTTTTGTGCAGCCGATGACGGAAGTTTATGAGGGCCAGATCATCGGGGAGAACGCGCGAAATAACGATCTGGACGTGAATATCGTGCGTGAAAAGAAACTGACGAATATGCGTTCGTCGAGCGCTGATGACGCCGTCCGCATTGTTCCGCCGCGCGTGTTGAACCTGGAGCAGGCCATTGAGTTCATCAAGGACGATGAGTTCGTGGAAGTGACGCCGCAATCGATCCGGTTGCGGAAGAAGATCCTGAAAGCGAATCAGCGGTAGTACGGAAGCGAATCAGGATTCGCGGAATCCAATTCGCTTTTTGGGCTTGGATGGAATTGGCTCCATTAGCTTCTTGATGGCAGTGAAGACGACCTGGAACTGCGAGTCGTACTTCTTTTCCATGGCGTTTAGTTGGCGGACGAGGTCGTTGTGGGCGAGGGCGGACTCGCGCGTCTTGACGAAGGCGCGCATAATGGCGATGTTCACTTGGATGGCGCGCTGGCTGTTGAGTACGGAGGAGAGCATGGCGACACCTTGCTCGGTGAAGGCGTAGGGGAGGTATCTTCGGCCTCCGTGTGATCTTGAGGTACCAATTTGGGACCTCAAGTCTGCCGCTTCGATTTCGGTTAGCTGGAATAGGAAGTCTATGGGGAATCGTTCGGCGTGACGTTTCACTGCGCGATTGATGGACTTCGTCTCCACTTCGTAAAGACTGGCGAGACAATTGTCGAGGATGACGCGCTGGCCTCGGATGACATGGATATGCCCTTCCACTGCGGAAACGGCGGTCGCGATCTGCTCGCCCACTTTTTGGCTGGGCATGACTTCATCGTACCCTCTCCGTGGCCGAGATCAACTTGCGGTAGCGTCGATTCATGGGACATGTTTGGCGTCCGATTGCGCCTTTACCGGACGATTGGAAGTCATGGGCCGACATGGAACTGACCGCGATGCAGAGCGTCGCCGCAGACCTTCGCGCAGAATTGGGCGCGGAAGCGGCAAAGCGGCTACGTGAGCGGATGCTAACCGAGTGGAGTATCGAAACCGGAATGGTGGAGGACCTCTATCACTGGGATAGAGGTGTGACGGAAACACTGCTGGCCCACGGAGTGCGCGCGGACCGAATTCCCGGCGACGCCAGCGCCTGGTCATCGGAACGAGTGGCGCAGGTGATCCGCGATCAAATCGAAGTGGTGGAGGGGCTGTTCTCGTTCGTCAAGGCCGAACGCCGATTGGGCACCAGTTTCATCCACGAACTCCACGCCCACCTGCTGCGAAGCACGCCGCATGACTTCGAATTAGGCAAATGAAAGGCACTGCCATACCGGGTAAGGCTCCAGGACGGATGTGTTCACGAATACTGCACGCCGGAGCATGTGGCGGCGGAGATGGACCGCCCAATGGAGCTGTCGGCGGATTATGCGGCCCGGAGGGTTCCGGTAGAGATCCGGGCGGCGTGGTTTCACCACCGTTTCGCAGAGATCCACCCATACCCGGATGGCAATGGGCGAACGGCTCGTGCGTTGGCATCGCTGCTGTTAATCCAGGGCGGACGATTCCCGCTCATCATTCGGGCGAGCGAGAAGGCGATCTACTTTGACGCACTGGAAAAGGCGGACGGCCGCGACTTCCGCCCTCTCGTCGAACGGTTCCGCGCGCTGCAACGCCGCCAGGTGGTGAAGATGAGCGCAGCCGCGGCGTTTGCGCACCGCGGCGGTAATGGCGAACAGTCGCTGGATCAAGTGATGGAGATCATCCGAGCCAAACTCGATGGGCTATACCCTGAAGAGAGTGTGCAATCAGAAGCACTCGAAACCGCCGTTGCGGCGCTCGGCGAAATAGTAACGGGCCGATTCGAACGCCTCATCGGCCAACTTAACGTCGGGCGCGCAACGCCGAATCGGCGACTGAACTGCTCCCGCATCGTGATACATCCCAGCGACATTGCCTGGCTGCAGACAGCGCCACTCGACTACGAACCGCGCTTTACCAGTACCAGCCGCACTTTTGCGCTCCGCCAGAACGCAGTCCCCTCCTGGGAGATCGTCTGTAGCTTTCACGAGCCGGGTGAAGCGAAGAACCGGTTGGCCGCGGCGGTTGTCTTTCTGACGCCGCCAAGCGAGACGGCCAGGCCTGCTTTTGAGCCCTTTGCCGAGTACTTCCTCATCACCGGCGCCGAACCGCTTTCCCAGCTTCAGTCGCGGTTTGCGAACGGGTTTGAAGGGCAGTTGTTGAGGTCGCTGCTGCTGTGGCAAGAACAGCTCTGATACGCTAATCCCGATGCTCTCTCGCCGCAAACTCTTTCCCCTCCTCGCCGGTGCCGCGCTTTCCGCCCAAACGCAAAAAAAACGTCCAAATATCATCTTCATCATGTCGGACGATCACGCCGCCCACGCCATCAGCGCCTACGGCAGCAAGATCAACAAAACCCCGAACATCGATCGCCTCGCGCAGGGCGGCACGCGCTTTGCCAACTGCTTTGTCACCAACTCCATCTGCACGCCCAGCCGGGGTGTTATCCTCACCGGCCTATACTCCCATCTCTCGGGCATCAAGACGCTTAACGATAAAATCGACCCCGCCGCGCCTAACGTCGCCAAGTATCTCCAGGCCGCGGGCTACCAGACCGCCATCATCGGTAAGTGGCACCTAGTCACCAACCCTACGGGCTTCGACTATTGGAAGGTTCTTCCCGGCCAGGGCCTGTACCACAACCCCGTCTTCATCGACATGGACGGCACACGCAAGAAGCACGACGGCTACTGCACGGACCTTATTGGCGACTTCACGCTCGACTGGCTCAGGCAGCGCGACAAGAACAAGCCATTCTTCCTGATGTGCCACCATAAGGCGCCGCATCGCGCCTGGGAACCCGGCCCGAAGTACAAAGATCTGTTTAAGGACGTCGAGATCCCCGAGCCCGATAATCTCTACGACGAACACAAGGGCCGCGCGGGCGCCGCGGAGCGCTCGAGGATGCGTGTGGGCCAGGACAGCACCAAGACCGACCTGAAGATGGATCCACCGCCCGGCTTGGAGGGCAACGCGCTGCGCAAGTGGGCCTACCAGGTCTATATCAAAGACTATTTGCGCTGCATCCAATCGGTGGACGACAACGTGGGCCGGGTGCTTGACTACCTCGACCAGGAAAAACTCGCGGACGACACCATCGTCATTTACAACTCCGATCAGGGTTTCTTTCTGGGAGATCACGGCTGGTACGACAAGCGGTTCATGTACGAGGAGTGCCTGCGGACGCCGCTGCTGGTGCGCTGGCCTGGCCATACCAAGCCCGGCACCGTGAATAGTGATATGGTGCTGAACCTGGACTTCGCGCCGACGTTTCTCGACACTGCCGGCGCTGCCGTGCCCAAGGACATGCAGGGAGTAAGCCTGAAGCCGCTGCTCGATGGAAAGAAGCCGAAGGGTTGGCGCCAGGAGATGTACTACCGCTACTGGATGCACCTGGGTGGCGGCCACAATGTAACGGCCAATTACGGCATCCGGACACATCGCTATAAGCTGATTTATTACTATGGCAAGGCGCTGGGCGCGAGCGGCGCCGTTGATCAGGACAC
>JAEUQC010000212.1 GCA_016789905.1 Bryobacterales bacterium | reverse complement strand
GGAGACCTGGATGAACTTCTCGACATCGGTGCGGACCTTCTGGAGCTTGCCGAGGGTTTCGCCGGAGCGCTGGTCCTCGAAGACCTGGTAGGGGAGGGAGAGCGAATGGCGGATGCCGTCGGCGTACATCTGGGCGCCGAGCTGCTGGGTGATGCGGTTGATGACGTAGTCCTGGAAGTTCTTGGCGACGCGGGAGACGAAGGCTACGCCGACGGTGGCGCCGAGCAGGAGCGAGACGCCGCGGAAGAACTGCTCCGTGGTGTACTGCTGGTATTTGGTGGCGTAGTTGTCGATGACGTGGCGGAAGATGAGGGGGTCGAGCAGGGAGAAGACCTGGTTGACGGTGGCGAGGAGCAGGGCCAGAAGGACGAGGGGCAGATACTGCTTCAGATAGCGATATAGGATCGGCATGGGGTTCTCCTTATGATGCGGGAAGCGGCGATAAGATGCGTTGAGCGCTTGAGCGCTTAACGGGATTTGCAAATAGGGGGACTGATTGGATATGCTTCCGTGGTCCGTGTCTCATTACTTTTCGTTAAGGGGTCCTCGATGATGCTTGTTCGGTCCGTAATGAAGTTGGCTATTCCACTCGCAATTGGTTTGTTTGCGCCGCATGTATCGGCGCAGACGGTAGCTGGGCAGATCTCCGGTCTGGTGACAGATCCATCGGGTGCGGCGATATCCGGGGCGACGGTGGTTGTCACCGATTTGGACCGGAACGTGAACATGCGTTCGGCGTCGAACGAGAGCGGGTTTTATCTGGTGTCGCCGCTGCCGCCGGGGCGGTACAAGCTGCGCGCGGAGAAGGCGGGTTTCCGGGCGCATTTGGTGGAGCTGATCCCGATAGCGACGCAGCAAAAGGCGGAAGTGAGCATATCGCTGCAGGTGGGCGCGGTGTCGGAGAGCGTGACGGTAACGGGCGGCGCGGTGGCGGTGGACACGACGAGCGCGACGCTGAGCGGGGTGGTGGAGAATAAGCGGATTATCGATTTGCCGCTGAACGGGCGGAATGTTTACGGCCTGGCGGCGCTGACGCCTGGGGTGTTTGGATTCCGTCCGGCCGGGGGCAACGGCGGAGTGGGGGAAGGGTTTGAGTCGATCGGCCGGTTCACGGTGAACGGGGGGCGGGACTCTTCGAACGCGATCATGATGGACGGCGTGCCGGTGACGATGAACGCGAACACGGCGAACATGAACGCCAACAGCGCGGTGCCGTCAGTAGAGGGCGTGGAAGAGTTCCGGATCCAGACCAACTCCTATAGCGCCGAGTATGGCCGCAGCGGCGGCGGCATTTTGACGATCGCGACCAAGAGCGGAACGAACACGCTGCACGGTTCGGTGTTTGAGTTCCTGCGTAACAGCAAGATGGACGCCAACGGGTGGTTTTCGAACGCGAGCGGGGCGAAGCTGGCGACGTTCCAGCGGAACGAGTTTGGCGCGAGTTCGGGCGGACCGCTGGTGATTCCGAAGCTGTACGACGGGCGGAACAAGACGTTCTGGTTTGCGGTATACGAAGGGCGGCGGCAGCGATCGGCATCGACGCGGTTCTTCACGCTGCCGACGGACGAGCAGATGGTTGGGGACTTCTCGAAGACGCTGACGGCGACGGGGGCGCTGCGGAACATTTACGATCCGTTTTCGACGTCGCCGGACCCGGCGCGGCCGGGGCAGTTTGTGCGGACGGTGTTCCCTGGGAACCGGATACCGGCGAACCGGATCGACCCGGTGGCGGCGAACGTGTTGAAGTTCTATGGGCCGCGGCCGAACCTGCCGGGCCAGGAGAACACGAATCAGAACAACTTCTTCTTCCAGGGCAAGGCGCCGACGGATGTAAACCGCGGGACGACGAAGGTGGACCACAATTTTAACGAGAATCAGCGGATTTTCTTCCGGTACACGATATTCCAGAACCAGAATTCGCAGCCGGAGCTGTGGGCAGGGCCAGGATGTCCGGACGGAGGCTGCTACTCCAACTACGAGCGGCAGCAGAACGCGGCGCTGGATTATAGCTGGACGATTAACTCGACGACGCTACTGAGCGTGCGGTACGGGTTTGCGCGCTCGATTCTGGACCGGGGCAGTTGGCACAAGGGCTTCCGGCCCTCGTCGCTTGGCTTGCCGGCCTATACGGAGACGGGCGCGGATTTGCTGGCGTTTCCCGAGTTTGGCGTGGAAGAGATGACGATGCCGGGGTTGCTGCACCATTGGAACTTCCGGTCGGCGAACCAGTCCCACACGTTTGTGGGGACGCTGTCGAAGGTGTATGGCAGCCACTCGCTGAAGACGGGTACGGAGATTCGCGGGAACCTGATCAACCACATGCAGGCGCCGTGGAGCTTGAACTTCACATTTAACCGGGGCATGACGCAGGGGCCAGATCCGCGGGTGGTGACGGCGAATGGCGGCTTCGGGTTCGCGTCGTTCCTGTTGGGCACGGGCGCGAGCGGCAGCGAGGTACATGGCATCCGGCCGGCGATGGAGAGCAAGAGCTACGGCTTCTATTTACAGGACGATTGGAAGGTGAACCGGAAGCTGACGTTGAACCTCGGGTTGCGATGGGACTTCGAAAGCGGGTTGACGGAGCGCTACGACCGGTACGCGATTTTCGATCCGGGCGCAGTGAGTCCGTTGAGCCAGCGGACGGGGATGAATCTGATGGGCGGATGGACGTTCGCCAACAAAGGCGGACTGGGCCGGACGTTGAAGCCGATTGAATGGGGCAAGATCGCGCCGCGCATTGGATTGGCGTATCAACTGCGGCCGGGGACGGTGATTCGTGTGGGCGGCGGGATCTTCTTCACGACGGCCCCGTATGGCGCGAACAACTACGGCACGGCTCCGTTCCGGGCGGCCACGCCATGGGTGCCGACGGTGGATGGCGTGACGCCGACCGATCTGCTGCGCAATCCGTTCCCGAACGGTGTGTTGCAGCCGGAGGGATCGGCGAACGGGTTATTGGCGGCGTTGGGTCAGGGCGTTGGATCACCGGTGCCTTCGACGATGACGACGCCGAACAACGCGCAATGGAACTTCTCGATTGGGCAGGATCTTGGCCGGAGTTCGGCGTTGGAGATCGCCTATGCGGGGAACAAGGGAACGCACCTGCCGCTGGGCTGGCAGATGGACCAGTTGGCGGACCAGTACATCCGGCCCGACTCGGGTGTTTTGGACACGGTGACGAATCCGTTTTTTGGGATCATCCCGGTGGGGCCGTTGTCGACGCGAACGGTGCAGCGCGGGCACTTGCTGACGCCGTATCCGCACATTCCGGGTGTTTCGTTCGCGGGGACGATGTGGGGGAATTCGAACTTCCACAGTCTGCAGGCGAGTTATAAGAAGCGGTTCTCGCAGGCTGGGTCGGCAGTGGTTTCTTACACATGGTCGAAGCTGATCTCCGATGGCGGCGACAATGCGTGGGATTCGGCGGGATTCCGCAACTCGAATTGCCGGGCGTGCGACCGTTCGATTTCGCCATACGATTACCGGCACCGGTTGGTGGCGAGCTACACGTACGAACTTCCGTTCGGGAAGGGCAAGCAGTTCGGCGCCCAATGGAACGGCTTTGTAAACGCTGTGGCGGGAAACTGGCAGGTGAACGGGATCGCGACGTTGAATAGCGGCTCTCCATTGCAGATGGGGACAACCGGCAATACGTCGAACTCGTTTGGCGGGGGGCAACGGCCGGATTCGACGGGCAAGGATGCGACGTTAGACAACCCGACGCTGGGCCGCTGGTTTGACACGACGGCGTTCACGCTGCCAGCGCAGTTCACGTTTGGCAATGTGGGCCGGATGCATCCGAGCCTGCGAAGCGACTTCGTGGAACTGTTCGACTTGTCAGTGTTCAAGCGCTTCAACATTACGGGAGAACGGGTGGCGCTAGAGTTGCGCGGCGAGTTCTTCAACGCGTTGAATCATCCGGTGTTTGGCTCGCCGAACACGACGGTTGGCAATGCGCAATTTGGGCGTGTGACGGGCACAGCGAACGGGCCCCGGCAGACGCAGTTCGCGTTGAAACTGCTCTGGTAGGGACGGAAACCCACGCAGCGGGCGGCGCATTCCGGTGCGCCGCCCGCTGCGTTTTTTCTGTCCCGTTTCCCGGATCTCTACGGACCCGAGTGGAGGTGTATGTGGATGTCAAAGACCTGGTCCGGGTGGCTGGCGATGGTGTTTTAAGACCAGCGGCCGGAGGGGGTTGGGTTGTTGTTGGTCACGCCTGTTTAGGGGCGGGGATGTGGTCGTGCAGCAGCGGTTCGTAGAACCACTGGTCGATGTCGGTGCGGATCATTCGTTGGAACGTTTCGGCGTCGATCATGCGGTCGGCCGGCTGAATGAATTCGCATAGGAAATCCTGGCGATAGCGGATGGGGTCGGAGTCACGCTGCATGGCGAGATAGTCGGCGTCGATC